>NZ_JACRSP010000001.1 GCF_014384765.1 Feifania hominis | reverse complement strand
GTATTAATGTCAGTGCGATTTTTAAAGTGCTTTCTTCCTTAGAAAAACAAGGGTTTTTGTGAAGCGGAGGGTAGACTCTGACTCTGCTTGTGAGGGTTCGAATCCTTCTCTCGCAACCAAAAAGCCCACAAACGCTGATTGTTCAAGCTTTGTGGGTTTTTTATTTGAAGTGAACAGGATCGTGACATATGAAATTCAAACGAAAGACCATGGATACCGGAATGGGAGTCGACATCACACAGGGCGTCATCTGGCGCCAGCTACTGTCGCTCTTTTTTCCGGTTTTGTTTGGTACGTTCTTTCAACAGCTCTACAACACAGCCGACGCCATGATCGTCGGCCGCTTTGTCGGAAAGCAGGCGCTCGGCGCGGTCGGCGGAGCGACGGGTGTGCTGGTGAGCATCATCACCAATCTATTCGTCGGGCTCTCCTCGGGGACAACAGTGGTTGTCGCGCAGATCTACGGCGCAGGGAAGCATGAGGAGGTCGACTCCGCCGTGCATACCTCTATGCTTTTGGCGCTCATCGGTGGTGCCGGTCTGAGCGTGGTGGGGCTGCTCTGTGCCCCTGCAGCGCTGCGGGCTATGGATACGCCGGCAGATGTGCTGCCCTATGCGCTGACTTATATTCGGGTAATTTTACTTGGAATGGTGCCGTCTTTCATCTACAATATGGGGGCGGGCGTTCTGCGGGCCGTGGGGGATACCAGACGGCCGGTCAACTTCCTCATTGCGGCGTGCCTGACCAATGTGGTGTTGGACATTCTCTTTGTGGCGGGTTTTCACATGGGTGTGTTTGGAGCGGCACTGGCCACCATCATCTCTCAGACACTCAGCGCCGTATTGATCGTCCTGTCACTTTGCAACACAAATGCCTGTTACCGCCTCGTGCCGAAAAAGCTCCGAATGGTTCGCGGCATGCTCTGGCGCGTTGTCCGCGTGGGACTTCCGGCGGGCCTGCAGTCAAATATGTATGCCATTTCAAACGTACTCATCCAGTCCCGTATCAACTCCTTTGGAACAGACACCGTTGCGGCGTGGACGGCGCACGGAAAGATAGACGGCTTCTTCTGGATGATTCTGAGCGCCTATGGAATTGCCATGACAACCTTTGTCGGACAGAATTTCGGAGCCCGGAAATACGACCGGATGAAAGAGAGTGTAAAAATCGGTCTCGGTCTCGCTGCGGGAACGGCGGTGGTCACAAGCCTGTTCTACTGCACCCTGTCAGGGCCGCTGCTCGGCATTTTTACCGATGATGCGACTGTCATTGAAATCGGCCGGCAGATTGTCTTTGGGATGGTGCCATATTACGTCACCTACGTCTGCATTGAGATTTTGGCCAGCACCATACGCGGCTGCGGAGATGCGCTGATGCCCATGCTCATGACGGGAGGCGGTGTGTGCGTGTTGAGAATTGTGTGGATTTTCACACTGCTGCCCATCCGACCCGAGCTCTCCACCGTCCTTGCGAGTTACCCGATCAGCTGGGTTGTGACAAGCGTACTGTTTTGTCTCTACTACCGGTTTGGCGGCTGGCTGCGGCGCTGTGTAGGCCGGGCGGGCTTACCGGCCCATGGGGAACAGGAACTTTGCAAAAAGAATTGACAAATGATGTGGATATGGTATACTAATAAAGTCATTTGATCCATAGACAGTAGGTGCGTAAGCTGAAAAGATTTTTCTGCCTGCCGAGGAGAGATGCTGAAAACAAGATTGTTTGGCGCTCTTTTGCTGTCTGCAGAGGAGCGCTTCTCTTTTGTCTCGTTATGGCGAATGACAGATTCATTCGCAATGGAGGTGAAATGTATGCCAAGCGCAAAAATTCTGGAACAGAAGAAACAGGCTGTTGTTGAACTGACCGAGAAGATGAAAAAGGCCGCTTCCGGCGTCTTTGTTGATTACAAGGGCATTACGGTAGAAGCGGATACCAAACTTCGCGCTGAGTTCAGAAAAGCCGGCGTCGAGTATGCGGTCGTCAAGAACACACTGACCCGCTTTGCAACCAAGGAGCTCGGCTATGAACTCGATGAGGTTCTCAACGGTACGACGGCTCTTGCTCTCTGCGAGGAGGATCCGATCGCTCCGGCCAAGATCATCCATGAGTTCTCTTCCAAAAATGGTGACTGCCTGAAAGTGAAGGCGGGCTTCGTTGACGGCAAGGTGGTCTCCGTGGAGGAGATCGATCGTCTCGCAAAACTGCCCTCGAGAGAGACTCTGGTTGCACAGGTTCTGTATGGATTCAATTCTCCGATCGTTGGTCTTGCCGTTGTGCTCAACGCGATCAAAGAGAAGCTGGAGGCGGGCGAGCCCGTCGCAGCGAGCGCCGAGGCGCCTGAGGCTGCCGCGGTGAATGCCGAAGCAGAGGCACCTGCCGAGGCTGAATAGTAAGTATAGTAGAAAGAGTAAATAGGAGGTACTACCATGTCTAAAGTTACTGAGATTATGGAAGCCGTCAAAGAACTGAAAGTTCTTGAGCTGGCTGAGCTTGTCAAAGCCCTGGAAGAAGAATTCGGCGTCTCCGCTGCCCCGGTTGCGGTTGCTGCCGCTCCTGCCGCTGGCGGCGCTGCCCCGGCTGCTGAGGAGAAGAGCGATTTCGACGTCGTGCTTGCGGAAGCCGGCGCCAGCAAGATCAATGTCATCAAGATCGTGCGCGAGATCACCGGCCTTGGCCTGAAAGAGGCGAAAGAGCTGGTCGACGGCGCTCCGAAGACCGTCAAAGAGGGTGTCGGCAAGGACGATGCCGAGGCCATGAAGAAGAAGCTCGAGGAAGCCGGCGCGAAAGTCGAGCTGAAATAAGAGTTGCTTTGCCTTTGTCTTCAGTCGGAACCGGCGCTTTGCGAGTTTGGCTGAAGATATTGCGATTCATAGATATAGAGAACCCGGGGCTGCTTTCGCTGCCCCGGGTTCTTTTGTTTCGTAAAATGGCTTCCTACACGACAGCCTGTGTTATTTCACCAGCGCTTCTTCGTTGCAGGCAAGCTGTTCCAAAAGCTTTTTCGCCGCGTCGGCCGGAAAATCGGGCGAGGGGGGATTGGCAACCCATTCGCGCAGCAGCGTATGTGTGTTCTGACTCTGAGGCAGCATGTATCCGGCCTCGCGCAGGAGGTCCTCATTGACCAGGCGCACCGATTTCGCAATCGCACTCATGAGACGATAGAGGCTGTCGCTGTGCGCGTGCTGCGCCAGCTGCAGAGCGATCTTCTCCTGCTGCGCTTTGCTGTGGGCGAGACGGTTGGCGTGCGCGACCACACCGTCAGCTTTTTTCTGCTGCGGGGGATACTCCACCGGAACCATCGAGATCGCCCCGCTGGGACAGGCGTCGGCACAGACTCCACAGCCCAGACATTTGTCGGTGTCAATGATGCTGTTCTCCGTGTCGGTCGCGCCGGTGGGGCAGACGTACAGGCACAGACAATCCTTGGTGCATAGACGCAGATTTCTCACGGCAAGCTTTTTCATGCGGTTGCCCTCCTCTCAATTTTTTCAAATTTCCAATCGGGCACTTTGCACACCGGGCAGAGCTCCGGCGGAACATCGCCCACATAGACAAAACCGCACACCGAACAGACCCAGACCTCAGTGTCTTCGAGAAGCGCGTCGCCCTCAGAGCGATAGCGCGCCAGGAGGGAATGGAGGATGTTGGTGACCTTTTCGCCCCAGACACAGATGCGCTGTGTGCCGCGGTCACCGTTTTCGACGGCGGCGGAACGAAGCGCCGGATAGCCCTCGCTCAGATCGCTTTGCAGTTTTTCCGCCAAAAGCGCCATGTCGGCATTGTCAACGGCAGGCGTTGCCGCGGCAAAGTAATCGGCAAGCTGCCGAAACAGCTGCGACTGCTCCGGCTTGTACTGCTTCTCACAGCCGCGCGCAAGGTTGGAGCAAAGGGCGGAGAGCTCCCCGGCGGAGAGCTTTCTCATATCCTCGTCAAAGGGGAGAGAGACGACCGGGGCTTTCACAGACTCCTCTTTCTTTTCGGGAGCGAACATGGATTTGGGGGCACCGCACAGCGGGCATTTCCATGACTCGGCAAGGGCGGAAAAGGGCGCGCTCTCTTTTGCCTCATCGTAGACATATCCGCAGATGGAACAGACGTACTTCATAAAGCAAACTCCTCTCTAAGATATTTTTATGCCGTATTCGGCTACGGCAGGGTGATCCGGTTGGCATCAGATCTTGTCGCCCGGCGTTTTGGAGGCGCCGGACTCCTGCGCCCGGCACTGCGGACACAGATAGTACACCCGCAGATCATAGGACAAAAGCGCACCGTCCATCTGCTTTTGCAAATGAGCGGTCAAATCGTCAAAACAGATGTCGGCGAGCTTGCCGCAGCGTTTGCAGACGAGGTGGTCGTGTTTGCTGATGCGGTCGTATCGGTCCGGCTCGCCGTCGGTGGCAATACGACGGATCAGCCCGGCATCGCAAAGTTTGTTGAGGTTGTTGTACACCGTGGCGAGCACGACGCGCGGACAGCTCTTTTTCAATTCGTGAAAAACCTGTTCGGCCCGCATGTGGTTGCGGCTGTTGTTGACGATCTCATAGATTTTCTGCGCGTATCCGGTCATAAGGCTCATCCCTAAATTTAGAATCATTCTAATTTTATACTCTTTTCTGAAATTGTCAAGAGTGGCGCCGCAGGAGGAGCAGAGCTCGTACAATGGCGCCCGGAAAACGACGATAAAAAGGCCCTGTGAGACTGGTCTCACAGGGCCTTTCTGCTGCTCTTCGGGGAAATCGCTAATTGCGCGGCCGGCGGTAGCGCTGGCGACTGCGCCGCTTGGCCGCCCGAATGCGGCGTGTGCGCCGCCGGCGATTGATGTAAATGGTCAGCACAAAATACAAAACGACGAGAAGTACCAGCGCAATGATTCCAACGCGAAACCATGTGCTGGTCAGAAAGCGTCCGATGCCGTCTATGATGTAGAGGACGGTGCTGCGTTCCACCGACTTCTGGGCGACAAGAGCCATGCGCCCATATTCGACGCCGTCGTAGCGAAACACCACTTCGCCGAGCTGTGTGTCCTTTTCAATGGGAGCGACCAGGTCCTGCTCATGGGTGACCACTCTCTCGAGATCGGAGGGCTCTATTTCCGAGGGAATGAGAGAGTAGAGATTTTCCTTTGCCGTCAGGACAATGGTGTCGGTGGTGCTGGCGAGTTCGACCGGCGCCTCGGCGACCGACTCTTTTTCCTTGATGATACACTCGTAGCTGTAATTATCATAGGCGTACTCCAAAAGGGCCTTTGCATCAATGAAAGAGTAGCGCTGTTTGGTCTCTGCGTCCCGCTCGGAGTTCATCACGATACAGACATAGCCGACCTCGTTTTTCTGGGCGCTTGCGATGACACAATAGCCGGAGTTCGGCGTGCTGCCCGAAAGGATGCCGTTGGCGTAGCGGTAGTAGTATTCGTCGACCTTGGCGGCACTTGAGGAGACGATCATATAGTTGTTGTGATAGTAGTAGCGCGTGCCGGTCAGATTGGTCTTGGGAATCTGCTTGTACTGAGTGTCGGCGATCTCCATAAAACCGGGAGTCTTCATCGCGTAACGGGCGATTTTGTAGAGATCCTCGGCCGTGGTGTACTGCTGGTCGTCGTCGAGACCGTGGGTGTTGGTGTACTGGGTGTTTGTACAGCCGATCTGCGCGGCTTTCTGATTCATGAGCTTGACAAATTCCTCTGTGGAGCCGGAGACTTGTTCGGCCAAAACATTACAGGCGTCTGCCCCCGAGCGCAGGAGCATGCAGTAGAGCAGATTGCGAATGCTGATGACCTCGCCCTTTTTCAGGCCCGCCGTGGTAAGACCGCTGATGCCCTGCAGGGCGCTGTCGTAGACCGTGATCTCGAGATCCAAATCCGGGATGTTTTCCAACACCAGGATGGCAGTCATGATTTTGACCATTCCACCGGGGTAGATCTTCTCATCGGCATTTTTCGAGTAGACGACCCGGTCGGTATTGGTGTTGACAAGAAGAATGTTTTCCCCACGCACCGACGGAACAGCCTCAAGTGCCGTCGCCTCTGTGGAAAAGCAGGAGAGCAGAAGAAGCGCAACAAGGAAAAAAACGGTCAACCGTCTGCCATTGTGCATGGAAAATCACCTCGCTTTGTGCTATACTGTGGATGGAAAAATCTGTCGAATTATCTGCACGGCTGGATAATCATCTATATTATAGCATAGAGTGCGGCTTAGAAAAAGGAAGGAGTGGAGCAATCGCGTGAAAAAATTTACCGTTTTTGTTGTTTTGGTCACGCTGCTCTTCGCGGCGGCAATTCTGTTTGTCAACGAACTTCCCAATCCGGCGCCCACTGCAGCTGTCGGGGCAACGCAGTCGCTGACCGAAGAGGCTGGAACGGTTCTCATCGACACGAATGCAGAGCCCAAGGACGGCCGCATTGATCTCAACACCGCAACGAAAGAGGAACTGATGACTCTGCCGGGAGTTGGAGAGACCACGGCGCTGCGGATTATCGAGTATCGTGAAGCCACGCCCTTTACCAGCGTCGACGACCTGCTGCAGGTCAAGGGCATCGGGGAGAAGACACTGGAAAAATTCCGCTCTCTTATCAAAGTTCAGCTTCCGCATGAAGACGCGCCGGCGCAGTCGACCGCAACAGAGGCATCGGTGCAGCCGACAGGGCAGCAGGGACCTGTAAAGCTCGATCCCAATACAGCCTCAAAGAGCCAGCTGATGCTGCTGCCGGGCGTTGGCGAAACCATTGCGCAGCGGATTGTGGAGAGCCGGGAGGGGCAGTCCTTTCGCTATGCCGACGATTTGATGCGGGTCAAGGGCATCGGCGAGAAGACCATGGAGAAGCTGCGCCCCTGGATTTTGCTGGACGATCGACCGGTTGACGCAGACAGAACGGCGCCCACGCAGAGCGTCGGGCAGACAGCCGGGGTGGTCAACGTCAACACGGCGACAGTGGAGCAGTTGATGTCGGTGCCGGGGATTGGCGAGGTTCTCGCCTCGCGCATTGTGGAGTACCGGGCAGCCGCGCCCTTTACCGATCTTTCGCAGCTTGTAAAAGTCAGGGGCATCGGCGAGAAGACGCTTGAAAAGATGCGCCCCTATCTCTCGGTCTCATAGTTTACAAGAGAGAAAAAATCGTTTACAATAAGAGCTGTTGATTAAATTTCGATAAAGGCGGTATGTCTGATGGCAAGAACGGTAGGCACAGTTTCCAGGGGAATTCGCGCCCCCATCATCCGCGAGGGCGACGACCTCGCGGCCATTGTTGTAGATTCCGTACTCGAAGCTTCCCGAGAGGAGCATTTTGATATTCAGGACCGTGACGTCATCGGCGTCACAGAGGCGGTCGTTGCGCGAGCCCAGGGAAACTACGCGACGGTCGACCAGATCGCGGGTGACGTCAGGGCGAAATTCGGCGGCGGCACGCTCGGCGTTGTGTTTCCCATACTCAGCCGCAACCGGTTTGCAATCTGCCTGAGGGGAATCGCACGCGGCGCGAGCAAAATCGTTCTGATGCTGAGCTTTCCGTCGGATGAGGTGGGCAATCACCTCATTGATCTCGACGCTCTCGACGAGAAAGGGGTCAATCCCTGGACGGATGTTCTGACCGAGAGCCGCTACCGCGAGCTCTTCGGCGAGAACCGGCACCCGTTTACCGGGGTCGACTATGTCTCCTACTACAGTGATCTGATTCGTGAGGAGGGGGCGGAGGTCGAAATCGTGCTGGCGAACGACGCGCGCGTCATACTCGACTACACAAAGAACGTGCTCAACTGTGACATTCACACCCGCGAGCGGACAAAGCGTCTGCTCCGGTCGGCGGGGGCTGAGAAAGTGTTTGGCCTCGATGAGATTCTGCGCGCTCCCTTTGAGGGAAGCGGCTACAATGCAAACTACGGTCTGCTCGGCTCCAACAAGGCAACCGAGCACACAGTCAAGCTCTTTCCGCGTGACAGTGAGGCGTTTGCCCACAAAGTGGCCGATATGATGTTGGAAAAGACCGGCAAACATGTTGAAGTGCTCGTCTATGGCGACGGCGCATTCAAGGATCCGGTCGGCAAGATCTGGGAGCTGGCGGATCCGGTGGTGTCGCCCGGCCACACCGAGGGTCTGGTCGGAACGCCCAATGAGCTCAAGCTCAAGTACCTGGCGGACAATCAGTTTGCCGATCTCAAGGGCGAGGAGCTCAGAAGCGCGATTTCGCACTACATTGAGAAAAAGAGCAGCGATCTCAAAGGCTCGATGGAATCACAGGGTACGACACCGCGCCGGCTGACCGATCTGATCGGCTCACTGTGCGATCTGACCTCGGGCAGCGGAGACAAGGGGACGCCCATCATCTACATTCAGGGCTATTTTGACAACTACGCAGACTGATTTTTGGGGCGGGAGCAAATCCCGCCCCTTTTTGGGAGGACATATGGACAATTTTACTTTTTGCAGCCCGACGCTGTTTGCGTTTGGCCGGGGAGAAGAGCGGCGCACCGGCGAGCTGGTGCGAAAGTCCGGAGGCTCGCGGGTGCTACTGCATTACGGCGGCGGCAGCATCAAGCGCAGCGGTCTCTACGACCGCGTCATGGCCGCACTTCACGAGCAGGGCCTTTCGGTCTGCGAGCTCGGCGGCGTGCGGCCGAATCCGCGCAGCGGCCTTGTCTATGAGGGGATTGCGCTGGCGCGGCGCGAACGGGTGGACTTTGTTCTGGCGGTCGGCGGCGGCTCGGTGATCGACTCGGCCAAGGCCATTGCGGCAGGGGCTGTCTACGAGGGTGACTTTCTCGATTTTTACAAGGGCAAGATTGTCACAAGCAGCCTGCCGGTCGGCGTGGTGCTGACCATTCCGGCGGCAGGCAGCGAGGGGTCGCCGAACACCGTCATCACCAACGAGAAGACTGGCGTCAAAAAGGGGGGCAGAGGTGAGGTGCTGCGCCCACGCTTTGCGGTTCTCAACCCGGAGCTCTGCTTCACGCTGCCACCCTACCAGAGCGCGAGCGGCGCGACCGATATGATGGCGCATGTGCTCGAGCGCTATTTTACCACAACGCAAAATGTCGAGCTGACCGACCGGCTCTGCGAGGCGGTGCTGCTCACGGTGATGAGCGAGCTGCCGAAAGTGCTGCGGGACCCGACCGACTACGACGCGCAGGCAAACCTGATGTGGGCGGGAACCGTGGCGCACAACAACTCCTGCGGCGTCGGCCGAACGCAGGACTGGGGTTCTCACGCGCTGGAACATCAACTCTCGGCGCTCTATGATGTGGCGCACGGAGCGGGACTCGCGGTGATGTTCCCGGCGTGGATGCGCTATGTTTGCCACCGGGATACGGCGCGCTTTGTCAAGCTCGCGACGCGGGTGTTCGGCTGCGAGGAGAACACTGCCGACCCGATGAGCACCGCGCTCGAGGGAATCGACCGGTTCGTCGCCTTTCTGCGCAGCGTCGGTATGCCGACAACCTTTGGCGAGATCGGCGCAAGGGAGCAGGACATCCCGCGCATGGTGGAGCTCATGGGCGTGAGCGAGGAGAAAAAAGTGGGCGTGTTCTTCCCGATGGGGCCGAGAGACGTTGAGGCGATCTATCGCCTGGCGCTGTAGGGATTACGCCGTGATTCGGGATTTTTTGCCGCGGGACCTGGAGAATGTCATGCAAATCTGGCTCGAAGCCAATCAGCAGGCGCACGATTTTGTCCCGCCGGACTACTGGCGCAATCACTATGCCGAGGTGTCGCGGCTGCTGCCGCAGGCAGAGGTGCATGTCCTGGAAGAGGGAGGCGAGATCCTCGGTTTTATCGGCCTTGACGGCGAGTATGTTGCGGGGCTCTTTGTACGCCGTGACGCGCGCGGCAGGGGAGTCGGCCGCGCGCTTCTCGCCCACGCCCGGCGCACGCACCGCTGCCTGACGCTTCAGGTGTACCGGGAAAACAGCCGGGCGGTTGCCTTTTATGAGCGCGAGGGCTTTCACATCCAATCGGAGCAGACGGACGAGAGCACGGGCTGCACGGAGCTTCTCATGGAGTGGAGAGCATAGAAGAGGAGCACCCAAAGGGGTGCTCCTCTTTCTGTTTGGTATCGGGCTATTTGCCCGCGTTTAAAATGCCCATAAACTCCTCGCCGGTGATGGTCTCTTTCTCGAGAAGATACGAGGCGAGCTCGTGCATTTTATCGAGATTGGCCTCGATGATCTGCGTCGCTTTTTTGTGGGCTTCCTTGATCAGGGCGAGCACTTCGGCGTCCACTTTTGCCGCCGTCTGCTCGGAACAGGCGAGCGTACTGTCACCGCCGAGATAGGCGTTTTGCTGGGTTTCGAGAGCCATCATGTCAAAGGTCTCGGACATGCCGAGCCGTGCCACCATGGCGCGTGCGAGCTTGGTCGCCTGTTCGATGTCGTTTGACGCCCCGGAGGTGTAGCTGCCGAAGATGATCTCTTCGGCGGCGCGGCCGCCGGTGAGCGTGGCGATTTTGTCAAAAGCCTCCTGCCGGCTCATGAGCAGACGCTCGGTCTCATCGACCTGCATGGTGTAGCCGAGCGCACCCGAGGTGCGCGGTACGATGGTGATTTTGTGCACGGGCGCCGAGTGCTTCTGCATGGCGGCGACCATTGCATGGCCGATTTCGTGGTAGGCGACAATTTTCTTCTCCCTGGGAGAGATGACCGCGCTCTTTCTCTGGTAGCCCGCGATGACAGTCTCGACCGCCTCCTCCAGATCGCGCTGGAGGACCTTGGACCGCCCGGCTTTGACTGCGGCGAGCGCAGCTTCGTTGATGATGTTTGCAAGTTCTGCGCCGGACGCGCCGGAGGTGGCGCGGGCGATGGCGTTATAGTCGATGCTCTCATCCATGCTCACGCGCTTTGCATGAACTTTCAAAATGGCCTCGCGGCCCGCGAGATCCGGCAGCTCCACGGGGACGCGCCGGTCAAACCGACCGGGGCGCAGCAGAGCGGGGTCGAGCGATTCCGGGCGGTTGGTGGCGGCGAGGATGACAACACCCTTTCCGGCGTCGAAGCCGTCCATCTCGGTGAGGAGCTGATTTAAGGTCTGCTCGCGCTCGTCGTTTCCGCCTACGCCAGCGCCGTCGCGCTTTTTGCCGATGGTGTCGATCTCATCAATGAAGACGATGCAGGGGGCCTTTTCAGAGGCCTGCTTGAACAGGTCGCGCACACGCGCAGCGCCCATGCCGACGAACATCTCGACAAACTCGGAGCCGGAGATTGAGAAGAAAGGAACCTGCGCCTCGCCGGCCACGGCTTGCGCGAGAAGCGTTTTGCCGGTTCCGGGAGGACCTACGAGAAGCGCGCCCTTTGGCAGCTTCGCGCCAATGGCGCGAAACTTTTCGGGATTGTGTAAAAACTCGACGATTTCTCTGAGAGCTTCCTTGGCCTCATCCTGTCCGGCGACATCCTGAAAGGTCTTGCCGGTCTGAGCGGCAACGTAAACCTTGGCGTTGCTCTTGCCAAACTGCATGGCGCCGGTCCCGCCGCCCATCTTGTTCATCAGGGATTTTGAGAGCATCCGCCCGAGGAACCCGAAAATGACAAGCGGCAGCACCCAGCTCAGCAGAAAGCTTGCAAGCGGCGACATCTCTGTCGGATAGATCTTGTTGAACTCCACATCGGCGTCAATCAGGCGGTCGACAATCTGCCAGTCCTGCATGATGGCGCTCGTTATGTAGATGTTCTTGTCGTTTTCATCCTTGGGCAGAAAGACGATCTGCTGCTCCTGCAGTTCCACCGTCTTGACCTCGCCGGCTTCAATCATTTTGACAAACTTTCCATAGTCAACTTCCACCGTCTGAGGATGCACCAGAAGAGGGTAGATAAAGGCATTGAACAGAAGAATGACAATCAGAACGATGACGTAGTAGTATATCAGGGAGCGCTTGGGAGATTTTACTTCTTTCAATTTACTCATTCCTTTCCTTGAAATGGGGAGCCTGTCCCATTTTATCCACCGACAAGGGGCGCGCGGTGGCCCCCGTTAGTCCAAAAACAGATGACCGACCCTGTAAACGTCGCCCGCGCCCATGGTGAGAATCAGATCTCCTGGGCAGGCGATGCGCCGCAGATTGGCAGCGGCGGTCTCAAAGTCACCGCAGTAGACCGCGCCGGGAATGTCTCGGGCGAGGTCCTGCGAGGAGATGTTGTAGGTGTTCTTCTCGCGTGCGGCGTAGATGTCGCACAGAAATGTGACATCGGGTATGCGCAGAGCGGCGGCAAAGTCGTCGAAGAGCGCGCGGGTGCGCGAGTAGGTATGCGGCTGAAAGACGCAGATGATGCGGTTAAAGTGAAGATTCTTTGCCGCGAGCAGCGTTGCGCGGATTTCGGAGGGGTGGTGGGCATAGTCGTCCACCACCACGATCTCATTGCGCTTGCCGATGAGCTGAAAGCGGCGATTTGCACCGGTGAATTTCTCAAGCTGCTGCCGGATGACAGAAAAGTCGAGCTTCAGCAGCCGGGCGGCGGCGATGGAGGCAAGGGCATTGAGCACATTGTGCCGCCCCGGTACAGACAAAATGACTTCGCCCAGGGGCTCGCCGTGCTCGGTGACATGGAACTCGGGAAAGCCGCGTTTGAGGCCGTCATAGTGGGCGTAGTAATCGCAGGACGGATCGGTGGTGGAAAAGGTGATGACACGGCCACAGTAGCCCTTTGTCGTCTCAAGCGCGTTGGGGTCGTCGGCATTGACAATAACGGTTCCATCGGGCCCACAGAGCGACTCAAATTTGGCAAACGACGTCTTGATCGCCTCAAGATCCTTGAAGTAGTCGAGGTGGTCGGCCTCAACATTGAGAACGATTGCCACCTTGGGACAGAAGTTGAGAAAGCTGTCGACATACTCGCAGGCCTCAAAGACCATCAGCTCATGGGAGCCGATGTGGTAGTTGCCGCCGATGAGCGGAAGCGTCCCGCCGACGAGAACGGTGGGGTCGAGCCCTGCACCGAGCAGAATCTGAGAGAGCATGGAAGTGGTGGTCGTCTTGCCATGGGTACCCGCGACGCCGATGGGGCAGGCATAGTCGCGCATGATCGCGCCGAGAAAGACCGCGCGCTCCATAATGGGAATGCCGTGCTCCTCGGCGTAGACATACTCCGGATTTTCCTTTTTGATGGCTGCGGTATAGACAAAGAGATCTGCGCCGGCAACATTTTCGGCCCGGTGGCCGATGGCGACCTTGGCGCCCCTCTCGCGCAGATGGGCCACCGTCTCGCTGTCGTTTATATCGCTGCCGGTGACGGTGTAGCCGCGGTGGAGCATGATCTCCGCCAGCGCACTCATGCTGACGCCGCCGATGCCGGCAAAGTGGATGCTATGTATTTTTGTAAAGTCACAGTCTGTGTGATTGCTCATGAAAAACACTCCCAATAAAGTGATGCCGCGCGTTGGCGCCGCATTTGTCTACTATTATATGAGATTTTGCGCCAGATATAAATAGGGTTTTAAAAAATAGCGACACAATGGCCGCAAAAAGCTCCCTCATTCCAGATCATTTTCTGTGAAAAAAGCCGTACAGAAATGCCGGGCCACCGTATCCGGGGCCGATTTTTCAACCGAATGGAGAGGGCAAAATCGGATTTGACAGACGGGTGCAATCCGCTTATACTATAAAAGCAAACAGTCGAAATTCGGAGGCGAAAAAATGAGGATTACACAGGAAGCCGATTATGCGGTGCGCATCATCTACTTTCTGTCGCGCGACGGAAAGAAGAGCGACGCGAAGAGCATTTCGGAGGCGATTGGCGTCACGACGCGGTTTTCTCTGAAAATCCTGAGAAAGCTCACCCAGGCAGGGTACATCAAATCGTTTAAGGGGGCAAGCGGCGGCTATATGCTGCAGAAGCCGGCCAATGAGATAACGCTTCACGATGTGATCACACTGATTGACGGCCCGATTGAAATCAACAAGTGCCTGCGCGCTGATTTCGACTGCACCCGTATGGACGATAAGAACTGCTGCCCGTTTCACATTTTCTTTGAGCAGCTCTCCGCCGACATAGCGGGGCGCCTGTCCGAAGTCACCTTTGCCGACGTCGACTGAGAAACTCACTGTGAAAAATAGAAACCATGGAAAAAGAGAAGCGATTCTCTTTTTTTCTTTTGCCGAAATGTTGACATGCCTGGTGCTATATGGTATCATATTACACTAGTCATAATGGATACCTTTGCGCCTTTTTTTAGGAATGCACGGTGTCAAGATGCAAAGTTTATAAATTTTTCATGAGATTGTTGTACAATAACGCCAAGGACATTCTATTCTTGGAACCTATTGAACAACTTCGTTTCGCCGCCTGAGGGCGGCAGGCTCTGCGGGAGCAAAAAAAATGAAGATGGAGTGATTGTTTAATGGTGAAGCCCGTAAGACTTGGCAATAACACCCGGATGAGTTTTTCAAAGATCGACGAGATTTTGGAGATGCCGAATCTGCTCGAGGTCCAGAAGAAGTCCTACCGGTGGTTTTTGGAGGAGGGGCTCCGGGAAGTTTTCAACGACGTATCGTCCATCACCGATTACACGGGCAATCTGGTACTCGATTTTATTGACTACAATCTCGAAGAGAAGAGCAAATACAACGTCGAGGAGTGCAAGGAGCGCGACGCCACTTATGCGGCGCCGCTGAAAGTGCGTGTGCGCCTGGTCAACAAGGAGACGGGCGAGGTCAAAGAGCAGGAGATCTTCATGGGCGATTTCCCGCTGATGACCGACAGCGGCACCTTTGTGATCAACGGCGCGGAGCGCGTCATCGTCTCGCAGCTCGTGCGCTCGCCCGGCATCTACTACGGCATTAAAATGGATAAGACGGGAACGCGGCTGTTTGACACCACGGTTATCCCGAATCGCGGCGCCTGGCTCGAGTACGAGACCGACGCCAACAACGTCTTCTATGTGCGCATCGACAAAAACCGCAAAACGCCTGTGACCACTCTTATCCGCGCGCTCGGCGCGGGCAGCGACGAGGAGATTCTCGAGATCTTCGGCGAAGATGAGCGCATCGGCGCCACCATTGAAAAAGATCCGACCAAGAACACGGAGGACGCGCTCATCGAGATCTACAAAAAGCTGCGTCCGGGCGAGCCGCCAACACTCGACAGCGCGCAGACGCTGTTCCACAACATGTTCTTCGATGTGCGCCGCTATGACCTCTCAAAGGTCGGCCGCTACAAATACAACAAGAAGCTCGCGCTCGGCTCGCGCATCATGGGCAAGCAGCTTGCCCAGCCGGTTGTCAGTCCCATGACCGGTGAGATTCTCGCCGAGGAGGGCGAGGTGCTCAGCAAGCAGAAAGCTTTTGCCATTCAGGACTCCGGCGTGTCGACCGTGTATCTCAAAGTGGAAGATCGAATTGTCAAGGTCTTCTCCAACGGCATGGTAGACGCGGCAAAGTTCCTGCCCTTTGACCCGCATGAGGCGGGTATCCGTGAGAGAGTCAAATTCGACGTTCTGCGCGAGATCATGGAGAGCGCGAAAGATGAGCAGGAGCTCAAGAAGACCCTGCGTGAGAGAAACGACGATCTGATTCCCAAGCACATCACCGTCGACGACATCTATGCGTCGATCAACTATCTCAACTGTCTCGCTTCCGACATTGGTACCGACGACGACATCGACCATCTCGGCAACCGCCGCATCCGCTCGGTCGGCGAGCTGCTGCAGAACCAGTTCCGCATCGGCCTTGCCCGTATGGAGCGCGTCATCCGCGAGAGAATGACCATTCAGGATCTCGACATTGTGACGCCGCAGGCGCTGATCAACATCCGCCCGGTCGTCGCAGCCATCAAGGAGTTTTTCGGCTCCTCGCCGCTTTCGCAGTTCATGGATCAGACGAACCCCCTCGCGGAGCTGACCCACAAGAGAAGACTCT
This sequence comes from Feifania hominis, assembly GCF_014384765.1. Taxonomy (NCBI): domain Bacteria; kingdom Bacillati; phylum Bacillota; class Clostridia; order Eubacteriales; family Feifaniaceae; genus Feifania; species Feifania hominis. The sequence goes on along the minus strand of NZ_JACRSP010000001.1, from coordinate 719,942 downwards.
CGGCGCTCGGTCCCGGCGGCCTCTCGCGTGACCGTGCCGGATTTGAGGTTCGCGACGTGCACCACAGCCACTACGGCAGAATGTGCCCGATTGAGACTCCTGAGGGACCGAACATCGGCCTGATTTCCTATCTGTCCTCCTTTGCGCGCATCAACGAGTACGGCTTCATTGAGGCCCCCTACCGTCGCGTGGACAAGGAGACCGGCGTCGTGACAAACGAGATCACCTACATGACCGCCGATATGGAGGACGATTTCATCGTCGCGCAGGCATCCGAGCCGCTCGACGAGAACAACAAATTCAAAAACAGAAAGGTCGCCGCGCGTTACCGCGATGAGATCCTCGAAATCGAGCGTGAGCAGATCGACTATATGGACGTGTCGCCGAAGATGGTCGTCTCGGTCGCGACCGCGATGATTCCCTTCCTTGAGAACGACGACGCGAACCGCGCGCTGATGGGCTCGAACATGCAGCGCCAGGCTGTGCCGCTGCTGCGCACCGAGTCGCCGATTGTCGGCACCGGTATGGAGTACAAGGCGGCCGTCGACTCGGGAGTTGTCACGGTGGCAAAGCAGGCGGGTATCGTGGAGAGTGTCGCGGCGAATGAGATTGTCATCCGCGGCGACAACGGCGAGACCGACCGCTACCACCTGATCAAATTCCTGCGCTCCAACCAGGGTACCTGTATCAACCAGCGTGCCATTGTCAACAATGGTCAGAGAGTGGAAAAAGGCGAGGTCATCGCCGATGGCCCCTCGACGGACAACGGTGAAATTGCCCTTGGGCGCAACATGCTCATCGGCTTTATGACCTGGGAGGGCTACAACTACGAGGACGCCGTTTTGATCAACGAGCGTCTTGTGCGCGACGATCTGTTCACCTCGATTCACATTGAGGAGTATGAGACCGAGGCCCGCGACACCAAGCTCGGACCGGAGGAGATCACAAGAGAGATTCCAAACGTCGGCGAGGACGCGCTCAAGGACCTTGACGAGCGCGGCATCATCCGCGTCGGCGCCGAGGTTCGCTCGGGCGACATTCTCGTCGGCAAGGTCACCCCGAAAGGCGAGACCGAGCTGACCGCCGAGGAGCGCCTGCTGCGCGCCATCTTCGGCGAAAAGGCCCGTGAGGTGCGCGACACCTCGCTGCGCGTTCCGCACGGTGAGAGCGGCATCATTGTCGACGTCAAGGTCTTCACCCGCCAGAACGGCGATGAGATGTCGCCGGGCATCAACATGGTGGTGCGCTGCTACATCGCGCAGAAGAGAAAGATCTCCGTCGGCGACAAAATGGCCGGCCGCCACGGCAACAAGGGCGTCGTCTCGCGGATTCTCCCGCAGGAGGATATGCCTTTCATGCCCGACGGAACTCCGCTTGACATTGTGCTCAACCCCCTCGGCGTCCCGTCCCGAATGAACATCGGGCAGGTGCTGGAGGTCCACCTCGGCATGGCCGCAAAGAAGCTGGGCTGGAAGATCATGACCCAGGTCTTCGACGGCGCGAACGACGACGACATCGCCGAGTGCATTGAAAAGGCCGGCATGAGAGCCGACGGCAAGACCATTCTCTACGATGGACGCACCGGCGAGGAGTTTGACAATCCCGTCACCGTCGGTTATATGTACTATCTCAAGCTCCACCATCTGGTTGACGACAAGATTCACGCCCGCTCGACCGGTCCCTACTCGCTGGTTACACAGCAGCCGCTCGGTGGCAAGGCGCAGTTCGGCGGCCAGCGCTTCGGCGAGATGGAGGTCTGGGCCCTTGAGGCTTACGGCGCTGCCTACACGCTGCAGGAGATTCTCACCGTCAAGTCGGACGACGTGGTCGGCCGCGTGAAGACGTATGAGGCGATTGTGAAAGGGCAGAACGTACCGAAGCCCGGCATTCCGGAGTCTTTCAAGGTGCTCATCAAGGAGCTGCAGTCCCTGGGTCTTGACATGAAAGTGCTCGACAGCGACAACAACGAGATCGAACTCAAGGAGTCGATTGACGACGACATGGAGGAGATCGGATTTGCCGTCGCGCCGACGGAGGACATCGGAGAGGATGTCGTTGTCAGCTCTGAGATCGAAGACGGCTTTGACATCGCGGAGGCGGAGGACACCGAGGAGTCCGACTTCGCGCAGGATCTTCTCTTTGAAGAGGAGGAGTCCGCCGCGGAGGTCTACGAGCAAGAAGAGGATTTTGAATAAGAAGGGGGATTGCAGAGATGGAATTTAACACATTTGAGAGCATTAAGATCGGTTTGGCATCACCCGAAAAAATACTCGAATGGTCCCACGGCGAGGTCAAAAAGCCTGAGACCATCAACTATAGAACCTTAAAACCGGAGCGCGACGGCCTGTTCTGCGAGCGCATCTTTGGACCGACCAAGGACTGGGAGTGCCACTGCGGCAAGTACAAGAGAATCCGCTATAAGGGCAAGATCTGCGACCGCTGCGGCGTCGAGGTCACCCGCGCGAAAGTGCGCCGCGAGCGTATGGGCCATATCGAGCTCGCGGCTCCGGTGAGCCACATCTGGTACTTCAAGGGAATTCCCTCGCGCATGGGCCTGATTCTCGACATCTCGCCGAGAGTTCTCGAAAAGGTGCTCTACTTTGCGTCCTACATTGTGCTCGACCCGGGCCCCACGCCCCTGACAAAGAAGCAGGTGCTCACCGAGCGTGAGTACCGCGATTTCTATGAGAAATATGAGGATGAGTTCCGCGCCGAGATGGGCGCCGAGGCCATCAAGGAGCTGCTCGCCGAGATTGATCTCGACAAGCTCTCCCAGGAGCTCAAGGACGAACTGGACGACGCGACCGGCCAGAAGCGCGCGCGCATCATCAAGCGCCTCGAGGTGGTGGAGAGCTTCCGCCTCTCGCACAACCGGCCAGAGTGGATGATTCTTGATGTGATCCCGGTCATTCCGCCGGAGATCCGCCCGATGGTCCAGCTCGACGGCGGCCGCTTCGCGACCTCCGACTTAAATGACCTGTACCGCCGGGTCATCAACCGCAACAACCGCTTAAAGCGTCTTCTCGAGCTCGGCGCGCCCGACATCATCGTGCGCAACGAGAAGAGAATGCTCCAGGAGGCGGTCGACGCCCTGATTGACAACGGCCGCCGCGGCCGCCCGGTCACGGGCCCGAACAACCGCCCGCTCAAGTCCCTGTCCGACATGCTCAAGGGCAAGCAGGGCCGCTTCCGTCAGAACCTGCTCGGCAAGCGCGTCGACTACTCGGGCCGTTCGGTCATCGTGGTCGGGCCGGAGCTCAAGATCTACCAGTGCGGTCTGCCGAAGGAGATGGCCATCGAGCTGTTCAAGCCCTTTGTCATGAAGAAGCTTGTCGAGGACGGCCTCGCCTCCAACATCAAGTCCGCAAAGAAGATGGTCGAGCGCCTGCGCGAAGAGGTGTGGGATGCGCTCGAGGTCGTCATCAAGGAGCACCCGGTGCTTCTCAACCGCGCTCCGACGCTGCACCGCCTCGGCATTCAGGCCTTTGAGCCGGTGCTGGTCGACGGCCGCGCCATCAAGCTGCATCCGCTCGTGTGCACCGCCTACAACGCCGACTTCGACGGCGACCAGATGGCAGTTCACGTTCCGCTCTCCGCCGAGGCGCAGGCCGAGGCGAGATTCCTCATGTTGTCCGCGAACAATCTCTTAAAGCCGCAGGACGGCCACCCGGTCACAGTGCCGACGCAGGATATGATCCTCGGCTCCTACTATCTGACCATCATCCGTCCGGGGGAAAAGGGCGAGGGCATGATCTTCTCGAGTCCCGCCGAGGCGCGGCTCGCATACGACAACGGCGAAGTGGGTCTCCACGCGCCGGTCAAGGTTCGCATGACCAAGGAGATTGACGGCAGACCGGTGCGCAAGATCATTGACTGCACCGTCGGCCAGCTGATTTTCAACGAGCCGATTCCGCAGGATCTCGGCTTTGTGGACCGCACAAATCCCGACAACCTGTTTGATCTCGAGGTCACCTTTACCACGGACAAGAAAGCGCTTGGCAAGATCATTGACCGCTCCATCCGCGTACACGGTTTCAACGAGACGGCGACGCTTCTCGACCAGATCAAGGCGATGGGCTTCAAGTACTCAACCAAGGGCGCCATCACCATCTCGGTGTCCGACATGGTCATCCCGCCGCAGAAAGCGCAGCTGATTGCCGAGGCAGAGCAGCAGGTCGATGAGATCACCAAGCAGTTCAAGCGCGGCATCATCAGCGAGGACGAGCGCTATCATCTCGTCATCGACACCTGGAATGAGACCACCAAGAAAGTCACCGATGCGCTGACCGAGAACTTTGACCGCTTCAACCCGATTTTCATGATGGCCAACTCCGGCGCCCGCGGAAGCATCAGCCAGATCCGCCAGCTCACCGGCATGCGCGGCCTGATGGCGAACACTTCCGGGCGCACCATTGAGATTCCGATCCGCGCGAACTTCCGCGAGGGCCTGTCGGTGCTCGAGTACTTCATCTCCTCGAGAGGTGCGAGAAAGGGCCTTGCCGACACGGCGCTGCGTACCGCAGACTCGGGCTATCTGACCCGCCGCCTTGTTGACGTCGCGCAGGACGTCATCATCCGCTCGGAGGACTGCGGCACCGAGGAGGGCATCTGGGTCACCGACATCAAGGACGGCAACGAGCTCATCGAGCCGCTGTCCGACCGTCTGCTGGGACGGTTCCCGGCTGTGCCGATCGTCCATCCTGAGACGGGCGAGGTCATTGTCGACACCGACAAGCTCATGGATGAGCAGGATGCGAAAAACGTCATTGCGGCGGGTATCAAAAAGGTGCTCATCCGCTCGGTGCTCACCTGTAAGGCCAAACACGGCGTCTGCGCCAAGTGCTACGGCAGCAACCTCGCGCACGGCGTGCTTGTCAATGTCGGCGAAGCGGTCGGCATCATTGCCGCCCAGTCCATCGGCGAGCCCGGCACCCAGCTCACCATGAGAACGTTCCACACCGGCGGCGTCGCCGGCGACGATATCACACAGGGTCTTCCCCGCGTCGAGGAGCTCTTCGAGGCGAGAAAGCCGAAGCACCAGGCCATCATCTCTCAGATCGGCGGCAAGATTGAGCTCGCCGAGGAGAAAAAGATGCGCAAGGTCATTGTCACCGACGATCAGGCCGGCGACCGCAAGGAGTATGTCATTCCCTACGGCGCACGTCTGAAAGTTGCCGAGGGTGATGTCATCGAGGCGGGCGATCCGATCACAGAGGGAGCCATCAACCCGCACGACATCATGGCCGTCAAGGGCAGCCTCGCCGTGCAGAACTACCTGATTCAGGAGGTTCAGCGCGTCTACCGCATTCAGGGTGTTGACATCAACGACCGCCACATCGAGGTCATTGTCCGCCAGATGATGAGAAAGGTCCGCATCGAGGACTACGGCAGCACAGATCTGCTGCTCAACACGCTGTGCGACAAGATCGAGTTTGAGGAGATCAACGCCGACATCCGCCGCCGCATGGAGGCAGGCGAGGAGGGTCTGCGTGAGGCCGTTGCGACCGATGTGCTGCAGGGCATCACAAAGGCGTCGCTCGCCACCGATTCGTTCCTGTCGGCTGCGTCTTTCCAGGAGACGACGCGCGTGCTGACCGACGCTGCAATCAAGGGCAAGGTCGATCCGCTGCTCGGTCTCAAGGAGAACGTCATCATCGGCAAGCTGGTTCCGGCCGGAACGGGAATGCAGCGCTACCGCGACGTCGACATCGAAGTCGCCGGCTCCCAGTACGCTTATCTTGACAACAAATAATCACTGGTGATATACTATTCAAGTCTGTGAATGCAGGAGAAATCCATGTTATCTGAAGTACAGTCGTCTGATAAAGTAGTTGGCATTAAGCAGACGAAAAGAGCCATAAAAGAGAATACGGCCCGGCTTGTGATTGTGGCGAAAGACGCTGATGAGCACATGACGGGACCGATCATTGAAGCCTGCGGCTCGGCCGGGATTCCGGTCGAGTTCGCAGATTCCATGCGCGATTTGGGCCACGCCTGCGGCATTGAGGTCGGGGCGGCCGTCGTCGCGCTGCTCAAGGGCTGATTAGAAAGGTGCAAACCGCTTTGCGGTAGCATAGAAAACAAACAATAAGAGAGGAGGAAAAAAATGACACTCAATCAGTTGGTCAGCAAAGGCAGAGAGACCCATGCGAAAAAGTCCACTGCGCCTGCGCTTCAGAAAGGGCTCAACACCCTGAAGAAACAGCAGACCGATCGCTCCGCCCCCCAGAAGAGAGGCGTGTGCACGGTTGTCAAGACCATGACCCCGAAAAAGCCGAACTCCGCGCTTCGTAAAGTGGCCCGTGTTCGTCTGTCAAATGGAATCGAGGTCTCGGCCTACATTCCGGGCGTCGGTCACAATCTGCAGGAGCACAGTGTGGTTCTCATCCGCGGCGGAAGAGTCAAGGATCTGCCTGGTGTGCGTTACCACATCATCCGCGGCACTCTGGATACCCAGGGCGTGAGCGGCAGAATGCAGGCCCGCTCCAAGTACGGCGCGAAGCGCCCGAAAGCCGGCGCGGCGAAGTAAGACTGCGAAACATTTGATTTGCTGATACTTGTTCGGCAAAGCAACGCGCTTTGCTGAGGAGTTTCCGATAGATTCGGAAGAGCCTCGTGCAAAGGGCAAAACGGAAGCGTACAGGCTTTCGAGTACCTATGAGTTCAGACTTTATGAAGGAGGGAAGAGACATGCCTAGAAGAGGTTCTGTTCCGAGAAGAGACGTGCTGCCGGATCCGCTGTACGGGTCGAAGCTTGTGACACGGCTCATCAACAACATCATGCTCGACGGCAAGAAGGGCGTCGCTCAGAAGATTGTCTATGAGGCGTTCGACATTGTCAAAGAGAAAACCGGCAAAGATCCGCTGGAGGTCTTTGAGCAGGCGATGGAAGCCATTATGCCTGTTCTCGAAGTCAAAGCCCGCCGTGTTGGCGGCGCCACCTACCAGGTGCCGATGGAGGTCAGACCGGAGAGAAGACAGACTTTGGGTCTTCGCTGGATGACCACCTATTCCCGCGCAAGAGGCGAGCGCACGATGTCCGAGAGACTGGCCGGCGAGATTCTGGATGCCATCAATGGAGCGGGCGGCGCTTTCAAGAAGAAAGAAGACACCCACAAGATGGCCGAGTCGAACAAGGCTTTTGCGCATTACAGATGGTAAACGGGCCAAAAGGAGTTAGAAATGGGAAGAGATTGTCCGCTTGAACTGACAAGAAACATTGGAATAATGGCGCACATCGACGCCGGTAAAACGACGACGACTGAGCGTATCTTATTCTACACCGGCATCAATCACAAAATGGGCGAGACCCATGAGGGTGCCGCGACAATGGACTGGATGGCTCAAGAACAGGAGAGAGGTATCACCATCACTTCGGCCGCTACCACCTGCCATTGGAAAAACCACAGAATCAACATCATCGACACCCCCGGACACGTGGACTTCACGGTTGAGGTTGAGCGTTCGCTGCGCGTGCTCGACGGCTCGGTGACCGTATTCTGCGCCAAGGGCGGCGTTGAGCCCCAGTCTGAGACCGTCTGGAGACAGGCCGACAAATACGGCGTGCCGAGAATGGCCTATGTCAACAAGATGGACATCATGGGCGCCGATTTCTACCGTGTGGTCCAGATGATGAAAGACCGTCTCAAGTGCAACGCTGTTCCGATCCAGCTGCCGATTGGCGCGGAGGACAGCTTTGTGGGTCTGATTGACCTCGTTGAGATGAAAGCCTATTACTACACCGATGCGCTCGGCAAGGAGCCGGAGGTCAAGGATATTCCCGACGACATGCTCGAGAAAGCGAAAGAGTATCACACCGCTCTCGTGGAGGCGGCCGCCGACGTCGACGAGGACCTTATGATGAAGTACCTCGAGGGCGAGGAGATCACCATTCCCGAGATTAAAAAGGCGCTGCGCGTGGGCACAATTGCAAACCAGATTGTCCCGGTTGTCTGCGGGACTTCCTACCGCAACAAGGGCGTGCAGAAAGTCCTCGATGCGGTCATCGACTACATGCCGTCGCCGCTTGACATCCCGCACATCAAGGGTGTCAACCCCGAGACGGGCGAGGAGTGCGAGCGCATCACCGGCGATGACCAGCCTTTCGCGGCGCTGGCGTTCAAGATTGCGACCGACCCGTTCGTCGGAAAGCTCTGCTTCTTCCGCGTGTATTCCGGCGTGCTCGAAAAGGGCAGTTCGGTCTACAACTCGGTCAAGAGCAACCGCGAGAGAATCGGACGTATTCTGCAGATGCACGCAAACCACCGCCAGGATATTGAACAGGTCTATGCGGGCGACATCGCCGCGGCGGTAGGACTTAAGAACACCACGACCGGCGACACGCTCTGCGATGAGAACAACCCGGTCATCCTCGAGTCGATGGAGTTCCCGGAGCCGGTTATCCGCGTCGCCATCGAGCCCAAGACCAAGGCCGGTCAGGAGAAGATGGGCATTGCCCTGTCGAAGCTGGCTGAGGAGGACCCGACGTTCCGCACCTACACCGACGACGAGACGGGTCAGACCATCATCGCCGGTATGGGCGAGCTCCACCTGGAGATCATCGTCGACCGTCTGCTGCGCGAGTTCAAGGTCGAGGCGAATGTCGGCAAGCCGCAGGTCGCCTACAAGGAGGCCATCCGCAAGAAAGCCGACGTCGACCACAAGTATGCCCGTCAGTCCGGTGGTAAGGGCCAGTATGGTCACGTCAAGATCATCATTGAGCCCAACGAGCCCGGCAAGGGTTACGAGTTCCAGAACAAGATTGTCGGCGGCGCGATTCCGAAAGAGTACATTCCTGCAGTTGACGCCGGTATCCAGGGCGCAATGCAGTCCGGTGTGCTCGCAGGCTACCCGGTCGTCGACGTCATCGCGACACTGTATGACGGCTCGTTCCACGAGGTAGACTCCTCTGAGATGGCCTTTAAGATTGCGGCCTCCATGGCCTTTAAAGAGGCGGAGAAGAAAGCCGATCCGGTCATTATGGAGCCGATCATGAAAGTCGTGTGCATCGTGCCGGAGGACTACATGGGCGATGTCATGGGCGACCTCAACTCCCGCCGTGGCCAGATCCAGGGCATGGAGGCCGAAAACGGCGCCCAGCACATCACGGCGATGGTGCCGCTCTCCGAGATGTTCGGCTACGCGACTGACCTGCGTTCGAAGACCCAGGGCCGCGGCCAGTATGTCATGGAGCCGAGTCACTACGCCGAGGTGCCGAAATCCATTTCGGAGGGCATCATGGCGGGCCGCGCCAAGAGCGAGTAAGAGGCCAAAAAAACACTTGAATTCCATAGGGAATCAAGATAGAATATCATTAATTCAGTAATTCATTCCTGAATATGAAGGAGGAACAATAAAAATGGCAAAAGCGAAGTTTGAGAGAACCAAACCTCATGTAAACATTGGCACCATTGGTCACGTTGACCATGGCAAGACCACCCTTACCGCTGCGATCACCAAGGTCCTCGCCATCCAGGGCGACGCCGAGTTCATGGCATATGACATGATCGACAAGGCTCCTGAGGAGAGAGAGCGCGGCATTACCATCAACACCGCTCACGTTGAGTATGAGACCGTGAACCGCCACTATGCCCACGTTGACTGCCCCGGACATGCTGACTACGTCAAGAACATGATCACCGGTGCTGCTCAGATGGACGGCGGTATCCTCGTCGTGTCCGCGGCTGACGGCCCGATGCCCCAGACCCGTGAGCACATCCTGCTCGCCCGTCAGGTTGGCGTGCCGGCGCTGGTTGTCTTCATGAACAAAGTCGACCAGGTCGACGACGAAGAGCTGCTTGAGCTCGTCGAGATGGAGATCCGTGAGCTGCTGTCCACCTACGAGTTCCCGGGCGACGATATTCCGATCATCAAGGGTTCCGCTCTGAAAGCTCTCGAGTGCGACTCCAAGGACGTCAACGCTCCCGAGTACAAGTGCATCCTCGATCTGATGGATGCGGTTGACAGCTACATCCCGACTCCGGACCGTAAGGCCGATCAGCCTTTCCTGATGCCTGTTGAGGACGTCTTCACCATCACCGGCCGCGGCACCGTCGCCACCGGTAGAGTGGAGAGAGGCCAGCTGAAGCTCTCCGAGGAGATCGAGATCGTCGGTCTGATGGACGCTCCGAGAAAGACTGTCGTCACCGGTATCGAGATGTTCCGCAAGCTGCTTGACTACGCTGAGGCCGGCGACAACATCGGCGCCCTGCTCCGCGGCATCCAGAGAAACGAGGTCGAGCGCGGCCAGGTTCTTGCGAAACCCGGCTCGATTCATCCGCACACCAAATTTAAGGGTCAGGTCTATGTTCTGACCAAAGATGAGGGCGGCCGTCATACTCCGTTCTTCAACAACTACCGTCCGCAGTTCTATTTCAGAACCACCGACGTTACCGGCGTCATCTCCCTGCCCGAGGGCACCGAGATGTGCATGCCTGGCGACAACGTCGTCATGGACGTCGAGCTGATCACCCCCATCGCCATCGAGCCCGGCCTGCGCTTCGCTATCCGTGAGGGCGGCAGAACCGTCGGTTCCGGCGTTGTCACCGAGATCAACGAGAAATAAGAGACGAACCTCTGAAGAGGACACGGAATCATCCGTGTCCTCTTTTATTTGATGCGTTTTTTTGGTATCCTATAGAGTGAAACGGAGTGACGCCAATGAGAGTGATTTCTTTTTCCGTCAAGCAGGGTACCGAGGCCTGGCTTGAGCAATATGCTGCGCAGTATGGCTTTGAGGGCAGAATCGAGCATGCGCCGCTCAGCACGGACAATGTGGAGCTCTGCAAGGGCTACGAGGCGGTGACGGTGAGCGGAACAAGCATACTCGACCGTGAGGTGCTCGCCGGGCTGAGCCGGTTCGGTGTGCGCTATGTCGTCGAGCGCTCCATTGGATACGACAACATTGATGTCGCGGCGGCGCGGCAGCTCGGTTTGCGGGTTTGCAACGCGGTCTATGACACGACGGGCGTGGCGGATTACACGGTGCTGCTGCTTATGATGTGCGTGCGCAATATGGGCGAGACCCTGCGCCGCATGCAGCGCGGTGACTTTCGCATCGGGGGACTTGGCGGACGCGCGCTTCGGGAGCTGCGCGTGGGTATCGTCGGTACCGGACGCATCGGTGCAGCGGTCGCGCGGACGCTGCACGGCTTTGGCTGCGAGCTTATGCTCTACGACCGCCGGCCGGCACAGCAGCTGTTGAAGATAGGGACATACGCAGAGCTCGACGCCCTGTATCAGAGCTGCGACGCGCTGTGTCTTCACATGCCCTGGACGCGGGAGAACACCCATCTCATCTGTGACGAGAGCATCGCGAAGATGAGAGAGGGAATGATTCTTGTCAACACGGCCCGCGGCGAGCTTGTCGACAGCGAGGCGCTTCTGCGCGGCCTTGACAGTGGCAAAATTGCCGCCGCCGGCCTCGATGTCTACGAGGGAGAAAAGCAGGTTATCCGCCGGGAGGGCGGGGCGGAAATCCCCGGGACGCTGCGCCGGCTGATGGAGCACCCCCATGTCATCGTGACGCCGCACGTGGCGTTTTTCACGGAGCATGTTGAGCGGGATGTGATTGCGAGCAGCATGCAGAGCCTTGCGCTCTTTGAACGGGGTGAACACAACCCGCTGGAGCTCAAGTAGAGAAGAGGAGACTGAATTTGGAAGAACAACAGACCACAGCGCAGCGCGCCGTACTGGTGGGGCTCAACTGCTCGGCCCACAGCGCGCAGGAATACAACGCAACCGACGCGACGCTCGCGGAGCTTCGCTCTCTCGCCGAAACGGCGGGGGCCGAAGTGGTCGGCATTGTGACGCAGAATCGCGTCACGCCGGACCCAAAGACCCTCGTGGGGGAGGGAAAGGCGCAGGAGATCGGCGAGTTTGTAAAAAATACACAGGCGCAGCTTGTAATTTTCGACAATGAGCTCACGCCCTCCCAAATCAAAAATCTGGAGGCGGCGGTCGGCGTGCAGGTGATTGACCGAAGCATGCTGATTCTCGACATCTTTGCGCTGCACGCAACCTCCCGGGAGGGGAAATTACAGGTGGAGATGGCCCAGCTCAAATACACGCTGCCGCGGCTGATGGGCCGCGGAACGGAGCTCTCCCGTCTCGGCGGCGGTATCGGCACAAGGGGCCCCGGCGAGAGCAAGCTCGAGCAGGATCGCCGCCACATCAAGACGAGAGTGAGCCTTTTGCGGGCGCAGCTCGAGGAGAACCGCAAAAACCGAGCGCAGCAGCGAAAGAGCAGAGACGTCTCCGGAATGCCCAAAATTGCGGTCATCGGCTATACAAACGCCGGAAAATCGACGCTTCTGAATGCGCTGACCGGGGCGGGTGTACTGGTGGAGGATAAGCTCTTTGCCACACTTGACCCCACCACCCGCAAGCTCAAGCTCGCAAATAACTATGAGGCGCTTCTCACCGACACGGTCGGCTTTATCCGCAATCTGCCGCACCACCTCATCGAGGCATTTTCCTCGACGCTGGACGAAGTGCGCTTTGCCGATCTGCTGCTGCATGTGGTGGATGTGTCAAACCCCGATCTCTACGACCAGATGGAGGTCTCGCAGAAGCTCATCGAGCAGCTCGGCGCGGCGCATGTGCCGGTGATTGTGGTCTTCAACAAGGCCGATCTGGCAGCGCCGCAGGAGATCCCAAATATGCGAGACAGCATTGCCGTCTCGGCCGCCACGGGAGCGGGCCTTGACGAACTTTTGGAGCGGATTTACCGCAAGCTCAGCGAGAGGGAGCGGGAGATTCAGGTTCTCATCCCGTATGACCAGGGCGCGCTTCTCGAGGGGATTTTCCGAGAGGGAAAGGTGAGCGCCCAGGAGCACAGGGAAAACGGCACCTACATCAAGCTGCGCGCCGACGAAGCGCTCGCGGGCAGACTACAGGATTTTAGGATTGATTGAATGGAGTACAGAACAGTAAAAAGAGAGGCCGAGGCCGAGCATGTGGAGAAAAAGTCCCGCTTCATCGGCCAGATCAGACCCGTTGAGACACAGGAGCAGGCGCTCGCCTTTCTGGAAGAGGTCAGAAAGCGCCACCGCGAGGCGCGCCACAATGTCTTCGCCTATCTTCTGCGCAGTGGGGCGGAGCGGTGCAGCGACGACGGCGAGCCGCAGGGGACGGGCGGCGTTCCGGTTCTCGAAGTGCTGCGGCGCGAGGGGCTCTGCGACGTCTGCTGTGTGGTGACACGCTATTTCGGTGGCATCCTGCTCGGCACGGGCGGACTGACGCGCGCTTATTCCAAGGGGGCAAAACTGGCCCTTGACGCGGCGGGTATTGCGCTGATGAAAGAGGGCGCCATGCTGCGGTTGAGCGCGCCCTACACCTTTTTGACGCCCCTCGAGAGGGAAATTGGGGCCAGAGGCGGAAAAGTCGCGCAGAGCGAATATGCGGAGAATGTGACGCTCACCGTCTTTCTGCCCGAGGGACAGGCCGAGAGCTTTGCGGCGTTTGTCACGGAGCTGACAGCGGGCGCTGTCAGTGCGGAGATTGTCGCAACGCAGTTTTATGAGGCGTAAGCAGCGCGCCTTTTACAGGAGTATGAAAAAAGGCAGCCGCCATATCTGGCGACTAAAAGTACTGGGAGCTTTCCGCAGAAGATGAAGGTTTAGGAGGCCCAAATGAAAGACCTTGAGAAATACCGTGGATGCTTGATTGGCGGTGCGGTTGGTGATGCTCTCGGCTTTCCGGTGGAGTTTGTTAAAGATAGCCATATTTTTCAGAAATACGGAGAGCGTGGAATAACTGAGTATTCGCTTGTCAACGGTGTTGCGTCTATTTCAGACGATACACAGATGACTCTGTTCACGGCCAACGGGCTTTTGCTCGGTACGACACGAGCAATGACCAGAGGTATCATGGGCTCATATCCATCGTATGTTGCTTTGTGTTACAAGGATTGGTTAAGGACACAAACTGCTGATGAGTTTGGTTTTGAGCCTCCTGAGTACGCATGGCTGAACAATGTGCCGGAAATGAATCACAGTCGTGAGCCGGGACGAACCTGCATTCGTTGTCTTATGCACGACAATTTAGGCTCTATTGCTTCTCCCTCCAATAACAGCAAAGGGTGTGGAGGCGTTATGCGCGTTGCACCTATCGGTTTATATTTTGAGGGAAAATGTTATACAAGCGATGAAATAGATATGATCGGTGCAGAAACAGCAGCATTAACGCACGGACACGAATTGGGATATATCCCGGCCGCTATGCTTGTTCATATCATTCATCTCTTGGCTCATAAACCAGAGGTAACCGTTTTAGAGGCAGTAGTAGATGCAAAAAAAGCGGTTTCCCGTCTGTTCCCTCATGCAGAGCATTTGGGCGAAATGTTGGATTTGACAGACAATGCAATCAGGCTTGCCGGTGAAAACGAAGTGGATGAACTTGTCGCAATTAGTGGGCTTGGCGAAGGTTGGGTTGCCGAAGAGACATTGGCAATCGCGATATATTGTTCTATAAAATTCGAAAATGACTTTGAAAAAGCGATAATCGCATCGGTCAACCACAGCGGTGACAGCGATTCAACCGGAGCTTTAACTGGCAATATACTCGGAGCGCGTTTGGGGATGAAGGCAATACCAGAGAAATTTCTGCGCAATTTGGAGCTTAGAGACACGATTCTTGAGATTGCTGACGACTTGTTCCACGATTGTAAAATCACAGAGCACGGTGATTACCGCGATGAAGTATGGGAGCAAAAGTACATCTATCATACATACCCGAATCACTAAAAAAGAGCTTCGGCCGATACCTGCAACAGGCATCGGCTGAGGCTTTTGTAAAGCAGAAGAGAATTTGTCAAATCAAAACTCCTACTTTGTTTTAAAGGTCAAACGGTTCACAGGAGAGACTGCGGCGGCCCTGGCGATGCGCTTTTGAGGATTGACAGGGCGACAAAAAATCTGGTATGATATCCGCGTAGCGCGGGGCGTTCCCGCAGCAGTTTGGCAGAATGAAATTTGAGTGATCCTGTAGAGCGGTAGAATGGTAGAATGGCACCCGAACAGAGAGTGTTTATGCCGCTGTGTGTCCCGGTATTCCGATACCGGGCCCGGCGGCGTTTTTTGTCCGGCGGCCTCTCGCTCTGCACAATCAGATGGGGAGGCGTTTTTCATGACTGTTAAAATTCTCTTGCTTGTTGTCTTTTTTGCGACCATGGTGGCGGTGGGAATCGTCTCACGCAGCCGCGCGCGAAGCGTGTCAGATTTTGTACTGGGAGGGCGTACCGTGGGGCCGTGGCTGACGGCCTTTGCCTATGGGACCTCCTACTTCTCGGCAGTGGTCTTTGTCGGCTATGCGGGTCAGTTCGGCTGGAAGTACGGCCTTGCCTCGACCTGGATTGGCATCGGAAATGCCGTCATCGGCAGTCTGCTCGCCTGGGTGGTACTCGGCCGCCGCACAAGAGTGATGACCCACCATCTTGGGGCTTCCACCATGCCGGAGTTCTTCGGGCGGCGCTACGACAGCCGGGCGCTGAAGATCGTCTCCTCGGCAATTATTTTTCTGTTTCTCGTGCCCTACACCGCGTCGATCTACAACGGCCTGTCGCGCCTGTTTGAAATGGCGTTTCACATCCCCTATGCCGTCTGCGTTCTCGCGATGGCAGTGCTCACGGGTGTCTATGTCATTCTCGGGGGCTATATGGCGACAGCCATCAACGACTTTATCCAGGGCATCATCATGCTCGGCGGTATTGTGGCGGTGGTCGCGGCGGTGCTGAGCGGGCAGGGCGGTTTTCTCGCCGCTGTCGGCAAGCTCGCGGAGTTTCCGAGCGACGCGGCGCCAACGCTTGGACAGCCGGGGGCGTTTGCCTCCTTTTTCGGGCCGGATCCGCTCAATCTGCTCGGCGTTGTGATCCTGACCTCGCTTGGAACTTGGGGGCTTCCCCAGATGGTTCACAAATTCTACGCGATCAAAAACGAAAAGGCGATCAAGACGGGCACCGTGGTCTCCACGCTGTTTGCGGTTGTCATCTCGGGCGGCTGTTATTTTCTGGGAGGCTTTGGCCGTCTCTTTGACGGGCCGGAACTCTACGCGCCAAACGGCGCCATCGTCTACGACAGCATCATCCCCACCATGCTCTCAAGGCTGCCGGATGTTCTCATTGGCATTGTCATCATGCTGGTGCTCTCGGCGTCCATGTCGACGCTCTCCTCGCTGGTTTTGACATCGAGCTCCACGCTGACGCTCGATTTCCTCAAGGGGAATTTCATCAAAAAAATGAGTGAAAAAACCCAGCTGATTCTCATGCGGGTGCTGATCGTCTTTTTTATCGCGGTGTCGGTGGTATTGGCGCTTGACCCACCGACTTTTATCGCCCAGCTCATGGGCATCTCGTGGGGGGCGCTCGCGGGATCGTTTCTCGCGCCGTTTCTCTATGGTCTCTACGGCAGATGGGTCACACGCGCGTCGGTCTGGGCGAGCTTTGCCGTCGGCGTCGGCATCACCGTGAGCAACCTGTTTTTCAAATTCATCGCCTCGCCCATAAATGCCGGCGCCATCGCCATGGCGGCAGGGCTCGTGGTGGTGCCGGTGGTGAGTCTTTTCACGCCGAAGCTCAAGGCGGATCACGTCGAGGCGAGCTTTGCCTGCTACGATGAACCGGTCACCGTGGAGATGCGGCAGTACCTTGTGGAGGAAACGGAGAAATAGAGAGAGGGGAGGCAAGTGCCTCCCCTCTGTGATTTGGTGGTCACAGAGAAGTTTTTCGGCAAAAAAGAGAAAAATCGCAGATTGCGGCGAATATATAGAGTGGGTAAACAGATGGGAGGAACGGACTATCGAACAGACAGAACGCAATTTGAGACAACAGAGAGAGGACCTTGAGGCGCAGATTTTGTCGCCCATGGCAACTCTTGCGAAAAATTCCAGAGGCCGTCTTGTGGAGGAGCCCGAGTGTGAGATTCGCACCGCGTTTATCCGCGACCGGGATCGCATCATCCACAGCAAGGCCTTTCGCAGACTCAAACACAAAACGCAGGTCTTTCTCGCCCCCGAGGGCGATCACTACCGCACGCGGCTGACCCACACGCTGGAGGTATCGCAGATTGCCCGCACCATTGCGCGGGCGCTCTCGCTCAACGAAGACCTCACGGAGGCCGCGGCTCTCGGCCACGACCTCGGCCATACGCCGTTTGGCCATGCGGGCGAGCAGGTGCTCAATGAGCTGACAGCGGACGGCTTTTCGCACTGCGAGCAGAGTCTTCGCATTGTGGACAGGCTCGAAAAAGACCGCCGCGGGCTCAATCTGACTTTTGAAGTCAGAGACGCCATCTTAAACCACGCCGGCAGCGGCCGCGCCGAGACACCCGAGGGGCAGATCCTGAAGTTTGCCGACCGCATCGCCTACATCAACCACGATTTGGACGATGCGCTGCGCGCGGGTGTTCTGACGGAGGACGACATCCCCTTTGACGTGAAGTACACGCTCGGGCGCACCCACAGCAAGCGCATCAACACGCTCATCCGCGCCGTGATCGAAGAGAGCGTCAAAACCGGAAAAATTGAGATGACTCCCGAGATCAAGCGGGTGATGGACGATTTTCGCAGTTTCATGTTTGAAAATCTGTACCGCAACAGCGCGCCGAAGCGCGAGGAGGGAAAGGCGAAGCAGGTGGTGGAAAAGCTGTACCTGCACTTTGTCGCCGACCCGAAATCGCTGCCGGAGGAGTACTTGCAGTACATCGAGGAGGATTCGATCGAGCGTGTTGTCTGCGATTACATCGCAGGCATGAGCGACCGCTATGCGATCTCGCTGTTCGAGGACATCTTTGTGCCGAAGACCTGGCGATGAGAGGCAAAGGAGGTGAGCTGCCGTGGCCATCAGTGAAAAATTTCTCGGCGAACTGAAAAACAAAACCGATGTGGAAGAGGTCATCGGCAGCTATGTGGCGCTCAAGCGGCGCGGCACCAAAGCGGTCGGCCTGTGTCCGTTCCACAGTGAAAAGACCCCCTCCTTTACCGTCTTTCCGGACACCCAGAGTTACTACTGTTTCGGCTGCGGCGCGGGGGGCGATGTGATCACCTTTCTGATGACGATGGAG
Source organism: Feifania hominis (assembly GCF_014384765.1). NCBI lineage: Bacteria > Bacillati > Bacillota > Clostridia > Eubacteriales > Feifaniaceae > Feifania > Feifania hominis. Next base: position 701,886 of record NZ_JACRSP010000001.1, on the reverse strand, counting down.
AATCTGACCTACCCCGAGGCGGTGGAGCAGCTCGCGAAGCGTGCGGGCATGGCGATGCCCGAGCCGGAGCGCGGCGGGGGCGAGGATCTGAAAAAGAAGCGTCTTCGGCTGTTTGATCTCAACCGTGACGCGGCGCGCTTTTTTCACCAGACACTGCTCGAGCCGCAGGCGAAACCTGCGCTTGACTATCTGCTCGGGCGCGCGCTCACCATGCGCACCATCAAGCATTTCGGCCTCGGCTTTGCGAGCGACGACTGGGACTCCCTTTTAAAGCACCTCACCGCAAAGGGCTACACCAGAGAGGAGCTTCGGGAGGCTGGACTCTGCTCGCGCAGCAAGAGCGGCTCGTTTTACGACTACTTCCGAAACCGCGTCATCTTTCCGATTATCGATGTGCGCGGCGGGGTGATCGGCTTTGGCGGCCGTGTGATGGATCAGAGTCTGCCAAAGTATCTCAATTCGCCCGACACGCTGGTGTTTAAGAAGAGCTCAAATCTCTACGGGCTCAACTTCGCCAAGGCGAACGCAAAGCAGCGGCTCATTCTGACCGAGGGATATATGGACACCATCGCGCTGCACCAGGCCGGCTTTGAGAATGCGCTGGCCACGCTCGGCACTGCGATCACCCAGGAGCACGCGCGGCTCATGGCCCGCTATACCAAAGAGGTGCTCATCGCCTACGACAGCGACGCCGCAGGGCAGAAAGCGACTGACAAGGCCATTGAGTATCTCGGCGAGGTCGGCATCAAGGTCAAGGTCATTCGCATGACCGGCGGAAAGGACCCGGACGAGTACATCAAAACCTTTGGGCGGGACAAATTCAATCAGCTCATTGAGGGCTCGGGCAGCCATATCGAGTACAAACTTGCGAAAGTTTCGTCAAAATATGACATACATATTGATGAGCAGCGGGTGGAATATCTAAAGGAAACCGTCCAGATTCTGAGCGCGATCGAGAGCCCCATCGAGCGCGAGGTTTATGCCGCACGCATCGCGCGGGAGACCGGCGTCGACAAGGCGGCGGTGAACGCCGAGGTCGCGCGTGCCAGAAAGGCATTTGCCAAAAAGACGGCGAAGAATATGGAACGTCGGGAGCAGGAAAAGCTCTTTTCCAGACGCGACAAAATCAACCCCGAAAAAGAGGGGGCGCTCAAGGCCGCAAAGTCGGAGGAGGGGCTGCTGTGTATCCTCTTTTTCCACCCGGACTACGCTGAGGAGATCCGCGAAGCCATTTTGCCGCAGGACTTTGTCACCAGCTTCAACCGGCGGGTCTTCGAGAGCATCTGCGGTATCATTGACCGTGCGGGCGTGCCCGACACCACTCTGCTCGGCCAGGAGTTCTCACCCGAGGAGATGGGGGCGATCGGCGGAATTCTCGCGCTGCATGAGACCATTGCCGGAACGCGGCAGGAGGCCGCACAGTACATACAGAATATCCTCGCGGAGAAGAGCCGGCGCTCGCTCAAGGCAGCCGATCTCAAGGCGGAGGAACTGACCGAATACATCAGACGAAAAGCAGAGAAACAGGAGAGGAAGGAATAGGTATATGGCGGAAGCGGATAAGAAACAGATGATAAAGGACTTTGTCGAGGCGAACAAGGCAAAGGGCATGCTCACCAACAAGGAGATCATGGACTTCATTGAGGAACATGAGCTGGACATCGACCAGATTGAAAAGCTCTACGACCTGATGGAGACGTTCAATTTGAAGATTGAGGGCGACGACGATGAGCCCGACATATCGGGTCTCGAGTTTGAGGACACCGCCGAGGAGGATGTCCCCGAGGAGATCGACAAGGTGCTCACCACAGAGGGACTCGCGATTGACGACCCGGTGCGCATGTACTTAAAGGAGATCGGCAAGGTGCCGCTGCTCTCCTCCGACGAGGAGATTGAGCTTGCCAAACGCATGGCTGAGGGCGACGAGAGAGCGAAAAAGCGCCTGGCCGAGGCGAACCTGCGCCTGGTGGTCAGCATCGCCAAGCGCTATGTCGGGCGCGGCATGCTCTTTCTCGACCTGATTCAGGAGGGCAACCTGGGCCTGATCAAGGCGGTGGAGAAATTCGACTACACCAAGGGATACAAATTTTCCACCTATGCCACCTGGTGGATTCGGCAGGCCATTACCAGAGCCATTGCCGACCAGGCGCGCACCATCCGCATCCCGGTTCACATGGTGGAGACCATCAACCGCGTCATGCGCGTCTCGCGCCAGCTTCTTCAGGAGCTCGGCCACGATCCGTCGGCCGACGAGATCGCCGAGGAGATGGGCATGAGCGTCGACAAGGTGCGTGAAATTCTCAAGATCGCGCAGGAGCCGGTTTCACTTGAGACCCCGATTGGCGAGGAGGAGGACAGCCACCTCGGCGACTTCATTCCGGATGACGACGCGCCCGCTCCGGCGGAGGCTGCGAGCTACATGCTGCTCAAGGAGCAGCTGGTAAATGTCCTCTCGACGCTGACTCCGCGGGAGGAGAAAGTGCTGCGTCTGCGCTTTGGCCTGGAGGACGGCCGCGCCCGCACACTCGAGGAGGTTGGCAAGGAGTTCAACGTCACCCGCGAGCGCATTCGCCAGATCGAAGCAAAGGCCCTGCGCAAGCTGCGCCACCCGAGCCGGAGCAAAAAACTCAAGGATTTTCTCGAGTAGAACCGTCGGCGCCACGCGGCGGACTGCGGGCGTCCCCGGCTGCAAGGCGTGGGGGACACGACTGTAAAACGGAGAAAAACCGCCGAAGAGACGTTCTTTTGGCGGTTTTTTCGATTTGTGTCCCATCGGAAAGTCCGATATAATATTGTCAGAACAATCACAAATGGATTGTCATTACGGCTGACCGCCCGCCGAAAGAGGCGGTGCCGCAAGGCAGAGGAGGAACTATGGACGCAACCACGATCGTACTCATCGTCGTCGCCGCTGTGATACTGCTTATCGCCATTTGGCTGATCTCGTTTTACAACAGGATGGTCAAGACCCGCGAGCAGATTGAAAACAGCTGGGGCCAGATCAACGTGCAGCTCAAAATGCGCGCCGATCTCATTCCCAATCTGGTTGAGACGGTGTCGGGCTATGCCGCTCATGAGAGCAAGACGCTCGAACAGATCACCGATGCGCGTACCCGCTATCTGAGCGCGAAGACTCCGGCGGACGCCATGAACGCGTCGGGCGAACTCACGGGGCTTGTCTCGAGGCTGTTCGCCGTCGCTGAGCAGTATCCCGATCTCAAGGCAAACCAGAATTTTCTGCAGCTGCAGTCGGAGCTGACTGACCTCGAGAAGAAGATTGCCACCTACCGCCAGTTCTACAACGATGTGGTGCTGCGCTTCAACCGCCTGATCATCACATTCCCGAACAACATCGCCGCCTCACTCTTCCACGCGCAGCAGATGCCGTATTTTGAAGTGACCGAAGAGGAGAAAGCGGTTCCGAAAGTCAGCTTCCAGTAAGACTGGGGAGAATGCGATGCGACAGAAAAAGTGGATTCTTGCGCTCGTACTTGCGCTGCTGTTTGTGTTTCCGCTCACAGCGCAGGCAAAGTCTGCAAACGCGCTTGAGCTGACGGTTGACGTCACGCTTCAGCCGGACGGCAGCGCCCTGGTGGTGGAGTACCTCACGATGGACTTTCGCGGCGGTGTGTTCCGCCAGGGCAGCCGCAGCATTCCCGAGCAGGGCGGCCCCACCATCACGGACGTTGTGGTCTCGGAGAACGGTGCAGCCTACGAGAGGCTGGAGACGGCCGTTGATGCAGGCCCGCAGGGGAGTTATTCCGTGGAGAGAACCTCCGATGGATTACAGGTGCTCTGGCACTTTCGCGCCGAGGATGAGGCGCGGACCTTTGCCATCAGCTACCGAATCAACGACATCATGACCGTCTACAGCGATGTGGCGGAATTTTACTACAAAGTTGTGGGTGACGAGTGGGACTTTCCCTTTGAGAGGGTGAGTGCCGTCATTCATCCTCCCGAGGCGCTTTCGGCTGACCAGGTGCGCGCCTGGGCCCACGGCCCGCTCAGCGGTACGGTGAGCATTCTCGACAACGGGGATGTGAGCCTGTCGGTGCGCGATCTGCCGAGCAACACCTATGTGGAGGCTCGCGTCACTCTTCCGGCCGGACTGTTTGGCGGGGCGTCGATACGCGTGGAAGAGGATGGGCTGCCTACTATTCTGGAGCAGGAGCAGCGCCTGGCCGACGAGGCGAATGCGGCGCGCGCCCACGATAGGATTCTGGCACGAATCAACCTGTTCGGCGCCATTTTTATCCTAGTTGCCGGCATCGGGATACTCGTATTCATGCGTTCGCGCTTTCGCCGGCGTCGGCCCGCTCTGGAGCCTGACTATCTGCGGGATCTGCCGAGTGATGCGCCGCCCGCCGAGCTCTATGAGCTCTTCTACTTCTACGGCGGCGCAGGCAGCAAGGAGCGTGGCTATAAATTTACGGCGACCATTCTGGATCTGGTGCTCAAGCGCGCCATCGGGCTTCGCGATGAGAGCACAGGTAAGAAGCCCGATCTGGTGTTGACCAATCTCGGCTATGAGACCATGGATCTGAAGCCCTATGAGCGCACGCTTCTCGACTACTTTTTCGTCGATGTGGCGCGCGGCGCGCAGGAGTTTCGTCTGCGGGAACTCAAGCGCTACAGCGGCAAACACAATCAGAAGACCATGGAGGTCTTTGGCGCCTTTGACACCCAGGCGAAAGTGGCAGCGGGTGACCGCGGCTACTTTGATTCCGAGGCGGGCAAAAAGCGCGTGCCAATGATACTTATGGCAGTTGGCATGATGTTTCTGGGCGTTATCTGCGCGCTGTTCGATCTGTTTTTCATCACCATCGCCTGCGTTGTCATCTTTCTGGTTGCCTTTGTGCTTACGTTTACCATGCGCCGTCTGGCGCAGGCGGGCGAGGACGAGCTTGCGCTCTGGAAAGCATTTGACCGCTTTGTCAAGGACTTCTCCCTGCTCGATGAAAAGCAGCTGCCGGAGCTTATCGTCTGGGAGAAATACCTGGTCTATGCCATGTTCATGGGGCGCGCCGACGAGCTTGCAAAGCAGCTTCCGCTGCGCTATCCGCAGTTCGCCGACGACGCTTACATGCAAAATCACTTTGTCTACTTCTATGTGTTCAGCCACCATGGCAGCGGGTTGGACGGCTTTTCGAGGAGTTTTGAGAGTATCTCGGGCGCCATTTCCGGTACCATCTCAAACGCCTTTGTCTCCTCGAGCGGCTCGGGATCCGGCGGCGGCTTCTCAGGCGGCGGGGGCGGAGGCTTCGGCGGCGGAGGCGGCGGCTTCAAATAGAGTTGACTGGTGAGCAGAGACTCTGCTATGATGAAAGAGGCGCGGCGTTGTGCCGCGCCTCTACGACGTAAAAAGAAGAGGGATGACGTGATGAGAACATACGATTTTGACCAGGTTGTGGATCGCATCGGCACCAACAGCGTAAAGTGGGAGTTTTTCCGCAAGAATTTTCCCGACGCGCCGGAGGACACCGTCGCGCTCTGGGTAGCGGATATGGATTTTCCCTGCGCGCAGGAAATTGTCGAGGCCATTCACAAGCGGGCCGACCGGCTGATTTTCGGTTACAGCGATCAGGGAACGGACGAGTTTTACGACGATGTGACCGCCTGGTACCGCCGCCGCTTCGGCTGGCAGATCGACAGGGAGTCCATCTTTTTCAGCCCGGGGGTCGTTCCGGCAATCGCCGTTCTCATCCGGGCGCTGACTGAGCCGGGAGACGGCATTCTCATTCAAAGGCCGGTCTACTACCCCTTTACACAGAAAATCGAAGCAAACGGCCGCCGGGTGGTCAACAGTCCTCTGATCTATCGAAACGGGACCTATCAGATGGATTTTGACGACCTTGAGCGCAAGCTCGCCGACCCGGGTACGAAGGGCATGGTGCTCTGCAGCCCTCACAACCCGGTGGGCAGGGTGTGGAGCACGGGCGAGCTCAAGCAGCTCGTCGGCATCTGCGAGCGCCACCACAAGTGGATCATCTCGGATGAAATCCACGGCGATCTTGTGCGGGACGGTGTGAACCACCACCCGCTTGAGATGGTCTGCCCGGGTTACCGCAACGAGATCATCACCTGTACCGCCCCGAGCAAAACATTCAATATTGCGGGGCTTCACTTCTCAAACATCATCATCAACAATCCGGTCTATCGCGAGGCGTGGAATCTCGAGGCCAACAGCAAAATCTCCCTCGGCCGGCCCAACCCGCTGTCCATCGCGGCGGTGAGCGCTGCCTATCGCCACGGCGAGTCGTGGCTTGAGCAGGTGAACGCTTACATCTCGGCGAACATTGAGTATGTCAGCGACTATGTCCGGGAAAATCTGCCGCTGGCGACTGTGGTACCCACAGAGGGAACCTACCTGATGTGGATTGATTTTCGCGCCTACTGCGCTGATGCGAAGCTCCTCGAGGAGCGCATGCTCAAGGTGGGGCATGTCGCGCTCGACGAGGGCTACATCTTCGGTGAGGAGGGCGCGGGCTTTGAGCGCATCAATGTCGCCTGCCCGCGCAGTATCCTTGAAAAGTGCATGGAGGGCATCAACCGGGCGATTCGCTCTCTGTAGAAACTTTGCGGCACATACAACAGCGAAAAGAGAGGGCCGCCGTACGACACACTGGTGTCGCACGGCGGCCCTTTTGCAATGTCCGGTTTAGAGAGCGGCTTTGAAAATGGCGAGCACATCCTGCTTGGAGAGGGGAACATAGGTGTTCGCGCAGGCGGCGGAAGCTTTCTGTGCCATGATGTCAAAGTGCGTCTCGTCGATGCCGACATCACGCAGAGTAGCCGGCAGTCCCATGCGGCCGAAGAAGTCCCTGGTGAGAGCGATGGCCTGTTTCGCAATGTCCATGGCGTCCGCGTCGGCGTCCAGTCCCCAGACATTGACGCCGTACTCAGCAAATTTACCGGCGGTTTTCTCACTGAGTACAAAGTCCATCCAGTGGGGCGTCAAAATTGCCAGTCCATCGCCGTGGGTGATGTCATAGAATGCGCTGAGCTCATGCTCCATCGGGTGGACGCACCACGCAACTTCAGCGCCGCCCGAGAGCAGACCGTTGATGGCCATGCTGGAAGCCCACATGAGATTTGCCCGGGCATCGTAGTTGTCGGGCTGCTCGAGCGCGACGGGCGCATATTTGATACAGGTTTTCAAAAGTCCCTCGCAGAAGCGGGCCTGAACATCCGCATTCTCGACGTTGGTGAAATAGGTCTCAAAGATGTGGCTCATGATGTCGGCGGTACCCGCAGCGGTCTGTCTGCGCGACACAGAGAACGTATAGGTGGGGTCCAGCACAGACATGGTGGGCTTCATGTGCTCGGAGGCAGTGCCCCACTTCTCGTGCCGGCTCATATCGGAGATGACAGCAAATTTGTCCATCTCAGAGCCGGTGGCCGACAGAGTCAGCACCGAAAAGATGGGCAGAGCTGCCTGAATCCGCTCCGGGTGAATGACGAGATCCCAGGCGTCGCCGTCGTAGCGGGCGGCCGCCGCGATGACCTTGGCGCAGTCGATGACGCTGCCGCCGCCGACTGCCAGAACCATTTCGACCTGCTCGCTCTTGCAGATCTCTGCGCCGCGGCGCACCGTCTCGATCTTCGGGTTGGGCTCCACTCCGCTGCACTCAAAAACGGTCATGCCGGAGCCGGAAAGCAGCTTGAGGGTCTCGTCGTAGATGCCCTGCTTTTTGATGCTGCCGCCGCCGTAGACAAGAAGTACTTTTGAGCCGTAGGACGCAAGCTCCGTGAGATGGGAAATCTGCCCCTTGCCAAAGTAGATCTTAGTGGGGATGGAGTAGGTGAAGTTGTTCATCATAGGATGCTCTTCCTTTCTGTCGTTTGTTTTCCGGCTGAGAGAGAACTCACAGCTTCCATTTCAAAGTATCACACATTTTCAATGTGGTCCAATAGATTAAAGCCTGGAATATATGTAAAAAAGCTATAGCTGGCATTCACAGCGCGGCGGCTTATTCCGAGTCGCCGAATTCAGAGAGAAACTGCTGCGCGGCGCTGCCGATGGCCTCGACCAGCTCCTGAATAACCGGGTGCCTTTGAAATGCCCGTTCGGAATAAAAGAGGCAGAGACTCATCTTTGTGGCCTGAAACCCGAAAGGCACGGCAACCAGTTCATGCCGGGCGACTTCCTCATAGCGCTTGAGTGCGGGATAGTAGGAGAGGGCATAGGTCTCCGGATCCTGTCGGACCAGAGCAATCACATTGGACACGGATTCCACGCTGATCATACGCTGGCGCGAAGTGGAACCGAAAATTTTCTGAACACTCTCTGAGAGAACAAAACTGTTCCCCGAAATGTCAAGTTCGTTGTCGGGTAAGACGAGAAAGCAGTTTTTCAGATCCTCCAACGAGACCGACGGTTTTTGGGCCAGTGGGCTCTGAGGACTCACCAGGCAGCGATATTCTCCTCTCAAGAGTTCCAGGGGGGCGTTGCCCTGCTCCTGGGCAAATACCTGCGATTTGTTCTCATCGCAGACAAAAAGGGTGAGAACGGGCTTTGAGGCACTGCGGGAGATGTATGTACTCGGGCGCAGACAGATGGTGTAGTTGATGGCAAGGTCCGGATATTTCTTCTTGAAGCGCAGGATGATGGCCGGCAGGAGAAAATCGGGAAAGGAACAGTGGCTGTAGATGTCGATCTGCTGTAGAGAGGGCTGCTTCGCCAGAGCTTTCCATCCATTTTGGTACTCCAGAATCTGCTTTGCCTCGGGGAGAATCTTTTTGCCGGCATCCGTCAGAACAATGCCGGACTTTGTGCGGTAAAAGAGCTGTACGCCAATCTCTTTTTCAAACAGCTGCAGAGACTTTGTCAGACTCGGCTGGGAGAGGTACAACTTTTGCGCCGCCTCGTTGATGGACTGGGATTCCGCCAGGACCACAAAGTACTCCAAAGCTTTCAGCTTCATACTGCCCCCACCTTTCTCCTTTCTTCCTGTCGTAAACATCGGACAACGTTCAAAGCCAAGCAAATAGGCCCTATTATAGCTTTTTTTCATAATGGCAGATTTTTTAAATATTAGACAAAAATCTATCTCCATGATAACCTGTATTTGACACTTTTGTCAAATACATTGAAAAGAGGGGTATCGTATGACCAAGCGCGAAAGATTCATGAACTTTTTGGCAAACAAACCGGTTGACCGTGTTCCTGTCGCATTTTTCCACCATTTCTGCAGTGAAAACGAATGGTTCAAGGGTCTGGAAAACGAGGCGATCTTTGAGAAGAACATCGAGGGCCATCGCAAAGCCAGAGAGATTTTCGATCCCGATGTCATCAAAATTATGAATGACTCTCTGATGATTATGCCCCTTGATACGTCCTTTGTGAAGACGCCGGCGGATCTGCGCAAAATTCAGCCGCCTGCTATGGATTCTGCCTTTGTGAAAAAGACCAGAGAGCTCACGCTCAGAGCAATGGAGTTCTATGCTGGCTCCGACGCACCGGTCTACGTCACTGGCTTTTCTCCCATCATGGTTCTACGTGCCAGCATGGGCGGCATCGCTCCTGTCGAGGGCGAGAAGCCGAGGCTGGTTTCATTCCTGGAGGAAGATCCGGATTCCGTTGTCGCCGCGCTTGATATTCTCGCCGAGTCCATTATGGCAATCGATGAAATGCTCATCAAGGAGTGTAAGGCAGAGGGGCTCTATTTCAGCGTGAACAACCAGTCGCACATTATCCCGGACGAACTCTACAGCAAATATGTGACTCCGTCGGATATGAAAGTTATGGATCATGCCAATACGCTCAGCGACATCAACCTGCTCCATATCTGCGGCTATCATGGCAGAGCGAACAATCTGGAACTGTTTAAGAACTACAAGGCCGCCGCGTACAACTGGGCGGTCCACGCGGAGGGCGTCACTCTGTCTGAGGGCAAGAAGCTCTTCGGCGGAAAACCCGTTTTCGGCGGCTTTGAGCAGGCAACCGTAATCTACACGGGCACCCGCGAAGAGGTTGAAGCGGCCACCTATGCGATTCTCGACGAGGCCGGACAAATCGGCGTCATGCTGGGCGCTGACTGCACCGTTCCCACCGATATCGACGACAACCGTCTGGAGTGGGTACGCCAGGCCGCCATCAAATACGCTGCCAAATAAGGAGCTTGGATCATGCTGACACCTGAGATTCAAAACGCGTACATAGACATTCTGCGCCGGGAGCTCGTACCGGCAACCGGCTGCACCGAGCCCATAGCTGTCGCGTATGCAGCGGCAAAGCTGCGGGAGGTGCTGGGTGCCGTACCGGAGAGAATACTGGCGCAGGTGTCCGGCAACATTTTGAAAAATGTCAAGAGTGTGGTCGTCCCCAACACCGGCGGCGGGAAAGGCGTCGAAACTGCCATTGCGGCGGGCATCGTTGCGGGACGGGCGGACAGGGAGCTGGAGGTCATCTCCGATGTGCCTGAGAGTCTCCAGGCGGATATTGCGCGTTACCGGGAGCAAACCCCCATTGAGGTGACCTGCCCGGAGGGAGCGCACCTGCTTGATATCCGTCTGACCGGTTGGTCCGGCGGACATGAGGCTGTCGTACGCATTGCTGACACCCACACAAACATCATCTATCTGGAAAAGGATGGTGAGGTGCTTCTGGAGCGGTCTGCATCGGGCGGCCACGAGGATGAGCAGGGCAGTGACACTCTGAATCTGCGCAACATTCTCGCTTTTGCGAATGAGGTTGATCTCACCCTGGTCTCAGATTTGCTGGAGCGGCAGATCGAGTGCAACAGCGCCGTGGCGGAAGAGGGCCTGAAAAACGACTGGGGCGCCAAAATTGGCTCGACTCTGCTCGAAGAGTACGGCAACGACATCAAAATTGAGGCAAGAGCCTGGGCCGCCGCGGGCAGCGATGCACGTATGAGCGGCTGTGAGATGCCGGTTGTCATAGTCTCGGGCTCGGGAAATCAGGGGATGACCGCCTCGCTGCCGGTTATCCGCTATGCCAAACACTTAAACGCCACAAAGGAGCAGATGTACCGCGCACTGCTGGTCAGTGATCTGGTGACCATCTACCAGAAAGCGGGTATCGGCCGTCTGTCCGCCTACTGCGGTGCTGTCAGCGCCGGAGTGGGGGCCGGCGCCGGCATCGCCTATCTTCACGGCGCCGGTTACGAGGCCATTGCCCACACCATTGTCAATGCCGTCGCCATCATCTCCGGAACCATCTGTGACGGGGCAAAGCCCTCCTGTGCGGCGAAGATCTCCGCCGGCGTGGACGCCGGCATCCTCGGCTATCAAATGTACCTGAACGGCCACAATTTCCACAGCGGCGACGGAATCGTCGGTGAGGACGTCGATGAGACTGTCGCAAACATCGGCGTGCTGGCCAGTCAGGGAATGCAAAGCACGGATCGCACCATTCTCAAAATCATGACGCAATGACTCCGACCTTGGGATTAAACCGTCTAAAAGGAGAATAGGGAAATGGAAAAAAAGAGTTTCTGGGAATCCTTTAAGATCTGTTTTGGTATTGGAGCGCTGGTCTTCGGTACCTACTGCGGCGCAAACATGGCCTCTGGCGCCTATGCGGCCGGCTACATTGTGACCGTCGGCGGCGGCTGGGCGCTGGTGTGGCTTGCTATGTTCCTCGCCTTTATGTCTTTCTTCTGCGTAATCGGTCTCAACTTTGTCAGAAGCTATAAGATCAAGAACTACAGCCAGTACTACACGACTCTCTGGGGTGTGCACAGACCCGGCACCAATCCTGTGCTCAAAGGCGTCGTGACGGTCTTCTTTGATATCTACTCGCTGTTCAGCGGGTTGATTACCGTTGCGGCAACCGTCGCACTCTTTGCAACGCTTATGAACTCACTGTTCAACATTCCTGTGTTTGTCGCAAGTCTCGGCGGCGTGATCCTCTTTGCGATTCTGACCGTCAACGGCGCCGGATTCCTGCGCAAGTTCAACACACTGATGACCGTCTCGCTGCTGGTCTGTCTGGCCGCGCTGCTGTTTGCCGTCATTGCCAACCGCGGCGATGTGCTGGCAGAGCGCCTGGGCAACTTCCAGATTGGCACGGATTGGACCGGAACCACGGTCATGGCACACTTCGGCATGTTCCTGTCCTACTGCTGGAGCACCTCGAGCTGGGGCTCTTCCATGTGCAACTACGCCGAAAAAATCACGACAAAGAAGTTGGCAATTGGTTCTGGTATCATGGTTGGTATTTTGGTTACCTCCCTGTTTGCCATCACGAGTCTAATTGTGCTGCCCTACATGCCGGAGGCCATGAGCGACGCCCCCATCCTCAAGATTTGCCAGCAGTACCTGCCCGGCTTCCTCACGGCGGTCTACTGGGTGGTCGTGGTGTTCTCGGTCGTCTCCACCGCTCCTACATTTACGTTCAACATGGCCAACCGCTGGGTTGGTGTCTGGAAAACGGATAAGGTGAGCCGGAAAGTCAAATTCTTTGTTCTCTCCAGTGTCTATCTGATCGCGGCCTGGTTGCTCTCGGGTCTGGGACTTATGACCATCGTGCAGAAAGGCTATGTGATCATGGGCAATTTGGCACTGCCGGCCGTCGTTCTCCCGCTGTTGTTCTCCATCTACCGCGTGTGGAAGCACGATCGCGCGGAGGAGAAGCTGGAGAGTGCACAGAGTAAGAGCTGACAAAAGATCTACCTGATATTCTGATGCCGTGCATCATGAATCCCCCTTGCGTGCCCCGTCCGTCAGCCAATTGCGGCTGGCGGGCGGGGTTTGCTTTTAACTGGCACATATAGAGGCGCTGCTCCAATCGAAGTGGAGCAGCGCCTCTAACATGATTTTAGAAAGTTTTAAATCTGCTATTGCCCCAGTGTCGCAAAGCGCTGGAGGATAACTGCAATCTCGCCGCGGGTGGCACTTGCTGCAGGCTGAAGCTCATTTTGAGAGCGCCCTTGCAGCAGTCCCGTGTCGTAGGCCCATTGTACTGCCTCGAGAGCATAGTCGCTGATGTTATCGGCGTCTTGATACGAGAGAATATCGCCGGCTTCATCTGCAGAGACATCTAGGCCTTTCCAGCATGCGTAGCGGTAGAGGACAGTAGCAAGCTGTTCGCGGGTAATGTTGTCATCCGGCCCAAAACGGCCATCTCCATAGCCGTTGACGATACCGTTTTCACAAGCCCAGGCTACAGCACTGTAGCAATACTGACTATCTGCCACATCGGCAAACGAGCTTTTAAGAGATGTGGGACTGTTCTCGAGCCGGTGGAGTATGGTTACAATCATGCCGCGGGTTGTGGGGGACTCGGGGCTGAACAGTGTGTTATCCGTCCCATTCATCATGCCACGCTCATAAACGTATTTGATGGCGCCGTAATACCAACTGTCAGTGGGAACATCGCTGAAAGGAAAGGGGGTGACAATGGTTCCACCCGAGGATTCGCGGCGGGTAAAGGAGTATTTTCCGCCGTCTCCGTTTGTACTTGACGCGGTGGTGAGAGAACCGGATACAATCTCACCGCTGAATGAGAACCCTGCGCTGTTCAGCGTAAAGCTCACCGTACGAGAGACAGTAGCTGACTCGCTGTTGTCGGCGAGAAGTTTGATGGTTTCTCCATCTCTGACAGCGTCCACCGCAGCCTGAAGCGTGGGATATCCAATTGAGCCAATCTCTGCCACGGCCTCGTTTACCAGGGAAAAAGCAAAGGGACTAAACCCATGGAACGATGTGAACGAAATGATGTTGTCACTCTCCATGACAGCCGTGTAAAAATAGATATTGCCATCGGAAGCCTCGTGCTGGATGTAGACGGTTTCTCCCTCACTGGCAAAACCAGCTGGCAACTGCAGCGTAATGACGGTAGGGGAGGTGATGGTTAGATCTCTCGGCTTGCCGTAAGATACTGCATTTGAGTCGGTTATTTCGCCCGCTGTCGCTGCAGTGGAGACCACAAGCTGCATTTTTGGCGAAATATCCATGACAAGTTTTTTCTTGGTCTCACTGTAGGCACTCGGTCTGATTTCCAGATAGGCCTGGGTATAGATAATCATATCTTCGCTGGTGCCAAGTTCCTGCTGTGCCTTGGAAACAGCCGCATCCTTATCGGCATCGGTGATGTTGGTTTTTCCAGCCGCGTCCACAATGGAGGGGGCGTCTACGGTACTGGCCACTGCTTCGGCAACCGCTTTTTCGTCGGGATCTTCTATCGTTGATTCCACAACGGGATCTTTGGCGGCAGGCTTTACAATAACTTCATCGTCGGCCTTTTCCTGCACAGTGTAGGCGTAGCCCGTTTCGCTGCCAGCGATGACGACGTAGCCGGGCGCCACATATGCAGTGGGATCCGAGGTAAAGTGACCGCCCTTGAGAAAACCGGTCTTGTTTTCGCTGTATACGACATTGCTTCCGCCGTTGACACAGCTGAATCGTCCGTCTGTAACGGAGATTTTCACTTTATTGACGCTCTCATCGTCATTGGCCTGGGGATTGCTCTGATAGAGCGCGGTATAACCGCTGATGGTGCCGCCGCTGATGTCGACTTCAAGCGGGAGTTTTGTGGTATGCTGGGCAATGCCAATACCGGCGCCGTCGGTTGTGGTACCGCTGCCATTGGGGAGAACAGAGGTTGGAACAGCAGTACCCGTAATGACGGCACTGCCCGAAACACTAAGTTTTCCTCCGCGGATTTCCACACCAGTGCTGCCGCTGACGCTGCCGCCAGTCAGAGACCACTCACCATAACCGGCGGCATAGATACCAAAATCCGCTTCGAGGCGCGCTGTATCGCGAACGGTGATTTGAGGTACATAGCCGGTTACTGACGTAATGTTGCCGTGGAGATACATGGCCAGAGCCACATCGGTAATTTCCCCAGCGATGTCTATGACGACACCGGAGGCAGGCTGAACACTGTTTCCACCTGATTCATTGAAGATGTTGACAGCATAGACGCCGGTAGCGCCGTCTGCAGCTTGTACGACGACACCCTTGTCGATCGTCAACACACTGAAACGCTGCGCATTCGTATCGGAATCGCCGAACAGATCGATGATGGTGGTATCATGTCCTCTCTGCGTAAAGGTACCTTTCTGAAGGACGAGTTCTCCGCCGTAGAGCTGAAAGATTCGATTGTGGGAAGTGGTTACGCCTCCGGGAAGCGTGGTACTGTTAGTGACAGTCAGCTTCCCGCTGCCGGCTGTACCGTTGCCAATGCGAAAGAGACTGTTTTCACTGCCTGTTATAGTGTGTCCGTTCAGATCGAGCAGAAGCTCTTTCCCAACGACGGAGACGCTAGCGGTGGACACGTTTTCCAAAAGGGTCACGGTATCCTTATCCTGTGCGGTGGCGAAAGCAGCCGACAAAGTGGAGTAGCCGGTGGAACGTACCTTTGCTACAGGAATGAGGTTAGGATTGCCTGACGAGGAGACGTCAAGGGTCAATCCATTCACGGTGATTTGGTTTTCGATGTCGTCCATGCTGTAGACGGGCGGCAGTGCACCGCCGCCGAGATCCGCGTGGAGAACGCCAGAGACCTCAAACTGACAGTTATTAAAATTGACGAGGTTTTTGGTAGCTAGATAGGAGCTGCCAAGAATGTTCTGATAGCGTCCGCCAGTAGTCGAAGCCTTGATCGTGCTGTCGGATATGGTCAGAGTATTGCCGCAGCCAGCACGCCCTGCCTCAAGACCGTTTAAACCACCCCCGTCCACCGCAATGGTGGAGAAATCATTTTTCTGATTTTCAACATAGGGCTGGCGGTTGACGCCAATGAGGGTACTATTGTTGATGTTGATTGTGGAGTTGAGAGAGAACGTATAGAAAGCCGCCCAACCCTCAAGAAGAGAGGATGTGATCTGAACAGTTGCAACGGTATCCTGCTGGAGATAGACAGCATACATATTTGCGAGGAAATCACAGTTATCCATCTGCAGATCAATGCCGGTCGAATTCTGGAAATAGAGTCCTGTCAGAGCATTATCCGCACGGTAGGTGACGTCGTCGAGCGTTATGACAAGGCCCTCTCGGGTCGGTTGCGCTGTATTTTTCCAGGAACCATTGGTGTAAATGCCGACATTTCCACTGCTTCCTGCCGGTGTCGCCAGAGTAACACGCGAGGCAGCAAAGGACATGTTATTTCCATCCACCAGACGAATGACACGCGCCGAGGTGGCGGTGGAGCTGACAGTGAGATCTCTGAGCGTGAGCGAAGCACCGTCTCCTGCCAGGTGAAAGGCACAGACGTTGGAGGTGGTGATGGTGGTAGACGCTTCACCGGCGCCGACGATGGTTATTTTTTTGCCGTCGGCAATTTCATAGCCGTCAAATGAGTGCTCGCCTTCTGAGAGTGAGATGGTGGCCTCTGCGCCATCTTCCACTGCCGCCAAAGCCTGAGCGAGACTGTCGTAGGGCGTTCCATCTAGAGTGACGCCGCAGCCTTGTGCCGACACGTGCATGGGACAGAGCCCGAGTGCAAGAACAAGGGCCAAAAATATGGCTGCTGCTTTTTTCAGTCGGTGCTTCATAATAAAACCTCCGCGTTGTTTTTTCGGAAAAAACAGGACGGCTCCCAAAGGAGCCGTCCTTTAAAACCACTGTCTGCCATTGTGTTTGCGGCTGTGTACGCAGCCTGCAACTCTTCCTACAGTGGAAAGAAAGCCCTTTGCGTCAGCCGGCAGTTTTGTCCGGGTTTCCCATATTTTCAACTGTATTCTCAATACAATAAAAAGGTAACACCACAGTTACTGGTAATCCACTGAAATAAGCGTAAAAAATACACCGATTTGGTAAATCTACTGCGAATGGATGCTTTATACCTAATGTGGATAAAAAAGAGACCGCGATCATCGCGGTCTCTTTTCTGAGGGTAGATTATTTAATACAGCCGGAAATGATTTTGCCGATTTCTTCGGCATTTTCATCAATGACAAAATAGACATATCGGCCGGAGGATTTGATGACAGGGTTTGAGGCGATATCAAACTGGTCTGGCAGATAGTCCTCAAAGGTCTTTTGAATGGCCTCGGCACGGGTCTTGCAGGCCTCCATGACGGCTTTGGAGTCGGCGCTGTCCTTGAGTAGGAAGACCGCAATCTCATGGGCATTGATGTTCATGGTCGGGATCTCGACGCAGTAGCTCTCCAGAAGAGAGGGGTCAATACCGTAAAAGGTCTTCAGCTCGGAGTCCGAGAGGGACATGGTGCCGGAGGACGGATAGGTCAGCTTTACTTTATCGACAATCTCCTCGGGTGTTGTGGACTCGGGCACAGGTTCCGGCTCAGGGGTGGGGTCAGGATCGGGAGTGGGGTCTGGCTTGGTATCCGGCTTGGGATCTGGTGTGGTATCCGGCTTGTCATCCGGGGTGGGATTTTCATCGGGGGCAGGATCCTTGCCGCCGTCAGGCTCGGGGTCTGCGCTGCCGTCCTGACTGCCGTCGGAGGGCGTGTTGGTGTTCTCATCGCCGGGCGCCGCCGGTTCGCCTGTTCCATCGGACGGAGGCGGGTCGCTGTCCGGCTTCTGCGTGGAACAGCCGGCGAGTGTGCCGAGCAGTATCACAACTGCGAGCAGCGCTGCAAGTATGGTCAATCTCTTCTGTTTCATGTGGGTATTCCTCCTGAAAGCATTTACGATGCCTTAGACGCAGGCAGGGAAAAAAGGTTGCAGTTTATTCTGTTTTGACTAGAGCGGCAATTTGGCAGGCGGCATCGGCGGCGCTCCGGTCGCTGACATCGAGATGAAACGTGTCCATCGACGCATAGAGTGGCAGTCGCGCAAGGCTGCGCGCGACGATGCCCTCATCGCGCAGCCCGGCGCTCACATCCCGTAAAAGACGGGCCTGAAGCGCTTCGGGCGACGCACTCAGGGTGATGACCGACAGGGAGTAGTCCAAATCGCCAAGCTGGGCGAGAAGTCCGTCGAGTATGGCTTTCTCATGGATGACCCAGCAGAAGATGACATACTCAAAATGGGAGTTTTGAAGAAAGCCGCGCAGCAGATGACAGATGTTGTCGGTTACCATCGCAATGTTCTCGTCATCCACCGCAAAGGGGTTCATCATCCAGCACCAGTCCCCGTCGAGCCAGGCGCAGGGAGTGAGAAGTTTCGTAAGCTCCCGGCAGACCGTGCTCTTACCGACACCCATGGTACCGTTTATGACAATGAGCTTTTTCAAACGATCACCTCATGAAAAAGGGCCGGCCGAATGGCGGCCGGCCCTCAGCAATATCACCAGATTTTCACACGGTCCTCCGGAGCGACATACATACCGTCACCCGGTTCTATGGAATAGGTGGTGTAAAACTCTTCGAAGCAGGCGAGTGTCTGGTTCGTGCGGACCTTGTTGGCGCTGTGCACGTCGAGCACGGAGAGCAGCTGCAGATAACTGCGGGTTGCCGTCATCTCCCAGATGGCCGCCCAGTTCCTGAACAGAGCGTCGTAGTCGGGATTCTCAAGCTCGCCTGCGGCCTGGATGGCGCAGCCGAGGCCGCCGAGGTCCGCCACGTTTTCACTGAGCGTCAGGATGCCGCTGTTCACAATTCCGGGCGCAGATTCCCAGCCGTTGTAGTAGGCTGCTGCCTTTTCGCACAGAGCGGAGAACGCAGCGTAGTCCTCTTCGGTCCACCAGTCGGCGGCATTGCCCTTTTCGTCGAATTTCGCGCCGTTGTTGTCAAAGGCGTGGGTGATCTCATGGGCGATGACCGCGCCGATGCCGCCAAGGTTGGCCTCGTGTTTGGCATTGACGTCATAGAACGGCGCCTGCAGGATGCCGGCAGGGAACCAGATGGAGTTGCTCGTGGCGCTGTACATGGCGTTGACTGTGTAGGCGGTCATGATCCAGCTGTCGCGGTCGACCTCCTTGCCGCCCAGCGCGGCATTCTCTGCGTAGGAGGCTCTTGAGAGCGTACAGTAGTTTTGAAAGAAGCTGCCGCCGTCCTGCGGAGCGAGAATGGTTAGATCATCCATGTAGCTGTCCCACTCATCGGGATAGCCGATGTGCACCGCCATGGTGTCAAGTTTTTTAAGGGCCATGGCCTTTGTCGACTCGCTCATCCAGTCGAGCGCGGTGATGCGCTGTTTGTAAATTTCAATGAAGTCGGCGATCATGGATTCGACATCCTTTTTGGCCTCTTCGGAGAAATATCTCTCGCAGAAGAGCTCGCCGAGATAGTCGGTCATGACATTTTGCACCATGGTCATCGCGGTCTCTTCGGGTGTCTTGCTGCCCTCTATGCCATAGTACTGCTGCGAGAAGAGATTGGAGGCGTCGGTGAAATCCTGCGAGAGGGTCACACCATAGCTCGAGAGAAGCGAGAGCTTGAGAACCGTTTTGAGCAGATCGATCTGTTCATCGCAATAGTAGGGTGCAAAGGCCTCAAAGAGCCCTTTGTCCATCACCATGGCGGAACCGTTGAACTGATAGCCCGCTGCGCTGAGCAGAGATTCCAAATCGAGGGCAGGGTAGAGGGCTTTGACCTGATCGAGCGTGTAGAGATTGTAGATCTTGTCGACATTTCCCTGGTCCTGCGGGTCGAGTGCACTTGGGGAGAGAGCTTTCTCGAGTGTGTAGTAGTCCAGAGCGTGTTGTGCAGCGTCCTGCTCGGATTCGCCTGACAGACGAAGCAGGGTCGCCAGATAGTTCAAATAGGCCTCTTTTTGAGCGCCCTCATCCGCAGCGTAGACATCTTTGGTCAGGGCGGGGCTCATCGTGCCCAGGTAGAGAATGTAGCGGCTGCTGTCCTTGAGGTCGGCTGTGTACGCAAAGCCGATCAGACCGCTCATCCCGAGCTCGGCAAAGAGAGTCTTCTCGACCTGCTCGAGGTCGTTGACTGACTCAATTTCGTCGATCATGGTGAGATAGGGGGCGATGGGATCGATACCGGCCGCGTTGCGGGCCTCCATATCGGAGACCGAACGGTAAAAGTCGGCGATTTTCTGCTCTTTGGTGCCGGCGGCGTAGCTGCCGTCCTTGATTTCGTTGATGATCTCGGTCAGACGCGCGCTGTTGAGCGCGGCGAGTGCGGTAAAGGCGTTGGTCGTCATCTCACCTGCCGCGATGGTGCTCTCATCAAGAGCTTCCTTGTTTACGGCAGCATAAAAATCATCCTTGAGATTGGTGCCGTAGAGCGACCAGATACGGCGCAGAAGCGTTTCCAGTTCATCGGCAGTGAGTGTCTCTGAGGCGCCGAGCGAGCCGTCGGCCTTAGGGACGAGGAGCCCTGCGCTGCGCAGATTGCCCACATCCTGCAGTGCCCAGGCGGGAACGTCGGAAAATGCATCGACAAAGACGCCGGTTCTCAGATTGTCACCCACCGGCGTGGGGAGAGTGCCGAAAGCGCGGCTGAGCATGGTAGCGGCTTCTACAAGTGTGACGGGCGCACTCTCGCGCAGCTCACCGTCTTCATATCCCTTGATGATGTCGCCGAGGGTGAGCCCGGCGCGGTAGTCGTCTGCAGCGTCGAGAATGAGCTGCGCCGCGTCACCGCGGGCCAGGGGCTCATTCTGCGCAGCAAAAGCGGGAAGAAATGCACTTAGAATGAGCAGCATGCTCAGCAGAACAGCGGTCAGTTTTTGAAGTTGTTTCATCTGTTTTCCACCTTTCTCAATCGGATCAGCAATCATGCAGCCATGTTCTCAGCCGGCCCACAGGGACTTGCCCGGCAAGGGGCGAGAGCACAGCCTGCGTTTCATAATAACAGCTACTCTGTTATTATACCGCGAAGACGCTTTCCTGTCTATGAGAGACCGGCCGCTTTCAATACGGCGTGCAAACAGCTTCTTCCCGATGAGGGCGGCGCACATATACTGTATGGAGACCTTTATTTGCAACTGGAGGGAATACTATGAATAATTGTCAAGGTCGGGGGACATGCCCGACACCTTGCCCGATACCGTGCTCGCCCTCGTGTCCCTGTCCGTCGGGCATCACCGGGCCCACGGGCGCAACCGGCGCGACAGGTGCCACCGGCACCATCGGCTCACAGGGCCCCATCGGTCCTGCCGGAACGACGGGTGCAACCGGTGCCACAGGGACAAGAGGTGCGACTGGCGCAACAGGCACAACCGGCGCCACTGGTGTGAGTGTTACCGGCGCGACCGGAGCTACCGGTGCGACCGGAGCTTTCGGTGAAATCGGCCCGACCGGCGCGACGGGCGTAACCGGTGCCACTGGCGCGAGTGTAACGGGTGCGACAGGCGCCACCGGAGCGACAGGAGCTGTCGGTGGAACCGGTGCGACTGGGGTTACAGGTGCAACCGGTGCCACTGGCGCGAGTATGACAGGTGCGACAGGCGCAACGGGAGCGGATGGAGCCGCCGGTGAAATTGGCCCGACAGGTCCCACAGGTGCAACCGGTGCTACCGGCGCGAGTATAACGGGTGCGACGGGCGCAACGGGAGCAGATGGAGCTGATGGTGAGACCGGCGCGACCGGGCCTACCGGTGCAACCGGGGCAACTGGCGCAACCGGAGCCACCGGAGGCGATGGAGTTGCCGGTGAGATCGGTCCGACCGGTGCAGCGGGTGCGACCGGAGTGACTGGCGCTACGGGAGCAACCGGGGCCACTG
Organism: Feifania hominis; assembly: GCF_014384765.1. Classification (NCBI taxonomy): domain Bacteria; kingdom Bacillati; phylum Bacillota; class Clostridia; order Eubacteriales; family Feifaniaceae; genus Feifania; species Feifania hominis. The sequence goes on along the minus strand of NZ_JACRSP010000001.1, from coordinate 680,385 downwards.
GAGCCGACGGAGTTGTCGGTGAGATCGGTCCGACCGGTGCAGCAGGTGCAACCGGAGTGACTGGCGCTACGGGCGCAACCGGAGCTACAGGAGCCGATGGAGTTGTCGGGGAGATCGGACCGACCGGTGCCACGGGAGCAACCGGGGCGACGGGCGCCGCCGGTGCGGTCGGCGCAACAGGTGAAGCGGGTGCCACTGGAGCCGACGGTGCAACAGGGGCGAGCATAACGGGTGCCGATGGTGCAGTTGGTGAGACCGGGCCGACGGGCACAACTGGCGAAACGGGCCCGACCGGTGCCGCCGCAACAATACAGATTGGAACTGTTACAACCAGTCCGCCCGGATCGCAAGCCGAGGTCACCAATGTCGGCACTGACGAAAATGCCATTTTTGACTTTGTCATTCCAAGAGGTGAATCGGGAGGAGGAGAAGCCCCGGATGTTCTCGCTACAGTGGATGAGATTCCCCAGTCAAGTGCGAGTGTAGGCGCTTTGATTTTCAGCGATAATCCGTTGATCAGTGGGACCTCCATCACACATGCGGCTGGGACGGCAGATATTCAAATCAACCGGCCGGGCATCTATGAGGTGATATTCCATGGCGTGGCTGGACTTGGAGTGGGAACTTCGATTCCGGCGACATTGTCTCTTCGCCTCTATCAGAACGGCGTACCCGTGACAGGGGCTATAACGGCGCATACCTTTACGGCTACGGCGGAGACCGCCACAGTCATGTTTGCTGTGCCGTTGCGTGCAGACGGCCCGGCAACCCTTCAAATTCGCACCAGCGCGGCAGGCTTTACACTCCGTGAAATTTCTGCGAGTGTCATGCGTCTGGGCGATGCGACTTAGCACAACATCATATGATCCAAAGAGGCCCGCTCGATATGAGCGGGCCTCGGCTTGCAAGGGATGAGCGCTGACAGCTTGGTTCCACAAGGTGTGTGGCCGGTGATATTTGCGATGGAAATCGCATGAAAGATCACAAAAAAGCCGCCGCAAGTAAAAACTTACGGCGGCATGGTCGGAGTGCCGGGATTCGAACCCGGGGCCTCTTGGTCCCGAACCAAGCGCGCTACCAAACTGCGCTACACCCCGATGACGGGCACTTACATATTATAGGGGAAAGGGCCTCGCAATGTCAAGCGAAATTGTAATATGTTGTAAAAGATTTGTTAAAAAGGCAAGGTTTTGATAGCACACGAACCGATTTTGGGTATAATAAATACTGGCCCAATTTTGTTTGTTTAACCATTTACATACATATTGAGGAGAACACAATGAGAAAGACAAAGATCATCTGCACAATGGGACCTTCCACCGACAATGTTGAAACGATCAAGGAGCTCATGCGCCTTGGCATGAATGTTGCCCGCTTCAATTTTTCCCACCAGGATCACGCGGCGCAGAAACGGCGCTTTGACATGGTGGTTCGCGCCCGTGAAGAGCTGGGACTTCCCATTGCAACTATGCTCGATACCAAGGGACCGGAAGTGCGGCTGGGGCTCTTCAAAGAGGGCAGTGCGCAGCTTTGCGCGGGACAGGAGTTTGTCCTGACCACGCAGCAGATAGAGGGAGACGCCGAGCGCGCAAGCATCACCTACACGGGACTTACGCGGGACGTACACACCGGCACGAAAATCCTCATTGACGACGGCCTGATTGAACTTGAGGTTCTGGAAGTCACAGGGAGGGAGATCCGCTGCCGCGTCATAAACGGCGGAGAGGTCTCCAATTCAAAGGGCGTCAACGTGCCGGACGTCAAGCTCTCCATGCCGTTTATCAGCGAGCGGGACCGCAGCGACATCCTCTTCGGCATTGAGACCGGTTTCGATTTTATCGCCGCCTCTTTCACCCAGAGTGCAAACGATGTGCGCGAGATTCGGAAACTGCTCGATGAAAACGGCGGCAAACACATCAACATCATTGCCAAGATCGAGAACAGCGAGGGCGTTGCAAACATTGACGAGATTTTACAGATTGTCGACGGCATCATGGTGGCGCGCGGCGACATGGGTGTTGAGATTGCCTTTGAGAATCTACCCGCCATTCAGAAAATGCTCATCAAGAAAGCTTACAACGAGGGAAAACAGGTTATCACCGCCACCCAGATGCTTGAGTCTATGATCAAAAATCCACGCCCGACAAGAGCCGAGACCACCGACGTTGCAAACGCCATCTACGATGGGACAAGCGCAATCATGCTCTCGGGCGAGACGGCGGCCGGCGCCTATCCGCTGGAGGCGGTGCGCACCATGGCGCGCATTGCCGAGCGCACGGAGGCGAACATTGACTATTTCAAGCGCTTTCGCCTGCGTGACAACCCGTCTGACCCGGACATCACAAACGCCATCTCCCACGCGACCTGCACCACGGCGCACGACCTCGGCGCAGCGGCGATTGTCACAGTGTCAAACCACGGCAAGACGGCAAAGATGATTTCCAAATACCGTCCGTGCTGCCCGATTATCGCGTGCTCGCCGCACAACCGCACCGTGCGTCAGCTCAATTTGTCATGGGGTGTGACGCCGGTTTACATCCGCGAAGTCGACTCGACCGACGCGCTCTTTGAAAGCTCGCTTGAAGGTGCGAAACAGACGGGTATTGTTGCGCCGGGCGACCTTGTGGTGACGACAGCGGGCATTCCGCTTCGCACTTCGGGCACGACAAATCTGATGCGCGTCGACATTGTCAAATAGACTCAAAATTAGAAATTCTTGCTTTTAGCAACGCCTTGTTTTACAATAAAGAGAGTTTGAGAGGTTTTCTCTCAAACTCTTTTGAATTTTGTCAAATTTTCACCTGTGCGGGGTAAGATAACGGCATGAACAAATATGGACGCCTGATGAAAAATACGGTTCTCTTCGCCATTGGCACTTTCAGCTCCAAGGTGCTGGTGTTTTTGATGATGCCGCTTTACACCCGCGTTTTGAGTGATGCCGACTATGGAAAGGTTGACCTGATCGTTCAGACGGGAAATCTGCTGCTGCCCATTGTCTCGCTCGGCATCACAAACGCCGTCATTCGCTTTGGCCTCGACCGCAGTTACCGCAAGAAAGATGTCTTCTCGACCGGCGTCATTACCATTTTTACCGGTTTTGCGCTGCTTCTGCTGACAACGCCTTTTCTTCTGCGCTTTCCGTACATTGCCAACAACACCGTGCTGCTCTACGCCTTTGTGCTGATGTCGCTTCTGCGCTCACTGTGCTCGCAGATGGTGCGCTCGATGGGGATGGTACGCCTGTACACCTTTGACGGCATCATGAGCACAGCGACGACCATCTTCTTCAACATTCTCTATCTTGTCGGCTTCAAATGGGGCATCACGGGCTATGTGCTTGCCATTGCAAGTTCCGACTGCCTGTCGGCGCTTCTGCTCTTCTCGCTTGCAAAGCTCGGGCGGTTTGTACGTTTTCGAAACATCAACAGGGCGACTTCCCGCGCAATGCTCAAATACTCCATTCCGCTGATTCCCACAACCATGCTCTGGTGGATTACCAACGTCTCAGACCGCTATCTCGTCACGGGGATGATCGACTCGGCTGCAAACGGTCTCTATGCCGTGGCCTATAAGATTCCGACCATTGTCATCCTTGTCTCGGGTATTTTCATGGACGCCTGGCAGATGTCGGCGGTCACGGAGAATCCGCTCGAGAGAAAGCAGTTTTTCTCCAATGTATTCGGCTCGTTTAAGGCGCTCATCTTCACCGCAGCGTCGGGGCTGATTCTCTTTGCCAAACTCGGTACGAAAATCCTGGTCTCTGAGGCCTTTTACCCCTCCTGGAAGTATATCCCGTTTTTGATCATGTCCACAACCTACTCCTGCCTTGTGACCTTTATGGGCAGTGTCTACATGGTGGAGAAGAAGAGCGTTTTGTCCCTTGTCACTTCGGCAGTGGGTGCGGGGACAAACATCGTGCTCAATTTGATTTTGATCCCCAAATACGGCGTTAACGGCGCGGCTTTTGCGACTTTTGTCAGCTACCTTGTGGCCTTTGTGCTGCGGGCCATCAGCGCCCGGCGTATGATCCGCATGGAGTGGAATGTGCCAAAGCTCATCTTCGATACGCTCGTACTCTTTGCACAGAGCATCATCCTCATCAAAGAAGTACCGTACTGGCTGCTCTATGAGATCGCGCTGACGCTTCTGATGGTGGTCACCAATGTCAAGAGCCTGCTGCTGAGTGCAAAAAAGATTTTGAGAGTTAAAAACTGAAAAGAGAGATTTTATGTGTGAGATGTCATCTCTTCCCAACATAGGACCACAGGTCGCAAGACAACTGAGGGAGGCCGGAATCACAACCGCCGGTGAGTTGCGCGCTGCAGGAAGCCGGCAGGCGTGGCTTCGTATCCGGGCAATGGATCCCTCCGCCTGCATCCACCGGCTCTACGCGCTCGAGGGAGCGGTACGCGGGGTCAAAAAAAGTGAGCTGCCGCCCGATGTCAAGGCGGAGCTCAAGGCATTTTATAACGCGGAAAAGGAAAAATAGAAGCAGCGCGGCCGGACCGCGCTGCTTCTATTTTTATCAGTGCAGAAATTCGATCTGCGGGATGACGAAGCCCTGTGGTTTTTTGCAGACCGGGCAGACCATGAAAGCGTCCTTGGAGGTTGTCTCATAGCCGCAGTAGTCGCACTTCCACACGACGGGTGCGTCGCCTTTATAGAGCGAGCCGTTTGCAAGTTTGTCATGCAGCGTGCCGAAGATTTTGGCGTGCTCACCCTCGATGGCCGCAATCATGTTGAAGCTGGCCGCGATGGCGGGGAATCCCTCGTCGGCTGCGATCTTGCCGAAGTTCGGGTAGATGGTCTCATACTCGGAGGTCTCGCCGGCCTTGGCGTAGAGCATGTTGTTGATGGTGTCCTTGAGCTCAAAGGGATAGCCCGCGTCGATGTTGAGATTGTTGACATCGTTTGGCATGCCGTTGACGATGTGGTCAAAGAAGACTTTTGCGTGGGCGGTTTCGTTTTGTGCGATGTAGCGGCAGATCTTCTCGATGTAGGCGTAGCCGTCCTGCTTGGCCTTTTCCGCGTAGAAGAGATAGCGGTTTTTGGCCTGGGACTCGCCGGCAAAGGCACGTCCGAGATTGATGAGAGTTTCGGTTCCGGTCAGATTCATACTTCCTCCATATCACTGCGTGATGTCGCCCTTGCGGCCGGCGACAGGCCAAAAATGGTAGATTCACCTCTATTCTTCCTGTTGCGCCTGAAGTTTATACACAAAAACGAAGTCTGTTAAGACTTCGTTTTTGTGGTCGAATCCGCAATCATCTCGCCAAGAGGAAAGTATCGCCCGGGACAGTCAGTGCCCGCCCAATGGCTATGTCCGTCCACCATCGTGATGGTTGGAATGTGGTTCATTAAGTATTGAATGAGACGTACGCCGGAGCGGTACTGTGCAGCCGGCATGGACAGTGAATGAGTAAAATTGCCCTGAAAGGCAACCGAGAGAACGTGGCCGTCATGGTATTTGACCGCATCACCGGTGTTGAGCCCGCGGCCCTCGATGACGGTGCCGTCGGAATGGATAAAGTAATTGTAGCCGATTCCGGAGTAGCCGCGCCGCTTGAACCACTGATCGACATCGTAGACATCACCCTCGGCCTGTTCGGAATCGTGCAGCGCAATGGAGTCGACCATTTCGAGCCGGAGCGGGACGAGCTCGCCGTCAAAGGCGATCTCGGGATAGACAATGTTCAAAGTTACCTACCTCCAAGGAAAGCAGAGCTAAAAAGCTCTGCTTTCGATTGTCATGTACAGTTTGATGCTCAGCCGTTGCAGCTGCAGTTGTTGTTGCACCCACAATTGTTGTTGCACCCGCAGTTGTTGTTACAGCCGCAGTTTTTGCAGCAGCAGTTGTTGTTGTCATTGTGGCAGCAGCACAGCGAGGCGGAGGTATTGGTGTTGCAGACGCAGTGAGTTTTCATCGTGATGTTATCAGCCATGGATTGGTTTCACCTCTTTTTCGTTGATCTACTATAGTATATGGAGCAGAGGCTTTTCGGTTATTGGCCGCGCAGAAGAAAGCGGTAAAAATAGATGAGATTGTTGAGAAAGAGGCGAAAAAACGGCGCTCTTTTGCACCGCAGGACGCCAAAAAATTTTTACAAAAGATCAAGAGCTTACCCTGAGGGGATTGTCTCTTTGTACCATTGTACATGGCCGTGTGAACCGCTATAATGAAGATACCTTTTACAGTGAGGAGAGAGCCGATGCAGACGCTTTTCAAAAAGGTAGGCAGGGGGCCTGCCTTTATTCTCGCGGCCGCCGTTCTGTGGAGCCTTGGCGGTATTTTCATCAAGTTTATCGACTGGCACCCCATGGCGATTGCCTGCGTGCGCTGCTTCTTTGCGGCGCTGACCTTTCTGCTTTTAACGGGGGGAAAGGTACTCGGCGGCATCCGGTTAAACCGGTACAATGTCATAGCGACGCTTGCGCTCAGTTACACGCTGATTGGCTTTGTCGCCGCGAACAAGATGACAACGGCAGCAAACGCCATTGTTCTGCAGTATATGTCGCCGATCTGCATTGTTGTTCTCTCGGCGGTGTTCTTTCACCAGAGACCCAAGAAGATTGACCTGATTGCCCTTGGCGGCGCGCTGCTGGGAATGGTGCTCTTCTTTGTGGACAGCCTCGGCCGCGGCGGGCTTTCGGGCGATTTGCTGGCTCTCACGACTGCCGTGTCCTACGCGCTGGTGTGCATGATCAACCACCGGCCGGACTGCGACAGCAGTCAGACTCTCTTTCTGGGCATGGTGCTCACATGCCTTGTCAGTCTTCCTTTTCTGTTCGTACCTGGGGCGGTGACCCGAAACGCCGGGACATGGTTTGTCGCCGCGGTGGCTGGAATTTTGCAAATCGGCCTTGCCTATTTCTGCTTTTCCATTGGCATCAAGACAACCGACCCGCTGGAGGCCAATTTGATCGGCATGCTTGAGCCGCTGCTCAATCCGGTCTGGGTCATGCTGTTCTACGGCGAGGTGCCGGGCCCCATGGCGCTGGTCGGTGCAGCGGTCGTCGTCGGCTGCGTGACATGGCTCAACGCCAAGAAATCAAAGCTGGCAAAGCAGACGCCTGCCGAAGAAATCCTGCAGGGGGAAGAGGGGATTTGATGTTTTCCAACGCGCTCAACGCCGTGCTGACGCTGCTGCTCATCGGAGTAGTGGGCTTTTTGATGCACCGTGCGGGCTGGATCGATGATCGTGTGGAGGACTTTCTTACCAAAGCGGTTCTCAAAGTCTTTGTGCCGATCTCGCTGTTCAACAATGCTCTGAAGTATGTCACGGCAGACTTCTTTCGCAGCGCCAGTCTTGCAGTGCCGGCAGTGATCATATTTGCCTGCTTCGGCGCAGGCATCCTCGCGATGAAGTTGACCGGCGTGCAAAAGGGAACAAGAGGGATTTTTCTGACGCTTTTTTCCTGCTCCAATACGCTCTTTGTGGGTCTGCCGGTCTGTTCATATTTCTTCGGTGAGATTGCAGTTCCGTATATCAGCATGTACTACATGTGCAATACGATTCTCTTCTGGGTGATTGGCGTGACGCTGATTGCGGCGGATGGAGGGGAACCCCTGCGCCCAAACCTGCAGGTTGTAATCCGCCTTGTCAAATCGCCGATCACCGCATTTTTGATCGGCTGTGTGGTGAAGCTTATGGGGCTTTCGCTTCCGACGTTTCTCAGTGACGCGCTCTCGAGTCTCGGCTCGCTCGGCACGCCACTGTCCACCATTCTCATTGGGGCGATTGTCGGCGGCGTCGGGCTGGGGGAGCTGACGAAACTCAGCCGCCAGTCGGCAGCGGCCCTGCTCGGACGCTTCGTCGTCTGCCCAGCGATTGCACTTTTATGCTGTCGGCTGTTTCAACTGCCTGCTCTCGTCTCAGGCGTCTTTGTCATGATGACTGCAATGCCCATGATGAACCAAGCTCTCATTATGGCCCGACAGTACCGCTCCGACGTCCGTTTCGCCAGCCAGTGCCACCCGGTGAGCATGCTGCTCACACCAGTTGTGATTCCGGTTGTGGCGGTGGTGATCGGCCTGGTTTTTCCGCTGTGAGGTGTGAGAATGGAGCAACTGATTTTTCACCCACTCGCTCCCATCTCGGATGAGCGGTCACGGGTGCTGATTCTCGGCTCATTTCCGTCGGTTCAGTCGAGGGGCGACGGCTTCTACTACGCAAACCCGCAAAATCGCTTCTGGAGAGTGCTCAGCGAGGTGTTTGACAGGCCGCTGCCGCCGCAGTTTTCGCGGGGGCTCGCCGACCCGCATGCTCAAAAGGCGGCCGCTCTGTGGCTGCGTTCGCTGCGTGTGGCGCTGTGGGATGTGATCAAAAGCTGCCGGATCACCGGGTCAAAGGATGACAGCATCACCGACGTCACGCCGAACGAGCTCGGCCGGCTGCTCGACAGCTGCCCATCCATCGAGAGAATTTTTCTCAACGGCCGTGCGGCCCAGCGGCTGTATCAGGAGCACTTTTCGTCTCTGTCGCTCCCCGCCGTCTACCTGCCGTCGACGAGTCCGCTCAACGCGTCCTACTCCCTGAAGCGGCTCTGCGAGAGCTGGCAGGTGATTCGTGGGGAATAAAAGCGCGGCGCAGCCGCGCTCTTTTGCTGTTTCGCGGTGGCAATACGACCTTGCACGTCGAAGTTCCCTTTTCGATCAGCCGTTTTCTCTATTTTTAACATTTCAGTTGAAATAACCACCGCCGGCTGATAAAATAAATTAGTTAACAACACAGAGGGTTGAGGTGGCTTGGTTGCGGCTGAAGAATCTTGAAATACAGGGCTTTAAGTCCTTTCCGGACAAGATTGTCGTCACGTTCGGCGACGGCATCACGGCCATCGTCGGCCCAAACGGCAGCGGAAAGAGCAACATTGTCGATGCCATCCGGTGGGTCATGGGGGAACAGTCCTCCAAGACGCTGCGCGGGGCGAAGATGGAGGACGTCATTTTCAACGGCACTTCGGAGCGCAAGCCGACCGGTTACGCCGAGGTCACGCTGGTGCTCGACAACAGCGACGGCGAGCTGCAGGTCGAGTTCGCGGAGGTTGCGATTACCCGCCGGCTCTACCGCTCGGGCGAGAGCGAGTACTACATCAACCGCTCCACCGTGCGCCTGCGCGATATCCACGAGCTGCTGATGAACACCGGTCTCGGCCGGGACGGCTACTCGGTCATCGGGCAGGGTAAGATTTCGGAGATTCTCTCGCAGAAGAGCGACGAGCGCCGCCAGATTTTCGAGGAGGCGGCAGGCATCTCCAAGTACCGTTACCGCAAAACCGAGTCGGAGCGAAAGCTCGCAAACACCGAGGAGAACCTCGTTCGCATCCGCGACATTTTAAGCGAGCTGACCGACCGGGTTGAACCGCTTCGCATCCAGTCGGAGAAAGCGAGAAAATACCTCGATCTGCGCGAGGAGAAAAAGCAGCTGGAAATCAACGTGTGGCTGCAGAATCTGGACAATACCAAGGACCAGCTCTCCAAGGTCATGAGCGACTACCAGACAGTGGAGGGAGAGCTTCACGAGCTCGAGGAGCGCCTCGCCGGAACGGATGGGGAGATCGCCGCACTCATGGAGGAGGCAGCGCAGGCAAACGTACAGATTGAGACCATTCAGGCGGAGATCCGCGCCACACAGGAGCAGATCGCCGAGAAGCAAAGCGAGATCGCCGTGCGCAAAAACGACGTCGAGCACAGCCGTGAGCGCATCGCCCGCCTGCACGATACGCTTGAGCAGCGCGGCCGCCACCTGAGTGAATACGACGAGCAGATCGCCCAGAGGCAGGCCTCTGTCAGAGAGAATGAGAAAAAGTGCGCCGAGATTGCCGGAGAGCTCGAGGCGATGCTCGCCGAGAGCGGCCGCTACACAGAGGATGTCGAGGGGCTCTCGGGGGAGATTGAGCGGGCGCAGGCGCAGCTTGTGCGGCTCGGCGACGAGCTCACCGCCGCAAAGGTGGAACACTCGTCTCTGCTCGCGCAGGGCGAGAGCGCCGCGGCGCGCGCGCAAACCATTGAAGAGGAGCTTGTCAAGCGCGAGGAGCTGCTGCAGAGCAGGGACGCCGAGCGCAAGCAGAGCCGCGCGGCTCTGCGCGAGCTTGAGGAGCAAATTCTCTCAAACGAAAACATCATCTCGGGCTACAACCGCAAATTTGAGGTGCGCGCCGAGCGCCTGGGTCAGATGCAAAAGGACTTTGAGCGCCGCGAGAGCGAGATCCGTGCCAAGCAGCAGCGCGTGGAGCTGCTCAGCGAGATGGACCGTCAGCTGGAGGGCTTCACCCACAGCGTGCGCCGCGTGATGCAGGAGGCAGAGCGCGGCCGGCTTAAAAATGTGCATGGTACGATCGCCTCGCTCATCGAGGTGGACGACTCCTGCGCCGTGGCAGTGGAGACCGCGCTCGGCGCGGCCATGCAGAACATCGTCGTGGACAGCGAGCAGGACGCGAAAGCCGCCATTGGCTTTTTGAAAGCCGAGAAAGCGGGCCGCGCCACGTTTCTGCCCCTGCGCTCCGTTCGCCCGGCAAAGCTGCAGGAGCAGGGCGTGGAGCGGGAAGCGGGCTTTGTCGGCATTGCGGACAAGCTCGCGCGGTACGACGCGAAGTATCAGAGCATCTTTTCCAATCTTCTCTCGCGCACCGTGGTCATGGAGAACATCGACGCCGCCATCGCCGCGGCGAAGAAATACCAGTACCGTTTTCGCATCGTGACCCTCGACGGACAGCTGCTCAACGTGGGCGGCTCGCTGACTGGCGGCTCGCAGGCGAAGAATGTGGGCGTGCTGTCGAGAAAAAATGAGATTGCGCGCCTCGGCGAGCAGATCGCTCTCGAGCAGGAGAAGTGCAAGGGCGCGAGGGAGGAACTCAAGGCTCTCGAGGCGGAGACCGCCGCGCTCAAGGCCGGTCTTGACGGCGCGCTCGCCGAGCAGAACGTCGCGCGCGAGAACAAGCTGCGCGCCGAGGGCGAGTACAACCAGTTTGCCGCGCTCGTCGCCTCCATGCGCGAGGAGATTGAGAGCCTTGAGCAGGAGAGCGAGCGCCTCGAATCGGAGAAAAAGGAGCGCGCCGCGCGCATTCAGACCTGCGAGACTGCAGCCGCGGAGCTTGCAAACCGCCGTGAGCAGGCTGAGCTCGAGCTTGAGCGAATGCTCGGCAACAAGCAGGAGGCCATTGAAAAGAAAGACGCATTCTTCAAGGCGGTCTCGGACAAAAAGGTCGAGATCTCCTATCTTGAGAAAGACCGACAGGCGGCACAGGAGAGCATTGAGGACATCACGCGCCAGCGTGAGCTCTTTGCAGCCGAGATTGACAGCGGCGCCGCCGAAATCGAGGAATTTGAAGCGCAGATTCTCACTCTTGAACAGGCGGTTCGCGCCGCCGAGACGGCAATCGACACGCTGCACGAGTCCATTGAGAAGCGCCAGCAGAGCATAGAGGACTGCAAGCGCCACCGCGAGGCCTGCGAGCAGAAGACAACCCGTATCCACCAGCAGACCCGGGAGGAGAACGAGCGCCGCGGCCGGTTGATCAAGGAGATGACCCGCCTCGAGGGCAAAAAGGACGCCATCGAGGCCGAAAATGACAATGTTGTAGCGCGCCTGTGGGACGAGTATGAGCTGACCTACACCGACGCGTGTCTGCTGCGAACCGAAATCGAGAGCATGTCGAAAGCCACGCGGCGCATTTCCGAGATCAAGAGCGCCATCAAGGCGCTCGGCAACATCAACGTCGACGCTATTGAGGAGTATGCCGCCGTCAAGGAGCGCTACGAGTTCTACACGGCACAGACCGAGGATCTCGAGAAGGCAAAAGCGGAGCTGACCAAGATCATCGAGGAGCTCACTGGCGAGATGAAACGGATGTTTGCCGAACAGTTCAAGCTCATCAACGCGAAGTTTGACGAGGTGTTTCGCGAGCTCTTCGGCGGCGGCCGGGCCGAGCTCATTCTCAGCGACCCGAGCGACGTGCTCGAGTCGGGCATTGAGATCAAGGTCAACCCGCCGGGCAAGATCATCAAAAACCTCTCGGCCCTCTCGGGCGGCGAGCAGGCCTTTGTCGCCATTGCGCTGTACTTTGCCATTTTGGCGGTCAAGCCGGCCTCTTTCTGCATCCTCGATGAGATTGAATCGGCGCTCGACGACGTCAATGTCGTTCGGTACGCCAATTACATGAGAAACTTCACCGACCGCACGCAGTTCATTGTCATCACCCACCGCCGCGGCACCATGGAGGAGGCGGACGTCCTCTACGGCGTGACCATGCAGGAGAGCGGCGTTTCCAAGATGCTGACAATCAACGTCAGTGACGTCGGCAGAGAATACCAGTAACAGACAGGAGAGTACCATGGGATTTTTCGATAAGATCAAATCGGTTCTATCTGGCTTCAAGAAGATCGACGAGGACCTCTATGAGGAGCTGGAGGAGACTCTGATCCTCGCGGACATCGGGGTAGAGTCTACCGAACAAATCATGCAGAGTCTGCGTCAAACCGTCAAGGAACAGCGTACCGACGACCCGCAGAGCATACGGGACTTTTTAAAGCAGATCATCTTCGAGCTTCTCGATGGGGAGCATATGGAAGAGACCTATCCGCGGGTCATTCTCGTGATGGGGGTAAACGGCGTCGGCAAGACGACTACCATCGGCAAGCTCGCCCACTACTATCAGAAGCTCGGCAAAAAGGTCATCCTCGGCGCGGCGGATACGTTTCGCGCCGCCGCCATCGACCAGCTCGAGGTCTGGGCCGAGCGCACCGGCAGCGGCTTTGTGCGCCACCAGGAGGGGAGCGATCCCGCCGCCGTGGTCTTTGACACGCTGGCCGCCGGCAAGAGCCGCGGCTCAGACGTCATCATCTGCGACACGGCGGGGAGGCTGCACAACAAGAAGAACCTCATGGACGAGCTCGCCAAAATCGCGCGGATCATTTCCCGCGAGTACCCCGATGCCGAGAGCGAGTGTCTGCTGGTGCTCGATGCGACGACAGGGCAAAACGGCGTCAACCAGGCACGGGAGTTCAAAAGTGCCGGCGACGTCACTGGCATCGTGCTCACCAAGATGGACGGCACGGCCAAGGGGGGAATTGTCATCGCCATCAAAAATGAGCTTGAGATTCCCGTGCGCTATGTCGGCTTTGGCGAGGGAATTGACGACTTGAAACCGTTTGACGCGCGGGAGTTTACCGACGCGCTCTTTGAATAAGGAGGCCCGACTTGAACCGAATTGACAGCAGGCGGCTGGACGAATTGCGCCCGGTGACAATCACGACAAACTTTACCAAATACGCTGCCGGAAGTGTTCTCATTGAAACCGGCGACACCAAGGTCATCTGCACCGCGAGCGTGGAGGACCGCGTGCCTCCCCATGTCCGGGGAACCGGCGCCGGTTGGGTCACGGCCGAGTACTCAATGCTGCCCGGCGCCACCAAAGAGAGAAACCAGCGTGACATTGCAAAGCTCAAAAAGGCGCCGCGCTCTTCGGAGATTCAACGGCTGATCGGGCGCAGTCTGCGCGCCGCGGTCGATATGGAGCGTCTCGGCGAGATCAGCATTGTCGTCGACTGCGACGTGATACAGGCCGACGGCGGAACCCGCACGGCCTCCATCACCGGCGGCTTTGTGGCACTGGTGCTGGCGCTCAAAAAGCTCTACGATGAGGGGCGGATTTCCTCGCTGCCGCTGCGCCACTTTGTGGCGGCCACCAGTGTCGGCATTGTCGGCGGCGAACCGCTGCTCGATCTGTGTTACGCGGAGGACAGCGGGGCCGATGTGGATATGAATGTGATCATGGACGACAGCCAGAATTTCATTGAGATACAGGGTACCGGCGAGCGAAGCGGCTTTACCCGCGGTCAGCTCGACGAGCTGCTCGGCCTGGCCCAGAGCGGAATCGAGCAGCTGCTCGCCGAGCAGCGCCGGGCGATCGGGGATCTGTCCCGCTACAAGCCGCGTGAGAGCGCCATTCGCAAAATCGTGGTTGCCACCGGCAACATGGGCAAGCTCAAGGAGATTCGGGATATGCTGGCCCCGCTCCAAATTGAGGTGCTCTCCATGGCGGACGCGGGCATTCATGCGGAAATTGAGGAGACCGGCACGACCTTTGAAGAGAACGCCATGCTCAAGGCAAAAGGTGTGATGGAGCTTTCCGGTCTGCCGGCCATTGCGGATGATTCGGGACTCGCGGTGGAGGCGCTCGACGGCGCACCAGGCATCTACTCGGCCCGCTACGGCGGCGAGGGAGCAAGTGATCTCGACCGGATTCAAAAGCTTCTGCACAACATGGAGGGCAAGGATGACCGGCGGGCAAAGTTTGTCTCGGCGCTCGCGTTTGCGGCGCCCGACGGACGGGAGTTTGTGGTGCGCGGCGAGTGTCACGGGGTTCTGCTCCATGAGCCGCGCGGCGAGCTCGGCTTTGGCTACGATCCGATCTTCTACGATGAGACCTACCGTCAGACGTTCGGCGAGATGGACCCAGGGCTCAAAAACAGCATCAGTCACCGCGCAAACGCCATGAAGCTGTTCTTTGAGGAAATGAAAAAAATTCACGCGACGGGAGAACAGAATGTTAACCAGTAAACAGCGCGCAAAGCTGCGTGCGCTCGCAAACGACCAGCAGCCCATCTTTCAGATTGGCAAAAACGGCATTTCTGACGTGTTCTGCGACGAGATCGGCGAGGCGCTCGAGAAGCGCGAACTGATCAAGTGCACGGTTCTTGAGACGGCCATGCTCACCGCAAGGCAGGCGGCAGAGGCCGTCGCCGAGGCGACGGGCGCCGATGTGGTGCAGTGTATCGGCAGCCGGTTTGTGCTCTACCGCGAGTCGAAGAAGAACAAGCTCATCGAACTCTGACGGGGGAGGCGGCTTCCAGCCATGAAGATCGGAATATTCGGGGGAACATTCAACCCGCCGCACTTCGGACATATCAACATGGCCCGCACGGCGCTGTGTGCGCTTCCGCTTGAGCGGCTCTTCGTCGTTCCGACTGCAGTGCCGCCCCACAAGCAGATGACGGACGCCGTCGACGGCGAGCTGCGCCTTGAAATGGCGAGAATCGCGTTTGGCGCTCTGCCGCGCTGTGAGGTGAGTGATGTGGAGCTGCGCCGCCGCGGAAAGAGCTACACGGTGGACACGTTACGCCACTTTGCCGCGGTCTTTCCGCAGGGGGAGCTCTGCTTTCTGCTCGGTGGGGATATGCTGCGCACCATGGAGCAGTGGCGCGAATTTGAGGAGATTTTGCGCCTTGCGACACTGGTCGCCTTTCGCCGCGAGACCGATGAGCCTCTCGAGCAGGCGGCAGATCATCTGGCGGGGCGCTATGGTGCGCGCATTCGCCTGATAGAGGCGCCGGTGATCGAGGTATCCTCCACACAGCTGCGCGAGAAAATCCGAAACGGCGAGCGGCCGACTGAGTTTGTGCCGCAGGGCGTTTTGGATTTTGTCATACAAAATAACTTATATGGAGGCGTGAGATGATTGCACAGTGCGACGGAATCAAGCTGCTCGAGCAGATGCTCAGCGAAAAGCGCTTTCGCCACAGCCTGTCAGTGCGCGATGAGGCGGTCAGACTTGCCAGACGCTACGGCGCGGATGAGCAGAAAGCCGAAATTGCCGGGCTCTACCACGATGTGACCAAAGATATGGGCCCCGCCGAACAGTTGAAGATGTGTGACGAGTTTGGTATAATGTTAAACGCTGTTGAGCGCAGTTCCTACAAGCTGCTGCACGCTCTCACGGGGGCCTGCTATACCAGGGAGCGGCTGGGGGTGGACGATGAGGAGATCTTCGGCGCCATCTACTACCACACCACCGGCAGAGCCGACATGACGCTGCTGGAGAAGATCATCTACATGGCGGACTATGTGGAGCCGCTTCGCGACTTTGACGGCGTGGAGCCGGTGCGCGCCATCGTCTACGAGGATCTTGACAGGGCGCTGCTGCTGGCGCTGGACAACTCGTTTTTCGAGCTGCTCGGCAAGCACGCGCAGATACACCCCAACACGCTCGAGGCGAGAAATTTCCTGCTGGAAAAAAGACAGAAAAAATAGACAGAGGTAATGAATGGGGCTCGGCCCACTGGGGAGACAAGCATGTTTATCAAACTGAAAAAGAAAAAGCCCTTTGGCATCATCTCGACCGTTGCCATACTCCTTTTGGCGGTTGTGCTGTCGCTGGCGATCTATCTGCCGATGAGCGCCGCCATTCTCATGGCGGAGGACGACAAGCCCTTTGATCTGACCGATGATCCCGAACTCGGCGGACACGACCCGCTGACCAGCGACGACTTCGACGACCCGAATACCGACGAGGGGCTTCAGAAGGAAGAGGGCGTCACAACTTTTATCGTAGGCGGAACCGACAAAGACGGCACGCGCACCGACACCATTCTGCTGGTGCGCTATGACACGACAGATCAGTCGGTAAACATCCTCCAAATTCCGCGCGACACCTATCTCAATACCACAAAGAAGAGCAAGAAAGCAAACGCCCTGTATGCCTACGGCAAGGGTCCGCTGATGAAAGACGGCTTTTCCAATATGTTTGGCTTTGAGATCGACCACTATGTTGTCATCAACTTCACGGCCTTTAACAAGATCATTGACAAGATCGGCGGCGTTGAAGTCGATGTGCCGATGGACATGGATTACGAGGATCCGGCACAGGATCTCTACATCCACATCAAAAAGGGCAAGCAGGTGCTCAAGGGCGACGATGCGATCGGGTTTGTGCGCTTCCGCAAGGGCTATGCGGACGCTGACATCGGGCGGATGAAAGCGCAGAAGATGTTCATCACCGCGGCGATCAAAAAGGTGCTCTCGCCGGGCACGATCGTCAAGATTCCGAGTATCATCACCGATGTCTTCGCCAATGTCAAGACTGATATGCAGCTGACCGACATGCTCGGGCTCGCGGCAAACGCTGTCAACCTCGATATGGACAAAATCCGCTTCTTCACCCTGCCGGGCGAGGCGGCATACAGCGGCGGAGTCTCGTATTTCTCGGTCTATCTGCCGGAGACGCTCGAGCTGATCAACCAGAGTTTCAACCCGTATACGACTGAGATCACCGAACACAATATGGTTGAGCTTGCCCGCAAGGAAAACAACAAGACCGACCTCGAGGGCAGCACGGCCACCGAGATCGACGAGAAACGCCCGACGTTCTACCCGATTAAGAAGAGCTCTTCTTCGAGTTCATCGGGCAGCTCGAGTAGCTCGGATAGCTCGGGCAGCACAGATAAGACAACTGATAACAAGACGACCGATCAGGCTCAGACGACGACCACCGAAACCAATGCCGGCAAGACCGATGGCGACAAGACGCCGTCGGGCGGCGAAAGCGGCGATGCCGGTGGAACCACTGCGGGGGGACCTGTCACAGTAGAACCGGAAGAGCCCCCGTCGACGGGCGAAGTGCCGGCAGAAAAGCCCGTCAGTTGACCGAATTTGAGAGGAGCACACCTATGGAATTGACCCCATTGGAAATGGCAAAAAAAATTGCGAAAGTACTCGACGCGAAAAAGGCAGAGGAGCTGCAGGTGATCGGCATTGGAGACATCACGGTTCTCGCCGACTACTTCGTCATCTGCACGGCAAACAGCACGACACAGGTCAAGGCGCTCGCCGACGAAGTGGAATTTCAGATGACCGCACTCGGTCTTGAGCCCCACCACACAGAGGGCTACCGCTCCTCGCAGTGGGTGCTGCTCGACTACAGCAGCGTTGTGGTGCACATCTTTGTACGCGAGGCGCGGGAGTTTTACAAGCTGGAGCGGCTCTGGGCCGACGGGGAAAAGGTTGACCTTCAAGATATTGTCACCGAGTAATAACCTGGAAGGAAGTTATTTTAGATGAGATACGATTTCGCCAAGATCGAGAAAAAGTGGCAGCAGGAGTGGGAGCGCACCGGCGTCTTCCACGCGGACAATCACAGCGACAAGCCGAAGTACTATGCGCTTGTTGAGTTTCCCTATCCCTCGGGGCAGGGTCTGCACGTGGGGCATCCGCGCTCTTACACCGCGATCGACATCGTCGCGCGCAAGCGCAGACTGCAGGGCTACAATGTGCTCTATCCCATGGGGTGGGACGCGTTTGGCCTGCCGGCGGAGAACTACGCCATCAAAAACCACGTTCACCCGAAGATCGTCACCGAGAAGAACATCGCCCGCTTTAAGAGCCAGCTGCAGGCGCTCGGTCTGTCGTTTGACTGGTCGCGCGAGATCAACACCACCGACCCGAGCTACTACAAGTGGACCCAGTGGATCTTTTTGCAGCTCTATAAACACGGGCTTGCCTACAAAAAGGAGATGGCCGTAAACTGGTGCACCTCCTGCAAGTGCGTACTCTCCAATGAGGAAGTAGTCGGCGGTGTCTGCGAGCGCTGCGGCGCCGAGGTGGTACGCAAAGTCAAAAGCCAGTGGATGCTGGCAATCACCAAGTATGCCGAGCGGCTGATCAACGATCTGGATGAGCTCGACTTCGTTGAGAGAGTCAAGATTCAGCAGCGCAACTGGATCGGCCGCAGCACGGGCGCGGAGGTCGATTTCGCCACGACGGTCGGACACAATCTCACCGTCTACACCACCCGTCCCGACACGCTCTTCGGCGCGACTTACATGGTCATTGCCCCTGAGCACCCGATGATTGACCAGTACCGCGATCAAATCGAGAATCTCGACGAAGTTCTCGCCTACCGCGATGCGGCGAGCCGCAAGTCCGATTTTGAACGCACCGAGCTTGCCAAGGACAAGACCGGTGTCTGTCTCAAGGGCATTCGCGCTGTCAATCCGGTGACGGGCGGGGAAATTCCGATCTACGTCTCCGACTATGTGCTCATCTCCTATGGCACCGGCGCGATTATGGCGGTGCCGGGCCACGACCAGAGAGACTACGACTTCGCAAAGAAATTTGATCTGCCCATCATCGAAGTGGTCGGCGGCGGGGACATCTCGGAGCACGCCTTTGAGGACATTGAGACAGGGCACATGGTAAACTCCGACTTTTTGAATGGCCTTACGGTTGAGCAGGCGAAAGAGAAGATCATCGCCTACCTCGAGGAGAAAGGGGTCGGCCACCCGAAAGTCAATTACAAATTGCGCGACTGGGTCTTCTCGCGCCAGCGCTACTGGGGCGAACCGATCCCGATGGTCTACTGTGACAAGTGCGGCTGGGTGCCGCTGCCCGAGAGTGAGCTGCCGCTCGTGCTGCCGGAGGTTGAAAGCTATGAGCCGGCGGAAAACGGCGACTCGCCGCTCTCGAAGATGACCGACTGGATCAATACGACCTGCCCGCACTGCGGCGGCCCTGCGAAACGCGAGACCGACACCATGCCCCAGTGGGCGGGTTCCTCCTGGTACTTTTTGCGCTATATGGATCCGCACAACGACAAAGAACTGGCAAGCAAAGAAGCTTTACAGTATTGGAGCCCGGTCGACTGGTACAACGGCGGCATGGAGCACACCACGCTGCATCTGCTCTACTCGCGCTTCTGGCACAAGTTCCTCTATGACATCGGCGTGGTTCCCACAAAAGAACCCTATCAGAAGAGAACTTCACACGGCATGATACTCGGCGAGAACGGGGAGAAGATGTCGAAGTCGCGCGGAAACGTCATCAACCCCGACGACATCATCCGCGACTACGGCGCGGACACGATGCGCCTCTACGAGATGTTTGTCGGCGATTTTGAGAAAGCGGCGCCCTGGTCCTCGACGAGCATCAAGGGCTGCAAGCGCTTTGTCGAGCGCGTCTGGGGACTTCAGGAGCTGGTGACGCAGGGCGACGGCTACTCCGCGGCGCTCTGCTCTTCGACCCACAAGCTGATCAAAAAGGTCAGCGACGACATTGAGAATCTGAAAATGAACACAGCCATTGCTGCGATGATGGCCTATCTCAACGAGGTCTATGATGCGGGCAGCATCACGGCGGGTGAACTCAAAACGCTTCTCATCCTGCTCAACCCCTTTGCGCCCCATGTCACGGAGGAGCTGTGGGAAGTGCTGAAGTTCGGCGGGCGTGTGACCGATCAGGCCTGGCCGCAGTTTGACCCGGACAAAGTTGTGGACGACACAATCGAAATTGTGCTTCAGATCAACGGCAAGGTGAAAAACACCGTGACGGTTCCCGCCGACAGCGACAGAGAGGCTGTTTTGGCGCTTGCGCGAGAGGACGAACGCATCCGCGCGCTGACCGAGGGCAAGCAGATTGTCAAGGAGATCTGCGTTCCCGGCAAGCTCGTCAATTTCGTGGTCAAGGGTTAAGTTCTTATTGACACAGCCGGAGGGCGTGCTGTATAATCTAATTTGCATATAGATCAAAATACCCTGTGCACAGCGGAGGGAGGGATACAGATGTCGGAAATCAGAGTCAAAGAGAACGAAACACTGGACAGCGCACTCAGACGCTTCAAAAGACAGTGTGCGAAATCTGGTGTGCTCTCAGAACTCCGCAAGAGAGAGCATTATGAGAAGCCCAGCGTAAAGCGCAAAAAGAAATCAGAGGCCGCTAGAAAGCGCAAGTACAAATAAGTTTTGCGACATGAGGGCGAGGTAGAAATACCTCGCCTTTTTTGTTGTGCGCGCAGCGTTCCTATAGTATAATGTTCCATAGAGAAGTGCATGAAATCCTGCGAAATTGAGGTGAATTGCTTGCTGAAACTGCGCCCGACCATCCGCATCGACAACGTATACGAAATAGACGAGGCCTTTCTGCGCGCCCATCAAATTAAGGGAATCGTGCTCGATGTGGACAACACGCTTGTTCGCAACAAGGTCGGCGTGCCGGACGAGAAGCTCTACCGGCTGATTGACCGCTGGAAGAGCGCCGGGATGAAGCTCGTGATCTTGACCAATGCCCGCCGCTCACGCATGGCGCTCTTCGGCGACGAGGCGGGAATCAAGATTATTCCGATGGCGAATAAGCCTTTCAAAAAGGGCTATGTGCAGGCAGTCGAATATCTCGGCCTGCCAAAGGATAAAATAGTGGCGCTCGGCGACCAGCTTTTCACAGACATCTGGGGTGGCAACCGCGCGGGTCTTCGCACCGTGCTGGTCACGCCGATCGACCTGTCGAACGAGTGCCTCTGGCTGCGCATGAAGCGGGCTCTCGAGAGGCCGCTCTTACGGAAAATACAGCGGGAGGATCACTGATGCAACCAAAATTCGGCCCGGCCGGGAGCAGCGACAGCTTCTTTGCGGCCGGCTACAAGGCCTCGGTACAGATGCCGGGCTGGCTTGAGAAAATAGGGCTTGACGCCTTTGAATACCAGTGCAGCAAGGGCGTGAACGTCTCGGAGAAGACCGCCGTGCAGATTGGGCAGAAAGCACGGGAACACCATATTTCTCTGTCCATCCACGCGCCCTATTACATCAGTCTGTCGAGCAAGGACCCCGAGAAGCGCGACAACAGCATCGGCTACATTCTAAAGAGCGCCCGATGCGCCCGCTTCATGGGCGCGGGGCGCATCGTCGTACACAGCGGCTCCTGCTCGGGTATGACGCGCGAGCATGCTCTGGAGCTCGCAAAGGACACCATTCGCCGCGCGCTCGCGGCGCTCGATGCGGAGGGCCTCGGCGATATCACCGTCTGTCCGGAGACAATGGGCAAGATCAATCAGCTCGGCACGCTCGAGGAGGTCTGTGAGCTCTGCCGGCTCGATGAGAGGCTCATTCCGACCATTGATTTCGGCCATCTCAACGCGCGCACGCTCGGTGGTGTGAGAGGCATCGCAGACTATGAGAAGCTGCTGAACCTCGTGGAGGATCGCCTCGGAGCCGACCGGCTTCGGGTGTTCCACAGCCATTTTTCCAAGATCGCCTACACGGCGGGAGGTGAGAAAGTGCACCTGACCTTTGCCGACGGCGGCGAGTACGGCCCGGAGTTTGAGCCGCTGGCCGAGCTGATCGCAAGAAAAAATCTGGCGCCCACCATCATCTGCGAGTCGGCGGGAACCCAGGCGGAGGACGCACTCGCAATGAAGCGGATGGTGCTGCACGCAAAGGGGGAAGACCTGTGAAAAAAATACTCATTTTAAACGGCCCTAACATCAATTTGACAGGCGAGAGAGAGCCCGGTCAGTACGGCAGCGAGTCTCTTGAGGCAATCAACGGCGAGCTCTCATCACTCGGGGAGACTCTGGGGCTTGTCTGCGAGTTCTATCAGTCCAACAGCGAAGGCGCGCTCATCGACAAGCTCCAGCAGATACGCGGCACCCACGCGGGCGTGGTGCTCAACGCGGGCGCCTACACCCACTACAGCATAGCCCTGCGCGATGCGATTGCCTCCGTTCGTCTGCCGGTGATTGAAGTTCACATGTCGAATGTCGCCGCGCGTGAGGAATTTCGTCACCGCTCCGTGATCGGGCCGGTCTGCGCAGGCAGCATCGCCGGATTTGGCAAGAACAGCTACAAACTCGCACTCTATGCGTTAAAGGAGATGGTTTGAGATGATGAAAAGACTTCAGAACCTCCGGGAGCAGACGGGAGACGTTGACGCCGTACTGCTCACGGCCGACACGAGCCTGTTTTATTTCACCGGTCTGCCGCACAGCGAGGGCGCGCTGCTCGTAACGCCTGACAGGGCGTGGTTTCTTATCGACTCGCGAAACAGCGAAGCCGCACGCGAGACCGTGAGCTTTATGGAGGTCGTCGAGGAGAATCGCGGCTATCTTGCGCCGCTTGGTCGACTGATGAGTGAGAACGGCATCCGCACGCTCGCCTATGAGGACCGGGAGGTCAGCGTACATACAAAGTCGCGCTTTGAAAGTGAGTTTGCGGGCGTGACGCTGCAGCCGCTGGGCGATGTGGTGGAAAAGCTGCGCGCAGTCAAGGATGAGAGCGAGCTGTCGGCGATGCGCCGCGCACAGAATCTGGCCGACCGCGCGTTTGAGTATGTGCTCGACTATATCCGGCCGGGGCGCACTGAGCTTGAAATCGCCATGGAGCTCGAGTTTTTCATGCGCCGCGGCGGGGCGAAAAAGACCTCGTTCGACACGATTTGCGTCTCGGGCAAAAACAGCTCGAAGCCCCACGGCGTGCCAACCGAAAAAACCGTTGAAAGCGGCGATTTTGTGACGATGGACTTTGGCTGCGTGGTCGACGGCTACTGCAGCGACATGACAAGAACCGTCGCCGTGGGCTATGCCAGCGACGAGATGAGAAAGGTCTATGACATTGTGCTGACGGCCCACAACCGGGTCATCGACCAGGTGCATGCGGGCATGACCGGCGCCGAGGTGGACCGGATTGCACGCGAGTATATCACGCAGATGGGCTACGGGCAGAACTTTGGCCACGGGCTCGGCCACGGCATCGGCATTGAGGTGCACGAGTCGCCGCGCTTTTCGATGCTCTGCCACGACGTGATTGCGCCGAATACCGTCATGAGCAACGAGCCGGGAATCTATCTCGAGGGGAAATTCGGCGTGAGAATCGAAGATCTGATTCTTGTCACGCAGCAGGGCTGCGAGGTGCTCAATCACACGGAGAAAAAACTGTTGATTTTGTAGGGCGCGCGAGTAAAAATTTTCTATTGCGCCCTTGCATAATAGGGCAAATTATTATAAACTAAACAAAGGAATTCGATTTTGGAGGATACTATATGATTTCTGCAGGTGAGTTTAGAAACGGCGTCACGTTTGAAATGGATGGGAACGTATTTCAGATTGTGGAATTTCAGCATGTCAAACCCGGCAAGGGTGCGGCCTTTGTGCGCACCAAAGTGAAAAATGCGATCACGGGCGCTGTGCTCGATAAGACTTTCAACCCGACGGAAAAATTCCCCACTGCGTTCATTGAGAGAAAGGAGATGCAGTATCTCTACAATGACGGCAGTCTCTACTATTTTATGGATCTTGAGACCTACGAGCAGCTGCCGATCAATGAGAGCGTTCTCTCGGACAACTTCAAGTTTGTCAAAGAGAATGAGATGTGCAAGATCCTCTCCTACAAGGGCAATGTGTTTGGCGTAGAGCCGCCGAACTTTGTCGAGCTTGTCATCACCGAGACCGAGCCCGGCTTCAAGGGCGACACCGCAACCGGCGCTTCCAAGCCGGCTACTCTCGAGACCGGCGCGGTGGTCAAGGTTCCGCTCTTCATTGACGAGGGCGAGAAAATCCGCATCGACACCAGAACGGGCGAGTACATGGAGCGCGCCTGAGCAACATAACGCAGCGCAATTCGACAGCAGGCCGGCCGGTCTGCTGTCCGGCGTCTCTTGCGGATATGTGCAATCGGCATAATTCGCAGCCGTACTGTGTTACCATATCACAGGGCGGCAGACGACTCGCGATGAAGTCGGCAGCCACGCCGGTGACACTTGTGTGTTCCCGGGAAACAATGCGACATATTCCCGCCTTTTGCGGGCATATTACAACGAATGTAAAAGGAGGCAGGAACCATGACTTTAACAGAGAAAGTTTCCTATCTGAAAGGCCTGATGGACGGACTCGATATCGACACCACCAAGAAAGAGGGCAAGCTGCTCAAGGCGATTGTGGACATTCTCGACGATGCTGCGCTCACGGTGAGCGATCTCGAGGACGAAATGGCGCAGGTCTCTGGTCAAGTTGACGAAATAGATGAAGATCTCGCCGCGCTCGAGGAGGATTTCTACGAGCTCGACGACGAGGAGGACGAGGACTTCGACGAGGACGATTACTTTGAAGTCGAGTGCCCGAACTGCGGCCAGGAGATCTATTTCGACGAGGACATCGCGCTGGACGGCCAGGTGGAGTGCCCGGAGTGCGGCGAGGTGTTCGACTTTGAGATTGAGGATGAAGAAGACGACTGCTGCTGTGGCGACGAAGCCTGCGAGTGCGGCTGCGACCACGAGCACGAGCAAGAGTAAAGACACCGGAACGGGAGGTCTGTCGCAAGACAGACCTCTTTTCTTTTGGCGGAGGTGATTGTTTGATCTGTCTGACGGCCGAGGGGCTGACAAAGAGCTACCTCGAAAGACCCATACTGAAAAACTGCTCGCTCTCTCTGGAACAGGGTGACAAGGTCGGAATTGTCGGCGTCAACGGCACCGGCAAGACGACGCTTTTGAATCTGCTCGCCGGTGTGGAGCAGCCGGACGACGGCTGTGTGACACTCGCGGCGGGAACGCGCATTTCCTATCTGACGCAGAATCCATTGTTTCACCCGCAGGACACCGTGCTTGAGCATGTCTGTGCGGCGCTGCCGCAGGAGAGACGCGAAGAGCTCACCTACGAGGCGAAGCGCATTTTGAACACGCTCGGCGTCACGGAGCACGGCGCAAAGCTCTCAGAGCTCTCCGGCGGGCAGAGAAAACGCGCTGCTATCGCCGCGGCGCTGGTAACGCCCTGCGATCTTCTGATTCTGGATGAGCCGACAAACCACCTCGACAGCGAGATGACGGAATTTCTGGAGGGATGGCTCGCCCGCTTCACGGGAACGCTTGTCATGGTGACGCACGACCGCTATTTTCTCGACCGGGTGACAAACCGGCTCTGGGAGATTGACCACGCGCGGATCTATCGCTATGATGCCAACTACTCGGGCTATCTTGCGCTGCGCGAGCAGCGCCTCGAAATGGCCGAGGGGACCGAGCGAAAGAGACAGAGTCTCATCCGCCGGGAGCTGCAGTGGATTCAGCGCGGCGCCCGTGCCAGAGGCACGAAGAGCCGCGAGCGCATCGAGCGCTTTGAGGAGCTTGTGAACCGGGAGGGACCGCCGCAGCGCCAGGAACTGACACTCGGCTCCGCCGCGGCGCGTCTCGGCAAAAAGACCATTGAGCTCAGAGATGTCTCCAAGTCCTACGATGGCCGGCCGGTGATTCGAAGCTTCCGCTATCTTCTCGCGCGGCGCGCACGCATCGGTGTTGTCGGGCGCAATGGCGCGGGAAAGACGACGCTCTTGAGACTGATCGCAGGGCAGCTTGAACCGGATGCCGGCGAGGTCATACACGGCGCGACGGTGAAAATCGGCTATTTCTCACAGGAGTCGCAGGAGATGGACCCTGCCATGCGGGTGATCGACTTTGTGCGTCAGACCGGCGAATACGTCGACACGGGGGAGGGCAAGCTGTCAGCCTCGCAGATGCTCGAAAAATTTCTCTTTTCGGATGAGATGCAGTACAACACCATCGGCCGCCTCTCGGGAGGAGAGCGGCGGCGCCTGCTGCTGCTCCACGTGCTGATGCAGGCGCCGAACGTACTTTTGCTCGACGAGCCGACAAACGACCTCGACATTCAAACGCTGACGATTTTGGAGGACTATCTCGAGCGGTTTGAGGGGGCGGTGGTGGCAGTGTCCCACGACCGCTATTTTCTCGACAAGCTGGCGGACTTTGTGCTGGAGGTCGGCGACGACGGCGAAGTGCGCGAGTATCTTGGCGGCTACAGCGACTATCGCGCAAGGTGCAAAGACGCGGCCGCCGGGACGGTGAGAGAGAAGAAAGAGAGGCCGCGCGGGCAGGTGCAGCCTCGCGAGAGAAAAAAGTTCACCTACGCCGAGCAGCGTGAGTATGAGACCATAGACAGTGTAATCGCACGGCTTGAGGCCGACCTCGCGCAGATCAGCGGCGAGATGGAGCAGAGTGCAGCCGACTACGGCGCGCTGTCGGAGCTGATGGAGCGAAGAGAACGCTGTGAGCGGGAGCTTGAACAAAAGATGGAGCGGTGGGTGTATTTGCAGGAGCTCGCCGAGCGGTTTGAACCGTAGAGCTTGAAACAGCCGGGGCGAGGGTATAGAATGGAACTGAACTCATAGAAAACAGCTATTTCTGAAAAAAAAGGAGGTCAGTTATGAACGCGCTGACCATGAAGCTCGAACGCAGCTCCCGCTCGCCGCTCTATCTTCAGATCTATCAGAACATCGTCGGGGAGATTCGCCGCGGAAACCTTGCCGAGGGGGAAAAGCTCCCCTCGAAGCGGGAGCTGTCGGCCCACCTGGGAGTCAGTCTCAATACCATTGAGACCGCCTACGAGATGCTCAGCGTCGAGGGATACGTCGAGCCGAAGCCAAAGAGCGGCTTCTACGTGCGCCGGGTCGACCGGCTGCCCGAGACGGGTGAGGCGCCGTCTGGCGCCGTATGGCAAAAGAGAGAGCCCGAGCGCACCTACCGGTACAGCCTGGCGACAAACAGGGTTGACACCAGCGCTTTTCCCTATGCGACCTGGGCAAAGCTCGTCAAGGAGATCGTCTATCACAACGAAGAGCTGCTCAACCACGGCGACCGCAGGGGCGACGAACCTCTGCGCGCCGCCATTGCAAAGTATCTTCACGAGTACCGGGGCGTGCGGTGTACCCCCGATCAGGTTGTGGTCGGCGCGGGTATGGAATACCTGCTCGGGCTCGTCTGCGGCCTGTTTGGCGAGCGCCCTGTTTTCGCCTTTGAAAATCCGTGCTACGACAAGTTCTGCCGGGTGATAGAGAACAGCGGCGGCATCTGCCGCTTCGCCGACGTCGACCGGGAGGGCATGTCGCCCCGCAGTCTCGCGCAGACAGGGGCGAGCGTCGCCTATCTGACGCCCTCGCACCAGTTTCCGCTCGGCGTGACCATGCCCATCGGGCGGCGCATGGAGCTTCTCGCCTGGGCGAACAGCGCCCTGCAGCGCTATCTCATTGAGGACGACTACGACAGTGAATTCCGCTATGGAAGCAGACCCATTCCGGCCATGCAGGGGCTCGACCACAGCGGCAGAGTCCTCTATATCAGCACCTTTTCACGAAGTCTTGCGCCCTCGATGCGCATCGCCTACATGGTGCTGCCGCCGGAGCTTCTGCGCCGCTATGAGCAGCGCTACCGCCCCTACTCGGCGACGGTGTCACGCTTTGAACAGCACACGCTCTGCCGCTTTATGGAGGATGGGCACCTCGGGCGGCATCTTGGGCGCATGCGAAATCGCTACCGTGTGCGGCTCGAGCGCATTCTGGCACAGCTCGAGCAAGCGCCCTTTCGCGGTGTCTGCAGCGTCAGCGGTGAGAGCGCGGGGCTGCACTTTCTTCTGAGAGTGAAAAACGGCATGACCGAGCGGGAGCTCATTGACAGTGCGGCGCAGCAGGGAGTTCTGGTCCGGGGACTTGGTGAATACTACCTCGATTCGGGCGCTACGAACCGCGAGCCGACGCTGGTCATCGGCTATGCGGGCCTTGCGGATGGGGATGTCCCGCAGGCGTTTGCCTGCCTGGCACGGGCGTGGTTTACGAGAGAAAAAAGTACTTGACAAAGAGATTTTCCTGCCGTAATATAATCACATAACAAAAGCGATGATGGGGAAACGGTCATGGCACCGTGCTTTCAGAGAGCCGCCGGCTGGTGCGAGGCGGCAGCGCGACTGCGATCACTCACCCCAGAGCTGTCGACTGAACGCCCGCCGGGTCAGTAGGAAGAACGGGTTTCTCACCGTTACCAATGAGACGTCATTCGCCGAAAGGCCGATGGCAGTGAGTGGGCAATTTGTTGCCAATGAGAGTGGTACCGCGGAAGCTGATAAAGCCTTCGTCTCTTGCGAAAGCAGGAGGCGGGGCTTTTTTTCGTTCTCCTGCAGAACTTCAAAGGAGGAATCGACATGAGAAAAATTCAGATCTTCGACACGACCCTGCGCGATGGCGAGCAGTCGCCGGGGTGCAGCATGAATCTCACAGAGAAGCTTGAGATGGCGCGCCAGCTCGACGCGCTGGGCGTGAGCGTCATTGAGGCGGGTTTTGCCATCGCCTCGCCCGACGACTTCAAAGCCGTGCAGGCCATTGCGCGCACAGTGAAAAACTGCCGGGTAGCCAGCCTCTCCCGCGCGCTCAAGGGGGACATTGACCGGGCCTGGGAGGCGGTGCAGGATGCAGTGCACCCGGTCATTCACACCTTTCTCGCGACAAGCGACATCCACATGAAATACAAGCTCAAAAAGGAGCCGGAAGAGGTCATCGCCCAGATCGATGAGATGGTCCGCTACGCAAAAAGTCTCTGCCCCGATGTGGAGTTTTCCGCCGAGGATGCTTCGCGCAGCGACCGGGCATTTCTCGCGCGGGCCATTTCGACCGCCATCCGCGCGGGCGCCAATGTCGTCAACATCCCCGACACAGTGGGCTATGCGACGCCGGAGGAGATGTATGGGCTGATCGACTACCTGAAAAAGAACGTGCCCGGCATCGACGACGTCGTGATCTCGGTGCACTGCCACAACGACCTGGGCCTTGCGACGGCCAATACCCTCGCCGCCATCCGCGCGGGCGCGACGCAGGCCGAGTGTACGGTCAGCGGCATCGGCGAGCGCGCAGGCAACGCAAGCCTTGAGGAGATCGTCATGAATCTCAAGACCCGCCGCGACGTCTACGATGCGGACTGCGATGTGAACACAAAGCAGATCTACCGCTCCTGCAAGCTGCTCTCGTCCATCACCGGTGTGCCCATCGCGCCGAACAAGGCCATCGTGGGCGAGAATGCCTTCGCACACGAGTCCGGCATCCACCAGCACGGCGTTCTCGCCAACAAGGCGACCTACGAGATCATGTCGCCGGAGAGCATCGGCATCCCGGAGAAAGCAATGGTGCTCGGCAAGCACTCCGGTAAGCATGCCTTTGTCGATCGGATCCGCTCGCTCGGCCACGACATTCCCGACAGCGAGGTCGAGACGGCGTTCGAGCGCTTCAAGGAGCTGGCCGACAAGAAGAAGACCATCACCGACCGGGATATCGAGGCGCTGATCTCCTCGCAGAAGGCACTGGTGGTGCCGGTTTACAGTCTCAAGAGTTTTGTCATCAACACCGGCACGCAGATCTCCGCGACTGCGACCGTCAAGCTGGAGCGTGACGGCGAGAGCATCGAGAAAGTGGCCGGCGGCGCGGGGCCCATCGACGCGGCGTTCCACGCCATTGACAAGATCACCAAGACCGGTGCCACGCTCGACAACTACACCATCCAGTCGGTGACCGACGGTGAGGATGCACTCGGCGAAGTGGTGGTCCGCCTGAGCCACGACGGGCGGCAGATCACCGGCCGGGGACTCTCGACCGACATTCTCGAGGCGAGCATCAAAGCGTATATCAATGGCGTCAACAAGATCGCCACAGCAGAATAGGAGGGTTTGAAAATGGGAATGACCATGACGCAAAAAATCATCGCCGCGCACGCGGGCAAAAGCGAGGTCCACGCGGGCGAGCTTGTCAACGCAAAGCTCGATCTGGTACTGGGCAACGACATCACGACTCCGGTCGCCATCAACGAATTTGAAAAAGCGGGCTTTGACGGCATCTTCAACCGCAGCAAGATTGCGATTGTACTCGACCACTTTGTCCCGAACAAGGACATCAAATCCGCCGAGCAGTGCAAGCAGTGCCGCACCTTTGCAAAGTCGATGAATGTGGAGAATTTCTTCGACGTCGGCCAGATGGGCATTGAGCACGCCCTGCTTCCGGAAAAGGGGCTTGTGGGTCCCGGCGAGCTTGTGATCGGCGCCGATTCTCACACCTGTACCTACGGAGCGCTTGGCGCCTTTTCCACCGGCGTCGGCAGCACCGATATGGCCGCCGGCATGGCGACGGGCGAGCTGTGGTTCAAAGTGCCGGCAGCCATCCGCTTTGTTCTGACCGGCAAGCCGGGCAGATGGGTCAGCGGTAAGGACGTCATCCTGCACATCATCGGAAAGATCGGCGTCGATGGCGCGCTCTACCGTTCCATGGAGTTTACGGGCCCCGGCTGCGCACACCTGACCATGGACGACCGGCTCTGCATCTGCAACATGGCGATTGAGGCCGGCGGCAAAAACGGCATCTTTGAGGTGGACGATGTGACGGTCGACTACATCACCGGGCGGGTCAAACGGCCCTATCAGGTCTACCGGGCCGACCCGGACGCCGAGTATGAGCAGACCATCGAAATCGACCTTGGCGAGATCAAGCCGACCGTATCTTTTCCGCACCAGCCCGACAATACCCGCACCATTGACAAGGTGGGAGATGTCAAAATTGACCAGGTCGTGATCGGCTCCTGCACAAACGGAAGACTTTCCGACCTTGCGGCGGCGGCGGAGATTTTCAAGGGCAGAAAAGTCGCCGACGGCGTGCGGGCCATCATCATTCCCGCTACCCAGCATATCTACAAGGAAGCCATGAAGAGAGGCTATCTTGAGACGTTTATCGACGCGGGCTGCGTCGTCTCGACGCCGACCTGCGGACCCTGCCTCGGCGGCTACATGGGAATTCTTGCCGACGGCGAGCGCGCGGTCACCACGACAAACCGAAACTTCGTCGGCCGTATGGGCCATCCGGGCAGTGAAGTTTACCTCGCGTCCCCGGCGGTTGCGGCGGCTTCGGCCGTCGCGGGCAAAATTGCGGGCCCTGACAGCATTTGTAAGGAGGCAGTCTGATGAAAACAAAAGGATTCGTCCACAAATATGAGGACAATGTCAACACCGACGTCATCATCCCGGCGCGCTATCTGAACACGCCGAATCACGCGGAGCTCGCGGCCCACTGCATGGAGGACATCGACAGGGACTTCATCAAGAGAGTCAAGCAGGACGACATCATCGTCGCAGGCTGGAATTTCGGCTGCGGCTCCTCTCGCGAGCACGCGCCCATCGCCATCAAGGCGGCCGGCGTGTCGTGCGTCATTGCGAAGTCCTTTGCACGCATCTTCTACCGCAATTCCATCAACATCGGCCTTGCCATTCTCGAGTGCGAGCCGGCGAGTGACCGCATCCAAAACGGCGACGAGGTCTCGGTGGACTTTGACACGGGCGTCATCACCAATCTCACCCGGAAAGAGACCTATCAAGCCGAGCCGTTTCCGCCTTTCATCCGTGAGATCATCGAGGCGAACGGCCTGATGAACGCCATCCGCAAAAAACAGGGGGCGGCGAAGTGAAAAAGAACATCACCGTCATCAAGGGCGACGGCATCGGCCCTGAAATTGTCACCGAGGCGATGAAAGTGCTCGATAAAGTCGGCGCGAAGTACGGCCACGAGTTCTCGTTTCACGAGATTCTCGCGGGCGGCTGCGCCATTGACGCCTGCGGAAAATGCCTGCCCGAGCAGAGTCTCGACGCCTGCCTGACGGGCGACAGCGTGCTGCTCGGCGCCGTCGGCGGCCCGAAGTGGGACGGCGTCGACAAGAACAACCGCCCGGAGCGGGCGCTGCTCGGCATTCGCAGCGCCATGGGACTCTATGCGAATCTGCGCCCGGCAAAACTCTTTTCGCAGCTGCGGGCCGCCTCGCCCCTGAACCCCGAGATTGTCGCGCGGGGCATTGACTTTGTCGTCGTGCGTGAACTGATCGGCGGCGTCTACTTCGGCGCACATGATACCGTGGAGGAAAACGGAGAGAAACGGGCGACCGATATCATGGTCTACAGCGAGCACGAGATCGAGCGCATTGCGCGCACGGCTTTTGAGACGGCGAGAAAGCGCCGCGGCAAAGTGACCTCGGTCGACAAGGCGAATGTGCTCGACACCTCGCGGCTCTGGCGCGAGGTCGTCACCCGGGTCAGCCGCGAGTACCCCGATGTCGCCTACAGCGACATGCTCGTCGACAACACGGCGATGCAGATTGTCAAGGATCCGTCCCAGTTTGATGTGATCGTCACCGAGAACATGTTCGGTGACATTCTCTCGGATGAGGCGAGTATGATCACGGGGTCGATTGGCATGATTCCCTCGTCGAGTCTCGGCGAGACGAAAAACGGCATGTACGAGCCGATTCACGGCTCGGCCCCCGATATTGCCGGACAGAATCTCGCGAACCCCATCGGCACAATTCTGTCGGGCGCCATGATGCTCAAATATTCCTTTGATCTGGATGAGGAGAGCGCTGAAATCGAGCGCGCCGTCTCGGCGGTGCTCGATGCGGGCTATCGAACAGCCGATATCATGGACGAGGGCGGCAGGCGGGTGTCCTGCTCCGAGATGGGCGATCTGATCTGCAGCGAAATCGGGTAGACGGGAAGCCGGCGCTTTACTGCGCCGGCTTCTTGTGATACAATCGAGATACAATATATCTGGGAGGGAATTGCAATGCCTGATAAACGCTGGGACGAACTGGGTAAATTTCTGGTCAGTCACTCGCTGGAAGTGAAAAAGGGCGAAAAGCTGATGATTGCCATGTATGAGGTGGAAACCTATCCGCTGGCTCTTGCGGTCTACAAACACTGTGTTATCGCAGGTGGCTTTCCGCAGATTCAGTTTATGTCGGAGGCGATCAAGCACCAGGTTCTCAAATACGGCACCGAGGAGCAGAAAGGCTGGGTGCCCGAGATTGAGAAATACGGCATGGAGTGGGCCGACTGCTACATCGCGCTGCGCGGCGCGTTCAATCTCAACGAATGCTACGATGTTTCCAATGCCGACATCGCGCTCTACCAGAAGGCGATGGGCATCATCTCGCGCCACCGCTGGGAGAATACCCGCTGGGCACTTGTGCGTGTGCCGAACGAACGCTTTGCCCAGCAGGCCGGCGTGGACTACGAGCACATCATGGATATGTTCTTCGACGCCTGCTTCCAGGATTGGGACACGCTCGTGCCCGAGTGGAAGCGCATCTGCGGCGAGCTCGCCAAGGGCGATGAGGTGCATGTGATCGCCCCGGGAACAGACCTGCGCTTCTCCGCAAAGGGAAAAGAGTGGCGCGCGAGCGAGAGCACGCGAAACATCCCGGGTGGGGAGATCAACACCGCGCCCCACGCCCACACAGTGGATGGAACCATCTGGTTTGACTTCCCGGCGACATTCGGCGGCCGTGTCATCCACAATCTCAAGCTGACCTTTGAGACCGGAAAACTGGTCAAGATTGAGGCGGACGACAATCTCGACTTTGTCGAGACCGTGCTCTCGACCGACGACGGCGCGTCCAAGATCGGCGAGTTCGCCTTTGGCACAAACGACGCCATCGACGTCTATACGACGGACATTCTCATCGACGAGAAGATGGGCGGCACCATGCACATCGCGATGGGCCGCCCCTATGACAGCGTGTACACCTCGGCCATCCATTGGGATATGGTCAAGAATATGAAGCACGACAGCAAGGTGCTGCTCGACGGGAAGCTCATCTATGAAAACGGTAAGTTTCTCATCTAAATGGTATAACTGAGGAATAGGACCAATCGGGAATTTCTATACCACAAATGGGCCGGTTTTTTTGTAAAATCGGCCCGTTTTTTCTGTTTACCAGCCGGACGCCTTGTATTCTCACGGCGGGAACAATATAATGGAACTGTAGTGAAAATTCACAGCAGAAAGAGAGGATTTTGCCACGATGATTACGCTGTCTGACAAACGCTGGGACCGGCTCGGCGAGCTGTTGGTCAACCACTCGCTCGAGGTTCAAAAGGGCCAGAAGCTGATGATCGCCATGTACGAGGTAGAGACCTATCCGCTGGCGCTTGCCGTCTACAAGCACTGCATCAAGGCGGGTGGTTTTCCGCAGATTCAGTTTATGAGTGAAGCGCTCAAACACCAGGTTCTCAAATACGGCACCGAAGAGCAGAAGGGCTGGGTACCCGAGATCGAGAAGTACGGCATGGAGTGGGCTGACTGTTACATCGCGCTGCGCGGCGCGTTTAACATGAGCGAGTGCTACGACATCGACGCAAAAGACATCGCGCTCTACCAGAAAGCGATGGGCATCATCTCGCGCCACCGCTGGGAGAACACCCGCTGGGCGCTCATCCGCGTGCCAAACGAGCGCTTTGCTCAGACGGCGGGCGTGGATTACGAGAAAATCATGGATATGTTCTTCGAGGCCTGCTTTGTTGACTGGTCGAAAGAGATGCCCGAGATGAGCCGCATCGCAAAGCTTCTTGAGCAGGGCGACCAGATGCGCATCGTGGGTGAGAACACCGATCTCTCGTTTTCGGTCAAGGGTAAAATCTGGCATCCGAGCGAGGCGCTCGGCAACATTCCGGGCGGCGAAATCTACTCGGCTCCCTGTTACGAGACGGTGGATGGAACCATCTGGTTTGATGTGCCCGCGACCTTCGGCGGCAGAGTCATCCACAATCTCAAGCTGACCTTTACCAAGGGCGAGCTCACCGGCATTGAGGCGGACGACAACCTCGACTTTGTCAAAACCGTTCTTGCGACCGATGAGGGCGCCTCCCGTATTGGCGAGATCGCCTTTGGAACCAACGACAAGGTAGATGTCTTTACAACCGACATTCTCTTTGACGAGAAGATCGGCGGCACCATGCACATCGCGATGGGCCGCCCCTACGATGAGATTTACACCTCGGCCATCCACTGGGACATCATCAAGGATCTGCGCCGGGTGGGCGAAGTCTATCTCGATGGTAAGCTGATCTATGAAAAGGGCAAATTCCTGATCTGATCGGCTCCAAAATAGAAGTGAACAAACAGAAAGTGAGGAAAAACAGATGCCTGACAAGAGATGGGACCGCCTGGGCGAGTCCCTGGTCAATTATTCTTTGGAGATCAAACCCGGCCAGAAGCTGATGATTGCCATGTACGAGGTGGAGACCTACCCGTTGGCGCTCGCAGTCTACAAGCACTGCATCAAGGCGGGGGGCTTCCCGCAGATTCAGTTCATGAGCGAGGCGCTCAAACACCAGGTTCTCAAATACGGCAATGAGGAGCAGAAGAGCTGGGTGCCCGAGATCGAGGCCTACGGTATGGAGTGGGCCGACTGCTACATCGCGCTGCGCGGGGCGTTCAATCTCAATGAGTGCTATGACATTCCGAATGCCGACATTGCCAAGTATCAGAAGGCGATGGGGATCATCTCGTCTCTGCGCTGGCAGAAGACCCGCTGGGCGCTTGTGCGCGTGCCGAACGAGCGCTTTGCCCAGCAGGCCGGCGTCGACTATGAGAAGATCATGGATATGTTCTTTGACGCCTGCTTCATCGACTGGCCGAAGAAGTACGAAGAGGAGATGAAGATCGCCAAGGTTCTTGAGAAAGGCGAATGGATTCGCATCACCGGCAACAAGACCGATCTGAAGTTCTGCGTCAAGGGCAACGAGTGGCACCCGAGCAAGAACACCGGCAACATTCCGGACGGTGAGATCGAGGTTTCCCCGTATGCCGACACGGTCGACGGGACCATCTTCTTTGAGTTCCCGGCCACACTCGGCGGCCGCGTCATCCACAATCTGCAGCTGACCTTTGAGACCGGAAAGCTCGTCAAGGTTGAGGCGGACGACAACCTCGACTATGTCAAGACCGTTCTCGCGACCGACGAGGGCGCCTCCAAGATCGGCGAGTTTGCCTTTGGAACCAACCCGTTCATCGATGTGTGCACGACGGACATTCTCATCGACGAGAAGATGGGCGGCACCATCCACATCGCCATGGGCCGTCCCTATGACCGCAAATACACCTCGGCCATCCACTGGGACATCATCAAGGACACTCGCACCAACAGCAAGATTTACCTCGACGACAAGCTGATCTTCGAGAACGGCAAATTCCTCATTCCCTAAAACATAAAATCGAAGAGGACAGGGCAAAAGCCCTGTCCTCTTTCTTTTCGGATTGTTTCACCCGATCGACACGCAATCTTCACACAGCCTGCCTAGACTATAGACGCCAAGAATATATGCAGAGAGGAATGAGCCACCATTGAAACTGTTTACAAAGCCGTCGAACGATCCGGGCAACAAAACCGATAAGCCCCGTAAAAAGCGGCGTTTTTTGACTCTCAAAACGCTGCTCGCGGCAGCCGCGATTCTCACGGCGGCCGCCTTTGCCGTCAACCACTTCTTCTTTTCCGCACAGGGCGGCGCGAACATCTCCTATCAGGATGTGACGGTACAGCGGCGCGACATTTCGGTGACGCTCAGTGGTACGGGCACGGTGGAGCCGGTCAACCAGTATGAGGTCGTGTCTCTGGCCAAGGGCGAGGTGCTCGAATGCGGCTTTGAGGAGGGCGACGAGGTCGAGGCGGGCGACCTGCTCTACCGAATCGACACAACCGATGTGGAAAACAGCATTGAGAAGTCGGAGCTCTCTCTGGAAAAGAGTCAGATGAGCTACGATGAGACGCTCAAGAGCCGGGAGAATTTAAACGTGAGCTCCGACACGTCGGGAATCGTGCAGCAGCTCTATGTCAGCGTGGGCGACAGCGTGCAGACAGGCGCCAAGATCGCCGATCTGATCGACAGCAGCTCCATGACAATTACGGCGGCATTCAACAGCGCTGACGCCGAGCAGTTCTACGTCGGCCAGAGCGCCGAAGTGACGGTGGACAACAGCTTTGAAACTCTCACTGGAACGGTGACGAAGATCTCCGCCGTGGCTACAGTCTCCAATGGCTACATGATGACAAGGGACGTCACAGTGGAAGTGGAAAATCCAGGGGCGCTGACCACCTCGACGAGCGCCTCGGTGAGCATTGCGGGCGCAGCCTGCAACACGGGAGGGACTTTTGCCTACAAGTCTCAGACAACGGTCACGGCAAAGACTTCTGGCGAGGTGGCCGCCATTCTGGCACAGGAGGGAGACCGGGTTCTCGCGGGTGAGACCATCGTCCGCCTCGAGAGCAGCAGCATCGACACCCAGATCAAATCAAGCGAGCTCTCTCTTCGTGATGCGGAGCTGTCGCTTGAGAACTCCATCAGTCAGATGGACAACTACAACATCACGTCGCCCATCTCAGGAACGGTCATTGAGAAGAACTTCAAGGTGGGCGACACTGTCGAGTCGAGCAACACCGCAATGGTGGTCATCTACGATCTGTCTAGCCTTGTGTTTGAGATGAAAATCGACGAGCTCGACATCGGCTCCATCCAGGTGGGGCAGAGTGTCAACATTACGGCCGATGCCCTCACAGGCGTGCAGTTTTCCGGAACGGTCGATAAGATTAACATCAGAGGAACCACGCAGAACGGCGTCACCACCTATCCGGTCACGGTTGTCATCGACGATCCGCAGGATCTGCTGCCGGGTATGAATGTCACGGCGGAGATTGTCGTCGAGTCGAGTGAAAATGTTCTCAGCGTGCCGGTTTCCGCTGTGTCCCGGGGCAATAGGGTTCTGGTGAAAGGCGATGCGCCCGCGTCGGAGGACAGCGCGCAGGGCAGCGACCGGAAAAATACTGGAAACGATGCGCCGGACGGCTACTACTACGCCACCGTGGAGCTCGGTATCAACGACGACGACTACATTGAAATCAAGAGTGGATTGGAAGAGGGAGACACGGTGGGAGTTGCCGTTGTCGAGACCACCAACTCCAAAACCGACAGCAGTACCACCGGTATGGGTGGAATGGGCGGCGGTATGCCATCCGGCGGAGGCATGCCGTCCGGCGGCGGAGGCATGCCGGGCGGAGGCGGCCCGGGAGGTGGCTTCTGATGATTGAGCTTCACGACATCAGAAAGATCTATCGCATGGGCGACACCGAAGTGCATGCGGTGGACGGCATCAATCTGACCATCCGCGACGGAGAGTTTGTCGCGATCGTCGGACAGTCCGGTTCGGGCAAGTCGACTTGTATGAACATCATCGGCTGCCTCGATGTGCCGACGGAGGGCACCTATCTTCTGGACGGACGGGAGGTCAGCACGCTGTCGGAGGATGAGCTGGCGGAAATACGAAACAAAAAACTCGGTTTTGTCTTTCAACAGTACAACTTGATTGCAAAGCTGAACGTTCTTCAGAATGTCGAGCTGCCGCTGCTCTACAGCGGCATGGGGGAGCATGAGCGCGCCGAGAGAGCGCGGCAGGCACTTCATCGTGTTGGGCTCGAGAGCAAGATGAAAAACTTTCCCTCACAGCTCTCGGGTGGTCAGCAGCAGCGCGTCTCCATTGCCAGGGCCCTTGCGGGCAACCCATCGGTGATTCTTGCCGACGAGCCGACAGGCGCGCTCGACTCCAGAACCGGGCGGGAGGTTCTCGACTTCATGCGTGAGCTGAACGCCGAGGGCAACACCATTGTGCTCATCACCCACGACAACTCCATCGCCCAGGAGGCAAAGCGCATTGTGCGCATTCACGATGGAAAAATCGTCTACGACGGCCCGTCGGACGGCAACAGGAGGGATGTCTCGTGAATTTCAAGCAGTCTTTCCTGCTGGCGCTTGGAAGCATACGCACAAGCAAGATGCGGTCCTTTCTGACCATGCTCGGCATCATCATCGGCGTCGCATCTGTCATTGTCATTGTAAGTCTCGGCCAGGGAATGGCGCAGGATGTGACCGACACCTTTGAGAGCATGGGGACGAATCTCATTACAGTCAACCTGGTTGGCCGGGGTTCCACTCGCAGCATCGGCGTCGATGAGATATACACATTTACCGAGGAAAATCAGCAGCTTCTCTCCTATGTGACGCCGACGGTCAGCGTCAGCGCCACAATGAAAGTGGATAATGAGACACTGTCGACCACGTCCGTCACGGGAGTCGGCGAGGACTTCTGCCAGATACGAAATTACGCGGTCTCGGACGGCCGGTTTTTGCAGTATGTCGACATACTGCGCCGTCAGAAAGTCTGTGTAATCGGCTCCTATGTTGCGCAGACCTACTTTGGCGGCGACCCACTCGGCCAAACGGTCAAAATCAACGGAAACCACTACACCGTTATCGGTGTTCTCGAGGAGAAGAGCGGGTCGGAGGAGAGCAGTGACGACGATGCCATTTTCATTCCCTACAGCAACGCAACAAAGCTCTCCCGTATGTCCACCATCAGCAACTACTATTTCAGCGCCAGCTCAAAAGACCATGTGAGTGAGGCGAAGACCGCCGTGGAACAGCTTCTCTACAAGGCTTATGGCGACGAGGACTCCTACCGTGTCTCCACGCAGGCCGAGTCCATTGAGCAGCTCAACGAGCTGACCGGAACGATCATCAGCGTGCTCATTGCCATTGCTGCGATCTCGCTGTTTGTCGGAGGAATCGGCATTATGAACATCATGCTGGTATCGGTCACCGAGCGCACGCGGGAGATCGGCGTGAGAAAGTCCCTTGGCGCCAAGCGGCGCGACATCATGCGTCAGTTTGTCATCGAGGCGGGAACGACAAGCTCGGTCGGCGGCATTCTCGGCATTGTGTGCGGCATCGGTCTGTCCTATGTCGCGGGGGGCCTGTTTGATATGAGAAGCGAGCCCTCTTTCTATGCTGTTGCCGTTGCTTTCGGCGTATCGCTCGCCATCGGCGTCGCCTTTGGCTTTCTGCCGGCGAACAAAGCGGCCAAACTCAACCCCATAGACGCGCTGCGCCATGACTGAAAAAAGGAGGATTTGATTTTGAAACGTCTGTGTTCGATTTTGCTTGTGCTGTCTGTCTCGCTTTCTCTGCTGCTGCCGTCGAGCGCGGCAGAGAACATCGCACTCTCGACTGTAAAAACACTCGGCATTCTCGTCGGAGATGAAAACGGGGAGCTAAACCTGAGCGGCAGTGTCACTCGCGCCCAGTTCGCCAAAATGGCCGTTATGGCCTCAAACAGACGCGACAGCGTCGGCGCTGCGGCGAATAGTTCGCCGTTTCCCGACGTGCCCTATACTCACTGGGCCGCAAGTTACGTGAAGACGGCCGTGACCAACCAGTGGATGACAGGCTATCTCGATGGAACATTCCGACCGGACAACACCATCACCTATGAGGAGGCGGTGAGTACGGTGCTCAAGCTGCTGGGGTATGGTGCTGAGGACTACACCGGTTCCTACCCGTCGGCGCAGCTTGCGCTTGCATCCTCTCTCGGGCTTGACGTCGGTGTCACGGCCAGCCGGGGAAGCGTGATGACGAGAAACGACTGTGTGACCCTGTTTTACAATGTGCTGCGGGCAAAGCCGAAGAGTGGAAATTCCTCCTATCTGGCGAGCCTCGGCTTTCAGACTGCGGCAAACGGCGACATCGATCTGACGGCGCTTGTGAGCGAGACGCTGACCGGTCCCGTCGTGTTGGAGCAGTCACTCACCGCAAGCTCCCTGTGGAGTACGCTCAAGGGCTCGGTCTGCTACCGCAACGGCGCGCTGAGCTCGGCGGAGAACATTGTGGCGGGCGACGTGATCTACTACTCACCCTATCTCAAGACCGTCTGGGCCTACCATGTCAGAGTCAGCGGAATCGTTGAGAAAGTGAGCCCTGCATCAAGTCCTACTGCCGTGACCATCGGCGGCAAGAGCTACTCCATCGAATCCAGCGAAGCCTCTTTTGCGCTGTCTGAATTCGGCAGCTATCACGCGGGGGACGCTGTCACACTGCTGCTCGGCATGGACGGCACGGTTGTGGGAATTCAGGATATCTCGTCGGCCGCGAGCACTGTCATCGGTGTTGTGACGGAAACCGCTGTGACCAACTACACCGATTTGCTCGGCAACTCCTACCAGCAGAAGGTGGTACGCCTGACGGCGACCGACGGCAACAGCTACGAATATCCCTACACGAGCGGAAGCTTTACGGCGGGCGGTCTTGTCAAAGTTGTAGCGGGCGAGGGGAGTTCACAGGTCAGCACCCTCTCCGGACGTACGCTCTCCGGCAAGGTCAATGCATCTGAGCTCACCATCGGTTCGTACGAGCTCGCGCAAGATATCCGTATTCTGGAGACGGACGGCTCCACGTGCGGTGTGACCTATCTCAGCCGCCTCGACGGCGTCACGCTGTCGCAGAGCCAGGTGCTCAGTTACGAGACAAATGCGCAGGGAGAGATAACCGACCTGATTCTCGGCGACGTGACGGGCGATCTTCACACCTATGGCATCGTGCTCAGCGTCAGTGAACAGGATCGGGAGGGCGGAGGCTTCCAGTGCAGCTATTCATTCAACATTGGCGGCGAGACTCAGAGCTATTCGACCACCACATATAAGTTCAACGCCTCGACGGGGCCTGCGAAGATTGTGCGCGACGGCAATACCATCACATCAATCAAATCGCTCAAATCCGTTCGGGCCGCCGCACTGACAAGTTCGACGCTGACTGCGGAGGATGGAACACAGTATCCGCTCTCCGATACAGCGGTCGTCTATCTGGAGAAATCGGGTTCAGGCTATCTGCTGACCAGTCTGCCGCTGATCAGCGATCTTGAGGCCTACCGCGTCTACGGCTACTATGATACACTGCCGTCACAGGGCGGCAGAATCCGCATTCTGATTGCGGTGGAGTCGCAGTCATGATAAAATTGCTGTGACAATATCGGTCACCCGGTATCAGCGAAAGGGGAGGAGGAGTGACAATGGCAACCATCTTGATCGCAGATGACGAGGAGCGTATCCGCCGACTGGTCTCGGACTTTCTCAAAAAGGACGGTTACGAGGTTCTTCAGGCCGAGGATGGCAGACAGGCCATGGAACTCATCGAAAAAAAGGGCAGTCAGATTGACCTGACCATTCTCGATATTATGATGCCCTACTACGACGGCTGGAGCGTGTTGCGCTACATTCGGGGCCTCAAAAACGACATGCCGGTGGTGATGCTCACCGCGCGCAACGAGGAGGTCGACGAGGTGCTCGGCTTTGAGCTCGGGGCGGACGACTACGTCGGAAAGCCTTTCAGCCCCATGGTGCTGCTCGCGCGAATCCGCGCCATATTGAAGCGCCGCGCTGAACAGGCGCCGCCGCGCATGAGCGCCTACGGCAACCTCGAGATCGACGAGAGCAAGCGGGAGGTCCGCATCTCCGGGCGGCCCGTTGCCCTCACGCCGAAAGAGTATGAGCTGCTGCTCTATCTGAGCAGCAACCGCAATGTTGCAATCTCGCGGGAGAACATCCTCTCCTCCGTCTGGGGGTACGACTACTTCGGCGATCTTCGCACCGTTGATACCCACGTCAAAAACCTGCGCGCAAAGCTGCAGGACAATGGAACGCTCATCACGACGGTGCGCGGTTATGGCTACCGCTTTGAGCCGGAGGCGCGCTCATGAGTGGATGCCGCCGGCCGAAGTGGTCCATCAAATATAAGTTCTTTCTTGCCATCGGCGTGATCGCAGTGATCTTCGTGGGGCTTTTGAGCGCGCTCAACCTGGCCTTTTACGACGACTATTACCTCTTTCAAAAGCAGCATGTACTCATCGACATCTACGAGCAGGTACGCGATGCATATACCGGCGACGTCGAGCAGATCAGCGACCTGCTCTCGGAGATGGAAAACCACTACGGCGTACGAATGACCATTGACCGCCCGGTGGAGGACGGATGGGAGCCGGTTTACAACAGCATTTTTACAACCGGAAAGGGCAAGGATACGACCGCTGCGCCGCCTCCCGATGCGCCGGAGGTGTTTCACGACTTTCTTCGGATGATGCCGAACCGCGGTGACCGTTTCGATTACGACGAGACGGAGCTCGAGCAGAAAGGCTACACATTCGGCAAGATGCAGGACACAATCAAAAACAATGAGTTCATCAGCATCATCGGCAACCTGGAAAACGGCGACCGCATGGTGGTGCGCATCCCGGTTGCCTATCTGGAGGAGAACTCCGCCTTTACGACTGTCTTTCTGCTGCTGACGAGTCTTGTGACACTCGTGGTGTGCATCGTTGTGGCGTTTTTCATCTCGCGCCAATTCTCAAAGCCGCTCATTGAAATTACGGGCGTTGCCAACTCCATGGCGGCGTTCGACTTCACCAAAAAGTATGAGGTGAGAAGCCGCGACGAGATCGGTCAGCTCGGCGAGAGCATCAACCTGCTCTCGGAGCATCTGCAGCAGGCCATCGGAGAGCTGCGCCAGACCAATGAAAAGCTCAGCGAAGAAGTGGAAAAGGAGCGCCGTATCGACGAGATGCGCCGCGAGTTTATCATCAATGTCTCCCACGAGCTCAAGACTCCCATTGCGCTGGTTCAGGGCTATGCCGAGGGCCTCAAAGTCAACATCAACTCCAGCGAAGAGGACAAAAACTACTACTGTGATATCATCATGGACGAGGCTGCCCGTATGAACCGGCTGGTGATGCAGCTGCTCTCCCTGTCCAGAATCGAGTGCGGAAACATTCAGCCCGAGCTCTGTGACTTTGAGCTGACGCCCTTTGTCGAGGAGGTGGTGCAGAAGACCAGGCTGCTCGCCGACGAGAAGAACCTGACTGTGTTGATTGCCGCCGGCGACATACTCTGCTTCGCAGACTACGACATGATGGAGCGCGTGCTCATAAACTATCTGACAAACGCCATCGCCCACACACCGCGCGGCGGTGTGATCCGAATTGTCTGTGCCGACGAGGGTGCGCGTGTGAGAGTGTCGGTGGAAAATGAAGGTGAGCAGATCGCGCCGGAGGAGCTGACGAAGATCTGGGAGAAATTTTACAAGATTGACAAATCGAGAAACCGCGCCGATGGCGGCACGGGAATCGGTCTGTCCATTGTCAGGGCAATCATGGAGACACATGGCGGCGACTACGGCGTCGAGAATACCGATGCGGGTGTACGCTTCTATTTTACCATTGACAAAAAGGACTGCGTCGGCTGACGCGGTCCTTTTTCCATGCGGTTTTCTTGACAGAAAAGCCAGGGCGGCCGTATAATGAACAACAAAATTACCGCGAGAGAAATGAAGTGAAGCAATGAAAATCAGCGAGATTTTAAACA
Organism: Feifania hominis; assembly: GCF_014384765.1. NCBI lineage: Bacteria > Bacillati > Bacillota > Clostridia > Eubacteriales > Feifaniaceae > Feifania > Feifania hominis. The sequence continues at coordinate 635,986 of NZ_JACRSP010000001.1, read as the reverse complement.
GCAGACCACTGACCGCCTCCTGCGAGATATTCCCCCCGAAAAAGGATGCGGACTTTGCCGGTGTTCAGCATGCCGCCGAGGAGATTGCGGCGATTGGCCCGGACTTTATCAGCGTGACCTACGGCGCGGGGGGCGGAACGTCGAGAAATACCGTTAAGATCGCCTCTCATATCGAGAGGTGGACAGGCGTGACCGCGCTTGCACATTTGAGCTGCCTGTCCTCAACCCGCGAGGAGATCGCCGCTATTTTGCAGGAGCTGCGCGAGAGGGAAATTGAGAATATCCTTGCACTGCGCGGCGACCGGCCGACGGACGGCGCGCCGGTGGGCAACCACTACGAGTACGCCTACGAGCTGGTGCGGGAGATCCGCTCTGCGGGTGACTTCTGCATCGGCGCCGCCTGCTATCCGGAGGGGCATATCGAATGCCCCAGCAAGGAGGAGGATCTTGTCCATCTCAAGCAGAAAGTTGACTGCGGGTGCGACTTTCTGACGACGCAGGTGTTCTTTGACAACAGCGTGCTCTACAGCTTTCTCTACCGGGCGCTTGCAAAAAACATCGATGTGCCGGTACTGGCGGGGGTCATGCCGGTGACCAATGCCAAACAGATCAAGCGCATCTGCGCGCTCTCGGGAACTTCGCTGCCGCCGCGTTTTCGCTCCATCATTGACCGCTTCGGCGACAAACCGGCCGCGATGAAGCAGGCGGGCATCGCCTACGCGACCGAGCAGATCATCGACCTGATCGCAAACGGCGTCAAGGGAATCCATCTGTACACCATGAACAAGCCGGATGTCGCGCGGGCCATCTTTGACAATCTGTCCCACATTCTCCGGGAGATTGACGGACTGCCCGCATCTGTCAGGGAACAGCTGTGAAACGAAACCGTGATGAGATACTGCGCTATCTGGGCGTGCGCGGTGCCGAGCCCGGAGAGCAGCTTGACCGGCTGATTGACGACGCCTGTGCCGAGCTCGAACAGGAGGCGACGCCCCGCCTGCTCACGCGCGAGGCCCCGCTTGCGGTATTTCCCGAAGAGGATACCGTGTGCTTTCTTGGGATGATGGTACAGAGCCGCGGCCTCATCCGCCATCTGGCGGGCTGCGACGAGATCATTCTGTTCGCGGCGACGCTGGGAGCGGGCGTCGATCGGCTGATTCAGCGTGCAAGCGTGGCCGATATGGGCCGGGCGGTGGTTCTTCAGGCCTGCGCCGCGTCGATGATCGAGAGCTACTGCGACGAGCGGCAGGCACAGCTGCTGGAGAACTACCTTGTACAGGGAAGGCACTTCAAGCCCCGTTTCAGCCCGGGCTATGCCGACTTCTCTCTGACGTACCAACGCGATATTCTACAGCTGCTGGACGCGCCGAAACGCATGGGGCTCACTGCGACAGAGAGCTGTATGCTCGCGCCGACGAAGTCGGTGACGGCGATCATCGGCGTGACGCAGGGCAAAGCGGAGGCCGCGGCGGACAAATGCGAAAGCTGCCCGGCGGTCGACTGCCCATACAGAAAGGGGAACGACAGATGAATCCGATCTCTCTGCTCAAGTCGCGGCCGCTGATCTTTGACGGCGGCATGGGAACCATGCTCCAGGCGGCAGGCCTGCCTGCGGGTGCGCTGCCCGAGAGCTGGAATCTGGAGCGCCCGGAGGTGGTTGAGCAAATCCACCTTGCCTATCTGCAGGCGGGCTGCGACATCATAACGACCAATACCTTTGGCGCAAATGCGCTGAAAATGGAGCTGTGCGGCCTTGCGGTGGATCAGGTCGCATCGGCTGCCGTGGCCGCTGCGAAGCGGGCCATCGAACGGTATGGACAGCCCGACCGCCTGATCGCCTTTGACATCGGGCCGACGGGAAAGCTTTTAAAGCCCCTTGGCGACCTGGAATTTGAGCGGGCGGTCGAACTCTTTGGGGAGATGGCGCGCGCCGGTGAGCGCGCCGGGGCCGACTTCATCCACATTGAGACGATGAGCGACACGCTCGAGCTAAAGGCAGCCGTTCTCGCGGCAAAAGAGTGCACGCAGCTGCCGGTGACGGCGACGGTGATTTTCGATGAGAGCGGAAAGCTCCTCACCGGCGGCGACGCGGCCGGTGTGGTCGCCATGCTGGAGGGGCTGGGCGTCGCTGCGCTCGGCATGAACTGCGGGCTCGGCCCCGTGCAGATGACGAAGCTTCTTCCCGAGCTGCTTGCCCGCGCGAGCGTACCGGTGATTGTCAACCCCAACGCGGGCATGCCGGTCATCCGCGAGGGAAAAACCTGTTTCGAGGTCGGACCGGAGGAGTTTGCCGCCACCATGGAGGAGCTCGCCGAGCTGGGCGCTGCTTTCATCGGCGGCTGCTGCGGCACGACGCCGGAGCATATCCGCGCAGTTGCACAGAGATGCTCTGGTATCAAGTTAAAGCCCTTTACAGCAAAAAATGAGACCGTCATCTCCTCCTACGGACGCAGCGTCAGTTTTGACAACGGGCCCATTGTGATCGGTGAGCGAATCAATCCTACCGGCAAGCCCCGCCTGAAGCAGGCGCTCAGGGAAGGCGATCTGGAGTACATCCTCACGGCCGGGATTTCGCAGCAGCAGGCGGGCGCGCAGGTGCTTGATGTGAACGTCGGCCTGCCGGGTATTGACGAGAGGCAGGCGATGGTGCGCGTCGTGACGGAGCTCCAGGGCGTCGTCGACGCGCCGCTGCAGATTGACACGGCGTCGAGCGCTGTGATGGAGGCGGCGCTGCGCGTCTACAACGGCAAGGCGCTCGTCAACTCGGTCAACGGCAAGCGGGAGTCGATGGAGGCCGTTTTTCCGCTTGTCGCGAAGTACGGCGGGGTTGTGGTCGGCCTGACGCTCGACGAGGCGGGCATTCCCGAGACAGCCGAGGGGCGCCTCGCCGTGGCGAAAAAGATTGTCGACACTGCGCGGCAGTACGGCATTGACAAAAAGGATATTATGATTGACACGCTGACCATGACGATCAGCTCCATTCCCGACGCCGCGAGAGTGACGCTCGACGCGCTCGAGCTTGTCCGGCGCGAACTCGGAGTTAAGACCGTTCTCGGGGTTTCCAATGTGTCGTTCGGGCTGCCCTGCCGCGAGTTTGTAAATGCCGCGTTCTATACGATGGCCCTCGAGCGGGGGCTTGGCGCCGCTATTTTGAACCCCAATGCCGAGGCGATGATGAACGCCTACCACGCCTTTCGCGCGCTTTGGGGCTATGACGAAAAATGTGCCGATTACATCGGGCGGTACTCGGGCGTCGTACCCGAGACAAGAGCGGCGGCCGGCGACTGCTCGCTGCGCGATGCGATTTTGCGCGGCCTGCGCGAGCGCTCCCGCGCGGCGGCGGGCGAACTGCTCTCACAGGGACAGGAGCCGCTTGCTATCATTTCACAGGAGCTTGTGCCCGCGCTCGACGAGGTCGGCCGAGGCTTTGAGAACAAGACGGTCTTTCTGCCGCAGCTGCTCATGAGTGCGGATGCCGCCCGGGAGGCCTTTGAGGCGCTCAAGGCAAGCCTTGCGGCGAGCGGTGAGAAGCAGCCGGCCGGGGAGAAGATTGTTCTTGCCACGGTCAAGGGCGACATCCATGACATCGGTAAAAACATCGTCAAGGTGCTGCTGGAAAACTACGGCTTTCAGGTCATTGACCTCGGCCGGGATGTGGCGCCGGAGCGTGTGGTGGACGCCGCTCTCGAAAACGGTGTGAGGCTCGTCGGCCTCTCGGCGCTGATGACTACAACCGTTGAGAGCATGGCTCAGACGATCCATCTTCTGCGCGAGCGCGCGCCGGGAGTCCGCGTCATGGTTGGCGGCGCAGTTTTAACCGCCGACTATGCCGGGCAGATCGGCGCCGACTTTTACGGAAGAGATGCCATGAGCTCGGTTCGGTATGCTGAGGAGCTCTTTGAGAAGAAATAGAATGCAAAAAACCGTTTGCCGGGGCAAACGGTTTTGCTATATTCAGAGGAGATCGCGCAGATGGGTCTGTGTGAGCCGATCGAGTTCGCCGAAGTCCACACAGCCGCGGTAGAGCTCCTCGAGGGTCCGGTGGTGCGCCCTTGCGTTGGACAGGGTGCCGATGGCCTCCTCCAGCAGTGCGAGAGCCGCCTTTTTGTTGAAGTGGATGCGCGTCTTGTGGGCGGCGAGCTGGTCGCGGTCGAGAAAGCGCAGCATGTTGACCTTTCTGAAATAGTCGCCTGAGTAGGGGTGGTAGGGGTTGCTGGTGAGAAAGCCGATGTGCAGCTCGCGCAGATACAGGTGCTCGATTTTGCACAGCGGGTCCATCGAGCAGTAGTAGACCTCGGTCGAGAGACCGGCGCGCAGGGCGTGCTCGTTGATCAGCCCGAGCAGAATCCCCGACAGACCGTACTGATCGTCGACCACATAGAGATACTCCGACTTTCTGGCAAAGTCGTCGAAGTAGTCGATGATGCCGTCCGGGGAGATGGCGCTGAGAAAGCGGTTGGTCTGCCGGCCGGTGTCATAGGGCACTTTCGGAAAGTTGTTCTTTGCAAACTTGGCAGCGTACGACTCGACCTTGTCGGGAATCAGGGCCGCCGCTGCGGCGGAGTAGGTGTCGTCGAGCAGCGCGCGCGCTGCCCGTATGTAGCGAAAGGCCTTGTGGTAGAGGTTTTGAATGGCCGTGGTCTCGCCGAGAATGGTCTCCCGGTGACCGGCGATGCGCTGCGCATCGATCAGGGCCCCGAAGTCGATGAGGCTGTCGATGGCGGCGGGGTACCTGGCCTCGATGATGTGCGGTGCGGTGCCGTCGACAAAGGCGACGGCAAGCTCGGGAAAGGCAATGCCGTCGAGCGAGTCGGGATCGCTGCAGCAGTGGATGAAATCCGCCTGTCGGCCCGAATCAACCAGAGCGCCGGCCACGCGCTTCATAAAGGTCGACTTTCCGGTGCCGGGACCGCCCTTGATGATGTAGAGGTGGCGGGCGTTCGGCAGGTCTACCACATGGTCAAAATAGGAGAAAAAGCCATAGGGGGTATTCGCGCCGAGAAAATAGTTTTGGGTCTGCGGTCTATTATCAGTCATATGTTGCTCCATTCGCCCCGTGGTGGAGATGCCTCCATGCGGGCGCCGCCGTTGCGGCAAGCGGCATGCCGAATTTGCCTCTTTGATTTGACCTTACAGTACTATAGTATCGGCTTTCGGAAAAAATGTTACGCGAAAAACCAGCCTGTAAAAAGAAAAAAGGTGCGCCGTCGGCGCACCTTTTTTTCACAATGGGGGCTGTCAGTCAATATCGCAGGGAAACTTGATTCCCGCCGCGCGGCGCAGGGTACGCAGCGCCTGGCAGACGTCGACGCTGAGCGTGCAGAGCTCCTGATACTCCCCGGCGGACTGGTCGGGCTGCGTGATGAAGCGGTGAAAGTCGCTTGCAATGTAGCGCATCTGATCGCTCTTTTCACGCGGGGAGACGATCTCCTCCTGCGTGCCGTCGAGCAGCTTGAGCGTCACTTGAGACATGGTGCCGATCGATTTGATGAGAATGGTGCCGAGGTCACCTTGAATTTCCGAAATATCGCAGCCCTGCGTCGTCTTGGAGTAGGTGAGCACCGCGATCAGATCGTCATATTCCAAAATGGAGGCGCCCGAGGCATCGGCGCCGGAGTCGATGAAGGTTGCGCTTGCCGAGACAGCCTTCGGCTTGCCGAAGAGATACAGAGCAGGGTAGACGCAGTAGACGCCGATGTCCATCAGCGTGCCGGTGGCAAAAGCGGGGTTGAAGATGTTGGGGTTGCGCCCCTCAACATAGTCGCGGTACTTCGAGGAGACGCGCGAGAAGTCGAAGTGGGCGAGCTTGACTTTGCCGATGCGCCCGAGCGCCGCGCGGAAGTCGGCGAGCTCCGGGATGTGCAGCAGGGTGATGCCCTCCATGAGAATGCAGCCGCGTTTGGCGGCAAGCGCAAAGAGCTCCTGCGCGTAGGCGCTGTTGATGGTCAGCGGCTTCTCGCAGAGAACATGCTTCTGGTTGTCGAGCAGCAGCTTTGCCTGCTCATAGTGTAGGGAATTGGGGCTTGCGATGTAGACGGCGTCCACATCGGGGCTCGCGGCGAGTTCCGCAAGGTCTGTAAAGACCTTCGGCGCTCCGTGCTTGAGCGCGAATGCGGCGCCGCGCTCGGCATCGCGCGAGTAGACAGCCGTGAGAGTGAATTTGCCGGAGAGTTTGGCGCCGTCGATGAAAGCGCCGGTGATCCAGCTGGTTCCGATGGTGGCGAGACGAAGCATGGTGTCAGTCCTCCTTGCCGGGCAGGGCGTCGAGCGCCGCCCGGATGATCTTGTAGTCGTTGTAGGCGTCCTCTTTTTTGCGGGGATCGCGCAGCAGCGCCGCCGGGTGCAGCGTAGCTGTGATCGGCACCCCGTTGTAGGTGAACCACCGTCCGTGTTCCTGGGTGATTTTAAAGTCCGGCTTGATCAGGCGCATGGCCGCAATGCGGCCGAGGCAGACGATCATCTCCGGCTTGATCAACTCAATCTGCGTGTGCAGATAGGGGATGCAGGCGTCCTCCTCCTCGGGGAGGGGATCGCGGTTCTGCGGCGGACGGCACTTTGCGATGTTGGTGATGTAGATCTCGTCGCGCCGAAGACCGACGGCGTCGAGAAAGAGATCCAAAAGCTTGCCGGCTCTGCCCACAAAGGGAATGCCGGTCTCATCCTCAGAGGCGCCGGGTGCCTCGCCGACAAAGAGAATACGGGCGCTGCGGTCACCGGCGCCGAGCACCACATTGAGCCGGGTTTTACAGAGCGCGCACCTGGTGCAGCTTGCGCACTCGTTCTCCAATTCCTGCCAGGTTGCCATAGTGGTCTCCTTTGCTGTTTGATTGAGACCAGTATACATCACAGCGCGGGGGAAACTCAAGTGAATTTGACTTCCATGGAAAAGGCCCCCGCCTGGTGGCGGGGGCCTTTGGTGCGACTAAGTCTATAAGCCGAGTTCTGTATTTGACAGTCATCTATCTAGGCCGCATGTTGCCATACGGCTCGTGCCACCTTCCCGGGACGCGCCGGGCAAGCGCAGATCGTCCCCTATCGGTGTTGCTCCAGATTAGGTTTACATGGCCGCACGGTCACCCTGTGCGCCGGTGAGCTCTTACCTCGCCTTTCCACCCTTACCGCTCAAAGAGCGGCGGTATCTCTCTGTTGCACTGTCTCTAAAGTCGCCTTTGGTGGGCGTTACCCACAATCCTGCCCTGTGGAGCTCGGACTTTCCTCATGGAGAATGAATCCCCACGCGACTGTCTGGCTTACTCGCACCCCCAGTTTAATATAAATCAAAAATGTTGTCAACGAGAGCTCTAAAAGTTGCCATTCCACACATAATATAGTAAACTGAAAATGTTGGTATTACCTGTATGGAGGAGTTCACATGAATCAGAAATGCGCCGCTTTTTTTGAGTGGATTCGGGGCAGGAAGATTGCCGTGATCGGCATCGGCGTGAGCAATACGCCTCTGATCCGGCTGCTTGCTGCAAAGGGTGCCAGGGTGACGGCCTGCGACAGAAAGTCGCTCACGGAGCTCGGAGATCTGGTGGAGGAGCTGATGAGTCTCGGTGTGACGCTCAAACTCGGCGAGCACTACCTCGATGAGCTTGACGCTGAGCTTCTCTTCCGTACGCCCGGTATGCGCCCGGATATTGCGCCGCTCTGTCAGGCGCGTGAACGCGGCGTCACAGTGACCAGTGAAATGGAGGTCTTCTTTGCGCTGTGTCCCTGTAAAATCATCGCTGTGACCGGCAGCGACGGCAAGTCGACCACGACCTCTCTGATTGCGGCGCTGCTCAAGGCGCAGGGGAAGCGCTGTCACCTGGGCGGCAACATCGGGCGGCCGCTTCTGCCCGACATAGAGAAGATTGAGCAGGGGGACGTCGCGGTGCTGGAGCTCTCGAGCTTTCAGCTGATGACCATGCGCCGCAGCCCGGATGTTGCGGTTATCACAAACGTGGCGCCGAATCACCTCGACTGGCACACCTCGATGGAGGAGTACGCCGGATCCAAGGAAAATATTTTTCTGCACCAGGACGAAAACGGACTTCTGGTGCTCAACGCCGACAACGACTACACCCGCTCCTATGCGGCGCGGGCAAAGGGCCGTGTGCTGCTCTTCTCGCGGCGGGAGAAGGTTGACGACGGCTGCTACTATGCCGATGGATGGATACGCCGGGTGAGAAATGGGGCCGACGCGCCGTTTCTGCGCCGCGATGAGCTGCATCTGCCTGGCGACCACAATGTGGAGAACTTCATGGCGGCGCTCTGCGCCGTTCGGGGACTGGTCTCGGACGATACGGTGCGCCGCGTGGCGGCCGACTTTGCGGGGCTGCCCCACCGGCTGGAGCTTGTGCGCGAGCTCGACGGCGTCCGCTATTACAACGACTCCATCGCATCGAGTCCGACGAGAACAAGGGCCTGTTTTGCCAGCTTCAAACAGAAGATCATCGTCATTCTCGGCGGTTACGACAAGAAGATCGCCTTTGACGATTTCGGGGCGGATGTGGTGAGAAACGCAAAGGCTGCGGTTCTTATCGGCGTCACGGCGCCGAAGATCGAACAGGCGATCCGAAGTGCCGCCGGCTACCGCACCGACACGCCGATTCTGCGACAGGCTACCTCACTGGAAGAGGCGGTGCGCGAGGCGCGCGCTCTGGCTGCGCCGGGCGACGTGGTGGTTCTCAGCCCGGCCTGTGCGAGCTTTGATATGTTTCGCAACTTTATGGAGCGCGGCGACAGGTTCCGTGAGCTTGTGAGCGCTTTGAATTGAGAGGTGTCCCAATTGGATTGCAAGGAAGTACTGTTTGAACTCTCCGCCTGCTACGGGGTCTCAGGCCGCGAGAATGAGGCGGGAGAGTATATCCGGGAAAAGCTGTCGTTTTATCTCGACGAGGTCACGCTTGACCGCTCGGGCAACGTGGTGGGCTTTCGCCGCTGCGGACGGGAGAACGCCAAATGCCTGATGCTCGACGCGCATCTCGACGAAATCGGCATGATGGTGACCGAGATCACCGAGGATGGCTTTCTCCACTTTGAGAACATCGCGGGCGTCGACAGCCGCATTCTGCTTGCAAACGAGGTTGTGGTGCACGGGCGGGAGCGTCTCTACGGCATTGTCAGCTGCAAGCCTCCCCACATGAATACCCCCGAGGAGCGTAAGAAGACCGTGCAGGTCGCCGATCTGGTGGTGGACATTGGACTGCCGGTCGAACGGGTGCGCGAGCTCGTATCAGTGGGCGACGTGATCTCCCTGCGCCGCACGAGCGTCGAGCTGAGAAACGGCCGCGTCGCCGGCAAGAGCTTTGACGACCGTGCGGGGACTGCGGCGATTCTCTACTGCCTTGACAAGCTCCGGGAGACGCAGCTGCCCTTCGATCTCGCCGTGCTCATCAGCACGCAGGAGGAGACCGGCATGCGTGGAGCGAAGACGGGGACCTACCTGATTGACCCGGACGAGGCGATTGCCATCGACGTGTCGCACGCCTACACGCCCGACGCCAAAAAGGAGGAGACTGCCCGTCTCGGTGAGGGCCCCATGGTCGGGATTGCCCCCATTTTGGACAGGGCCATTTCCAAAAAGCTCATTTCGCTCGCCGAAAAAGAGGACATCCCCTACCAGGTTGAAGTCATGGGTGGCAGTACGGGAACAAACGCCTACGCCATTCAGATCTCCCGCAGCGGTGTGCGCACGGGACTGCTCTCCATCCCGATGACGTATATGCACACCTGCATCGAGACCATTGTGCTCGACGATCTGAAAAACACGGGCGAGCTTCTGTGCGCGTATGTGCGCGCCAAGAGAAAGGAGTGGGAGTGATGGAGTGGATTGTGACGCTCATTTCCGAGCTCTCACAGCTCGGCGGCGTCTCGGGGGACGAGTCCCGCGTGGCCGACTACATTGAGGAGAAGATCCGTGATTTTGCGGACGACTGCCGCCGCGACAGACTCGGCAATCTCATCGCGTTTCGCAAGGGGACAGATTCCTCGAAAAAGCTGATGCTCTGCGCGCATATGGACGAGGTGGGGCTGCTCGTGTCCTACATCACCGACGAGGGACTGCTGCGCTTTCAGCCGGTGGGAGGCATCGATCCCCGCGTCATCACCGGGCGGCGCGTACTGGTCGGTGAGAAACAGGTGCCGGGCGTGATCGGCACCAAGGCCATTCACATCCAGACGCCGGAGGAGCGCAAGCAGGCGCCCGGCTTCGACCGGCTCTATATCGACATCGGCGCCACCTCGCGGGAGGATGCGCAGAAAGCGGTGTCGCTCGGCGACTGCGCCGTCTTCGACTCAGACTTTGTCACATTCGGCGACGGCTGCATCAAAGCAAAGGCGCTGGACAACCGCGTGGGCTGCGCGGTGCTCATGGAGAGCATGCGCATGCGTCCGCACTACGACACCTACTATGTCTTCTCGGTGGGGGAGGAGGTCGGCCTGCGCGGGGCATACACGTCGTCATATGACATCGAGCCGGACTTTGCTGTGGCGATCGACTCCACGACGACTGCGGACTATGCCGGTGTCGACGAGCGCGACCAGGGGCTCAAGCTCGGCGGCGGCTGCGCGCTCTTTCTGATGGAGAGCACCACCTACTACTTCAAGGACACCCTCAAAAAAGTACGCCGCATCGCGCAGGAGAACGGCGTGCGCTACCAGATGAAACAGATCATGGTCGGGGGGCTCGACGCGGGCGGCATTCAACGCACCGCGAGCGGGGTGGAGACGGCGAGCGTCGCGACGCCCTGCCGGTATCTCCACTCGCCGTCGTGCATGATGAAGATCAGCGACATTCTCGAGACGGAAAAGCTGGTCGCAGCGCTTTGCCAGAGCGCTGATTTGATGAAACGGAGGTCTTAAAATGGACTTTTTATACGAGCTGCTCTCGACGCCGTCGGTCAGCGGAAACGAGGAGAAGATTGCCCGGAAAATACGCGAGAAAATCGCGCCCCATGTCGATGAAATCCGAACTGACGCCATGGGAAACCTGATTGCCGTGCGCCGCTGCGGCAGGGCGGATGCCGAGACCTTTATGCTCTGCGCCCATATGGACGAGATCGGCGTCATGGTAAACTTTGTTGAGGAAAACGGCTATCTGCGCTTTGTGCCAATGGGCGGTCTGACAGTGTTTTCCCTCGCCAACATGCAGATGGAGTTCACAAACGGCGTACGCGGCGTCGTCTGCATCGAGGAGGAGGTCAAACTCGCGGACTTGAAGCTCAAAAATCTCTATCTGGACATCGGCGCCTCGTCGCGCGAGCAGGCGCTCGAGCGCATCGACATCGGCGATGTGGCGTGTGTTGTCAACGAGCCGCTGAAGATGGGTGACAGGCTGGTCTCAAAGGCGCTCGACAACAAGATTGGCTGCGCGATTCTCTGCGGGGTCATCGAGAAACTCAAAGACCCGCTCTACGACTGTGTCTTCGTCTTCTCCACGCAGGAGGAGCTCGGGCTGCGCGGTGCACGCACGGCGGCCTATTCGGTGGAACCCGACTATGCCATCGCCGTTGACGTCACGGATTCGGGCGATATGATCGGCTCGAAAAACTGCCCGCTCAAACTCGGCGAGGGGGCGGCGATCAAAGTCAAGGACAGCAGCGTGATCTGCCACAAATCCATGATAAACCATTTGACATACAGCGCAAAAGAGAATAAGATTAAATATCAAATGGAGGTTCTCAAAAGCGGCGGAACCGATGCAGGCGCGATCAGCGCCAGCCGCGCTGGTGTTGTCACGGGCGGGGTCTCCATTCCGACGAGAAACATTCACACACCCACAGAAACAATCGATCTAAAGGACGTTGACGCCTGCGTGAGGCTTCTGTGCCATGCGCTCACGACAGAGTTTGACAAGTATCAGACGGAGAATTGATTTTTATGATCAAGCGTTATTCCATTGAAGACATCGACACCATCGCCCGCTTTCTGGAACCGTCGCCCGAGATTTACATGCGCTACCGCGCGGGACTGACGACTCTCGAACAGGTCTATTTTGACGTGTGGATTCAGCAGAGCGACGAGACCGTCACGGCGGTCATTCTGAAGACGAACCGGCACTACTATCTCAAAGCCGAGCCGGGCGCAGATACGGCCGAACTTGCGGCTTTTTTGAACTTTACGGCCGGCAAGGAGGAACTCATCGGCGAGCGCGCCTCCATCATGCGAGTGCTCGACGGACTCGCCGACGTTGCAAAGGTCGACGCCTACCACTTCGCAAGCATGCAGTCCGTTCTCTCGCTCTCTGACTCGTCAGATGGCGTAACGCGGGCGCGTGACATCATTGCCTATCGAAAAGTCTATGCGCTGCTCAGCGAGGTGGCGGTCTTTGACGCCATCACCTTTGAGGAGTTCTATATGGAGCGCCGCGGCGCCGATCACAAAGCGACGGGACGCACCTACTGCTATGAAGTCGACGGCGAGGTGATCAGCACTGCATCCGCCGTCTGCGAGACCGAGCGGATGGCCATGCTCTCGGGCGTTGCGACACGCGAGGAATTTCGCGGGAGGGGGCTTGCGAGACAAACCGTCAGCAAGCTCTGCCGGGATTTGCTCAACGAGGGAAAGACGCCCTTTATCGCTTACAACAACCCCATAGCAGAGCAGCTCTACCAGAGCATCGGCTTTACCAAGGTGGGAGAAAAGCTCGTCGTACGGTTCTGAGAGCAAGATTTTGTAGAATGGAAGACCGGTAGTTGCGTGCAGCAGACAGGTAGTATGGGAGGACGGAAAATGAAACAGCGTACCACCGCTGTGCCGCCAGCGGCACAGTCGTCGGCCTGACTGCCAAAACGGGCGGCACATTGCTTTCGTGCCGCCGCTTTTTGCAGTCTTTTTCTTTTGCGACAGACAGAAAACGAGAGGAGCAAACGCCGATGTTTTGGCAGAGAGAAATCGAGACCATGCCCCGCGACGAAATCAGAAAGATGCAGCTGACCCGCCTGCAGGCTGCGGTGAAGCGCTGTTATGAGAGAGTTCCGCTCTACCGGGCTAAATTTGAGGCGGCCGGCATTGTACCGCAGGACATTCGGACTCTCTCCGATTTACATAAGATTCCCTTTACGGTAAAAGACGATTTTCGTGAGAACTATCCGTTTGGAATGTTCGCCGCGCCGATGGAGGAGATCGTGAGAATTCACGCCTCCTCCGGCACCACGGGAAAGCCGACGGTTGTCGGCTACACCCGGCAGGATCTGGATATCTGGAGCGATCTGGTCGCACGCCTTGCGACAGCGGCCGGCGCCTCTTCCAAAGATATTGTGCAGATTGCGTTCGGCTACGGGCTCTTTACGGGGGCATTCGGGCTGCACTACGGCCTTGAAAAAATCGGGGCGACCATTGTGCCGATGTCGAGCGGCAACACCGAAAAACAGCTCATGCTGATGCAGGACTTCGGCACCACACTGCTTGTGGCGACCCCCTCCTATGCGCTCTACCTCTCGGAGGTGGCAAAGGAGATGGGAATCCGCGACAAGCTCAAGCTGCGCATTGGGCTCTTTGGCGCCGAGGGATGCACCGACGAGATGCGCGCCCAGATTGAGGAGAATTTCGGCATTCTGGCGACTGACAACTACGGTATGAGCGAGCTCATCGGTCCCGGCGTTGCGGGTGAATGTGAGCTTCGCTGCGGGCTGCACCTGGCGGAGGATCACTTCATCGCCGAGATCATCGACCCCGAGACGGGCGAAGTCCTGCCGGAGGGGGAGACGGGGGAGCTTGTCATCACCGCGATGACAAAGCAGGCCCTGCCGGTTCTGCGCTACCGCACGCGGGACATCACGAGGCTCATCACCGAGCCCTGCGCCTGCGGCAGAACCCATGCACGCATCGACAAGGTGCGCGGGCGCAGTGACGACATGCTCATCATCAAGGGAGTCAACGTCTTCCCGTCGCAGATTGAAACCGTCATCATGGGCACTGAGCACATTGCCCCGCACTACCTGCTCGTCATCCGCCGCAAGGACTTCAAAGATACGCTGGAGGTGCAGGTGGAGCTCAAGGATGGGACGCTCCTCGAGCGCTACGGCGAGCTTCTTGAACTCGAGAAGACCGTGCATCACAGGTTGCAGAGCGTACTGGGGCTGGACGCGAAAGTGACGCTGGTCGGGCCCAACACCATCGAGCGCTCACAGGGAAAGGCAAAGCGGATTCTGGATTTGAGAAATGAAAAATAGAAGTCGGGGCGTCGCCCCCAGAGGGAGGATTCTATGAAAAGACTGATGCTTGGCAACGAGGCGGTCGCACGCGGTCTCTATGAGGCGGGAGTGCGCTTTGTCTCGAGCTATCCGGGAACTCCGAGCACGGAGATCACCGAGTTTATCAGCAAGTATGATGAGATTTACAGCGAGTGGGCGCCCAATGAAAAGGTGGCGGCCGAGGCAGCGTTCGGCGCCTCGATCGCCGGGGCACGTTCTTTCTCCGCCATGAAGCATGTCGGCCTCAACGTCGCGGCGGATCTCGTCTTCACAAGTTCCTATACGGGCGTCGGCGGCGGCTTTGTCATCTGTGTGGCTGACGACCAGGGAATGCACTCCTCTCAGAACGAGCAGGACAGCCGCCACTACGCGCGCGCGGCGAAGCTCCCCATGGTAGAGCCGGCCGATTCAATGGAGTGTATCGACTTTGTCAAGGAGGCCTACCGGATCAGTGAGGAATACGACACTCCCGTACTGCTTCGCATGTCGACGAGAACCTCCCACTCCCAGAGCATCGTGACACTCGGCGAGCGGGAGCAGCGCGAGCTTCACCCCTATGAGAAGAACCCGCAGAAGTACGTCATGATGCCCGGAAATGCCCGGCCGCGCCACCTGGCCGTGGAGCGGCGTCTCGAGGCGCTGCGGCAGTACGCTGACACGTCCAAAATCAACGAAATTACATACTATGACAGAAAAATCGGCGTCATCGCCTCGGGAATCGCCTATCAGTATGCGCGCGAGGCGCTCGGCGAGAATGCCTCGTATCTCAAACTCGGCATGACGTTCCCGCTGCCGGAGAAGATGATTCGGGAATTTGCGGCGGCAGTTGATGAACTCTACGTCATCGAGGAGCTTGACAGCATTGTCGAAACCGAAGTGCGTGCACTGGGTATCAACTGTAAAGGCAAAGAACAATTCAGCTATTGCGGCGAGTACTCGGCAAACGACATCCGTGAGAAGCTGCTCGGCGAAAAAACTGAGGTCAAACGGATCGAGGGATCGGTGCCGGGCCGGCCGCCGGTGCTCTGTCCAGGCTGCCCGCACCGGGGCACTTTCTATGTGCTGCACCGACTTGGCGTCATGGTCAGTGGCGACATCGGCTGCTACACACTGGGCGCGACACCACCTCTGGGCGCGATGGACACCACCATCTGCATGGGCGCATCCATTTCAGGGCTGCACGGTTTCACCAAGGTGCGCCCCGAGTACGCGGCGAAGAGCGTGGCGGTCATCGGCGACTCGACCTTTGCCCACTCGGGCATTACGGGCCTGATTGACACCATCTACAACAAGGGCATCACAACGGTGATCGTTCTTGACAACAGCATCACCGGCATGACCGGCCATCAGCAGAACCCGACGACCGGCAGGACCATCAAGGGAGAGCCGACGGTGGCTCTGTCCATTGAGCGTCTGTGTGAGACGGTCGGCGTGAAGAGTGTGCGCGTGTGCGATCCCTATGATCTCGATGCGTTTGAGAGAGTCGTCAAAGAGGAGCTTGAAAGGGCAGAGCCCTCGGTCATCATTGCACGACGGCCCTGTGTTCTGCTCAAGGAAGTCAAGAAATACCCGCCTCTTCAAATCGAGGAAACCAAGTGCAAAAACTGCAAAATGTGCCTGAAGATCGGGTGCCCTGCAATCTATCAGGACGGCGGCGTCATGAAAATCGACCACACGCTCTGTGTGGGCTGCGATCTCTGTCAGAACATCTGTAAATTCGGCGCGATCGAAAAGGGGGACAAGTGAGATGACAAAGAGTGTGATGATTGTCGGTGTCGGCGGCCAGGGTTCGCTTCTTGCGAGCAAGCTGCTCGGCACGCTGCTTGTCGACTGCGGTTATGACGTCAAGGTGAGCGAGGTTCACGGCATGTCGCAGCGCGGCGGATCGGTTGTGACCTATGTGCGGTATGGGGAGCAGGTCGCGTCTCCCCTGATCGAGAAGGCCGGCGCGGATGTTGTACTGTCCTTTGAAAAGCTCGAGGCGTTGCGCTATGCGGACTATCTCAAGCCGGACGGGGTTCTGCTCTACAGCACGCAGCAGATTCTCCCCATGC
This sequence comes from Feifania hominis, assembly GCF_014384765.1. Taxonomy (NCBI): domain Bacteria; kingdom Bacillati; phylum Bacillota; class Clostridia; order Eubacteriales; family Feifaniaceae; genus Feifania; species Feifania hominis. The sequence continues at coordinate 619,752 of NZ_JACRSP010000001.1, read as the reverse complement.
CGGTCATCACGGGTGCGGCGGAGTATCCCGGCGACATCGATGAGCGGCTGCGGTCGATCACATCGAATTTGATCGCGGTCGACGCGGTGGAGCTTGCCGAGAGAGCGGGCGGCGCAAAGGCGGCAAATGTTGTGCTGCTCGGCGTGCTCGCGCGACAGCTCGGCATTGAAAAGGAGCGCTGGATTGAGACCATTCAAAAGGTGGTGCCGGCGAAATTCCTCGAGATGAATCTCAAGGCTTTCGGCTACGGCTATCAGAAAGAGAGCTGAAAAAAGAGCTTTTCGCCGAGGGGAGAGCTGTGCTATACTGAAGACAGTGAAACGATGTTGGGAGGAGAGGCCATGCAATTCAAACAGGTATCCATCTTTGTGGAAAACACACCCGGCAGGCTTTCTGAAATCACATCTCTGATTGCCGACAGCGGCATCAACATCCGCGCGCACACCATTGCCGATACCACCAACTATGGAATTCTTCGCATCATTGTCGACGATCCGCAGCGCTGCGAGCAGATTCTCAAACAGGCGGGGCTTGCGGTCTCCATCACAAGTGTTTTGGCCATCGGGCTTGAAGACACGCCCGGTGCGTTCTCAAAGGCGCTCAGTCTGCTCGGCAGGAGCGGTGTGAGTGTGGAGTACGCCTATGTGTCTCTGATGAAACGCGGGGACAAAATCTGCGTCATTCTCAAGGTGGACGACAATGAGAAAGCGGCAGCAGCCCTTGCCGAGGGAGGCATTGAGACCTATTCGGCGCAATAAAACAAAAACCCACGAAATGGGGCGGAGCAATCCGCCCCGCTTTTCGCGATGGGGACAAAGCAAAAACGGGGGACTACTATGACTCAGCTCTTCAGGCCGTTTTCCTTTTCGCAGGAGCTCATCGAACGCGCACAGCTCGCCGAACAGCGCGCGCAGCAGGCTCTTTGCGGCATTGGGCAGACAGCGGCGTACAACAGCCGCAAGGTGCTTCACGCTTTCATGCAGCAGGGCGTCTCGGAGCGCCACTTTCTCGGGACCACCGGCTACGGCTACGACGACAGCGGGCGCGACACGCTCGACCGGGTTTACGCCCAGGTTTTCGGCGCCGAGGACGCGATGGTACGCCACTTCATGCTGTCGGGAACCCATGCGCTGACCGTCGCGCTCTTTGGCGTTCTGCGCCCGGGCGACGTCATGGTCTCGGTTGCGGGCAAGCCCTATGACACGCTCGACGGCGTCATTGGCCTTAACGGTGTCAAAAACGGCTCGCTTGCCGATTTCGGCGTGCACTATGAGCAGGTGGATCTGCTCGAGGATGGGACACTTGATTTCGACGGCATCACCGAGGCCGCAAGGCGCGCGCCGAGGATGATCTATCTGCAGCGCTCGCGCGGCTATGAGCGCCGACCCTCCATCTCGGTTGCCGAAATTGAGACTGTCTGTAAAATCGTACACCGCCTGAGTGACAGGACGATTGTGATGGTGGACAACTGCTACGGGGAGTTTGTCGAGACGCGCGAACCGACCGAGGTGGGCGCAGATCTCATGGCGGGCTCGCTGATTAAGAATCCGGGCGGCTCCATGGCTGAGAGCGGGGGATACATCGCGGGCCGCGCAGACCTTGTGGAGCTGTGCGCCTACCGGCTGACTTCGCCCGGCCTCGGCAAAGAGGTCGGCGCCTCTCTCAACCAGAACCGGAATCTCTACCGCGGCTTTTTCTTCGCCCCTCACATTACGGGTGAGGCGCTCAAGACGGCGGTCTTTGCCGCCGCGCTCTTTGAGGAACTCGGCTTTGCCTGCAGCCCGCGCTACTGCGAGCCGCGCACGGATATCGTTGAGCAGATTGTGCTCGGCTCACCCGCGGGACTCAAGGCGTTCTGCGAGGGCATTCAGGCGGGGAGCCCCATCGACAGCTTCGTCGTGCCGCAGGAGTGGGATATGCCCGGCTATCAGGACCAGGTGATCATGGCGGCGGGAGCCTTTGTGCAGGGTTCCTCCATTGAGCTCTCGGCTGACGGCCCCATGCGCGCGCCCTACATTGCGTTTATGCAGGGGGGCATCGTCTATGACACCGCGCAGATCGGTGTGCTCATGGCCGCCCAGAGACTGGCGGACGAGGGGCTTGTCACCCTCTGATTTCGGTTGATGGGGCAGATGATCTGTGATACAATAGTCTGTGTTTTACAAGTCGGATTTCGGCTCTGTGAGTCAAAATCCATCGGATTGCGGCGGTATTGACAATGAGAATTTTGGGGATTGACCCGGGGATCGCCTCGGTGGGATATGCGGTGGTGGACTATGCAGGCAGCCGCTTTACACCCGTGACCTATGACACTTTTCACACGCCTGCGGGCCTGACGCTCGAGGTTCGGCTGCTTCAGATCTACGAGTTTTTGTGTGGGCTGATTGCGCAGCACCGGCCCGACGCCATGTCGGTGGAGGAGCTCTTTTTCAACACCAATGTCACAACGGCCATCATGGTCGGCCACGGCAGAGGCGTGATTCTGCTCGCGGCGGCAAAACACGGCGTGCCGGTCTTTGAATACACGCCGTCACAGGTCAAACAGGCGGTTGTGGGATACGGCAAGGCGGAGAAAAAACAGGTGCAGCAGATGGTCAAAATGCTTCTGCATCTCAAAGAGATTCCAAAGCCCGACGACACGGCGGACGCTGTGGCGCTCGCCGTCTGTCACGCCCACTCGGCAAAATCAAAGCTCTTGCAGCTCAGATAGGAGAAAACCGATGTTTGCTTATCTCAGAGGAACTCTCGCCGAAAAGGAGCTCGGCGCCGTCGTGGTGGAGTGCGGCGGAGTCGGCTTTCGGCTTGCGACTACCATGAATACCATCAAAAAGCTGCCGGAGGCCGGCGCGGAGGTCAAGCTCCACACCCATTTCAGCGTTCGGGAGGACGCAATGGAGCTCTTTGGCTTCTACAGCCCGGATGAGCTGAGCTGTTTTCGTATGCTCATTTCAGTTTCGGGCGTCGGACCGAAAGCGGCGCTGTCCATTCTGTCGGAGAACTCCTATGAACAGCTTGCGCTCGCCATTGTCACGGGCGATACCAAGGCTCTGACCAGAGCGCCGGGCATCGGGCCGAAGATTGCAAATCGCATTGTGCTCGAGCTCAAGGACAAGATCAAAAACGAGCAGTTCATGCCCTCCTCCGCCAATGCGGCACCGGGCGAGGTGGTCATGGGAGAGGTCAGCCAGATTGAGGCGGTCAATGCCCTGATGGTTCTCGGCTACAGCCAGAGTGAAGCCTCGCGCGCCGTGCAGGCGGTCTACGCCGAGGGCGAGCCGGTGGAGAGGACCATCAAACAGGCTCTGAAATTTTTGATGCGCTAGGGAGAATGGTATGGAACACGATCGCGATTTTGACATGGACTTGGAAAACCGAATCGTAACGTCGTCCCTGCGCAGTGAGGACGGGGAAATCGAGACGTCTCTGCGCCCGCGCTATATGGACGAGTACATCGGCCAGGCCAAGGTGAAAGAGAATCTGAAGATATTCATCGAGGCGGCGCGTGGGCGGCGGGAATCGCTCGACCATGTGCTGCTCTACGGCCCGCCGGGACTCGGCAAGACGACGCTCGCGGGCATCATCGCAAACGAGATGGGGGTCAACATCCGCGTGACCTCGGGTCCGGCAATTGAGAAGCCAGGGGATCTTGCGTCTCTGCTGACCAATCTCGAGGAGAACGACATTCTCTTCATTGACGAAATACACCGTCTTTCGCGCTCGGTGGAGGAGGTCCTCTACCCGGCGATGGAGGACTATGCGCTCGACATCATCATCGGAAAAGGGCCGAATGCCCGCTCCATCCGGCTCGATCTGAACAAATTCACGCTGATCGGGGCGACGACCCGCGCCGGTCAGATGACGGCGCCCCTGCGCGACCGCTTCGGCGTGGTGCTGCGTCTTGAGATGTACAGCGCTGAGGAACTCTGCGAGATCGTCACGCGCAGCGCCAGCATTCTCAAAATAGAGATTGAGCCCGGCGGCGCCCTGGAAATTGCCTCCCGCTCACGCGGCACGCCGCGTATCGCGAACCGTATGCTCAAACGCGTGAGGGACTTTGCGCAGGTTGTCGGAGACGGCATCATCACGAAGTCTGTGGCGGACCAGGCGCTCAGCCGTCTGGAGGTCGACGGACTCGGATTGGATGCAATTGATCGCAAAATGCTCCATGCGATCATACAATATTTTGGAGGCGGGCCGGTTGGTGTGGACACGCTCGCCGCGACCATCGGGGAGGAGACTGTCACCATTGAGGATGTCTACGAACCGTTTTTGCTGCAGCTCGGTTTTATCAACCGTACCCCTAGAGGCCGCTGCGCGACAAAGCTTGCGTATGAGCACCTGGGGCTCCCGTTTTCCGGGGAATCATGATTGTTTGGAGGACAAAACGTGGCTAGATTGTTTGGTACAGACGGCGTCCGCGGGATTGCCAATGAGGAACTCAAACCGGAATTTGCTCTGAAGCTCGGCCAGGCAGCGGCGGTCGTTCTCGCCCGCTCGAGCCATCACCGGCCCAAAATTCTGATCGGCAAGGACACCCGCATCTCCTCCGATATGCTGGAGGCGGCGCTCAGCGCGGGCCTGTGCTCGGTGGGTGCGGATGTTGTGCTGCTGGGTGTCATTCCGACGCCGGCGGTCGCGTATCTCGTGCAGAAGTACGGCGCCGACGCGGGCGTGGTCATCTCGGCGTCTCACAACCCCTATGACAGCAACGGAATCAAATTTTTCAACGGCGACGGCTTTAAGCTCTCGGATGCGCTGGAGGATGAGATCGAGGCGGCCATCAAATCGGGCTGTGAGCGCTTTTTGAAGTCCGGCGGGGAAATTGGGAAAATCCAGTATGACACCCGTGCTGCCGACCACTACATAAGCTATCTCAAATCGACCTGCGACATTGACCTCGGCGGCATCAAAGCGGTCTTTGACTGCGCCAACGGCGCGGCATCTACCACAGCGGGCAAGCTCTTTTCGGCGCTCGGTGTGCGCGCCACCCTCATCCACGACGACCCGAACGGCACAAACATCAACGACCAGTGCGGCTCGACTCATATGGAGTCGCTCGCGCAGGCCGTCACCGCCGCCAAGGCCAACATCGGCATCGCCTTTGACGGCGACGCGGACCGGATGCTCGCGGTGACTGAGCAGGGTGATCTGATCGACGGCGATAAGATTCTCGCCCTGTTTGCCAGACAGATGAAAGAGGACGGCTGTCTGAAAAACAACACGCTTGTGGTGACCACCATGTCCAACATGGGGCTGTTTGAAATGGCAAGAGAGGCGGGCATCGACGTGGCTACGACAGGCGTCGGCGACCGCTATGTGCTCGAGGAGATGGAGCGCTGCGGCCACTGCATTGGCGGCGAGCAGTCGGGTCACATCATCCTGCGCGACTACTCCACGACAGGTGACGGCCAGCTTGCGGCGGTGCAGTTGCTCAAGCTGATGGCACGCAGTCACAAAAAAGCGTCGGCCCTTGCGGCGGTGATGGAGCGCTTCCCGCAGGTCATCATCAATGTCAGAGTGACAAACAGCTACAAGGAGACCTATCTCTCAGACAGTGAGCTGCTCGACAAAATCCGCGAGCACGAGGCGCTGCTCGGCGAGAATGGCCGGATTGTGGTGCGCGCATCCGGAACGGAGCCGCTGATTCGCGTTATGGCCGAGGGAAAGCTCTTTGATCAGATCAGCCACGCCGCACAGGAGATTGCAGCGATCATCGAAGCACATTCCAGGGCCTGATTTGCTTGCAATTTTGCCGATGATCGGTTATACTATTTTGGTACTCGCCGCTGTGGTGGAATTGGCAGACGCGCTGGACTCAAAATCCTGTGGTAGTGATACCGTGTCGGTTCGACCCCGACCAGCGGCACCACGTCGGAGCAAAGTCCGCTTTGCTCCGACGTTTTTATTTTAGGAACCCGCAATGTCTATTGCCCGACACGCTTTTTTCGCAGAGCGTGCGGCGCAGAGACTTCCCGCTGACAGGGGAAACGGCTTTTCAAAATAGTACAGGCAACATTGGGGCACGTTAAGGTCTGCCTGCTCCGCAGAAAATCAAGGCGGCCCCGTGAGGGGCCGCCTTTTTCCTCCGCAACGCCGTCAGCTCTTGGTCTTGCAGACGACAGCGCGTTCGACGAGATGATCTCGAACCTCAATTACCTTGATGGCAAGGCCGTCTGCCTCCAGCTCAAACTGGGCGCCGTCGTCAGGCACCGTGCCGAGCACGCCGAATACATACCCGCCAAATGTCTCATATTCGTCGAGCGGCAGCTCAACATCAAGTTTGTCGCAGACATCCTCCAGCGGGGTGCTGCCAAGTATTTTGTAGGTCTGAGAGTCGATCTGCTCGATTTCGGGAACCTGCTCGTCGGGGCTGTCTTCCTCGAAATCCCCGACGAGCTGCGCGACGAGATCGCTCATGGTGACGATGCCGGTCATGCCGCCGTACTCGTCGAGTACCACGGCAAAGTAGTTGCCGCTCTTTTTCATATTGCGAAACAGCACATCTGCTTTCACATTTTCCGGCACAAAAAACGGGGCAGAAACAGCTTGCCTCATCACGCTGTCACGCGACTTATCCGCCAGGCGAAAATAGTCCTTGGCATTTAAAATGCCGACAATGTGATCAACGCTCTCGTCGCAGACGGGATAGAGTGTGTGGCGACTGTTGCAGATGGTCTGGTCCCACTGCTCCATGCTCTCGTCGAGCCACAGAAGCGTGACCTCCTTGCGGTGGGTACAGATCTCCTCAGCGGATAGGTCGTCAAACTCAAAGACATTTTCAATGATGTCCCGTTCCTCGCTGTCGATGGCGCCCTTTTCGCTGCCCGCGTCGACCATCATACGGATCTCCTCCTCGGTAACCTCCTCATCCTCGGCGTTTGGATCGATGCCGAGTAGACGCAAAAGTCCGTTTGTCGAGGCGGTGAGCAGCCACACAATGGGGGCGAAGAGCTTGGAGATAAAGCTGATCAGAGAGGACATGCCAAGCGCCAGCTTCTCGGCCTTTTTCATTGCGACCCGCTTGGGAACAAGCTCGCCGAATACCAGAGTGAAGTAGGACAGAATGAGTGTGATCACCACAACGGCGATTGAGTCGAGCGTCTTCTCGGCGATCGGCACACCGAGACCAACCAGCCAGCTGACCAGTCGGTCCGAGAAGTTTTCGGCCGCAAAGGCGCTGCCGAGAAAACCCGAGAGGGTGATGGCAACCTGAATGGTCGCGAGAAAACGGGCCGGCTGCTGAGTCAGCGCCGCCAGGCGGACGGCGCGCTTATCGCCCTGCTGGGCGAGTTTTGCAAGCTTTGCGTCGTTTACGGATATCACCGCGATTTCCGCGCAGGCGAACACCGCGTTGAGTGCGATGAGAACGATTTGCAGAACGATTTGCCATAGAAAAGAATCAGACAAGGGAAGTACCTCCTAAAATTTGTTTGGCGTCATAAAAACACAAAAAGGCATAGCCCGCATCAAAACATGCAGGCCACGCCTATTCTCCTGGAAAGCATTTGTTATGACAAGGTCCGTCGCCGTCGTCCATTGTGGTTTTATGTCACCGCCTTTGATAAAGATTGAGATTATTATACTGGGCAGCAAGAGTCCTGTCAAGAACCGGAGGTGTTAAGATTGACAGTGAGAAAGAGAAAGGACGTTTTCGTCTACCTGTCGACCGTTGTGTTTTCCATTCTTTTTATTCTGGTGGGAAATCGCATTGCCATGCGGCACGTTGTGGACCGGTCGGACAGCGACGATGTCATTGAGCAGGCCAAGGTAACCAAAATTGTCGAGCGGGTCTCCGACGACGAGATGCTCTCCGATGGAGAGATCGGCGAGAATACCGTGGTCACCTTTGTCGCTGAGATCACGAAAGGCGAGCGCAAGGGCATGAGCATTGTCGCAACCCAGGCCATCGAGTCCTATGAGTCGATGACCACGCGCGAGGTGCAGCAGGGAGACCGGATTCTGCTCTATGAGAGAACCATTGTAGAGGGGGAGGACCCTACATGGGTCTTCGGCGAATACCTGCGCACTCCGACGCTCTACAAACTGCTCGCCATATTTTTTGTTGCGATACTGCTCTTCGGCCGGTTCAAGGGCTTTAACACCATTGTCTCACTCGCGTTTACCTGCCTTGCGGTCTTTGCGGTATTCATCCCGTCGATTCTGTCGGGCTACAACATCTATTTCTGGTCCATTCTGGTCTCGGTCTTTATCACCGCTATGACGCTGCTGCTGATCTACGGCGCGAGTCAGAAGAGTCTCGCCGCTGCGCTCGGCTGCATCGGTGGGGTTCTGGTTGCGGGGGCGCTGACGCTCATCATGGACAGAGGACTGATGCTCACCGGTATTACCAGTGAGGACTCGGTCTTTCTTCTCTATCTCGATACACCGAACCCCATCAGCCTCAAGGCGATTATTTTTGCCGCAATCATCATCGGCGCCATTGGCGCGATTATGGACGTGTCCATCTCCATCTCATCGGCGCTCTCGGAACTGCGCGACAACGCGCAAAACCCGACTTTTGGACTTCTGCTGCGCTCCGGTCTCTCCATCGGCCGCGATATGATGGGCACCATGGCGAACACTCTGATTCTGGCTTACATCGGAAGCTCACTGTCCACTGTCGTGTTACTGGTGGCCTACAACAGTTCGCTTCTGGAACTGTTCAATCGTGAGATGATTGTAGTCGAGATTCTACAATCGCTTGTCGGCAGTCTCGGTATGCTGCTGACCATTCCGCTGACGTCTCTGATTTCGGCGTCTCTCTATACGGGCAGGTGGTGGGCCCGCCGGCGTTCACCGCAGCCTGTGCACGAGGATGAGGAGATCTGAAGAAAGGCGCCGCTTTTGCGGCGCTTTTTTCATGAGCTCATACAATGTGTGCTTCTGCGCAAAAAATTGTATGAAAGCAGCAGATTTTTTTTGAAAAAACCGGGCCAAAATCATTGAACTTTTTGCGGGCAGATGGTAGACTTGAGCTAACAATTAATACATTCTTAATACAATATTTTACGGGAGGAAATCACAATGGCCAAAGTGAAAGTTGGAGTCGCCGGATACGGCGTCATCGGTCTGCGCCTTGCGACAGGCGTTGCTCTGCAGGAGGACATGGAACTTGTGGGCGTTGCGGATGTTGCGCCGACGCTCTCGGTCAGAGGCCTTGTGGAGGCGGGGATGCCCTACCGCTTCTACAATGCCATGCCGGAAAACGAGGAGAAACTCAAGGCAGCGGGCGTACCGATTTCCGGCTCGCTTGAGGATCTGGTGGAGCAGTGCGACGTCATGCTCGACGCCACAAATGCCGGTGTCGGCGCAAAAAACAAGGAGCTCTACGCCCGCATGGGCAAAAAGGCCGTCTTCCAGGGCGGTGAAAAGAACAGTGTGGCCGACGTCTTTTTCCACGGTTATGCAAACTATGAAAAAGGGCTTGGGCAGCAATTTCTCAAACTGACCAGCTGCAACACCACGGGACTCATCCGCGCGGTGGATGCGCTCGACCGGGCCGTCGGCGTCGAGAAAGTTGCAATCACCATCATTCGCCGTGTGGCTGACCCCGGCGACTACCACCGGGGCCTGACGAATGCGCTGCAAATGGACAAGGCGCCGAGCCACCAGGCGGTGGATCTGATGACCATCATGCCGCACGTGGACGCCACCGGTATTCTGGTTCACACCCCTGTGACCCACGGACATATCATCACCGTCGTGGCCTCCACTCGGAAAAAGATCGACAAGGCAAATACCCTGGAAATTCTCGGCGCACATCCGCGCATTCGCACTGTTAAGATCGAAGACGGTTTCCTCGGCAACGCTTCGCTCTTCCGCTATGCGCGTGACATGGGTAAACTGCGCGGCGACCTCTATGAGATTGCGCTGTGGGACGAGTCGATTGTCAATTCCGGCAACGACATCATGTTTGCAATCAATATTCCGCAGGAGTCGGTCGTCATCCCGGAAAATATGGACGCCATTCGTGCAGCCATGCAGATGCAGCTGACCCGCGATGAGGGCACGGCCATGACCAACCGCTATCTCGGCATCAAATAGGGGAGCGCCGTATGAGATTTGGAATCAACACCATTGACGAGTTTGACGTCAAAGGCAAGACTGTTCTGCTGCGCGTCGATATCAACCAGCCGGTTGACAGGGCCACGGGCACCCTGCGGGACACGACCCGCATTCAAGCCTGCGTGCCAACCATCCGGGAACTGTCGGATCGGGGGGCAAAGCTTGTGCTTCTCGCCCATCAGGGAAGCGATATCGAATATAAGAATTTCTACACGACCGAACCGCATGCGGCGGTGCTGCGGGAGCTCCTGGAGAGACCGGTGCGCTTTCTCGACGACGTCTGCGGACCGGCAGCGCGCGAGGCGATCCGGGGACTGGAGGACGGCGAGATTTTGCTGCTTGACAATGTGCGCTTTGTCTCTGAGGAGCAGACGCTCTTTGAACTGAAGCTGAAGCTCACCCATGAGCAGCAGGCTCAGACGCTGCTTGTGCGCAAACTGGCGCCGCTCGCTGATTTGTATGTGATGGACGCCTTTGCGGCGGCACACCGCGACCAGCCGTCTCTGTGCGGTTTTGAGCAGGTGCTTCCCTCGGCGATGGGGCGGCTCTTTGAAGAGGAGTACTGCGTCATTTCGGGCCTGATGCAGGCGCCGGAACGCCCCTGTGTTTTCGTGCTGGGCGGCGCAAAAATTGCGGATGCCTTTCTGATGATGGATACGGTTCTCGAGCGCGGCATCGCCGACAGGGTTCTGACGGGCGGTCTCGCGGGCCAGATCTTGCTCGCCGCCGCGGGGGAGGACATCGGCGCTGCGACCATGGACTATATTGTCAAGTCAAATTACGCTGACTATATCGGTGAGGGCAAAAAACTGCTCTCGGCGCATGCGGACAAACTCGTAATGCCAAGCGACCTCGCATATATCAGCGGGGGAGAGCGCCATGAAATTGAACTGCGTGACACAGGCAGCTGTGAGGCGCTCAAAACCTGCGCTGCTGTGGACATCGGACCGAAGACCATCGAGCAGTACTGTGAGATCATCCGCGGGGCAAAGACTGTGTTTTGCAACGGTCCCGTGGGCGTCTTTGAACAGTCTTTGAGCGAGGATGGCACCAGAGCGCTCTTTGAGGCGCTGGGTGAGACCGCCGCCTACACGGTGGTGGGAGGCGGCGACAGTATCACGGCGGCAAAGAAGTACCATGTTGACAGCAAGCTTGACTACATCTGTACCGGCGGCGGCGCGCTCATCCGCTTTTTGAGCGGGGAGGAGCTTCCGGTTGTGAGAGCTCTGCGCCACGCGGCGCAGGCGTTTCCGGCGGGAGGAAGATCATGAGACTGGAGCTTGGATTTGGAACGGGAACACAGCCGCTGACAGTACCGGATGAGAATATTCTGGCGGTTTTAAAACCGAATCAGGTTGAAATCGGGCTCACCGGCGCCGATGAAGTGCGCCGGGCGCTGCGCGAACCCATTGGCAGCAGAAGACTCAGTGAGATTGCAAAACCGGGTGAAAAGATCGCTATTGTCACCAGCGATATCACGCGGCCCATGCCGTCGGCACTCGTGCTGCCGCCGCTGTTGGACGAATTGGCACAGGCGGGCTGCCGCAGAGAGGATATCACCGTTGTCTTTGCCCTGGGCAGCCATCGCCCTCACACCGAAGCGGAGATGCGCCGCCTCGTTGGAGACGCCATATACGAGCGCTATCGTTGCGTGGACAGTGACCCGGCCGACTGTGTACACATGGGCGTTACAGACCGGGGAACCCCGGTTGATGTGACGCGGGCCGTCGCCGAGGCTGACCGGCGCATCTGCCTTGGCAACATTGAGTACCACTACTTTGCGGGCTACAGCGGCGGCGCCAAGGCAATTATGCCGGGTGTGTCAACGCGGGATGCCATCCAGTCAAATCACAGCCGTATGGTGGAGCGTGAGGCGGCCGCCGGCAGTCTCGACGGCAACCCCGTCCGGGAGGACATTGAGCAGGCAGTGAGCTGCTGCCCGGTCGACTTTATTTTGAATGTGGTGCTCGACGAGCACAAGAAGGTCATCCGGGCCGTCGCCGGCGACGTGGTGAGAGCACATCGGGCGGGATGCCGCTTTCTCGACACCCTCTATCTCAAGGAGATTGACAGCCGGGCCGATATCGTCGTGGTCTCGCAGGGCGGAGCGCCAAAGGATCTGAACCTCTACCAGACGCAGAAAGCACTCGACAACGCAAAGCACGCGGTGAAAAGCGGGGGAACGGTGATTCTCGTCGGCTCCTGCCGCGAGGGCTTTGGAGAGAAGACCTTTGAGCAGTGGATGACCACAGCGCCGACCTCCCACTCAATGGTCGAACGCATTGCCGAGGATTTTCAGCTTGGCGGCCACAAGGCGGCGGCCATTGCCATGGTGCTTGAGGATGCAGAGATCTGCCTGGTGTCGGAGCTTGATGAGAAACTGGTCTCTGAGATCTTTCTGAGACCTTTCGGGGCGGTACAGACGGCGTTTGACTATGCGTTCGAGAAGCATGGGACCGATGCCAAGGTCATTGTCATGCCCTATGGCGGCTCGACACTGCCGCGGGTGAGAGGATAATCCACAGAGAAGTTCCAATACCGACAAAAAAGTCCCCCGCATATGCGGGGGACTTTTGCGTAAGAACTTATTTCTGCATCGCGGCGACTTCGGCGGCGAAGTCATCCTCTCGCTTCTGCAGACCTTCGCCCTTTTCAAAGCGGGCAAAGGAGACGATTTCGATCGCAGAGCCGAACTCTTTGGCCTTGGACTCGGTGTACTGTGTGACAGACATGTTCGGGTCTTTGACGAATGCCTGATCGACCAGGCAGTTCTCAGCGTAGTACTTCTTGATTCTGCCGGCGACCATCTTCTCGGCAATTGCAGCGGGCTTGCCCTCGTTGATTGCCTGAGCGGTGAGGATCTCTTTCTCCTTGTCGAGAACCTCGGCGGGAACTTCGCTCGACTTGGTGTAGGAGGGATTTGCCGCAGCGACCTGCATGGCAACGTCCTTGCCGTAGGCCTTGAACGCATCGGTGGCAAAGACCGCGTCGTCGACATGGAACTTCACAATGACGCCAATTTTGCCGCCGCCGTGGATGTAGCTGACAAGATTGCCATCAAAGATCTGGAAGCGGCGGATTTTGAGATTTTCTCCAATGACGAGAACTTTCTCGCGCAGCACGTCGGCAACCGTCAGATCGGAGCCGTCAAACTTGACGGCGAGAAGCGCGTCGACATCGGCTGGTCTGTTCTTCGCGATGGTGACGGCGCAGCCCTCAACAAACGCCTTGAAATCCGCGTTTTTCGCGACAAAGTCGGTCTCGGAATTGACTTCGACCAGAACGCCGATTTTCGCGGCGTCGTCGATATAGGCGCAGACAAGACCCTCCGCGGCGATTCTGCTGGCCTTTTTTGCAGCCGCGGCAAGTCCCTTTTCACGCAGGAACTCAACCGCCTTTTCCATATCGCCGTTGGTCTCGGTGAGAGCCTTTTTGCAGTCCATCATGCCGCAGCCGGTCTTCTCGCGCAGCGCCTGGACATCTTTTGCTGTAAATGCCATATTTGGTACCTCCCAATAGTAAAAGAATGGTGATTAAGCTTCCTGTGCAGCGGCGGCCGGCGCGTCGTCCGACACCTCAAACTGCTCGCCCTGTTTGGCCTCGAGTACGGCGTTTGCCACAGTGGAAGAGATCAGCTTGACGGCACGGATGGCGTCGTCGTTGCCGGGGATGACATAGTCGATCTCGTCAGGGTCGCAGTTCGTATCGACAATCGCGACAATCGGAATACCCAGGTTGCGCGCCTCGCTGACGGCAATTCTCTCTTTTCTCGGGTCAACGATGAACAGGCAGGAGGGAAGACGCTTCATGTCCTTGATGCCGCCGAGGAATTTCTCAAGCTTTTCAATTTCGCCGTTGAGCTTGCCGACCTCTTTTTTGGGCAGAAGCTCAAAGGTGCCGTCGGCCTCCATCTTGCGAAGCTGATTGAGACGGTCGATTCTCTTACGAATGGTCTTAAAGTTGGTGAGCATGCCGCCGAGCCATCTGGCATTGACGTAGTACATTCCGCACCGGGTGGCCTCGTCGCGAATGGAATCCATCGCCTGCTTCTTGGTGCCGACGAAGAGAATGTCGCCGCCCTCGGCTACAGTGTCGCGCACAAAGTTGTAGGCCTCATCGACTTTTTTTACGGTCTTCTGCAGGTCGATGATGTAGATGCCGTTTCTCTCGGTGAAGATGTAGGGTGCCATTTTGGGGTTCCATCTTCTGGTCTGGTGACCGAAGTGGACACCGGCTTCGAGCAGCTGTTTCATAGAAATGACTGACATAGTAAGTTCCTCCTTTAGTTTACCCTCCACTGCGTTCATTTTCGCTGAGGACCTTTCGGCACTGTTCAGAAAATCACACAGTGTGCGTATTATGACCACGATACTATATCATACCGGGCTTTAAAATGCAACCCCCAACGCACAGTTTGTCCCGTTTTTTGAAAAGAAAACAGGGCGTCAAAGACGCCCTGTTTTCCCGGGAGGAATTTCTAGCGGCAGCCGCAGCCACAGTTGGCGTTGGTGGTGCAGGAACCGCAGGTGTTGGTGTCGGAAGAAGAGAGGGTTTTGAAAGCCTCGGGCGGGAAGAATTCGTCGGTCGGGAAGTTGATTCTGGCGAACAGGCTGCAGGGCTCGTTGTCGTTGGACGAATCCACGCACTCCTTGGTCGGCACGCAGAAGTCATAGGCCGGAACCAGAATCTGGACTTTGCGCTCAAGGCGCACGATCGAGAAGATGCCGATGGAGACGTAGACGCCCTTGTCAGCGACGGCCTCGCCAATCGGGTTGTCAAAGCAGTTTTGCACGCAGCAGGGCACCATGAGATCGGCGTCCTGCGGGCAGCCGCAGTCACACTTCTCAACGACTTTGACGCCGAGGACGACGGGCTCTACCACTTCGACCGAAGCGCAGGGCAGATTGGTCGAGCAGTTTGTCGGGCTCTCCGTGTCGTTCGGGGTGTAGCAGGAGGTGAAGGATTTCGCCGTGCCCTCGCTGCCGAAGAGAATGACTTTCTTGGTGAATGTCGAAAGGCCGCAGATCTCGGTGGGTTTGGTTCCGCCTAAGTACACTTCCAGAGTGATTCTAAAATAGTATGTGATGTTGACTGTGTAGAAGCCTCTGTTGAAGGGAACCGCATCCACATCGATGAAGGCCCAGATAACCTCTGCCTTTTTGACTTTCACGTTGGCCGCGCGCTCCACGAGACCCTGGCTGCACGCATCGAGATACACGCGCATATCCTCCAGGCAATCTTTGTCACGGCAGGTGTCGTACACCTTGTTGGTGCTGATGCAGACCGCTTCCTTAACGGCGGGATTGCTCCCGGTGAGAGGGCCAGCCACAAGTTTATTGTCAGCCATAATAATCCTCCTAAAACAGTAATTAGTGTGAAGAGCTGAACTTCATTAATATAGTATGCGCTGGGTTCAAATGTGTGTTACATGGCGCGCAGTACCCGGAAAAAAAGACGAAACAAATTGATATGTATTTACAAAAGCGGGGAAGATATTGTAAAATGGGTGAGAGGTGAAACTATGTCATCCATATATAAGAGAGTTCTGCTCAAAGTCAGCGGCGAGGCCCTGGCGGGCCCGAGTCATTTCGGACTTGATACCGCTGTCGTAAAAGAGATCTGTGAGAATATCAAAATCTGTGTGGATATGGGCGTTGAGGTCGCCATCGTTGTCGGCGGCGGCAACTTCTGGCGCGGCACCCGCGCCGGCAAGGATATGGAGCGCACCCGCGCCGACCATATGGGAATGCTGGCAACGGTGATGAACGCTCTCGCTCTGCAGGATGCGCTGCAGAGCCTGAATGTGGAATCCCGCGTACAGACAGCCATTGAAATGAGGCAGATTGCCGAACCCTACATCAGAAATCGAGCGGTGCGCCATCTGGAAAAGGGCCGCGTGGTCATCTTCGGCTGTGGTACCGGAAACCCGTTCTTTTCCACTGACACCACCGCGGCGCTGCGGGCGGCCGAGATCAATGCCGATGTCATCCTGCTTGCCAAGAGAATCGACGGTGTCTACACCGGCGACCCGGAGGTCGATCCCACCGCCACCAAGATTGACAACATCACGTACATCGACATTCTCAACCGCGGGCTCGGCGTGATGGATTCCACGGCGACGAGCCTTTGTATGGACAACAAGATTCCGATTATGGTCTTCGGTCTGGACGACCCAAAAAACATTGTCCGAGTCATCGAGGGTGAAAAGATAGGAACCATCATCACATAGGAGGGCGTAGCTCATGAAAAACAACTACCCGAACGAACAGCAGAAATTTGACAAGACCCTGGCTGCACTCAATCGTGAATTTGCTTCTATCCGCGCGGGCCGCGCCAATGCCGCTGTGCTCGATCGCATCATGGTGGACTACTATGGGGTGCCCACACCGATCAATCAGATGGCTGCCATCTCGGTGGCTGAGGCGCGCATTCTGGTCATCTCCCCGTGGGATGTCTCAACGCTCAAGAGCATTGACAAGGCGATTCAGAGCTCCGACATCGGTATCAACCCGCAGAATGACGGCAAGACCATCCGCCTGAACTTCCCGCCGCTGACGGAGGAGCGCAGAAAGGAGCTCGCCAAGCAGATTCGCAAATTCGGCGAAGAGGCCAAGATCTCGGTGCGCAATGTGCGCCGTGACGCGATGGAGAGCTTTAAGAATCAGAAGAAGAAGTCAGAGATCACCGAGGACGATTTTAAAATTGCTGAGAAAGATCTGCAGGAGCTGACCGACAAGTACTGCAAGGACATCGACAAGGCGGTTGAGTCCAAGGAAAAGGAGATCATGGAGGTCTGACCCCGCGGCGGACTGATAACATATCATATGAATGGGAGCACAACATGTGCTCCCATCCCATTATGCCGCAGGGAATGGAGAGATTATGCTGTTTGGCAGAAAGAGACAAAACGACGAGCTTGATTGGAATAATCTGCCCGAGCACATCGGCATCATCATGGACGGAAACGGCCGCTGGGCAAAACGGCGGGGGCTGCCGCGTACGGCCGGCCACCGGGTGGGGGCCGAGACCTTTCGCAAAATCGCCCGCCATGCCCAGAGCATTGGCATCGGGTATCTCACGGTCTACGCTTTTTCCACCGAAAACTGGAAGCGGCCGCCCGAAGAGATTGAGACCATCATGAATCTTCTGCACGACTATCTTCTCGAAGCGCGAGAGAGCCTCGGGCGCGAGAACATCGTTTTGCGCTGCATCGGCGACCCCGGGCGGCTGCGCGAGGATTTGCAGCAGATGATCCGCGAGATCAGCGCCATGAGCGAGAGCAACACCGGCCTGATTGTCAACATTGCGCTCAACTACGGCGGGCAGGACGAGATTGTCCACGCGGTGAACGCCGCTCTTGCAAAGCGGGCGCAGGCGGGTCTGCCGGCTCAGCTGACAAAGCAGGAGATTGAGGACAATCTCTACACTGCCGGTCAGCCGATGCCGGATCTGATCATCCGGCCGAGTGGTGAGATGCGCCTGTCCAATTTCCTGACGTGGCAGAGCGCCTATTCCGAATTTTATGTCACAGAGAAACTCTGGCCCGACTTCAACGAGCAGGATCTGGAGCGGGCCATTGCAGCTTATCAAAAGAGAAATCGCAGATTTGGGGGAGTATAAGTGATTGTACGAATCATATCCGGAATCGGCGTTGTGGTGGTCGTGGTCGGTGTGCTGCTGTTTTCCAACACGATTGTTCTTAACATCGCCGTCGCCGCCCTGTCGGTTGCCTGCGTCTACGAGGCGCTGATTGCAACCAAGTATGTCGAGAGCCATGCGCTGATGTTTGCCTCCCTCGGGATCGCCGCGCTGACGCCCTTTGTCATGGGCTTTTCCAAGAGTACGGTGATGCTTTTGATGTTCGTCTATGTGGTGATCATGTTTTTGCTGGTCTTTAAGAATTTTGAGACCTTTAAGCTCGAGCATATCGGCGTTGTCTTTCTCATATCAGTGATTATCCCGTATTTTTTCGGCAACATCATCTTTCTCAATCACATGGACCACGGGATTTACTATCTCTATTTGATTTTTATCGGCTCATGGTGCTCCGACTCCATCGCGCTGTGTGCGGGCAAGCTCTTCGGCCGTCACAAGCTCATTCCCAAAGTGAGCCCCAAAAAGACAGTGGAGGGCGCCATCGGCGGCATCGTCGGCACCATGGCGGGCTATGCCGTCACCGGCGTCGTTGTGGAGCGCTGCTTTGAGCTTCAGGTGAACTTTCTGGCGCTGCTGCTGCTCGCCGTGGGCGTCTCCATCATCGGCCAGGTGGGAGACCTTGCGGCGTCCACGATCAAGCGCTCGTTTCAAATCAAGGATTTCGGCAACGTCATTCCCGGACATGGCGGCGTGTTTGACCGGTTTGACAGCGTTCTGTTCATTGCGCCGTTTATTGCGCTGTTTGCGCAGTTCTTTACCATATTTCTGTGAGGGCTTTTCATGAGAGATCACAATTTGTCAGTCCTGGGTTCCACCGGCTCCATCGGCACGCAGACGCTCGACGTTGCGCGGCGGCTGCAGGTACCGGTCTGCGGGCTGGCCGCCCACTCCAACATTGAGCTGCTCGAGCGCCAGATTCGCGAATTTCGCCCCGTCTGCGCTGCGGTGCTGCAGGAGGAAAAGGCGGCCGAGCTCAAGGAGCGCGTGCGCGATCTGCCGACTAAAATTCTAAGTGGCATCGACGGTGTCTGTGCGGTGGCGACGCTGCCGCAGGCCACTCTGGTTTTTACCGCCATCGTCGGCATCGCCGGTCTCATCCCAACGCTGGAGGCCATTCGAGAGAACAAATCGCTCGCACTGGCGAACAAGGAGACGCTGGTTGCGGGCGGTTCTCTTGTCATCCCCGAGGTACAAAGGCGGGGGCTTGAGCTGATTCCGGTGGACAGCGAGCACTCGGCCATCTTCCAGTCTCTGCTCGGCGCAAAACGGCCGCGGGAGGAACTGAGAAAAATTCTTCTCACCGCCTCCGGCGGCCCATTCTATGGAAAGACACGCCAGGAGTTGTCAGCCGTGCGGCGGGAGGATGCGCTGCGCCACCCGAACTGGTCCATGGGCGCGAAGATCACCGTCGACTCGGCCACTTTGATGAACAAGGGCCTCGAGATGATTGAGGCCATGTGGCTCTTCGGTGTGGGAATGGATCAGATCGAAGTGGTCGTCCACCGCGAGAGCATCATCCACTCGATGGTGGAATTCTGCGATCACGCGATCATCGCCCAACTGGGGCTGCCCGATATGCGTGTGCCGATTCAATTTGCCATCACCTGTCCCGAACGGGAGCAGACACCGGGACCCGGCGTGGACTTCGCGGCGCTCGGCTCGCTGAGCTTCGGCCGACCCGATCTTGAGACGTTTCGCTGCCTGTCGCACTGCATCAGGGCGGCGCGCATGGGCGGCACCATGCCGGCGGCAGTCAACGGAGCAAATGAAATGGCAGTGTCTCTCTTTCTGCGCGGCAAAATTGACTTTCTGCAGATTGATGAGCTGGTGGGCGCAGTTTTGGACGCTCACAGTCCCATCGAGACGCCTACGCTTCGCCAGATTCTGGATGCGGATGAGTGGGCGCGCGAGTATGTTTTGACACAGTATCAAGTGAGGTGATTTTCCATCAGCAGTTTTCTGAGTATCGTTGTGGCACTTCTTCTGTTCGGTATCATGATTCTCGTGCACGAATTCGGCCACTTCATCACAGCGAAGAAAGCCGGTATCCGTGTCGACGAGTTTGCCATAGGCTTTGGCCCTTCTATTATAAAGTGGAAGCGCCGGGAGACGCAGTATTCTCTCAAGCTGCTCCCGGTCGGCGGGTATGTCAAGCTCGGCGGGGAGGATGAGGATACTTTCGATGGCACCGGCTTCAACGAAAAGCCGATTTGGAAGCGGATGCTGGTGCTCTTTGCGGGAGCTTTCATGAATTTGCTCTCAGCGTTTGTCGTCGCCGTTCTTCTCGTCTGTCTGACGCCGGCGCTCGCCTCAAACACGGTCGCACAGTTCGATATGGAACAGAGTCTGCCCGAGGAGAGCGGACTTCGTGTGGGCGACGAAATTGTAAAGGTAAATGGACAGACCATTCACATCGCGTCCGATCTGCCGGTGGCGCTGCTTGCAGACGATGACGGAGTGGTCGACATGCAGGTGCGCCGAAATGGGCAGGTGGTTCTGCTCGAGGGCGTGAGTTTTCGCACACAGGGCGAGGGAGTCGAGCGCGAGGTCTTTCTCGATTTGAAATTTCAAAGGGCGGCAAAGACGCCGATCACAGTGCTTCGCCACTCCTTTTTCCGCTGTGTCTCCATCACAAAATCCATCTGGAATTCGCTTTTGGATCTCGCCCAGGGTAAAATTGGCGTTGAGGCTCTCTCGGGCGTTGTGGGGACAACTCAGGCGATGGGGCAGATCATCCGCGCGGGCCTGGAACCCATGCTCATGATTTTTATCTTTATCAGCATCAACCTCGGCATTTTCAATCTGCTGCCGATTCCGGCTCTCGACGGAGGGCGAATCGTCTTTTTGATTGTAGAGGCAATTCGCGGAAAGCCGGTCAAACGTGAGATCGAGGGGATTGTCAACGCCATCGGATTTGTTCTTTTGATCGCGTTGATGGTCTTTGTAACCTACCACGACGTGCTGCGCATCTTTGCAAAGTAGGGGAGAGAGAATGGGAATTCAGAGGCGGCAAACCAGAACTGTGAGAGTGGGCGAGGTGTCCATCGGCGGGGGGAATCCGATCGTGGTTCAATCCATGACCAACACTCCCACAGCGGATGTGGATAAAACCGTCGCCCAGATCCGTCAGCTTGTCAATTCAGGCTGTAAAGTGGTAAGACTTGCCATGCCGGATGAGGAGGCAGCCCGCGCGGTTGAAAAGATTCGTGCTCAGGTGGACATACCGCTTGTGGCTGATATTCACTTCGACTATCGGTTGGCGCTTCGCTGTGTGGAAGCCGGCATTGACAAAATTCGCATCAATCCCGGAAACATCGGCGCAAAAGAGCGCGTGAGGGCCGTTGCCGTTGCCTGCCGGTCGCGCGGCGTCGCCATTCGCATTGGGGTCAACAGCGGTTCGCTGGAGCGAGAGATTCTCGCAAAGTACGGTGCTCCGACAGCGCAGGCGCTTGTGGAGAGTGCGCAGTACCACATCGGGCTGCTAGAGCAATTTGATTTTACAGATATCGTGGTATCGCTCAAATCGTCGGACGTCGCGACCATGATCGAAGCCTACGAACTCTTCAGCGAGAGATTCGACTATCCGCTCCACCTCGGGGTGACCGAGGCTGGCGGTGAGCGCATGGGGCTGATCAAATCCTCCATTGGCATCGGGTCGCTTCTCGCGCACGGCATCGGAGACACCATACGCGTATCGCTGACGGCGGATCCGGTCCTCGAGGGCCCGGCGGCCTACGACATTCTGCGTGCACTGGGTCTCGCCGGAGGGGCGACGGTGGTATCCTGCCCGACCTGCGGGCGTACGAGAATAGACTTGATCGGCCTTGCCAACCGTGTGGAGCAGGCGCTGCGCGCCGAACCGATGACGCTCAAGGTCGCGGTGATGGGCTGTGCGGTCAACGGTCCGGGCGAGGCGCGCGAGGCGGACATCGGCATCGCCGGCGGCGTTGGGGAGGGTCTTCTTTTCAAGCGGGGAAAAATTCTGCGAAAGGTGCCCCAGGAGGCGCTCTTTGACGAGCTGATGGCGGAGATTGAACAGATGAGAAGAGAACGATTCAGTGAGGAAAAAGATGAACGCTAAATTTCTGGAAGTGTTTTGTGAATATCATCCTGAGGGCAGCAAGAGAGAGCTTCTCGAGAGCGCTGTCCTGACCGACGTCAAAATGGATATTGACAATAAGACCATGAGCTTTTCCCTTGAGGGGGACAGGCTCTTTGCGCGCAGTCTGCTCGACGAAATTGCCGAAGACCTCAAATCGCTCTATGGTCTTCGTGAGAGCCGGCTTGCCATTCACTACCCCGCAGAACTCTTCAGCGAGCAGTACTATGGCGAGCTTTGCAGCTACTGTGTGAAGCATGTTGGAGCCTGCAACGGCTTTCTCACCGGTTCGACCGCACGGTATGAAAAGGGACTTCTCACCATCTCGCTGACCCACGGCGGAGAGGCCATTTTGAAGAGCGCAAAACTTGCCGACACGATTGCCCAGCTTGTGCGCGACGAGTTTTCTCTGTCCATCCGCGTTACATTCGACGGAGTTCTTGAAACCGATACCGACAGCGGCGTCTACCGGGAGATCCGCGAGCAGGAGCAGCGCGCGGATGAGCAGATCTCCAAGACCTTTGCCGCGCAGAGGCGCGCGGCGCCCGCGCCCGCGGGTGCACGCCGCGCGGGCGCGCAGGGGGGAGCGCTGCTCGGCCGCCCCATCAATACCGAGCCCATGCGAATGGCGGACATTCGCATCGACACGGGCACAGCGACGATTCAGGGTGATGTCTTCGCCATTGAGACAAAGGACACGCGCGACGGCAAGAAGAAAATTTTCACCATCTCCATAACGGATTACACCTCGTCAATCAATCTCAAGTCGGTACTTCCGATGGACAAGGCGGAGGCTCTGCTGGAGGTGCTGCACAAAAATGACACGGTCAAAGTGCGCGGCAGCGTCTCTTTCGACTCCTTTGACGACGATCTGGTCATCTGGGTCAATGACATCGAGCCGGCCTACAAGCGCACCCGCACCGACGATGCCGAAGAGAAGCGCATCGAGCTGCACCTGCATACCAACATGAGCTCGATGGATGCGCTGACCTCGGTTTCGCGCTACATCGAGCGGGCAAAGCAGTGGGGGCATGAGGCGGTGGTCATCACGGACCACGGTGTCGCGCAGGCGTTTCCTGAGGCGATGAAAGCGCAGAAAGCCACCGGCTATGAGGGTAAGATCATCTATGGCATGGAGGCCTATTTTGTCAACGACATTGAGCCCGCTGTGCACGGGGACGCAGACACGCCTTTCGACGGGACCTTTGTCGTCTTCGATGTGGAGACGACCGGCCTGAATCCCACGACCGAGGCGCTCACCGAGATCGGCGCCGTGCGCTTGAAAGGCGGCGAGATCGTGGAGCAGTTCAACACCTTTGTCAATCCCCAAAAGCCGATACCGGCAAAGATCACCCAACTGACCGGCATCACCGACGCAATGGTAGCCGACGCACCGCCGGAGGGGGAGGCGCTCAAAAGCTTTCTGGAATTCGCGGGGGACAGCCCGCTCGTCGCCCACAATGCGGGGTTTGACATGTCGTTTCTGCGCGCGGCGGCCGAGCGCACCGGCCAGACGGTTGCGAACACCTACATTGACACGCTTGTCATCTCGCGCAGCATTTTCCGCGAGCTGAAAAAGCACAAGCTCGACACCATTGTCGAGTATTTGAAGCTCGGCAGCTTCAATCACCACCGGGCCTGTGACGACGCGCTGATTCTCGCCAAGGTCTTTTTGAAAATGATGGAGAGAATCCGGGAGGACAGCGGAGCCGACCGCACTGACCAGATCAATCAGGCGATCGCGGGAAACATCGACGTCAAAAAGGCAAGGCCTTACCACCAGATTCTCCTCGTGAAAAATTACACAGGCCTGAAAAATCTCTATCAGCTCATCTCCGATTCCAATCTCAAGTACTTTGGCGGCAAGACGCCGCGCATTCCGAAGTCGGAGCTGATCAAACACCGCGAGGGGCTGATTGTGGGCAGTGCCTGCGAGGCGGGCGAGCTCTTTCGTGCCATTGTGGATAAGCGCGAGTGGGGGGAGCTTCTGAGCATTGCAGACTTCTACGACTACCTCGAAATCCAGCCGATCTGCAACAACATGTTTCTCATTGCAAGCGGAAAGGCAGAGAATGTCGAGCAGCTGCGTGAGTTCAACCGCACCGTCATCCGCATTGCCGATAAGCTAAATAAGCCCGTTGTCGCAACGGGAGACGTGCACTACATCGATCCAGGCGACGAGATATTCCGAAGAATTCTGCTCAATGCTCAGGGCTTTTCCGATGCCGACAAGGAGCTTCCGCTCTACTACCGCACCACCAATGAGATGCTGCGGGAATTCGACTATCTCGGCGAGGAACTCGCACGCAAGGTGGTCATTGAAAACCCAAAGCAGATTGCGGCCCTCTGCGAGCAGATTCGCCCTGTTCCCAAAGAGTCCTTTCCGCCGGAGATTGAGGGCGCCGAGCAGGAACTTGTCGAGATCACACTCAAGCGCGCGCGGGAGATCTACGGAGACCCGCTGCCGCCCATTGTGCAGGAGCGCCTCGACAAAGAGCTCAATTCCATTACCAAAAACGGCTTCTCCGTTCTCTATATGATTGCGCAGAAGCTGGTCTCTCAGTCGCTTGCCGACGGCTTTCTCGTCGGCTCGCGAGGATCGGTCGGCTCGTCGCTCGTCGCCTATCTCTCGGGCATCACCGAGGTCAATTCTCTCTGCCCGCACTATGTCTGCCCGAATTGCAAAAAGAGTGAGTTCATCACCGACGCAAGCTATGAGACCGGCGCTGATATGCCGCCCAAAGACTGCCCCGACTGCGGCACACCCTACATCAAGCAGGGCTTTGACATCCCCTTTGAAACCTTTCTCGGCTTCGACGGCGACAAGGCGCCCGATATCGATCTCAACTTCTCCGGCGACTACCAGGCGACGGCGCACCGCAACACGGAAAAACTCTTCGGCAAGGACTATGTTTTCCGCGCGGGCACCATCGGCACACTTGCGGAAAAGACGGCCTACGGCTATGTTCTCAAGTATGTCGAGGAGAGAGGCCTCAACATCACAAAGGCGGAAAAGGCCCGCCTCGCGGCCGGCTGCATGGGTGTCAAGCGCACGACCGGACAGCACCCCGGCGGCCTGATCGTCATGCCGAAATACAAGGAAATCACCGATTTCTGCCCCATTCAGCACCCGGCGGACGACCCGAACAGTACCATCATCACCACGCATTTTGACTACCACTCCATCGACCAGAATCTGCTCAAGCTCGATCTGCTCGCGCACGACGATCCGACGGCGATTCGCATGCTTGAGGATATCACGGGGATCGACGCAAAGAAGATTCCACTCGACGACCCCGAGACGCAGAGCCTGTTTTACAGCAACGAGAGCCTCGGCATCGAGGGAGACGAGATCACCTCCTCGGTCGGCGCGCTGGGGCTTCCGGAATTCGGCACAAAGTTCGTCCGGCAGATGCTCGAGGACACAAGACCCCATACATTCGGCGAACTCATTCGTATTTCCGGTCTCTCCCACGGCACCGATGTCTGGGTGAACAACGCCCAGGACCTTGTCACGTCTCAAACGGCCACTCTCAAAGACTGCATCTGTACGCGCGACGACATCATGCTCTATCTCATTCACATGGGAATGGACAAGAAAGAGTCCTTTACCATCATGGAGGCCGTCCGAAAGGGAAAGGGACTCAAGCCCGAGTGGGAGCAGGATATGAGGGCGGCAAATGTGCCCGAGTGGTACATCGACTCCTGTAAGAAGATCAAGTACATGTTTCCGAAAGCCCACGCCGCCGCCTATGTCACAATGGCCTTTCGCATCGCCTGGTTCAAGGTACACCGGCCGGCCGCTTTCTATGCGACCTATTTTACGGTTCGCGCCGACGACTTTGACTCGGAGTACATGATTCACGGGCTGGAAAAGGTCAAGAGCCGTCTGCTCGAGATCAAGGCGAATCCCAAGGCATCCAACAAGGAAAAGGATCAGATTCCCATTTTGGAGGCCTGCTACGAGATGTACCGCCGGGGCATCAACTTCCGCCCGATTGATCTCTACGGGTCTCACGCGACCAAATTTCTGATTGTGGACGGGGATCTGCTGCCGCCGCTGAATTCTCTGGCGGGTGTCGCCTCCAATGCCGCCATGGCGATTATGGAGGAGCGTGAGCGTGGTACATTTATGTCGATTGAAGAGCTTCTCAACCGCACCAAAGTGACAAAAACCGTCATTGAAGCATTGCAGGCGAATCGAATTTTGGAGGGTATGCCCGAAAGTGCACAAATGACACTGTTTTAACAGGCAAAATCCTTGTGGAAAGTTAATAAATGGCTTGACTTCTGGGTGGTCGGCGCTTATAATAGCGGTATGTGATTGCAGGAGGAACATCCCATGCCCCAGGTGGAACGAAACATCGTCTACGAATCGGAACCGGACGATGCGCTCATTCGGCTTGCACAGAGCGGCGACACTCAGGCCGCGGGGCAGCTCCTCTCACGCTATGCGCCGCTGGTCAAAACCGCGTCGCGCAAGTTTTACATCATAGGCGCCGAGAGCGACGATGTCGTGCAAGAGGGCATGATTGGCCTCTACAAGGCTATTACCGACTATGATTTTTCAAGAGGATTTACGTTTTCCGCGTTTGCCCAGGTCTGTATTGACCGCCAGATTCTCACGGCGATCAGAGCCGCCGGGCGCCAGAAACACATTCCGCTCAACTCGTACATTTCACTTTTCCAGCAGTCTGATCAGAGCGACAGGGATTTGAATTTGACGGGTCAGGCAGGGTTTCCGAGTCAGGAGGACCCGTCAGAGGAAGTAATCACCAGAGAGTTTTTGCTGCATCTTCGAGAGTTTGTGGCAAGAGAACTATCCCATTTTGAGCAAGAGGCACTGCAGCTCTATCTCGAGGGCCAGAGTTATCAGCAGATAGCTGACCATTTTGCAAAGCCCGTCAAGTCGATTTACAACGCGATATGGCGGATCCGGCGAAAGGTCATGGCCGAGTTTGATGAGAGCGCGGTTCTCCAATAATCCCTGATAGCTCAATGTCAGAGCATTGGTGTTCCAAGGGTGTTGGTTTAAGTCCAACTCGGGGGAAAAAATTTTTAGATCTAAGCGAGGGAAAGAAATGTACGAGGACAAAACATTAGTGTGCAAAGAGTGTGGCAGTGAGTTCGTCTTCACCGCCGGCGAGCAGGAGTTCTATGCTCAGAGAGGCTTCCAGAACGAGCCCCAGAGATGCAAAGCCTGCCGCGACGCGAGAAAGAACGCTGCCAGACAGTCCAGAGAGCTGTACACCGCCACCTGTGCCGCCTGCGGCGCCGAGGCAAAGGTACCGTTCCAGCCGAGAAATGACAGACCTGTGTACTGCAGCGACTGTTTCGCAAGAATGAAAGAGTCTGAGCAGGGCTAATCGTTTTTGTATCTTTCGGAGAGTTCTTTCTCCATAAGAGAATTCGGCAAATGAGCACACTCCCATATGGGAGTGTGCTTTTTGTTTGCCACTTGCAAGTCCACCAAATGAGTAGTATAATGAAGCGAAAAAGAAATCTCATGTTTTTGCCACGTCGTGGCAAACTATTGTAGAACAAAGGAGGATATAAAAGTGAAGCAGATTACCAAAGAGATGACCATTGGCCAGGCGCTCGAGCTCGACTCCGGCATCGCGCCGTTTTTCATGGAGATGGGCATGCACTGCCTTGGCTGCCCGTCGGCCCGCGGCGAGTCCGTCGCAGACGCCTGCGCCGTTCACGGTGTGGATGCGGATGAGATGATCAAGAAGATCAACCAGTATCTTGCGAACCAGTAGGCAACAGGCAAAGGGGCACGCCGAGGCGTGCCCCTTTTCATTTACGCTGAGTCGGTTCTGTGATAAAATAAAGTCATAGGGACCTCAGTGAACGGAGGAATGCCACTTTGCAGATCACACTGCCAGCCAGAAACAATGCCACATCGCAAAAGCCGACGACCGTTTCGTTTGAGCGCTCGCTTGTGCTGCTCGGCCCGAACGGCGCCGGCAAGACAAAATTTGCTTTGGAGCTGCTTGCGGGCCTTTCGGGCGTCTGCTGCCGGATGATTTCAACAGCAGCTCAGAGCCGCGAGGATGACACGGAGAATGCCGAACCGGCCGTTTTTGAGCACTGCCGCGACTGCCGCCCGGCGCTTCCGTGCGAGTATGACCCGCGGCGGTTTGCGCGCTTTTTAAAGCCGCTTCTGCAATATCAGCTCGACGAGCAGCAGCAGGGGCGCACCGGCGTTTTGACTCAGGCAAGTGAAGTTTTTTGCAAGCTGTTTGCGGGCAGCAAATTGGTATGGAACAACGAACGCATCGACGTGCAGCCAAAGAGTGGCGCGCGCTACTCCGCGCTGCACCTGAGCGACGGCGAGAAAGCGGTGCTCTTCGTGATCGGTCACGTGCTCACGGCCGAGCGGGACAGCGTTGTCGCCGTCGACGAGCCGGAAAACTATTTAAACCAGGATTCGCTCAAGCTGCTCTGGGATACATTGGAACAGCTGCGCGTCGATCTGCGCTTTGTCTATGTGACGCACGATTTCGGCTTTGCGGTCTCGCGCGACGACAGTGAGATCGTCTTTATTCGCTCCTACGCGCTTGAGGGCGGCCGACCGGTCTTTTCCTACTACCTCAGCGAGGACGTGACAAAGCTTCTCGACGGCGGCTCGCTCGCCGACGAGGTTCTGTTTCGAGTGTTGGGAAACCGTCAGAAGCTGCTCTTCATTGAGGGCACACAGAACAGCCATGACTACAAGATTTATAAAACGCTGTTTCCGGACTGGAATGTCACGCCGGTAGGCGGCTGCGGCGACGTGAAAAAATACACGAATCTCGTCAACTCCATGCGTGGCGGCGATGAGCCGGCAGCACGGGGCCTAGTTGACCGTGACCGCATGGCACAGGAGAGAATTGAGCTTCTCAAGGGCGAGGAAATCTACACGCTCAAGGTCGCCGAAATTGAAAATGTCTATTTGATTGAGGGTGTGGTCAAGGCGGTCGCCGCACATCTGAAACGAAACCCAAAGGCGGCTTTCTCCGATGTCAAAAACAATGTCTTTGCCTGCGTGAGACGCCGGTTTAACGCCATTACAAACGACTTTATCCGGGAGGATATTCTCGCCCTCGTGGCGCACAAGCTGAAGACGGCAGGCGAGACCATTGAGCTCAATGAAGTCAATCTCTCGGTGGAGGAGCTCTATAACATCAAAAAGAAATATGTCAGCCGTTTCAACTCCATCATCGAGCGGCGGGACTACGGAGAGCTTCTCAAATATCTCAACTACAAAAAGCTGATCTATGAAATTGAGATCGACCGGATCTTTGATCTGTCGCCCAAGGCGTACCGGGAACTTGTGGTCAAATTGCTGCGGCGTGAGAACGACGAGGGGCTGCGGCTGCGCCGAATCATCCGCGACTATAATTTCTCCGATCTGAACTAGGGGGGACAAACTTGATCAAACTGACCGAACGGCTGATGGCTGCAGCGTCCCAGGTTCGACCCGGCGCGGTTCTCGCGGATGTCGGCACGGATCACGCCTATCTTCCGGTCTATCTGCTCGAGCAGGGCATCTGCCGGCGTGCTGTGGCATCCGATCTGCGTGAGGGACCGCTTGCCCACGCCCGCCGCACAGTCGAAAACAGCGGCTTTGCAGAGCGGGTGAAACTTGTTCTCTGTGACGGGCTCGAGGCGGTACCACACGATGTGACGGATATTGTCATCGCGGGGATGGGAGGGGAGACCATCCTCTCCATCCTGAAGGCGGCGCCCTTTGTCAAGCAGGGGGACAAGAGGCTGATTTTGCAGCCGATGACCGATTTGCCGCTGGTGCGCCGCAGTTTGGCGGATGACGGCTTTGCAATTGTTCGCGAGACGCTGGCGGTTGAGCAGGGGCGCTTCTACGTGGTCATGACGTTGCACTATGCAGGGCAGCCGCAGAATCTGGGCTTTCGTGAGCAGTATCTCATCGGGCCGTGTGAGGCGCCCGCAGAGATTGTGAGACGCTATCTTGCAAAGCTGCGCAGAAAATATGCCATTCAGGCTGAGGGTCTGCGCCGTTCTGCGACAGAGCAGAGCGATCGGCTGCGCCTCCTGGACGAAATTTTGGCGGAAATCACAAAAATGGAGGGAGAACTCGAAGATGAAAGTGCGTGATCTTCTTGCTTTATATGAAAAGGAATTTGACTTTACACTTGCGGAGGAATGGGACAATGTCGGTTTGCTGGTCGGTGACAGGGATGCTGAGGTCAGCCGGGTGCTTGTTGCCATCGACATCAGCGAGGGAGTCATTGATGAGGCGGTACGCCTTGGCTGTGAGCTGATTGTCAGCCACCACCCGCTCTTTTTTGAGCCGCCCAAAAAGATTGTTGCCGACGATCCGGCGGGCCGTAGAATTGTGCGGCTGCTTCAAAATCGTATCAGCGCCATCTGTCTGCACACCAACGCCGACAAGGCCGCGGGCGGTGTCAACGACATTCTGGCACAACTCGCCGGGCTGCGGGAGTACACGGTGTCCGCCGACGGTTTTGCCCGCGTGGGAACTCTGCGCGAAGCCATGCCTCTGAGTGATTTTCTGGAGAATCTAAAGGACTCGCTCGGGCTTGGCGCTGTGCGGTTTCATGACGCAGGCCGACCGGTTTGCAAGCTCGCCGTTCTCGGCGGAGCGGGCGGCTCGTATCTGGAAGAGCTCGCGGCCCTTGGCATCGATACCTTCGTCACCTCCGACATCAAGCACCACCTGTTTGTCGCGGCCGCCGACCGCGGGCTCAACCTGGTTGACGCGGGCCACTTTGAGACAGAAAACCCGATCTGTGAGAGGCTCGCACAGATTCTGACTGAGCATTTTCCGGAGCTTTCCGTGACACGTTCCACAGTGTTTGAGGATTTGATTTGCTATCTATGATTGAGAGGGAGCGCTTACCATGCCGCTTGACGCTGCATTTTTACACGGCCTGACCGCCGAGCTGAACGAGACGCTCGCGGGGGCCAGAATCGACAAAATCACCATGCCCGGCCGCGAGGAGATCGTGCTCTCCGGCAGGGGGGCGGAGGGAAATTTCCGACTTCTGCTCTCGGCGAGCCGGACCACGCCACGCCTCGGTCTTCTCCGCGAGAACCGGGAGAATCCGCCCGCGCCGCCGATGTTCTGTATGCTGCTGAGAAAGCATCTGCAAAACGGCAGAATCACGCAGCTTCGTCAGCTTGGCTTTGAGCGGGCCGTGAGGCTCACCGTCGAGAGTCGAAACGAGCTCGGCGACCCGACACAGTACGCGCTGATTCTTGAGATCATCGGTGTACAGAGCAACCTGATTTTTCTCGACGGACAGGGGCGCATTGTGGATGCGCTCAAGCGCAGCGAATTCTCCGAGTCGCTGCGGCGCACCGTCATGCCCGGCGCCCGCTACGAGCTGCCGCCGGCACAGAACAAGCGCGATCCTCTGACGCAGCTCGATGAAATTCTCAGCGCACTGCGCGGGTGCCGCGAGAAAAAACCAGCCGACCGTGTGGTGCTCGACGCCGCCATTGGGTTTTCGCCGCTGATTTCCCGGGAAATTGTCTGCCGTGCGCTCGGCTCCTGCGATATGCTCTACAGCGAGCTTCACGAAGCGCAGCGGCAGAGAGTCGCACAGGAGTTTGCGCGCACTGTTGACGCCGTGTTGAGCGGCGACACAACGCCGGTCATCCTGTATGATGAGGACCAGAGGCCGGTGGATTTCTCCTTTTTGCTGCTGACGCAGTACGGTCAGCTCTACCGGCAGGTGCAGCCGGGCAGCTACTGCGACACGCTTGAGGACTTCTACGGCGCGCGCGAGCGAAACGAGCGCCTGCGTCAGCGGACGTCGGCTCTCGACAAAATGCTCCGCTCGGCCGTCACGCGCACGGCAAAAAAACTTCAAAAGCAGCGCGCGGATCTCGCGGCCTGCACAGATCGCGATACCTACCGCATCTACGGCGAGCTGCTCACGGCGGCGCTCGCCTCAGTGGAGCGCGGCGCGCCGCATGCGCTGGTGCCAAACTACTACGAGGAGGGTTCGCCCCTTGTGAAAATTCCCCTCGATGTCACAAAGAGCCCGGCGCAAAACGCCCAGCGCTATTTCAAGCAGTATCAGAAAGCAAAGACGGCTGAGACCATGCTCACCGCCCAGATTGAAAAGGGAGAGCGGGAACTTGAGTATCTTGAATCGGTGCTGGTCAGTCTGTCAAGCGTTGAGAGTGAGCGGGATATTGCCGAGATTCGCCGCGAGCTCACGACAGCCGGCTATCTGCGGCCGGAAAAGGGGGCGGCCAAGCGCAGACAGCGCGAGCCGGAGATCTCAAAACCTATGGAATTTCGCTCCACGTCGGGCTTTCGCATTCTGATTGGACGAAACAACTCACAAAACGACTATTTGACCCTGACGCTCGCTTCCAAACAGGACATCTGGCTGCATGCGCAGGGGCTGCCCGGCTCCCATGTCATTGTGGTAACAGGGGGCGAGACGCCGGACGATGAGACGCTCGAGCAGGCGGCCGTGCTCGCCGCGACCTACAGCAAGTCACAGCAGTCTCAGAATGTGCCGGTCAGCTACACCGAGGTGCGCAACGTCAAGAAACCGGCGGGCAGCAGACCGGGAAAAGTCATCTTTGTCCACTACAAGACAGCCTATGTCACCCCCTCGCCGGAGCTAGCGCAGCGCCTACGGGTGGATGGAAATGGGGTGAGCTGATGGAGCACTACGACGTGGCAATCGTCGGTCTCGGCCCGGCCGGCGCGACGCTCGCGCGTCTGCTCGACAGCCGTTTTCGTGTGATTGCGCTTGACAAAAAGCGGGAAAACGGCGGGTTCCGCAAGGCCTGCGGCGGGCTTTTGGCGGGCGACGCACAGAAAGCGCTCGCGCAATTTGATCTGACGCTGCCCAAAGATGTTCTGGTTGACCCGCAGATTTTCGCAGTCAAGACCATTGATCTGAAAACGGGGCTGATCCGCCACTATCAGCGCTTTTACGTCAATCTGGATCGGGACAAATTTGACCGCTGGCTGCTCGGTCTTCTGCCGTCACACATTGAGACACACCCCGGCTGCGTCTGCACCGACGTGAGGAGAAGCGGCAGCCGTTTTATTCTGACCTATCGGGAGAACGGCCGGGATGTGAGCGTCACGGCGGACCGTGTCGTCGGCGCGGATGGGGCGAACTCCATTGTGCGCCGCACATTCTATCCGCGTCGTGACATACGAAGCTATCTCTCCATTCAGCAGTGGTTTCCCGAGTCACACGGCACTCCCTTTTACTCCTGTATTTTTGACCCCGAGACGAGCGACTGCTGCTCGTGGTCCATCTCAAAGGACAGCCAGTTTATCTTTGGCGGCGCCTTTCCAAAGGATCGAGCGCGCGAGCGCTTTGAAAGGCAGAAAGAAAAGCTCGCCGAGCGCTTTGGCTTTCAGTTCGGCGAGCCTCTCAAGACAGAGGCCTGTCTTGTGCTGCGCCCGAAAAAGCCGGGTGATTTCTGCTGCGGTCAGGATGGGCTCTTTCTGATTGGCGAGGCAGCCGGTTTTATCAGCCCGAGTTCCCTCGAGGGCATCAGCTCGGCGATTCGCAGCGCGAGCGCCCTCGCCTCGGTTTTAAACAGCGGCGTCCCACGGGAGAACCGCGCCTACCGCGCAAAGACGCGCAAGCTCCGGGCAAAGCTCCTGCTCAAGGTGCTCAAGTGCCCGTTCATGTATCAGCCGGTACTGCGCCGGCTGGTCATGGGCAGCGGCCTTGCCAGCATTCCGATCATTGCGAGCAAAAAAGAGGGCAGTGCATAGCACTGCCCTGAAGACGGGGGGATGGAAAACAGGCGGCTTTTGAATCAAAACCAGAGAATCCCGCTCAAAAATCCTCCGGAGTCCTTGGTGTTAGACTGGTACTCCATCATCTGCCAGATCACCTGTGCGGCCTCGGCGCGGGTCATGGGGCGATCGGCCCCGATGGTCTCGTCCTCATAGCCGTTTAAAATGTTGAGCTGACCGAGGTTGGAGACTGCCGCAGTGGCCCAGGTCGGAATGGTATCGGCATCGGCAAAAGTCGGTGTGAAGACCGTGTCGTCAGGAAGCTGCAGGATGTTGTTGATCATCACCGCGGCCTCAGCGCGGGTCACTGTGTCCTGCGCGCAGAAAGTCTTGACGTCGCCGGCCGTGCCCGAGACGATGCCGCTTGCAAAGGCGGCTTTGACATAGGGCTTGACAAAGGGAGACATCTGCTCCTCATCGGCGAGCGATACGGTGGCGGAGGTCTTCATATCGAACTCACTGTCAGAGGCTTTCATCAGCATGACCAGAAAGTCGCCGCGGCTAACTTCCTCATCAGGATAGAAGAAGTTGCTGCCAGCAAGGGTTTCGCCGCGGATGATGTCTTTTTCCGCCAGTTTGATCGCGGCGTAGTGAGCGTAGCTTCCCGCCATATCCTCGTATTCAAGCTCCGAGGAGGGTTTGTTGATTTTGATGGTGACTTTCGCGGGCTCTGAGACATTGCCGAAGACGTCCTTTGCCTCATAGGTGAAGCTGTCGGTACCTGTTGCGTTCTCGTGGGGGATATACTCATAGGAGCTCGAGAAAGAATTGTAGTAGAGCTCGCCCTTTTTCGGCTCCTTGGTGACAGTGAAGATCATCTCATCGTTGTCGGGATCCGAGGCGCTCATACGCCCGGTGATCTTCAGATTTTTCTGTGTGGAGGTCTTGACGTCCTTTGTTTCGGGAGCCTTGTTGACAGTGGCTGAGAAATTGATGCAGACTTTGACCGGCGCCGAGAGGTTTTCGCCGTCGGACGCCCGATACACAAAGTAGGTGACACCCTCAAAGTCCTTGGCGGGAACAAATTTCAGTCTGCCGAGATTGGACTTTTTGATGGTCTGAAAGACGACGACGTCTTTCTCGCCCAACTTCAGCGTGCCATGCTCAATCTTCGGCAGCTCAGTGATGACGACGGAAGCGACATCATCGCCGTCCATCGTGCCGTACTCAATGGAAAAATCATCGGCGCTCCACTGTACGGCGGTGTTGTAGAGCGCGTTTTTGTAGACGATCATATTGTCCGTGATGACACTGTTTCCGTCGGTGAGCTGGTAGCTCGCCACGGCGGAGAGAGAAATTGTCATCAGCAGGACGCACAGCAGTGCCACAAATCGGCACCACAATTTGCGAGTGAACATTTTTACTCCTCCTGTTTGTTTCAATTCATGTATATTCAGGGTTGCTTTCCTTGGTTGTACTGCTATTTTTTTCAACTTGACGGCAATTATGAAATGAGGAATCTGGTAAAAGATCAAAATTAAGGGGAACCGCTTTGAAAACGCTTTTCGTTTCCATCAATTCAAAATATTGTCATATGAATCCGGCCGTTCGCCAGCTCAGCCAGATTGCTTGCGCGGCGGGCTTTGACGCGTCGTTTTGCGAGATGACGGTAAACGATCTCTACGCGGAAAATTTTGCAAGGCTGGTCGATGCCCATGCGGATGTCTACTGCTTTTCCTGTTACCTTTGGAATATCGAACAGGTGAGTCTGCTCTGCACCGACCTCAAGCAGCTGAGAAAATCGGTGACAACAGTACTTGGCGGGCCGCAGGTTTCCTACAGCGCAAAGGAGCTTATCGCACAGCCGCAGTTCGACTGCGTACTCTGCGGCGAGGGAGAGGAGCTCATCGAGCCGCTGCTGCGGCGAGTGGAGAGTGAAAGCCGAGAGCGAACCCCGGGGATTGTCTGGGATGAGCAGGATGACGACACTTTTCGCCTGACGGGGGATCTCGCATGTCTGCCGTTTGCCTACACCGAGCAGGAGATCGCAAGCGGCCGACTGCTCTATTACGAGACCTCGCGCGGCTGCCCGTTTGGCTGCGCCTACTGCGTCTCGGCGACAACCAGCGGCGTTCGAGCCGCGCCGCTCCCCAAAGTCATATGTGAAGTAAAGCACCTTGTCAGTAGTGGAGCGAAAGTCATCAAGTTTCTCGACCGCACGTTCAACGCCGACCGCGAGAGGTGCCGGTGTCTCTTCGAGGAATTTGCGGCGCTTGAGACCGACTGTGTCTTCCACTTTGAAATCTGCGCGGATCTCTTTGACGAACAGACTCTGGAACTTCTCAGCCGTGTGCCGAAAGGCCGGTTCCAGTTTGAAATCGGCATTCAGAGCATCCATCCCGAGACACTGCGCGCGGTGCACAGGGCAAACCCCATTGAGCGGGAGCTTGAGAACATCGCGCGGCTCAAGAGCGCCGGCAACATCCATCTGCATCTCGATCTCATCGCGGGCCTGCCCCATGAGGACTATCGTCGCTTCGGTCAGTCGTTTGATGCGGTCTATCCGCTCGCGGATCACTTTCAGCTCGGCTTTCTCAAAATGCTGCCCGGCACGCCGCTTACCCGTGAGGCACAGCGCTACGGCTATGTCTCGAGCGCCCGGCCGCCCTTTGAGGTCTACCGAAACGACGCGATTGGCTTTGAAGAGCTGCGCCGTCTCAAGGATGTGGAGTTTGCGCTTGAGAAAATCAAATGCAGCGGCTTTTTTGAGCATTCCATCTCTTATTTGGAGCGCTTTTTTTCGTCGCCTTTTTCGCTGATGGAGCGATTGGGCGACGCACTGCACGAGCGGCGCCTCACAGGGGCAATCGGCATCCGGGAACTCTATGAGCTCTTTGCCGCTGCCGTGTCTGCCATGCTTTCACGGCGTGACTATGGCACCTTTCTCGAGTATCTGCGTCTCGATCATATCCGGCGGTTACCCGATCCGCCGGGCGGACTGCTTGCGGAGGAGTACGATGCGGAATTTATCAGGGCCGCCAAGGCTTTTTTGTCTGATTTTGAGCGCATGGGAGAGCTGATTGATGACTACGGTCCGCAGACCAGAAAGGCAGCCGGGAGAAAGCTCGCCATTCACCGCTTCGCTCTCCGGCCGGATGAGCCTGCAAGGATCTTGCTTTTTGACAAAAGATATGACAAAATGATGGATATTACCGATCAATTTGATATGGATTCGTAAGAAGAAAAGGGGAGAAGTCGATGACAAACCAGTATGTTCTGATCTTGGATTTTGGAGGCCAGTACAATCAGCTGATTGCGCGCCGTGTGCGTGAGTGCAGCGTTTTTTGCGAGGTAAAGCCTCACACTATGGGCGTGGAGCAGATCAGAGAACGACACCCGATCGGCATTATCCTCACAGGCGGCCCTGCAAGCGTATACGGCGAGGGGGCGCCGAGTTGCCCGAGAGAGATCTTCGAGCTCGGTGTGCCGGTGCTTGGAATTTGCTACGGCGCGCAGCTGATGAGCCACCTGCTCGGCGGTGAGGTCGGCGGCGTACAGAATCGGGAATACGGCAAGGCGGAAATCCAATATTTGAACAGCCCTCTCTTTGAGGGCATTGAGAAGCAGGGTGTCTGCTGGATGAGTCATACGGACCAGATTTTAAAGCTTCCGCAGGGCTTTCAGGCGACGGCATCCACCGCAACCTGTCCCTACGCTGCGATGGAGAACGCCGAACGTCAGCTCTACGGTGTTCAGTTTCATCCGGAGGTGCTCCATACACAGCAGGGCACCGAGATACTGAAGAACTTTCTCTACCGTGTCTGCGGCGCCAAAGGCGACTGGCAGATGCGGGACTACGCGCAGCGCTCCATTGCTGAAATTCGGGAGAAAGTCGGCGATGGTAAGGTGCTCTGCGCGCTGTCAGGCGGCGTCGATTCGTCGGTGGCTGCGGCGCTGCTGCACCGGGCTGTGGGCAGACAGCTCACCTGCATCTTTGTCGACCATGGCCTGATGCGCAAAAACGAGGGCGACGAAGTGGAGGAGATCTTTCAGAATCAGTTTGGCAGCAACTTCATTCGCGTGGACGCGCAGGATCGCTTTTTGAGCAGACTTGCGGGCGTCGCAGACCCTGAGACAAAGAGAAAGATCATCGGTGAGGAGTTCATCCGCGTCTTCGAGCAGGAGGGCAAAAAAATCGGCCGGGTCGACTATCTCGTGCAGGGCACGATCTACCCCGACGTCATCGAGTCGGGCGCGGGGGAGGCGGCCGTTATCAAGAGCCACCACAATGTCGGCGGGCTGCCGGACTATGTGGATTTCAAAGAGATTATTGAGCCGCTTCGCATGCTCTTCAAAGATGAGGTTCGAGCACTCGGCACCGAGCTGGGGCTACCCGATTCGCTCGTCTGGCGCCAGCCGTTTCCAGGCCCTGGCCTCGGTGTGCGGGTCATCGGCGCTGTCACCC
This sequence comes from Feifania hominis, assembly GCF_014384765.1. Taxonomy (NCBI): domain Bacteria; kingdom Bacillati; phylum Bacillota; class Clostridia; order Eubacteriales; family Feifaniaceae; genus Feifania; species Feifania hominis. Next base: position 581,754 of record NZ_JACRSP010000001.1, on the reverse strand, counting down.
GTGAGAAGCTCGACATTCTGCGCGAGGCGGACGCTATTTTCCGCGACGAAATTCTGCGCGCGGGGCTCCAGCGAGAGATCAACCAGTACTTTGCCGTAATGACCGATATGCGCAGTGTCGGCGTCATGGGGGATGAGCGAACCTATGACTACACGCTCGCGCTGCGGGCTGTGACCACCACCGATTTTATGACTGCACAGTGGGCGAGAATTCCCTACGATATTCTCGAGCGGGTGTCAAATCGAATTGTCAACGAGGTCAAACATGTCAACCGCATTGTCTATGACATCACATCAAAACCGCCGGCGACGATCGAATGGGAATAACCGTCAAAACGGCTCAAACCCGCATGAATACAGGGTTTTTGACCTGTCACTTTGCCTTGTGATACTGGATTGATACTATTCGTTTCAACCCGGCCACACAAGAGAATGATTGCAAAGGGCAAGCAAGCCGCCCTGCTGAACGACAAATTCAGCAGGGCGGCTTTGCTTGTCCTATTTTTCTTTTCTCCAAGGAACATAGTAGTCAAACCGTTTGCTGTCATCGCAGGTACACGGCCAGTTGATTTTCCATTCAAAGTATTCCTCCCTGGTGATCTCCCCGGCGTGAAGTTCCTGCTGGCGCAAGAGCCATTCCCGCATGAACTCGTCTACCAGCCCATAGTTGAAGTAAATGCCCACGGGAGGTTGAGCGGGCCAGTCGTCCGTGTCGTTGTATCGGACGGCGGTATCATCGGAGGCCCCCGTCTTGCCGGGATTGCGGACAAGCTGAAACAGGCGGATGGAGCCGGGGCTGTCCTCGTCCAGCCAGAAGAATGTCCGCATGAAGTCCTCGGCGCAGCCAGGGCGAAGCGTGTAGAAGTTCTGGCTCTCTACCCGAAGTGCCTGGGCAATCTTGTCCAGCAGTTCCCTTTTCGGAACACGGTAGTTTGTTTCATACTGGGCGATACGATTGTCCGCTCCCTTTTCCTCAAAACCGACAGCCAGCCCCAATTCCTTTTGCGTCATGCCTCGAAAAGTTCGGATTTTCTTGATTTTTTCTCCTACTGTCATATGTTCCACCGCCTTTGAACATAGTATAGCGCAAATAAGCGAAATATGCAAGAGAAAAATTAACAAAATTGCGAAATTTCCTCTTGACATTAACAACCATGCGAATGTATAATAAGAACGTGGGCATTAACAATTTTGCGAACCAGAAGCAAGGAGGTGAAAACATGAGCAAGGAACTGTTTGTACGGGCCGAGGAAGTGGCCGGGGTGCTGGGTATCTCCAAGCCCTACGCCTACAAGCTGGTGCGGGAGATGAACGAGGAACTGAAGCAGAAAGGTTTCCTCACCATCCCCGGACGGGTGAGCAGGAACTACTTCGAGGAAAAGTTCTATGGACTGCGGGAAAATCAGTAAGGAGGGAACAAAATGCCAGCATACAAAGACAAGGCCAAAGGCACATGGTATGCGTCCTTTTACTTTGAGAACTGGACGGGGAAAAAGGAAAAGAAGATGAAACGGGGCTTCAAGACCAAGCGGGAGGCGCTGGAGTGGGAACGGACATTCCTGCAACAGCAGACCGCCGACCTGGACATGACCTTTGAGAGTTTCGTGGCCCTCTACGCTGCGGACGTGAAAGGCCGTATCAAGGAGAACACCTGGGGGACGAAAGAGCATATCCTCTACAAGAAGCTGGTGCCTTATTTCGGCAAGCGGAAAATGAGCGAGATTGGCTCGAAAGAGGTCATGGCATGGCAAAGCGAAATGCTCAACTACCGGGACAAGAACGGCAAGCCCTACTCGCCTGTCTACTTGAAAACGCTCCACAATCAGTTGAGCGCCGTTTTCAACCATGCAGTCAGGCACTACAAGCTGAAAACCAACCCCGCCGCCCAGGTAGGCAATATGGGCAAGGCCAAGGGCCGGGAAATGCTGTTCTGGACGAAAGCGGAGTATCTGAAATTTGCTGACGCTATGATGGACAAGCCCCTATCCTACTATGCCTTTGAAATGCTCTACTGGTGCGGTATCCGGGAGGGGGAATTGCTGGCCCTCACCCCTGGGGACTTCGACTTTGAGAAGCAGACGGTTTCCATCTCAAAATCCTATCAGCGTATCAAGGGCCAGGATGTAGTCACCGACCCCAAGACCGCCAAGAGCAACAGGATCATTCAAATGCCCGCTTTCCTCTGTGAAGAAATGGAGGACTACATCAAGAGCCTGTATGCCGCAGAGCCGACAGACCGTATTTTCCCGGTGACGAAATCCTATCTTCACCGGGAGATGGACAGAGGAGCGAAAGCGGCGGGGGTCAAACGTATCAGGATTCACGACCTCCGACACAGCCACATTTCCCTGCTGATTGACATGGGCTTTACGGCTCTGGCAATCGCTGACCGGGTGGGGCATGAAAGTATCGACATCACCTACCGCTACGCTCACCTGTTCCCCACCCGGCAGGCGGAGATGGCGGACAAGCTGGACATGGAGCGAAAGGGGGCTTAAATCATGTCTGTAAAGAACCTCGACAACCACAACCGATGGAGAAGCAAGACCATAGCGTTCCGGGTGTCCCCGGAGGAAAATGAACAGATTGAGATTGCCGTCCGCCTCTCCGGGCTGACCAAGCAGGACTACATCACCCGACGGCTCTTAGACCGGGCCGTGGTGGTGCAGGGCAATCCCAGGGTCTACAAGGCCCTGCGTGACCAACTCGCCGCCGTCCTGGAGGAACTGCGGCTCATTGAGGCCGGGGGCGGCGTGGGGGATGAACTTCTCTCCACCATTGACCTTATCTCGGTGACGCTGGGCGGCATGAAGGAGGATTGATAGATTGATGGATTCCAGAGAGACGAAAAGGACTGTCCCGATTCCGTCTGCGCCAACAGACGGGGAACAGCCCAATTCTCAAACAACTACCCAAAGTATAGCAGAGGGAACGGCTGAAAACAACCCCCAAGAGGAAAGTTTGGAGGAAATGCTCCGGGATATGCGGCGCAAGAGCGACCCAGCCTATCTCCATACGGTTTCCATGAATGACCTTTACCAGAATGTGTATCTGAGCAGACCGCCTATTATTGACGGTCTGCTCTATCCGGGGACGTACCTCTTTGCGGGAGCGCCCAAGGTGGGCAAGTCGTTCCTGATGGCCCAGCTTGCCTACCATGTCAGCATGGGCCTCCCCCTGTGGGGCTACCCTGTCCACAAGGGGACTGTCCTCTATCTGGCGTTGGAGGACGACCACCGCCGCTTGCAGGGGCGGCTGTACCGAATGTTCGGCACAGAGGGCACCGACAATCTGCTCTTTGCGGTCTACGCAAAGCAGCTTGGCGTTGGCCTGGAAGAACAGCTAAAGAAGTTCGTCCGGGAACACCCGGACACCAAGCTGATTATCATTGACACCCTCCAGAAGATACGGGAGGCTGGCGGTGAGAAGTATAGCTACGCCAACGATTACGAGGTAGTGGGCAAGCTGAAACGCCTTGCCGATGATTGCGGCGTCTGCCTCCTGCTGGTACACCACACTCGAAAGCAACAGGCAGATGACAAATTCGATATGATCTCCGGCACCAACGGTCTGCTGGGAGCGGCGGACGGGGCCTTTCTTCTTCAAAAGGAGAAGCGGACAGATGGCAGTGCCGTTCTGGACGTGGCCGGGCGTGACCAGCAAGACCAGCGATTCTATCTTACCAAGGACAAGGAACGGCTGATATGGACGCTGGAGCGTACGGAAACGGAGGCATGGACAGAGCCGCCCGACCCGGTGCTGGAGGCCGTAGCCGCCCTTGTGACGGCGGAAAGCCCCTCCTGGGGAGGGACGGCCACGGAACTGGCGGCGGCGCTCCAGACCGACATGAAGCCCAACGCCTTGGCAATGCGGCTGAATGTCCGGGCCGGGAAGCTGCTGACAGACTACCACATCCGCTATGAGAACAGCAGGAGCCACGCCGGGAGAAGTATCAGCCTGACGCTGGAACCGTCCCAGGCGTGACGACCGTGACGGCTGTGACGGCTTTTTGAGGGCGGGGGCGGTGTCTGAAACATTGTCACGGTCGTCACGGCCGTCACGGGGAGCGGGGTCAAAAGTCAAGGGGGCATACCTGCGGGTGGAGATTGCCGCAAGGCAATACAACCCGTACCCCTTGACTTTTGGCCCACGGAGAACACTTGCCGGGTGGTGGGAAAGGCCGTGCCTTTCCCACCTGCCCAACGGCGAGTGGCAAAGTTTAGGCGGGGTGCAGGGTGACCTTTTCAAAGGGCGGCCCTGCTGGGGGAGCCGTCCGCAGACGGCGGGGGCAAAGCCCCCATTCCACCCCGTAGGGCGCAAATGCGCTTTTGATGGCCGACAGGCTGTCAAAAGTGCTTTTGCGTTACTTTCGCAGAAAGTAACAAAGGCCGCCGCTGGCGCGGCGAAAGGAGTGTTGATTTGAAAAGGACGATTAGTGCGATGGTGGGGCAAGGCTCGGTGAACCACAACAGCAGGAAGTTCAACGCCAAGAACACCGACCCGGAACGCTCCCATTTGAATATAACCTACTGCCAGGAAAATATCAAGGCAGTTTTTCATGAGATGTTTGACGAGGCCCTCAAGCGGTACAACGACAAGCAGACCAGGGCAGACCGCAGGATTGAGAACTACTATGAGAAGATACGCTCCAGTAAGCAGGAAAAGCCGTTCCACGAAATCATCCTGCAAGTGGGCAACAAGGACGACATGAGTGCTGGCAGCGAGGACGGCCAGCTTGCGGCGGCGGTGCTGGACGAGTACATGAGGGGCTTTCAAGAGCGCAACCCCCAGCTTCGGGTGTTCTCGGCTCACCTCCACATGGACGAGGCCACACCCCATCTGCACATTGATTTTGTGCCGTTCACCACCGGCAGCAAGCGGGGTCTGGACACCAGGGTATCACTTAAACAGGCGTTAGCGGCCCAGGGTTTCAAGGGCGGCACCAGAGGGGACACAGAATGGAGCCAGTGGGTACGCTCTGAAAAGGAACAGCTTGCCGCCGTGATGGAGCGCCACGGGATAGAGTGGGAGGACAAGGGCACCCACGACCAGCACCTGTCTGTGCTGGACTACAAAAAGGAGCAGAGGGCCAAGGAGATCGCCCAACTGGATAAGTTCAAGGCCAAGAAGCAAAAAGAGGTGGCGGGGCAGGAACAGCGGTTGAAGGAGTTGGCCCCGGCAGTAAAGAACATGGAACGGCTGGCGGCGGAGTTTTCGGCAGACCCAGAGGAAGTCTTACCAGAGCCGGGGCCGCTGGAGAGCGCCAAGTCCTACCGGGAGAAAAAGGCCAAGCCTCTTTGGGCGAAGATCGTCAAGGTGCTGCGCTCGGTCTACCGGGCCTATCTCGACCTCAAATCCAAATTTGAGCGGCTACAAGCGGACTATGGCCGGGAGGTCAGCAAAAACAGTTCTTTGTCAGAAAGGATTTACGAGGTCTGCGCCGAGAGAGACAGTCTAAAGGGAAAGGTCAGGGACTACGAGCGGGTCAGGCGGGCCATTGGTCTGGAACAAGCGGACAGAATATTAGAGGCAGCTTACCAGCAGGAACAGGCCGAAAAGGAACGGAAACGGGCCGCAAGGCAAAAAACAAGGGTAGGCGCACGATAATCACCAAAACCGGAAGGTATTTCAGTGAATACCCTCCGATTTTATTTGTGGAATCGGGTAAAATAATTTCTTGCTTTTTAGAGCGTACTATGATATACTGTTATTATCCTGATTTGAGGAGTCTACCAAATATGCGGCAAGGTATTCTTAAATAAAATTTGATAATGGGCGCAAAAATGCTTGCCCCTTGCAGGGGCTTGGTTTTTGTACCCAATTTAAGAATACTTTTGCCTTTTAAGCAAATATCGTGACGGACAGCAGCTTATGTAAGCCGTGTGTGTTTTTGTGTGTCCGAAGTCATGATCCCCAGCGGTAAAAGTATTAGCCGCTGGGGATTTTTGCGCCCATTTGGGCCTTGCATGGAGGATAGACATGAACATTATCAATATTGGGATTCTTGCCCATGTAGACGCTGGAAAGACGACCTTGACAGAGAGCCTGCTATATGCCAGCGGAGCCATTTCAGAACCGGGGAGCGTCGAAAAAGGGACAACGAGGACGGACACCATGCTGCTGGAGCGGCAGCGTGGGATTACCATTCAAGCGGCAGTCACTTCCTTCCAGTGGCACAGATGTAAAGTCAACATAGTGGATACGCCCGGCCACATGGATTTTTTGGCGGAGGTGTACCGCTCTTTGGCTGTTTTAGATGGGGCTATCTTGGTGATCTCCGCTAAAGATGGTGTGCAGGCCCAGACCCGTATTCTGTTCTATGCCCTGCGGAAAATGAACATTCCCACCGTTATCTTTATCAACAAAATCGACCAGGCTGGCGTTGATTTGCAGGGCGTGTATCAGTCTGTTCGGGATAAGCTCTCCGCCGATATTATCATCAAGCAGACGGTATCGCTGTCCCCGGAAATAGTCCTGGAGGAAAATACCGGCATAGAAGCATGGGATGCGGTCATCGAAAATAACGATGGATTATTGGAAAAGTATATCGCAGGAGAGCCAATCAGTCAGGAAGAACTTGCGCAGGAGGAACAGCGGCGGGTTCAAGCCGCTTCCCTGTTCCCAGTCTATCATGGCAGCGCCAAAAAGGGCCTTGGCATTCAACCGTTGATGGATGCAGTGACAGGGCTGTTCCAACCGATTGGGGAACAGGGGAGCGCCGCCCTATGCGGCAGCGTTTTTAAGGTGGAGTATACAGATTGTGGCCAGCGGCTCATCTATCTGCGGCTATACAGCGGAACGCTGTGCCTGCGGGATACGGTGGCCCTGGCCGGGAGAGAAAAGCTGAAAATCACAGAGATGCGTATTCCATCCAAAGGGGAAATTGTTCGGACAGACACCGCCCATAAGGGCGAAATTGTCATCTTTCCCAGCGACAGCGTGGGATTAAACGATGTATTGGGGGACCAAACCCGGCTCCCTCGTGAAAGGTGGCGTGATGCCCCCCTCCCCATGCTGCGGACGACGATTGCGCCGAAAACGGCAGCGCAAAGAGAACGGTTGCTGGACGCTCTTACGCAAATTGCGGATACTGACCCGCTTTTGCGCTACGAGGTGGATTCCATCACCCATGAGATCATTCTTTCTTTTTTGGGCCGGGTGCAGTTGGAGGTTGTTTCCGCTTTGCTGGCGGAAAAGTACAAGATTGAAACAGCGGTGAAGGAACCCACCGTCATTTATTTAGAGCGGCCGCTCAAAGCAGCCAACCACACTATCCATATTGAGGTGCCACCCAACCCGTTTTGGGCATCCATCGGACTGTCTGTTACGCCGCTCCCGCTTGGCTCCGGTGTACAATACGAAAGCCGGGTTTCCCTGGGATACTTGAACCAGAGTTTTCAAAACGCTGTCATGGATGGTATCCGTTACGGGCTGGAGCAAGGCTTGTGCGGCTGGAACGTAACGGACTGTAAGATTTGCTTTGAATACGGGCTTTATTATAGCCCGGTCAGCACGCCGGCGGATTTTCGCTCATTGGCCCCGATTGTATTGGAACAGGCATTGAAGAAATCAGGAACGCAGTTGCTGGAACCTTATCTCTCCTTCACCCTCTATGCGCCCCAGGAATACCTTTCCAGGGCTTATCACGATGCGCCAAAATACTGTGCCACCATCGAAACGGCCCAGGTAAAAAAGGATGAAGTTGTCTTTACTGGCGAAATTCCCGCCCGCTATATACAGGCATACCGTACTGATCTGGCCTTTTACACCAACGGGCGGAGCGTATGTCTTACAGAACTGAAAGGGTATCAGGCCGCTGTCGGCGAGCCGGTCATCCAGCCCCGCCGTCCAAACAGCCGCCTGGACAAGGTGCGCCATATGTTCAGTAAGATTACTTGATACGCCACAGCAAAGAAGGTTACAGAATTATGTAGAGCTCCACATAATTCTGTTGCATTTTCCAGCCTCTTGTGATACTATTTTGATACTAAGAAAATTGACAGCCGAAAATAGCAGGTAAAATATTAACAAATTTGCGAATACTTTACCTGTAGATTCAAGAGAAATACTTCCTCATATACTTGAATTTGTCGAGTGGGAATGAGAAAAAGTGAACACAAGAGGCTGCAAAGCCTTGAAAACACTCACTTTTTGAAAATCTTATTTTCCGTTTGATAGCAAAATGATAGCAGATACCCAAACTGTTTTGTTTATTCTTGTTTCAAGGGACAAGCGGTTTGCGGGTTGAGCTATCCATTCCAATCCTATATTGAGAGCGAAAAGGCTCTGCCGACTTTCTGTGAAAGAAGGTCGGCAGAGCCTTTTGTTATTTTTCGGTGTGTTCTTTGAGATCGGCAACAAGCAGATCGCTAAACCCCTGCGACGGCGTAATCTTGTGCCACTGACCGGAAGTGTCGTACTCCGGATAGTAATAGCGCCAGCGGTCGTATTCCTCTTTGGTGATCTCGCCTGCTTTCAGCTTGACGGAAACCGCACCCCATGCGGCAAGCATCCTGTGAAGCTCCGCTGCATCGCGTCCTTTGTGAATATGGACGCGCAGATGAAATTCGTCCTCACACTCACAGACTTCAAGACCGTACCGGTCTTCCAGCGTGAACAGCGTATGCATCAGTCCGATATAGGAATCAATGTCTGGTACGTCCAGCGCCTTGGGGGAAACTCAAGCACCTTTGCCAACGCAGCGGTCACATCCGCTTTGGGCGTTCTGGAACCATTCTCATACTGCGCCAGCCGGACGTCTGCAGACTTTTCCGGAAAGCCCAGCGCAATACCAAGATATTTCTGCGTCATGCCCCGCAATGTGCGGAAAAAGTGGATGCGTTCACCAATCGCCATAATAGCCATCTCCTGTGTTGGCAGAGCTTTGGTACGGCAGACTGGGAGAGAAGTTTAGCGCGTTTTATGGAAAATCACGACTCACTTGTTGACCTCTATGCCTCCAAACGGACTATGAGAAAAATGCCTGTAAAAATCAATGGTGAAGACTTCACATTCTCGCCGGGCAAGCACAACCAACTGCAAAAGGCAATTATCGAGGAATTTGCGCCCCGTTTCGCGCCCAACTCCGAGTGTCTGTATGTTGGAGATACCACAGAGAAAGACTTGGTTAAGAACGTGGACAAGCTTTGTGCTTTTGGCTTTGAAATAACGCTGCACGATAAGATGCCTGATGTCGTTCTTTACTCTGAAGACAAGGATTGGCTGTATTTTATCGAGTCGGTTACGTCCGTTGGACCGATGGAGCCTAAGCGTATCAAGGAAATCGAGGAAATGACAACTGGCGTTACATCCGGGAAGATATATGTTACGGCATTTCTGGACTTTAAGACATTCAAGCAATTCTCGGAATCTCTTGCGTGGGAAACAGAGGTTTGGATCGCTGATATGCCAGATCACATGATTCATTTGAACGGAGATAAGTTTTTGGGACCAAGATGATAAAGAGGAGGCAAAGATGGGAAGATTGATTGAGCAAGGCTCGTTTCAAACGTATGCGGATGTTCCTCTAAATGAAGCAGAGTCAACTATTAACGAATATTCACTATACAGTAGAAAGACCACCGTAGTTATAGCTGGCTGATAAAGCATAAAATAATTGATTGCGTGGGAATGCGCAATTCGGCGCATGCAGAAAAACACAAGCGAAGAAAACCCCGTACTTGCAGTTATCGTTTTTTGCTTTGCCAGATGAGCGGAGCCGAGAAACAAAATAAGAAAGCACTGTGCGTTGAAAGCGAACACGCAGTGCTTTCTCGCTTAAGATTTTTTCGGAGAGAATTTGAGAAAGAAAACAAAACTTTGTTATTGTATAAGTAGAGGGTGTGTGATATAATATTTCAAGAACGAGAGGGGGGAAGAAAATGTCGCTTCTTGAGAATTTCAAAGCATTCAATTTCAACGAGGGTGTTCCGTACGTTTCAGTGACGAGTAATGGGATGACTTTTAACAAATCCGTGATCATGAAATTGGGTTATCCAGAGCATGTCCTTCTCCTTATTGATGAGGAAACAAAACGGATAGCAGTACAGCCATGTACACAAGAGACGCCCAATGCCGCGCCTTTCTATAATAAAGAGAAGAAGTCCAACGCACTGTCTGTACGTTGGAACGGGCGCGACCTTCTCAACACAATTCAAAACCTGATGAATTGGGATTTATCTCAATGCGGGTATCGAATTGACGGAGTATTGCTCAAGGAAGAGCAAGCAATAATATTTGATCTCACTCACGCAAGTGAGCTAAAGTGATCTGTTGTCTAACAGCTTCCGCTGTATGACATAAAAAAGAGCTTATTCGAGCGCCAACTCGAATAAGCTTCAGCTTGAAAAGTAAATACGGTTAAACCGTCTATACTCTTCTCCGAACAAGAAAAGTATAATAGCTGTGTTTGCCTTTTTCAAGTGATTTCAGAATTTGCTTCTGAAAAATCTTGCTTGAAGGAGGTGCTGCGTTTATGAGCAAAACTCATAACGATGCCGTAGAGTACATCTACACTGCGTTCATTACGCTTAAAAACGGCAAGCGTATTTACGCCAGTCAGTATGGCTTGAAGGCATTCTGCATTCCTGTGAAGAGCCGGAAGTAACAACTTTTAAAGGATGTTGGCGGTTTCATCCTTTTCTTTTTAGAAAGGGTGATTTTATGTCAAAAGGAAAGAATCAACATGTAACTCCGCACCCCAACGGTGGATGGCAAGTAAAAGGTGAAGGCAATTCCCGTGCTACAGCAAGAACCAAAACCCAGACACAGGCAATCAAGATTGCAAGAAGTATCTCTCGCAACCAAGAATCCGAACTTGTTATCCATCGATCGAATGGAGAAATTCGTGACAAGGATTCTCATGGTCATGATCCGTTCCCTCCACGAGGGTAATTTTAAGATGTATCTTTCCGCTATTGATAGCATCCCCTGATAGCTTTTTGATAGCAGAAAGTCGGATACCCCATAGGATTGGGATAATTGGTATCAAATCAAGCCAAATGGAATCAAACGATCTATACAAAAAAGTTTAGATTGCGTTTCTGCTTGGCGAATGGGAGTAACATACAAGGACGTAGGACCGCAGTCGGCCCGATGGCTCCGTGGTCCAAAGAGAAAAACAGATCAATAACAGCAAAGGGCACCGCTGCTGAAATTTGCAGCGGTGCCCTTGATTTGATGGACCTATTTCTTCATAAGTGGAACGCCGGTATTCCACGCCTGCCCAACCTTTTCGCCAATAGAATAATATCCATTTTGAAATGGGTCAAACAAAAAAGCGTTTCATTTGGCCGGGTCAACCTTACTGCTGTCATCGAGGACAGACTCGTCAGCAAGAACACGGGACGGTTTTTGGATGTCGCCGACAAGACCTGTTGGGCCTATTATGACATCATGGAGGCCGTAAATCCTCATAACTACACGAGGGGCGAGGACGGCGAGGAGTGGACAGGACTGAAATAAAACTTCCTGCTGTCGTGTGGGGAGAAGCCTTTTGGCTTCTCCCCACAGCTTTCAACAGATATCAGTTGGATCTTAGATCCCTTGCGTTTGGGAGTGCCGCAAAGAGAAGGAGAGACACTGGCGATCCAGAGCAGCAATCATGGCAGCAGTATTGCAGAGCACGGGCAGGAAACTAAGAAATTTATTTGTTACTTATAAATTAGTTGATATCTTCCGTTGGCCGAGTGGAGAGCTATAATGGAGTAATCAAGAGGCGAAACGGAGGTATTTTACTTGAAAATCACAAGGGTTGATGTGCTGCGAGTCAAAGCGCAAGTGCGCAATTGGACGCCCATTCTCTGCCGAATTTACACCGACGAGGGAATCTACGGTGACGGTGAAGCGGCGCTTGCCTTTGGCAATGCGAGGCGCGCCGCTTTTGGCATGGTTCAGGATTTTGCGAAGAGTGTCATCGGAATGAATCCGCTTGTCCATGAGATCATCTGGGATAAGCTGTATCGCCACTCCTACTGGGGCCAAAACGGAGGGCCGGTCATCTTTGCAGGAATCAGCGCCATAGACCTTGCCCTGTGGGACATCAAGGGCAAGGCGTACCATGCGCCGCTCTACGAGCTTCTCGGCGGCAGACGACGGGAGAGTCTCAGGGCTTACGCAAGCCAGCTTCAATTTGGCTACGGCGCGCCGGATATCCCCATTCGTACCCCCGAGGAATATGCCAGAGAGGCGAAAAAGGCTGTTGCTGACGGGTACGATTGCGTCAAGTATGACTTTTTTACCTACAAGCCGGAGGGGGACCCCGTCAAAATCGGAGATCGGTATTCGGATAATGATCGAATCGGCCTGCTCAGCCCTATCTATATGAATGTACTGGAAAGCCGTGTGAGAGCCGTTCGCGAGGCCGTCGGTCCCAATGTGGACATCGTCGTGGAAAACCATGCTTTTACAGATGCCCAGTCGGCGGTACAGATTGGAAATATGCTCAAGCAATATCGTATTTTTTACTATGAGGAGCCAACCACACCGACGCCGCAGCTCTCGAAATATGTACACGAGAAGACCGGCCTGCCGATTGCGAGCGGGGAGAGAATCTATTCTCGTTGGCAGTATGCGGACTATCTCACGCAGAATGCGCTGCAGATCATACAGCCCGACCTTGGTACCTGCGGTGGAATCACCGAGGTGAAAAAGATCTGCGATATGGCCTATGTGTATGATGTGGGCGTACAGATCCACACCTGCGGCAGTCAGATATCCACAACGGCTGCCCTGCATCTCGAGTGTGCCATTCCCAATTTTGTCATTCATGAGCACAATGTCTGGGCCCTGACACCGTCCAACAGGGAGCTTTGCATCTATGACTATCAGCCGTCCAACGGTAAATTTACCGTGCCGGATCTGCCCGGCATTGGCAACGAAATTGCGCAGGAAACTTTTGCAAAGAGCGAAGTTGTTACAATTGAATAGGCAACCAGGCCCGGCCGCATATGCGGCCGGGCCTGGTTTTGTTCTTTGGAATCCGAGGGAGGATCGGGAAAGAGCTAAAGAAACTCAGCCGGAGAGAAGTGAACAAATAGAAGAAGCGGGACTGAGTACACTTCTGACGCTTTGTGAGAGCGTCTACGGCCGCAATACGGAATTGTCCTGGCGAAACTGCAGAGGCGTTATACCGAGCTGCCTTTTAAAGCAATCGGTGAAATAACTCTGGCTGCCGAATCCTGTACCGGCGGCAATTTGTGCAATGCTTTGATCGGTGTGGGTGAGCGCTTCGATGCTCTTTCTGATGCGATAGGAGAGAAGATATTCAAAAAGAGTCTGTCCGGTTGCGTGTTTGAAAAAGCGGCAGCACTCGCTGCGGCTCAAATGGATTTGAGATGCGATATCAGACAGTGAATCGGGTGGTCATAGTGGTGATGCAGATAGGAAAAAATGGCGATCAGACGCTCATTTTGCCAGCCGAAGTCACGCGGTGATGTTTGAGAGTCTGTTGTCAATGTCAGAGTATTATGCCAGAGAAGAAACAGTTCGCTGTAAAGACGCAGCTCGTAGCCGAATCCGCGCTCGCCAAACAGGCGGAAAATCCGCTTAAGATCTTGAAGAATTTGGTTTTGGGACTCATCATGTGTCTGTAGCGCCAGCATGGAAAAGTCAAATTGCAGAAGATACTGCGGAAAGTTGGACAGAAAGTACATGTGAGGTACGACGCAGAAGTAGCTGGCGCTTTTTTCGCCGGTTGCTGTGGACATATGCGCCAATTTGGGGCGAATGATGACACCGCCTCCCTGCGACACGGTGAGGGATTGGTCGGCAGTGCGAAAGCAGACTTGCCCGCTGAGCACATGACAGTACTGCGGTTCACTGTGCCAGTGCCAGTCAATGCAGTCGTAGGTATCGCTCCCAAACGTGCTGACGTAGGCGGTAAGCGGCAGACCAGGGGAGAGAGGGGTGATCAGCTCCTCTCTGTTATGTGTAGTGGGAAATGGTTTGTTGATCATAGATACCTCAATATATTGATAAAAAATGAGAAAAATCTGATAGACAATATCAGTATACCACAATAAAATGAAATAACAAACTGTTGGAGGAATGTGTATGAAACGGTCAACAAGGGGCGTGCTCTGTGCTCTGAGCGGCGGCATTCTTTGGGGAGTGTCGGGCACGGTTGGACAGTATCTGTTCACCCACAGGGAACTCAGCAGCCAGTGGCTGACGACGGTGAGGATGATACTGGCAGGCATTATTTTGCTTTTGCTTGCGGCCGCAAAAAGCCCTGACAGTCTAAAACAGATATGGAAAGTGAGAGGCGATGCCCTCAGGATGATCCTGTTTGCAGTCTTTGGTCTGATGACCTGTCAATACACCTATATGACGGCAATTTCTCACTCCAACTCTGCCACAGCGACAGCGTTGCAATATCTCGGTCAGGCGCTGATATTGATCGTCACCTGTGTGCGGCTCAGACGGCTGCCATCCGGAAGAGAGGGGATCGCGCTGCTGCTGGCTCTCGGCGGCGTATTCCTGCTTGCCACCCATGGCCGCCTGGACAATTTGGCACTCTCCGCGCAGGCTCTGTTCTGGGGAATCGGGGCGGCGGTGTCGCTGATGCTATACACCCTGCTGCCCGGCGGCATCATTGAACGCTATGGCAGTGTCGCGGTGACCGGCTATGGAATGCTAATAGGCGGTATTGTCCTTGGTATTGCCACAGGAGCATACAAACAATTCGTCCGGCTGGACTGGACAATTCTTCTCGGGGTGGGAAGTATTGTTATTCTGGGAACTGCCGCAGCATTTACGCTCTATTTGCAAGGCGTAAGCGACATTGGGGGCGTTCGCGCAAGTCTCTTTGCCTGTGCAGAACCTGTCAGCGCGGCTCTCGCGACAACACTCTGGCTGAAAACGGAGTTTTCAGTTGCTGATTGGCTTGCGTTTGGGCTTATTTTTCTGATGGCGGTTTTACTCGTCTTGCCATCGCGAAAAGCAGAGGCAAAAAAGTCTGCTCCAGTAAGGTAAAATGGAGCCGCTGCGCTTGCGTTGAACGGCTGGTTTCGATATAATAATACCGTTTTCAGCTTTGGCTGACACATACCATACAAACGCAGCGCATTGGAGGAATGACCATGAAGCAGGATATGATCTTGATTTTGGACCTCGGCAGCGAGGAGAATGCACGCCTTGCGCGGGAGATACGCGCTATGGGTGTCTACACAGAGATTCACCCGCATGATATTACAGCGGTGGAACTTGCGGCGCTGCCGGGTGTAAAGGGCATTGTTTTAAATGGTGGTCCAAACCGTGTTGTTGACGGAGTGAGCATCGATGCGGGCGCCGCAGTCTATGAGAGTGGGCTTCCGGTTCTCGCTGTGAATCATCCCGGCCACGGAGGACTTGCAGCCTGGAGTGAAAATGCGGCCGAGCGTGAGGCGCAGATCAGAGAGTTTGTCTTTGACACCTGTCACGCTGAAAAGAACTGGAACATGGAAAATTTCATCGCCGATCAGATCGAGCTTGTACGCCGCCAGGTGGGTGATAGAAAAGTTCTTCTTGCGCTCTCGGGCGGTGTCGACTCCTCCGTGGTGGCGGCGCTTCTCATCAAGGCCATTGGAAAGCAGCTCACCTGTGTGCATGTCAACCACGGTCTGCTGCGCAAGGGAGAACCGGAGCAGGTAGTGCAGGTTTTCCGCGATGAGATGGACGCCAATCTCATCTATGTGGACGCGGTTGACCGCTTCCTCGATAAATTGGCGGGAGTGGCTGATCCCGAGCAAAAGCGCAAAATCATCGGTGCCGAGTTTATCCGCGTGTTTGAGGAGCAGGCGCGCAAACTCGAGGGAATCGAGTTTCTGGCGCAGGGGACCATTTATCCCGATATCATTGAAAGCGGTACCAAGACAGTCAAAGCGGTCAAGAGCCATCACAACGTCGGCGGTCTGCCGGAGGATTTGAATTTTGAACTTGTAGAGCCGCTGAAAATGCTCTTCAAGGATGAGGTGCGCGCCTGCGGCGTGGCGCTCGGTCTGCCGGACAGCATGGTCTACCGCCAGCCGTTCCCGGGCCCGGGCCTTGGCGTGCGCTGTCTCGGCGCCATCACAAGGGAGCGCCTCGAGGCTGTGCGCGAGTCGGACGCTATTTTGCGGGAGGAATTTGCAGCTGCGGGACTCGAAGGGAAAGTGTGGCAGTACTTTACCGTCGTGCCCTACTTTAAGTCGGTCGGTGTGCACGACAACGCCAGAACCTTTGACTGGCCGGTCATTCTCCGCGCAGTGAACACTGTGGACGCCATGACCGCTACGGTTGAGGATGTACCATTTGCTCTTTTGCAGAAGATCACAGCGCGCATCACCGCAGAGGTGAAAGGTGTCAATCGTGTTCTCTATGACCTGACCCCGAAGCCTACAGGGACGATTGAGTGGGAATAAATTGAAAAACTCTGAAAACCCAGTAATAATGCGGGTTTGCAGGATTTCAAAACCCTCGCTGATAAGATTTTGATAAGATTGCACTTGAACACCTTTATCGGGTGTATCAAGTGGTTTGTGAGTAAAGAGTAATATCTTGTGGCTCACAAAAACACCATATTAACACCTTAACACCAAACCCCGTACTGACGGAATAAAGTCAGTACGGGGTTTTTGTCGTTTTTGGAGAATCAATATATTTTTTATGATATATCTGGTTCATTGTGATGCTCATGGGGGATTTTCATTAGCATTGCTTGAGAATAAACCCTTGATTTGGTTTTTAATACACATGGTTTTGCGTAGTCTATTCCTTTAGCAGAAGTTTTTATTTCACTCATAGTTAAACCTCATATTTTGTTGCTGAACGGCAAAGATTTGATATAAGCTTCCATAAAATCATAATCAGGTTTATATTCTTCTGTGATTGGAAGATATAACTTTGTTTGTTTAATTAAATCTTTGGTAAATGCTCTGCCGAAAACCGGATATCTATACTTTTCCATATTCAATAGAGAAATAATAAAAGATGCTGTGTAAACATTTAACCAATCTGCTCTAATAACAATTATATGAGGACCGGTAATAAAATCGTGATCTTGAAAGAATATTGTTGCTGTTGTATCGCCAATAGTTATTGCATTTGCTTTTTCTAATCCATCATAATCTAATCTTTGTACATACATCGATACACCATTGTTTGCATCTGTTCTTGTAACATATGATATGTATTCGTCGTCGGCAGCAAGTGTTAAGTCAGATGCATTATATGATTTGCCATTTTGTATACTTGTCACGATTTTATCTAACTCAAAATAAGCCCATTTTCTATCGGTGAGCTTTATGTTGTTTTTTGTATGGCTTGCTGCATAATTCTCTTCAAAATCGTTTTGATTTATATTGTCTAAGTACCAACAAGCTTTGTTGTAACCCTCGTTTAAAAAATAATCTGGTATATCATTTACATCATAATCTAATGTGTCTATATATGATTCCATCCAAGAAAAATCAGGAATTTCATCAGTAATTGCAGGGAGTTTTATAATTGTTTGGTTCATATGCTCTAAGTTCCATTTTCTCGCATAAGACCACATTTGTTTCTCATGCCTCAATATGGTACAAAAAAACATCGCCAATTTTTCGTTTAAAACAAAGTTTTTTGCGTATAGTACATTTACATCGTCAGAGGCCCAAAAGGGCTCTCTTTGATAAAAAGCTTCTCCAACAGAGCCATTATAAGTTAATGATATAGTATTTCCTTCGTGGAGAGCTTCCTGCCCAATGTATGCTGTAATACCATTGTTTAGTGCAGTTGCTCCAATAAAAACAGTATCTCCAGGAATTTGGTCTTCTTTTGTCAAACGTTTCCCCTTTTTAATTTCAAACAAATCCGACAAAACAAACGGCTTCCATTTTGATGTATCTAACATCTTATCCCTCCAATAATCCATTCTCATCCATGTACTTAAACAAGGCATATTTTTTTAAAGTTATCTCAAAATCACTATCTGATATCATAGAGTAGTCTGTTTCTATATAAGCTTCTGCTAATGCTTCGTCAAAAATGGATATTCTTTTCTTTAGCCAAATATATTGATTTGAGTTGGCGGTACCATCTATTTGGTTAATCCATTCTTTTTTAACAGAATTCCATGTTCCACCATCTTTCCTACCGTTGTGTGGAATGACCTTAAAACCGTCATCTTTCCATCTTGCAAAAAATACTGATTTATTTTCGTCATGAGGTATATGTGCTTTATATACCATAATACAGGTCGCAGTACCAACATGACTGTCAAAAAACAGATTGTGAGGCATTGTCATACAAGCGAGTAACGTGTGATGTTTTAATAATTCGGTTCGTAATTTTGTTCCACTGCTTCCAGCACAAGACATAGGAACAATGGCGATACCTATTCCGCCAACTTTCAAATAATGCAGCATTGAGGCCACAAAGTCTAATTCATCTTGACCTTTTGAAAATACTACTTCATCCATTCGAGTATCTTCAAGTTCTTTATTTGTTTTTTCAATAAAAGAGCGTTGCTTTTCTATTTCGTTTTGAATCTTCTTTATTTCGAGTTCTTCTTTCGCTTTTTTGGCTTGCGAGAGTTTTTTCTTTAATACTTTAATCTTACCTTCGTATTCCTCTTTTCTTAAAATGATATTATAATTCTGTGAGGATGAATTCTCTTTTTTGTCAAGTGAGTACGGCGGGTTAATCATAGCTATATCTATATCTCCAAAGCTTGCTAACGCTTCGTGAAGTGGTATTTTCACATTATCGTTTAGATATGTTTTACCACTATCATCAACTGGGGCATAAGAATCTATCAGCAACGAAGAACAGTTAAATAAATTTGATTTGCCATCGCCATGGAATCGCATATTAGCATAAGCCAAAGCATACATAGATGGATCCCTCTCGACACCGATAAGGCTGTTGGTTTGTGCATTGCTGTATTTTTCTTTTTTCTTTGACTCACTAATTTTTTCATTCCAAATATTTTCTTTTATTCTTGCAAGTGAAGATATCAAGAAGGCTCCTGTGCCACAGCAAATATCAATTACTTTTGTTTTTTCTGTCATTTTTTCATCTGAATAATATTCAGCAATATCACAAAACAACTCTGTAATATGCTTTGGGGTCAACACGATACCTTTTTCTTTTGCGTTACCTTTGGTAAA
Source organism: Feifania hominis (assembly GCF_014384765.1). Lineage (NCBI taxonomy): Bacteria > Bacillati > Bacillota > Clostridia > Eubacteriales > Feifaniaceae > Feifania > Feifania hominis. Next base: position 562,649 of record NZ_JACRSP010000001.1, on the reverse strand, counting down.
GCGAAGAAAGGTCGTATAAAACTCACCCATTATATCTATGCCTTTATAATGGTCAAGCACTTCAATAACATTTTCATAAAGAGAATATATACAACGAGATAATACGGTATCTCCATCTAAAAAATCTCTATTTTCACCTTTTGGAGCACGCAGCAATTCATCTTTTGCTAAAAGATTATTGTAGAATTTTTTTAGTGCTGTTCTTTTACCTTTTGGTATATTGTCTATATCCCAAATACCTCTTACATAATCATCTTCAAGTTCATCGCCATCTCCGTATAGTGCAGCTTTTAGCATTTTTACAGAATTTTTTCCAATTGGGTCTGATAACATCTTCTTAGATTTTGTTGATCTTTTTGTATCAATAGCCGATTTTGCATCTTTATATAATTTTGATTCGTGATTGGTTAAACCTAAAATGATGGCCGAAACAAAGCCCGCTTTTGAGTTATCTTCAATACCGTTTGCCCTTAAAAAATTAGCACAGGAAAGCGTATATCTTCTTAATTCTTTCTTAACCTCCGCTTCTGTGGCGGCGAATCTTTCTAAAACAATCTCAATATCTTTTTCGTACTTATTAATTGATTGCATTTCGTTTTGTAGTAAACCATCAGATAATAATTCTATATCTAAAACATCACCATTTTTTGGCCAAACAAAAGATGTTATTCTGTTTTCCATCAAAGTTTGGCCCGAAACAGCAATTGCAATAACATCATATTTATCTGACAAAAATGAAGCATACCATAAAGCACCATCTATTGCATATTTAGCCGTGTCGTCTGATGTGCCAAATCCATTAACTTTGTAATCATCTAAATTCGAATACTTGCTGTGGTCAGAAGTTTTAGCTTTGCATTCAATAACTATGATAATATTAGACTTATCTTTAGTAACAATAAAATCGGGAGTACCCTTATTCTCCATGCTCTGCTTCTTGCTTGCTTTTTCAAAAATAGTAGAAAGCCAGTCATAATCTGTCCCTTTGTAACTGTCTTCCTTAAACCAAGTAATTCCATCAACTTTTATGTTTTGATTTGATGGATAGTCCATAATATCTCTTAAAACATCTGCGGTTAGACCCTTTGTTGTTTCCTCACTTGCTTTGCTCATTTTTGAATCTCCTTATTCCATTTATTTTCACTTGAGTACCATTGGTCAGTAAATTTTTCGCCTTTGACCGCCACTGTAAACGGCTTTGTCAAAAACACCTTAATCGTTCTAAGCACTGTGCTGAAATCATTAGTTTTCGTATCAATCTTTCGACAGAATGCTTTCCATTTTTTCTGCATAGCAGAATCGTCTGCAAAGCTCATAACCTGTTCAAACTGTTCAATCGTAAAGGCGTGTCCACGATTTTCAAAAGTTTTCTTCAATGCTTCGATGAGCACCTTGCCGTCAAAATCAAATTTATTGGCAAGATAGTAGATATCGTAGTAATCCTTCATTCGGCTGGAAAATTCCATCAGACTGAGGATTGCGTCTATTTTCTCAGCAATCGTCGTTTCAAGAGAATATGTATTTACTACCGGCGCAGTGAAATCGTCAAGTTGTGTCGGGATTTTTCGCTTTTCCTGTTTCGGCACGATAACATCGCCCACCCCGAAGTCTATACTAAACGGCGTTCGTGTGTTTTTAATTTGAGCCACAATAGAAGCTCCGATACCAGCGTATTTTTTGGCAACCGCAATGGGCGCAATATCTTTAATTTCAAAGGTAATAAAATCATTGCCGGTGGGCGTGGATATGATTTCTTCCAGTACAGGTTTTAGCTGTTCGGGAGTGTTTGGTATTTTCCGAAGAAGAAAATCAATATCTACCGTTACTCTGCTGTCAAAGTCGGTAACAGAGTAAATAAATAAACCACCTTTAAGGACGAGATTTTCCGCATATTTGGATTTTTCCAAACGGCGCAAAAATTCTTCCTGACAAAAGAGCTGCAAACAAAGCTGATAGCTTCTTCCGCTTTCGGCAGCTTTATTTTTCAGTCGTGCAAGCACGGATACGGCGATATCAGCCATTGAGCAGCACCTCCATTACATTCATAAGTTTTGTATAAACGCCCATATCCTTTGCGTATTTAGAAAGATTTGCGAGATTCTTCTTCGGATCTGCCACATAAGCGTTGATTGCTTTGTTGAATATTTCATTATCAAGCTTTGAACGATACTTAAAGCAATCACAGATTGTTCGATCTCGGTCATAAACTTTTAATTCAACACCATTAAAGTTACCTACAGTAGCACCATAATGGTAAAATTCGTTCTGGACATAATAAGCTTTGACAGGGACTTCCTGCATTGCTTTGATTGCTCTTGAAAAGGAACGGGGGACTGCAACTGTCCATTCACGAGGAGCAAAGTCACTGTACCCATAATAAAATAGAGCAGACTCCACACAAACAATTCCTTGCGGCAGGAGTTTAGAAATTAGAGCTTCTTCTTTTGGCTCTTCAGCGTTAGGCAGTTTGTAAAAGCCATTGCGAATACGCTCTATATAACCTTGATTGCAAAGGGAAACGACATCATAGTTTTTCAGTCCAACGGCAACAAAGTCTGCCGTCTTCGCAATGCTTCCAACTTTATTAAAAACATCAATTGCTATTTCGTGTTTATTCAATAGTTCACCGACTTTCTGCACGCATTATCTATTATTTGCGTGACTATAGTATAGCATTAATCGATAAAATTTACAACTATTACACGATCAACAAAAAATATGCGTGCAAAAAATCAAAATCCGGAGGCAATTATCGGTTTTATTGCACCTGATAAGGTATTGATAAATCCTCGTCATACAGGCAGTATAATATGGATTATCAGAATAATACGAAAACCACATCACACGGTTTATAAACAAAAAGCGTTAAGTTGTGGCTTTTGGCAACGAGTGGGAGTAAACATATACAAAGGGGGCTGCCGTTAGGCAGCCCCCTTTGTACTAGCTATTTTCTGGAAATGATCTCTTTTGCCTTTTTGGCAATATCTGAGGCGGTGAGCTGGAATCGTTTCATGAGATAGGGAAGATCGCCGACCTCGCTGTAGACGTCGCCGATTCCGATGCGGCCGAGGGGAACAGGGCGGTGAGCAGAACAGAAAAGACAAAGACGACAGATTGTCTCACGGCAATTCGTTGCAATTTGACAATCCTCATGATAAAATAACAGGGTATTTTCTCTTTTGACAAAGCTCCCATACAGAGCGACAACTTCTTGGCGGAAGAATTAAAAAGGGGAGACCCTTTTTAAAAAATAAAAGGGAGAGATGAAACCGTGGACAAGTTTTTTGGACTCAAGGCGCACGGGACTGACGCGAAGACTGAAGTCATTGCGGGTATCACAACTTTCTTCACAATGGCCTACATTCTCTTTGTCAACCCCACGACGCTGACGGATCCGCTGTACATCATGGGCGACCCGAACGCAGACCGCTACAAGGCAGCTGTCTTTGTGGCTACCTGTCTCTCGGCATTTATCGGCACCATGCTCATGGCGGTCTATGCCAAAATTCCGTTTGCTCAGGCGCCCGGAATGGGTCTTAACGCCTACTTTGCCTATACCGTAATGCTCGGCATGGGCTATACGTTCAGCCAGGCGCTGGCGGCCGTCTTTATTTCCGGCGTGCTCTTTATTCTGATTACGCTGTTCGGTCTTCGCGAGGCGATTGTCAAGGCAATTCCGAAGAATCTGAAAGTGGCAATTTCCGCCGGTATCGGCTTATTCATTGCCTTTATTGGCTTCCAGAATGCCGGAATCATTGTCAACAACGATTCTGTCCTTCTGGGACTGCAGAACTTCTCCGAGTGGACGCCGGCTGCTGCCACGGCACTGGTCGCGCTCATCGGTGTTCTGATCATCGGCGTGCTCTACAAGCTGAAAGTCAAGGGCGCCATCATCATCGGCATTATTGCGACGACCATTGTCGGCATTCCGTTTGGCGTCACCAACCTCTCCGGCTTCACCCTGAGTCTGCCGGACTTCGGCAGCTTCTTTGAGCTGACTTTCTTTAAGATGGACTTTGCGGGTCTTCTCAAGCCGGAAAACGGCTTTTGGGGCGCAGTGTTCAACCTTGTGATGGTCATCATCGCGTTTTCGATGGTCGACATGTTCGATACCATCGGAACTCTGATTGGTACCGCCAAGAAAAACAATATGCTCGATGAGGACGGTTCCATGCCCCGCATGAAAGAGGCGCTCATGTGCGATGCGATTGCGACGGCGGCCGGTGCATGCCTTGGAACCTCCACCGTTACGACGTTTGTCGAGTCCAGCTCCGGCATCGCTGAGGGCGGCAGAACAGGTCTGACGTCGTTCACCACAGCGATTCTGTTTTTGGCGGCTCTCTTCCTCGCTCCGGTGGTCGGTATCATTCCGTCGGCCGCTACGGCGCCCGCACTCATCATTGTCGGCGTGCTCATGCTCAGCTCTGTCAAGGAAATTGAGTTTGACGACATGACTGAGGCGATTCCGGCATTTCTGACGATTGCCATGATGCCCTTTGCCTACTCCATCGCGATCGGCATCGGCTTTGGCGTCATCTCCTATGTGCTGCTCAAGACATTCACCGGTAAATTCAAAGATTTCAGTTGGGTTACCGTTGTCATCGCTTTGATGTTTGTCATTCGTTTTATGTTTATTGCCGGGTAACCGGAGCAAAAGGCCCCCGACATGGTCGGGGGCCTTTTCATTTAAAATATGTTGCGCCAGTTTAGCATTTCCACCTCATGCATATGGTCGAGCTGCATTTTGATAACGGCGAGTTCCACCTGGAACTCATCGTATCGGCCCACTTTCATAAAGCCATTGGCGCGCTCTACATAGTTTTTGATCTGATCGACCTCTTCGTGGTTCATTACCATGGTAATAAAGTGCTCATAACTCTCAAACTGGCGGAGCATTTGCTCCATTTCCTCTCGCGCCTGCTGAGTGCTTCCGTCCTGCAGAGATTGCTCCACGCGTTCGACAGCGAGAATCATGTCGTGTGAGCGCTCCTGCAGCAGGTAATAGCAGAAGCCGGCGCCGCAGATGATAATGGCCAGACAGAGAATGGCAATGACGATTGATTTCATTTTGCTTTCTCTTCCTTTAATATGACGCGAATGGCGTTTGTGCCGTCGATGGTCATCAAAAAGACATCGGATACATCGTGCTTTTTTTTCTTGTCCAGATGGCCGCGAACAAAGCCCTCGTCAAGATTGAGATGTTGGAGCATGGTGCGGTTGACGACGCCGTCTTTGACCAGGATCTGTTCAAAGCCGCGGTCCTGCGTTTTTTTCTGATCGTAGTCGGCAACGGGGAAGACCGTCAGCTTTCCATTTGTCTCGAGAATTGCATAGCTGACATACTCCAGGTGTGTGATATCCTTGTTGTGCAGCTCCTCATAGAGATCGTCAATGGTGAAGCGCAGCCGGTGCATCATCTGCTGGTTGATCTGGCCGTTTGCGATCACAATACTCGGGTGTCCGGTGACAAGGGCGCGCAAGCGCGGGCTCTTGAGCGTGACAAATGAGACAATGATCTCACAGGAGACCAGTGTAAAGATGGGAATGATGCCGTAGAGCAGAGGGATGTTGGTCGACTGCATGGGAATTGCCGCAACCTCTGAAATCAAAATGGCAACCACAAGCTCTGATGGCTGCAACTCGCCGATCTGCTTTTTTCCCATGACGCGTACGGCAATGACGACGGCTGCATACAGAATGACCGTTCTGACAAATACGATACTCATTTTACTTAAATCACCCAGAACTAGTATTGCCGCCGAGGTGGAAAATATCACGGACCGATACATTCGCAAAAAATGCTGAGAAAAATACTTGCACAACAAGCAAAAACATGATAGAATATCCAAGCTATTGAATAAGACAGTCCGCTGCAAACTGCTCTGCATGAATGTCGAGATTAAGGAGGATCCACCAATGGATTTTGTAAAGATTTTAACGAGTGAGCAGCTGAGAACCGACCTGCCGCAGCTGAATGTGGGCGACAACGTCAAGGTTTACATCAAGGTCACCGAGGGTACCCGTGAGAGAACTCAGATGTTTGAGGGCACCATCATCTCCAAAAAGGGCGGCGGTATTTCTGAGAGCTTCACCGTGAGAAGAATTTCTTACGGCGTCGGCGTTGAGAAGACTTTCCCGGTCCATTCGCCGAACATCCAGAGAATTGAAGTTTCCAGAAAGGGTAAAGTCCGCAGAGCCAAACTCTACTACCTCAGAGACAGAGTCGGCAAGGCCGCCAAAGTCAAAGAGCGCATCTAACAGAATACGTGGAAAGTAAAGGGGGCAAATGCGTCCCCTTTTCATTCTATTTGGGCGGTGACAGGCATGGATCAAACGGCGCAACAGACGCAAAAATTCAGACGTGAAGTATTCGATTGGGTGGAGATTGTCGCCTTTTCCATTGTGGCGGTTGTGTTTCTTCTGACCTTTCTCTTCCGCATTGTCGGCATAGAGGGCGGCTCGATGGAGAACACGCTGCACGAGGGGGAGCGTGTGATGGTCTCGGGGCTCTTTTACACCCCCGACAACGGCGATATCATCGTCATCACCCAGCCCAACTTTTCCAACAAGCCGCTGATCAAGCGGGTCATCGCTGTGGGCAACCAGACCATTGACATCGACTATGAGACCGGCACCGTCTACCTCGACGGCCAGCCGATTGAGGAGCCCTATCTGGGCTCAGGCACTTTTCTGCAGGGCGACACGCCTCTGCCGCTCACCGTACCGGAGGGCAAGGTCTTCGTCATGGGAGATAACCGCATGCGTTCCACCGACAGCCGTGATTCCCTGGTGGGGCTGATTGATGAACGCTACATTCTCGGCAAGGTCATTTTCCGCATTTCGCCGCTGAACAAAATCGGAGTGGTTCACTGATGGATGAACAACAGAGAGAAAAACTCAATTTACAGTGGTATCCAGGTCACATGACCAAGACCCGCCGCCAGATGGAAGCAGATCTGAAGCTGGTCGACATGGTGGCGGAAATTGTTGATGCGCGCATCCCGCGCAGCTCGCGAAACCCTGCAATTGATGAAATTCTCGGCGGCAAGCCTCGGCTGATTCTGCTCAACAAGGCGGACCTCTCCGACCCGGCGGCGAATGCCAGGTGGTGCGACCACTATCAGAAGAGCGGTATTTCGGCGATTTTGATCGAGTGTACCACGGGCCGGGGAATCGGTGATTTCGTGGGCAGATCCAAGCAGCTGCTGCGCGAGAAAATCGAGCGTGACCGCAACCGTGGTATGAACAAGGCGATCCGCATCATGATTGTCGGCATTCCGAACGTGGGCAAGTCTTCGTTTATCAACCGCATGGCCCGGGACAAAAAGGCAAAGGTGGAGGATCGGCCCGGCGTCACACGCGGCAAGCAGTGGATCAAGGTCTCAGATTCAGTTGATCTGCTCGATACGCCGGGTATTCTCTGGCCGAAGTTTGAGGATGAGCAGACGGCGCTCAACCTGGCGTTCACCGGCGCGATCAAAGACGACATCATCGACACGGTGACGCTGTCCGGCATTTTGGCAAAGCATCTGCTGGAAATCGCAGGTGATGCATTCTGCACGCGCTATAAGCTCGATGAGCAGCATGCCCGCGCGCTTGCAAACGGCCTTGAGCTTGTGGAGCTGATCGGCCGCAAACGCGGGTTTCTCATCTCGGGCGGGGAAATCGACTGCGAGCGCACGGCGGCTATGATACTCGATGAATTCCGCGCGGGCAAAATTGGGCGAATTACTCTGGAACAACCGGAGGAGCCAAAGAGGGGATGACCCATGTCACTGTTTGACAACGAACAAAGCTTTCGAGAGAGCGGATGCGCCAATCTCTGCGGAGTGGACGAGGCGGGAAGAGGCCCTTTGGCCGGCCCTGTCTTTGCGGCCGCGGTGATTTTGCCATCCGCTTTTGTCATATCCGGCATCAACGACAGCAAAAAGCTCAGTGCCAAGCGGCGCGAGACGCTCTACGACGAGATCACGGCAAACGCTCTGAGTTACTGCATTGTCAGCAGCCCTCCCGAGGAGATTGACCGCATCAATATCCTGCAGGCGACGCTGCTGTGCATGCGCCGGGCGGTTGAGGGGCTCAAGGTGGCGCCCGACCTGGTGCTCATCGATGGCAACCGGATGCCGCAGGGGCTCACAAGACCGGCGCAGACAGTCGTCAAAGGCGACGCCACCTACGCGAGCATTGCTGCGGCGTCCATCCTGGCAAAAGTGGCGCGTGACCGCTTTATGGTGGAGCTTGCCAGAGAATACCCCGCCTATCGCTTTGAACAGCACAAAGGGTATCCGACAAAGCTGCACTATGAGATGATCAAACAGTACGGCATTTTGCCCTGTCACCGAAAGAGCTTTCTGCGCAATCTGGGGGAGAAGTGATGGACGCCAGACGACGTGGTCAGCTTGGAGAACTTGAGGCGATGCGCTATTTGGAGCGCAGGGGCTACCGGCTTGTCGAGCCAAATTTCCGCTGCCGTCTCGGCGAGATCGACCTGATTGTGCGCCGGGATGAGTTTCTGGTCTTTGTCGAGGTCAAGACGCGTGGCGAAGGAGCTCTGGCGCAGCCTGCCGAAGCTGTCACTGCGTCAAAGAGGCGCAGAATCCGCTCGGCAGCTCTCTTCTATCTGAGCTCTCATGATTGTTTTCTCCAGCCACGCTTTGATGTTGTGGAGGTGCTGCTCGGTGCAGGCGACCGCCCCGAGGTCTGTAAGATTCGGCATATTGAAAACGCGTTTGAATAAGATGAAGCATCTCGACAGAAGGGACGCGAAGATATGAATTTTCTGGATCTGCACTGTGATACGGTAACCGAGCTCTATGAGCGCGGCGAAAATCTTGCGGACAACACCTGCCACATCTCTCTGAGACAGGCTGACGCATTTGATCAATATCTGCAGACCTATGCCATTTGGATTGACCCGACTCTCTGCGCACAGGACGCCTACCGCCGATTTCATCAGCTCTATGGCTGTTACCGCGACCAGCTTGACCGAAACCCGTGCGTGAAAGAAATCCGATGCTGGCGCGACTATGCGTCCACACAGGGGAAAGCGCGCCGTTTTGCACTGCTGTCCATTGAGAATGCGAGCTGTTTTGCAGAGCCTGAGCGCTGCGTGGATGAGTTTTACCGGCTCGGTGTGCGTATGGTGTCGCTGACGCATACGGCGGACAATGCGTTCGCCTGCGGAAACGAGACCACAGACGACAGAGGGCTGACGCCCGCCGGGCGTAAACTGGTTGCGATGTGCGAGAAAAAAGGGTATATTTTAGATGTGTCACACCTCTCTTTTCGCAGCTTCTGGGATTTTGTAGAGTGCTCCGAGCGTCCCTTTGTTGCGTCGCACTCCAATTCCCACGCCATCTGCGCCCATCCGCGAAACTTGACCGACGAGATGTTTCGCGCGGTGGTTGAGCGGGGCGGAATCGTGGGGCTCAATCTCTACTCGCGATTTCTCCGGGGCGAGAGTGCCTCCATCGACTCGCTGCTGCTGCATCTGGAGCGCTTTCTGGAGCTCGGCGGAGAACACACGGTCGCTTTCGGCTGTGACTTTGACGGCATCGGACTCATGCCCAAAGAGATGCATGGCCTGCGTGACATTCCCAAAATTGCCGAGCGGATGCAGACGCTGCACTATCCGCAACAGCTCATTGACGACCTCTTTTGGAACAACGCCCTAAATTTTATCAGGGAGCAAATAAAGTAGACGGGGAGAAGACCATGGAATTTATCAGTACAAGGGATGTAACATTGCGCCTGAGCGCAAGCGAAGTGATCAAAAAGGGCCTCTCCGATGACGGTGGGCTCTTTGTGCCGGAGTGTTTTCCGACGCTTTCCAGTGAGCAGATGCGTGCGCTGTTGCCGATGAGCTATCAGCAGCGCGCAACCGCCATCATGGAGCTCTACCTGAGCGACTACACCCATGAGGAAGTGGAGCAGTGTGTCAATGCAGCCTATTCCACGCCGAAATTTGAGACGCCGGACATTGCTCACACTGTAAAGCTTGATAACATTACATCTGTTTGTGAGCTGTGGCACGGGCCGACTTCGGCATTTAAGGATATGGCGCTGCAGATGCTACCCCAGCTTCTGCCGTTGGCAATCCGAAAGACGGGAGAGGAGCGCACGGTCGTCATTCTCGTCGCGACATCGGGTGACACCGGCAAGGCGGCGCTTGAGGGCTTTCGCGACGTGGCGGGCACCCGCATGGTTGTCTTCTACCCGAAAGACGGCGTATCGGACATTCAGCGGCTTCAGATGGCGACCCAGCAGGGGGAGAATGTCGCAGTCGTTGCCATCGACGGCAACTTCGACAATGCGCAGAGCGGTGTGAAAGCCCTCTTTTCCGACAGGGAACTCGCGCAGCGTGTTGCGCGGGATGGGTATCTTTTCAGCAGCGCAAACTCCATCAACTTCGGCCGGCTTCTGCCTCAGATTGTCTACTATTTCTCCGCCTACTGCGACCTTGTCAACAGCGGGCGGCTCGCGTTCGGCGACAGAGTTAACTTTGCCGTACCGACCGGCAACTTCGGCAACATTCTCGCCGGCTACTACGCCATGCGCATGGGACTGCCGGTCAGCCGGCTGATCTGCGCATCAAACCGCAACAATGTGCTGACTGATTTCTTCGCGAGCGGCACCTACGACAGAAATCGTCCGTTCTATCTGACGGAGTCGCCGTCAATGGATATTTTGATCTCGAGCAATCTCGAGCGTCTGCTCTTTGAGCTGGCGGGGCGCGACGACGCGCTCGTGCGCGAGTGGATGTCGTCGCTTGCCGAGAGAGGCACCTATTCGGTGCCGGAGACGGTCGAGCGGGCGGCGCAGACGGTCTTCTACGGGGGATGCTGCGACTCGGCGGGTACGTCCAGGGCCATAGAGCGAGCATACAGCCAATACGGCTATACGCTTGACCCGCACACGGCCGTTGCCTTTGCCGTGGCGCAGGACTACCGCGAAGAGACGGGCGATTCGACGCAAACTGTCATCATGTCGACGGCGAGCCCGTTTAAATTCAGCGGATCGGTGCTCTCGGCGCTCGGCAGGAGAGTCGCTGCGGATGAGTTTGAAAATCTGGCGGCACTCAGCGAACTGACGGGGCTTCACATCCCGGAGCCCATGGCGCTGCTGCAAAAACTTCCCGTGCGCTTTTCCGACGTCTGCGATAAGGGTGATATGGAGCGGGCAGTGCTCGACATTCTGCAAAAAAAATGAGATGAGCGTTTCGCTCATCTCATTAAGACGGTGGGTTTATCTCTTTTTAAAGGTTGCGCATTCTGTCGCCTGGCAGCAGTCTGCATTGGTCGGGCCGACATGGATGACATCGGCGGTGCAGTGATCGTGCTGGTCGTGGTAGTGACAGTTTTTCACGTCGCAATGGACGCCCTGATTGATCTCGTGCATTATGATACACCTTCCTTTCGAGCTTAGTATTTGCAGTCTGACGCAGTTGATTCCAGAGATTTGAGGTGATTTTCATCATTTTTGCCATTTCAGACCTCCATCTGTCTGAGACAACCGAAAAACCAATGGATATTTTTGGTGAGGCATGGGCTGACCACACCGCGCGCCTGAAAAAAAACTGGTGTGCGCTTGTCGGAGAAGAAGACACCGTCATCATACCCGGAGATATTTCCTGGGGAATGAATCTGCGCGAGGCGCTCGCCGACTTTCTGCTGATTGACGCACTGCCGGGCAAAAAGATCATCGCCAAGGGCAACCACGACTACTGGTGGGAAACCGCGAGTAAGACCATGCGCTTTTTTGACGAGAACGGGATCTCGACCATTCGAGTGCTGCACAACAACGCCTACGAAATCGAGGGCAAGATCATCTGCGGTTCAAAGGGCTATTTTCCGGACCCTGGACAGAGCGCTTCTTACAACGAAAAAATCATGGCCCGCGAGACGGCGCGGCTCGAGTTTTCGCTGCGCTGCGGGGAGAAGCTCGGCGGGGGAGAGCGACTTGTGTTTTTACACTATCCGCCGGCTTTGAAAAGCTATGCAGCCGAGGGGCTCATGGATGTGATGAAACGCTATGGCGTCAGCCGCTGCTTCTATGGCCATCTGCACGGGCAGAGCCAGAGAAGCGCGCTGCTCGGCCTGTGCGACGGTATTGAGTTTTCGTTGATTTCGGCTGATTTTATTATTTTTGCCCCCATTCCGATAAAATAAATGTTTGAAAAACTTTTGTTCTATGGTAGAATATGATGTACGCCATGTGAAATGTAAACTATTTACATACATATTTTAGGAGGAAGTCCAATGAAGCTGTTAAACGTAAACAAACTCGGCAAGAACCAAGTCGAACTGGAGATTGAAGTCTCCAAGGAAACGTTCGAGGAGGGGATTAACAAAGCCTATAAAAAAAATGTCGGCAGAATGAATATCCCCGGGTTTCGGAAGGGCAAGGCTCCGAGAAAGTTTATCGAAAAGTATTACGGCTCCGGCGTCTTCTATGAAGAAGCGGTAAACATGACCTACCCCGAGGCCTATGAAGCGGCGCTCGACGAGGCGAAACTGGAAGTGGTCGGCAAGGCTGAAGTTGAGATTCTCGACATCGATGAAAACGGCTACAAATTCAAGGCCACCGTGGCGGTTATGCCGGAAGTGAAACTTCCCAAATACAAAGGTTTAAAAGCGGAGAAAAAGGTCCATGCTGTTCTTGACAGCGAAGTGGACGCGGAGCTCGCGCGCCTTCAGGAGCGTACCGCGCGCATGGTCAATGTGACCGACCGCGCCGCTGAGCTCGGCGACACTGTCACCATCGACTACTCCGGCTCTGTGGGCGGCGAGAAATTCGACGGTGGCACTGCTGAAAAGCAGCCCCTTGAGCTCGGTTCGGGCCAGTTTATCCCCGGTTTCGAGGAGCAGATTGTCGGCAAGAAGATCGACGAGGCGTTTGACGTCAACTTGACTTTCCCGGCGGAGTATCATGCCCCCGAGCTTGCCGGCAAAGAGGCGGTCTTTGCCGTAAAGCTCCACGAGATCAAGAAAAAGGAGATGCCCGAGCTCGACGATGAATTTGCCAAGGACATCTCGACCGAGGTTGAGACGCTCGAAGAGCTCAAGGCTGACATCAGAAAGCAGCTCAAGGCTGCCAAAGATCAGAGTGCCGAGGCGGAGGCAGAGGATGCCCTCGTCGGACAGATCATTGATAAGATGGAAGTGGAACTGCCCGACGTTATGGTGGAGAGCGAGATCGACAACATGGTTGCTGATTTTGACGCCCGCCTCAAACAGCAGGGACTCAACCTTGAGACCTATGTACAGCTGATCGGCAGCACCATGGAGGATTTCCGCGGCCAGAGCAAGCAGGAGGCCGAAAAGCGCATCAAGACCCGCCTTGCCCTCTCAGAGATCGCAAAGGCTGAGAACATTGAGGTGGCCGACGAAGACCTCGAGAAAGAGTATGAGAAGATCGCCGGCCAGTACGGCATTGAGCTCGCCACGGTTAAGAGCATTATCCCGGCTGGTGACCTGATTAAGAATCTCGCTATCGAGAAAGCGGTCGAGCTTGTCAAGTCGAGCGCGGAAATCAAAGAGGTCGAGGCGAAAGAGACCGAGGAAAAGCCCAAAAAGAAGACCACGAAAAAAGCCGCGTCCAAGGCGGATAAGACCGAGAAAGCCGAGAAAGCTGAAGCTCCCAAAGAGAAGAAGACAACCAAAACTGCGGCAGCGAAAAAAGAGCCCGCAGCCAAGAAAGAGCCGGCGAAGAAAGCCCCCGCGAAGAAGCAGTCGACCAAAAAAGCTGACAGCGCGGAGTAATTACACAAGATAAAGGAGATCATTTGAAGATGAGTTTAGTCCCAATGGTAGTGGAGCAGACCAATCGGGGAGAGCGCTCCTACGACATCTACTCCCGGCTTCTCAACGATCGGATCATCATCCTGTCCGAAGAGGTCAACGACACAACCGCGAGCCTTGTTGTGGCGCAGCTTCTCTATCTGGAGGCGCAGGATCCCGACAAGGATATTCAGTTCTACATCAACAGCCCCGGCGGTTCCATCACGGCCGGCATGGCGATCTACGATACCATGAACTACATCAAATGCGATGTGTCCACCATCTGTGTGGGACTCGCCGCAAGTATGGGTGCGTTCCTGCTTGCGGCCGGCGCCAAGGGCAAGCGCCTCGCTCTGCCGAACAGTGAAATCATGATTCACCAGCCGCTCGGCGGCACGAACCGCAGCACCCAGGCGACCGATCTCGAAATTCACACCAAGTGGATTCTCCGCATCAAGAAAAAGCTCAACCAGATTTTTGCCGATACGACCGGAAAGCCCATTGAGGTGATTGAGCAGGACACCGAGCGCGACAATTTCATGACTGCGCAGCAGGCGATGGAGTACGGTCTGATCGACAAGGTCATTACAACGAGATAACACCACGGCAAAACAAAGAGGTAAACTATGCCCAAAGAGTTCAACGAAAACGAAATTCGCTGTTCGTTCTGCGGAAAGCTCTCCTCCCAGGTGAAGAAGATTTTCGCGGGCCAGAACGCCTATGTCTGCGACGAGTGTATCGATCTGTGCTATGAGATTCTCGAGCGCGACGTCATCCCGGTGCGCAAGGGCGATGAGAAGACTTTTGATCTGCCCACACCGAGCTCAATCAAAGAGACACTCGACGAGTATGTCATCGGACAGGACGACGCAAAGATGGCAATCAGCGTCGCAGTATACAACCACTATAAGAGAATTTTTTACGGCGAGGGCATCGATGTAGATCTGCAGAAAAGCAACATCCTCATGCTCGGCCCGACCGGCGTCGGAAAGACGCTGATTGCACAGACTCTTGCGAAAAAGCTCAATGTTCCCTTTGCCATTGCCGATGCCACAACCCTTACCGAGGCGGGCTATGTCGGCGAGGATGTCGAGAACATTCTGCTGCGTCTGATTCAGGCAGCTGACTACGACATTGAGCTCGCTGAGAAAGGCATCATCTACGTTGACGAGATCGACAAGATTTCGAGAAAATCGGAAAATGCTTCGATCACGCGTGATGTCAGCGGCGAGGGTGTGCAGCAGGCGCTGCTGAAGATTCTAGAGGGCACGGTCTCCAATGTTCCGCCGCAGGGCGGCAGAAAACACCCGCAGCAGGAATTTATTCAGATTGACACCAAAAACATCCTGTTTATCTGCGGCGGGGCGTTTGACGGCATCGACCGGATTATTGAAAAACGCGTCGGAACAGCCCCCATCGGCTTTGGCGCCGACATCAAGACCAAAAAGGAAAAGAGCGAGACCGATCTTCTCAAGCGGATCATCCCGCAGGATCTGGTGCGCTATGGCCTGATACCGGAGCTCGTGGGCCGACTTCCGCTGTTGACGACGCTTGAGCCTCTGACAAAAGAGGCCTACATCACCATTCTGAAGAAGCCGAAAAATGCGCTTCTCAAACAGTATGAGGCGCTCTTCGGGATGGACGATGTGAAAATCAGCTTTGATGACGACGCCCTGTCGGCTGTGGCCGACCTCGCAATGGAGCGGAATATGGGCGCGCGTGGACTGCGTTCCATCATGGAGAATGCCCTGACACCCGTGATGTTTCAAGTACCGGATAACCTCTACATCAACGAGGTGGTCATCACAAAGGACACCATATTAAACGGAGCGCCGCCAAAACTCATAGAGGGCACGGAGAAGAAGCGCCGCAAGTATGTAAGGCCCGCTAAACCTGCCGCGGTGCGCAGCCCGAGAAAGAACTCGGTCTCCTGACGGAGTTGTGTACAAAGGGGTACAGCAAGAAGATTGCTGTACCCCTTTTTGTTTTCTCTTTGTTCACAAATTGGCGGTTGAAAACACTTGACATCAATTATATAATAATACATACTTTTTGTAGATATTACACAAATTTGGGCCAAATCTTTTGGGGACTTGGCCCGCAGGCAAAACACTGGAGTGAGAAAAGTATGAACAATCACATAGAACAACAGAACGTCCGCAGTACGGTTGATCTGCCGCTGCTTGCGCTGCGCGGCATCGTCGTGCTGCCAGGGATGAATATCCACTTTGACGTGGGCCGCAAAAAGTCAATGGCGGCGCTCGATGAGGCGATGAAGAGCAGTCAGGAAATTCTGCTCTTTGCCCAGCGGGATCTGCGTGTTGCTGACCCGTCAGCGGCCGACCTGTATGAGTTTGGCACCGTCGCACGCATCAAGCAGCTCTTGAAGCTGCCGGGCGATAATGTCAGGGTTATGGTTGAAGGCGTGGGGCGCGCCCGTCTCAACGGCTTTATCACGCAGCGCCAATTCATTTTGGCCTCGGCCGACCTGCTCGACGAGCCTGAGACGGATGGCGAATCGGCATTTGCCCAGGCGCTGATCCGCGAGCTGCGCATGGCCTTTGATGACTATATTGCCGTGGCACCGAAGATGTCGGGTGAGGTCATCATGAATATCATGACGCTTGAGGACGTCGGGACACTCGCCGACTATGTGGCCTCCAATATTCTGCTGAATCTTGAGGATCGCCAGGCGATTCTCAGTGAGATTGATCCCTGCCGTCGCCTGGAACAGATGGTAAAGCTGCTCCGCAGCGAAATTGAGATTCTGAGTCTGGAGCTTGACATCCGCTCCCAGGTCAAAGAGCAGATTGATAAAAATCAGCGCGACTACTATCTGCGTGAACAGATGAAGATCATTCAGCAGGAGCTCGGAGAGGGGGAGAACATCCAATCCGAGGTCGAGGAGTACCAGGCGAGCATTGCGAAACTCGAACTGACGGGCGAGACGCGTGAGGCGCTTCTCAAAGAAGTCGGCCGCCTTTCAAAAATGGTGCCGGGCTCCGCGGAGGCCACCGTCATCCGCACCTATCTTGACGCCTGCCTTGCGCTGCCCTGGAACACAGAAACGCGTGATAAACTCGATTTGCAGCGGGTAAAAAACCGTCTCGACCGAGACCACTACGGTCTTGAGAAAGTCAAAGAGCGAATTGTCGAATACCTTGCCGTCAAGAAGCTCACGCCGCAGCACAAGGGCCAGATTCTCTGCTTTGTAGGCCCTCCCGGCGTTGGCAAGACCTCAATTGCCATCTCAATTGCCAGAGCGCTCGGACGCAAATTCGCGCGTCTGTCTCTCGGCGGTATTCGCGACGAGGCTGAAATTCGCGGCCACCGCAAGACGTATATCGGCGCCATGCCGGGGCGCATCATGAACGCAATGAAGCAGGCGCAGAGCAAAAATCCGGTCATTTTGCTCGACGAGATTGACAAGATGTGCTCGGACTTTCGCGGTGATCCCGCGGCTGCTATGCTGGAGGTTCTCGACAGCGAGCAAAACTATGCTTTTCGCGACCACTTCATTGAAGTGCCTTTCGATTTGAGCAATGTCATGTTTATCACGACGGCCAATGTAACCGATACCATCCCCCAGCCGCTTCTTGACAGGATGGAGGTCATTGAACTCGGAAGCTACAACGAGGAGGAAAAGCTTCAGATTGCAAAGCGACATCTCGTGCCAAAGCAGATTCGCGAGCACGGCCTGAGTGGTCGAAGCCTGCGCTTTGACGAGGACGCGCTGCGTGAAATCATCAGCGGATACACCCGAGAGGCGGGCGTTCGCAATCTGGAGCGCAAAATCGCCCTGTGCTGCCGAAAGGCGGCGGCTGCCAGAGTGATGGGCAAACAGGGAATCACCCGCATCACAGTCGGGCAGCTCGAGAGCTATCTCGGTCCTGCCAAGTACAAATTTGACCATGCTTCCAAGGTGGATGAGATCGGCATCGTGACGGGTCTTGCCTGGACGTCGGTCGGAGGAGACACTTTAAAGATTGAGGTCAATGCCATGGAGGGGACCGGCAAGATAGAGCTCACCGGTAATCTCGGCGATGTGATGAAAGAGTCGGCCCATGCGGCTATCAGCTATATCCGCAGCCGCGCCGATTACCTCGGTGTGGATCATGACTTTTACAAAAACCGCGATCTGCACATCCACGTCCCGGAGGGAGCTATCCCGAAGGACGGGCCGTCGGCAGGTATCACCATGGCGACGGCGCTCATCTCGGAGCTGACACAGAGACCGGTCCGTCATGACGTGGCCATGACGGGTGAGATTACCATCCGCGGCCGCGTCCTTGAAATTGGAGGCCTGAGGGAGAAGAGTATGGCAGCCTACCGCGCGGGGATCAAGACCATCATCATCCCCGACGGAAACCGCAGCGATCTTACCGAGGTCGATCCTACAGTGCGCAAAAACGTCAGCTTTGTCCCGGTGACCTCTATGGAACAGGTGCTCAAAACAGCTCTTGTGCCGATGAAAAAGGCGAGTGCACAGTCGAGCGGCGAGAGGGAGAAGACGTTGGAAGCAACGCTTCTTGAGCAGCCCGATGGCAAGCGCAGAAGCGCGGCCATTCGCCAGTGACCTACATAGAAAGAGGGGAGTTTTGGCTTTGTTTGTCTCAAAAAATCTTGGTGTCAACGAGAAAAATCATCTGACCATCGGCGGTGTGGATGCGGTAGAGCTGGCTGAGCAGTATGGCACGCCGCTCTATGTCATGGATGAGGACCTCATCCGTGAGAACTGCAGGCTCTATCGCGATTCGGTCCAAGAGTTCTATGGCGGCCACGGCCGTGTTCTGTATGCGAGCAAAGCGTTCTGCTGCAAGGCGATCTGTAAGGTCGTCAGCGAAGAGGGGCTTGGTGTCGACGTTGTGTCAGCGGGCGAATTGCACACTGCGCTCTCGGCCGGTGTACCTGCGGAGCACATCTGCTTTCATGGAAACAACAAGCCGGCTGATGAGATCGAGTTCGGTATCCTCAGCGGTGTCGGCCGCTTTGTGGTGGACAACCCCGATGAGCTGGCGCTTCTTGACTCGCTCGCGGGAAAGGCGGGCAGACGGGTGAAAATCCTGCTGCGTATCACACCGGGTACCGACGCTCACACTCACGACTTTATCAAAACGGGCCAGATTGATTCCAAGTTTGGCATGGCCATTGAAAACGGCCTTGCAATGGAATTTACAAAGGCCGCGTACCGCATGAAGAATCTCGATGTCTGCGGCATCCACTGCCACATCGGCTCGCAGATCTTTGAGCTGGAGCCTTTCACCTACACGGCGCGCGTGATGCTCAGCTTTATGGCCGATGTGCGCCGCGAGTGCGGCGAGACCATGAGTGAGCTCAATCTCGGCGGCGGCTTCGGCATCAAGTACGTCGAGGGGGACCAGCCTGTTGCGTATCACCGCTATCTCGAGCAGGTGGCAAAGGAGATCGATGCGGTCTGCGCAGAGTTGGATTTTCCGCGCCCCTTTATCTATCTGGAGCCGGGGCGCTCCATCGTCGGATCCGCGGGGGTGACGCTGTACACAGTCGGTTCGGTGAAAGAGATACCGGGGATTCGCACCTATGTGTCTGTGGATGGGGGCATGACCGACAATCCCCGCTATGCACTCTATCAGGCGAAGTATGAGGTGCTGGTGGCAAACCGGGCGGGAGATGACGCAGACTGGCGTGTCACCGTGGCGGGACGCTGCTGTGAGAGCGGTGATCTGATCGGCGAAAACCTGCCCATTCAGCAGGTAAATTCTGGGGATTATCTGGCCGTTTTGGCAACAGGTGCGTACAATTATTCCATGTCTTCCAACTACAATCGTGTTCAAAAGCCTGCGGTTGTGTTTCTAAAGGGCGGAAAATCGCGTGTAGCAGTGCGGCGTGAATCACTTGACGACATTCTCAAAAACGACCTTATCTGACGAAGCAGGGCAAAATATGACGGCTGACGAAAAAGGGCGCACAGCGCCCTTTTTTGCTCTATCTGTCAAAATGTGACGGTGAAATTTAGTAACTATTAAATAAAATGTTGCAAAATTAACGATAGAATAGTAGAATATATATAAATATTTCACAACACGCGTTAGAGAAGGGGTAGCGGTATGGCAAATCGGTTGTTTCAGAGTTTGATACTCCAATTGAAAGACTCGGTTGACCGTATCATCGGTATCATCGATGAGAGCGGCACCATTATCGCGTGCAGCGAGCTCTCCCTGATTGGCGAGGAGCGTAAAAACGCGCGCAGTGAGCTCTCGTACTTCAACAAGGCGATTACCATGGATGGCTACACCTACAAGCCGCTCAACTTTCACTCCAAACTCGATTACGCCGTCTTTGTTGAGGGAACCGATATCATGGCCGACAGCTATGTCTCCATTCTGACCGTGTCGCTCAACAGCATCAAGCAGCTCTACGACGAGAAGTATGATGTGTCAAATTTCGTCAAAAACGTCATTTTGGACAACATTCTGCCCGGTGATATTTACTACAAGGCCAAGGAACTTCATTTCACGGGAGACATCTTGGACAACATTCTGCCCGGTGATATTTACTACAAGGCCAAGGAACTTCATTTCACGGGAGACATCCCGCGCATTGTCTATGTGATTCGCTGCGATTCGATCAGCGAAGTGTCGCTCTTTGACTCTGTGCAGGAGCTTTTCCCCGATAAGAATAAGGACTTTGTTGTAAGCATCAGCGAATATGACGTTGCCGTGGTCAAGGAACTTGTGAACATTCAGGACGTCAAAGAGATAGAGAAGTGTGCCAAGGCGACCATAGATTACCTGGCAGAGGAAAAGGGGAGAAAGTGCCAGATTGGCGTTGGGTCTCCGGTGACAAGCCTCAAAGATCTTGCGCGTTCATTCAAAGAGGCACAGACAGCCCTTGAGATCGGAAAGGTATTTGAGAAAGAGAAGAACATTGTCAGCTACAAAAACCTCGGGATTGGCAGGTTGATTTACCAGCTGCCGACAACACTGTGTGAAATGTTTCTCTCAGAGGTTTTCAAGCAGGGATCGATTGACTCGCTTGACCAGGAGACGCTTCTGACCATCAGCAAGTTCTTTGAAAACAACCTCAACGTCTCCGAGACAGCCCGTAAGCTCTTTGTGCACCGCAATACACTTGTCTACCGGCTTGAGAAGATCAAAAAGCTCACCGGTCTTGATATCCGCGAGTTTGACAATGCGATCATCTTCAAGGTGGCGCTTATGGTCAATCGCTATCTCTCATCCAACCCGAATCGTTTCTAGGAAAAAAGGAATACATAATAAAAATGAGTATTGTCGAACTGCGCAATGTCACAAAAAAATATGACAACGGCACGCTCGCGCTTGACGGGGTCAATCTGAAAATTGAAGAGGGCGAATTTGTCTTTATCGTCGGTCCATCCGGCGCGGGCAAATCCACCCTCTTAAAGCTTCTTATGAAAGAAGAGGAGCCGACTGACGGCATCATCCGCGTCAACAAATACAATCTCAACCGTATGAAACGCAGACAGGTACCCTATTTCAGGCGTACCATGGGAATCGTGTTTCAGGATTTTCGGTTGATTTCGGACATGACGGTTTTTGAAAATGTCGCCTTTGCCATGCGTGTCATCGGCTGTTCCAAAAAGAGCATCAACCGCCGTGTGCCCTACGTGCTCAAGCTCATGGGACTTGAACACAAGATGCAAAACTATCCCAATGAACTCGCAGGCGGCGAGCAGCAGCGTGTCGCGCTCGCGCGTGCTCTTGTCAACAACCCATCGCTGATCATTGCCGATGAGCCGACAGGTAACGTTGACCCGCGTATGTCGTGGGATATCATGGATTTGCTCAGTGAGATCAACAAGAGAAAAACAACGGTGTTGGTTGTCACACATGAGAAGAGTCTGGTGGACCGGCTTCGCAAACGCGTCGTCTCCATTGAGCATGGCAAGATTGTCAGCGACAGAATGGAGGGGATGTACCGATGAAGAGGGGAAATTCCTTTCACTATTACATCAAACAGGGCTGGCAGTACTTCTGGCACAACAAAATGATGAGCCTTGCATCCGTCGGCGTACTGGTTGCCTGCCTACTGATTATGGGCAGTTTTTGGCTGATTGTTCAAAACATGACTCGCAACATTGACATTGTCGAGGGAAAAAACGAAGTTGTTCTCTATGTGGATGAAAATGCCGATGTAGAGCGGTCGGTTGAAATTGGCACAAGTCTGCGGGCGATTGAGAACATTGCAACGGTGCGCTATCTGCCGAAAGACGAGGCCTTTGACGACTGGAAGAGCCGCTTTCCCGAGCAGGCCGACCTCTTCTCGGATCTTGAGGAAAAAGGGGACAACCCCCTGCGCAACTCCTATATCGTCACGATGAAAGATCTGGAGCTCTACGACGAGACGGTTTATACCATCGAAAACATTCCAGATGTTGCGAAAGTTGTAACACGAAAGGACCTGATTGATCAGCTGCTCGGCGTCGGTCATGTGATCAACGTCATCGGCTACACCATCATGGGGCTGCTCTTTCTGGCATCTCTGTTCATCATTGTGAATACAATCAAGTTGGCGCGGTTTGTCTACCGCAAGCAGATTAACATTATGAAGTGTGTGGGGGCCACCGACTGGTTCATCCGCTGGCCTTTCATCATAGAGGGTGCGCTGATCGGACTTCTGGCCGGGCTCATCGCATATGGCTTGCAGTACTATGTGTACAATTATCTGATTCTCTCAACGATCGAGAGTCTGAAGATTTTGTCTGCCATTCCATTTTCCGCCGTGTGGAGTGTGCTGTTCGGCGGCTTTGTTGGAGGCGGGCTGCTCGTCGGCGTGCTTGGCAGCGCAATCACCATTCGCAAATATCTGGAGGTGTAAAAGCACAGTGCAAACGCAGAAGACAAAACCAAAACGTGACCGCAGAAAGCTGCTGATGTCAATTGTGACACTTGCCATTGCCGTTATCATGGTAGTCGGTATTGTGGCACCGGTGCTGCTTGCGAGCGCGGCGTCCAGTAGTGATGTCAACAAGCTCGAGCAGGAGCTGGCAGACATTGAAAAGAAAAAGAAAGAGCTTCAGACCAACATCAAAAATGCAAACAGCCAGAAGAAGACCGAGATGCAGAAGAAGAATCAGCTCGACGACGAGATCTCTCTGATGCAGGATGAGATTGACGTACTCGACCGGATGATCGCGCAGCTCGACTCTGACATTGCGCAAAAAGAGGGAGAAGAAGTTCAGAAGCAGGCGGAGATCGACGAGCAGTATGAGCGTTATAAGCTGCGCATACGGGAATCCTACGAGTCCGGCAGCACCAGCTATTTGGAAGTTCTGCTCAGCTCTGACGACTTTGCGTCCTTTTTGACAAACCTTGATATTATGGAGATGATTGTCCAGTACGACGAGGATCTCATTGAAGAGCTCCGCCATTCCAAGGATGAAATCACCGAGATGAAAAACTCCATTGAAGAAAACAAGGCGAAGCAGGAGACGGCAAAGTCCTCACTGGTCTCCAAGCAGAAAGAACTCGAGAAAAAAGTTGCAGAGTCCGACAAACTGATCGAGGAGCTGGCCAACGATGCCGAGCGCTTTGAGGAGGCTTACAACGAGGCGCTCAAGGCTGAGCAAAAGCTCGATGCAGAGCTTGAAAAGCTGCTTCAGGAGCTGGCGAATTCGGACTATGTCGGCGGGGATTTGATCTGGCCGGTGCCTGGAAAATACGGCATCAGCTGCAAGTACGGTCCGCGGACCCACCCCATCACCAAAAAGCCTTCCAATCATACGGGCATTGATATTCCCGCGCCGAAAAACCACAAGATCGTCGCGGCAAACGCCGGTACAGTTGTCAAAGTGGCAACCAACTCGGCGTATGGTAAGTATGTTCTAGTCGATCACGGCGGCGGTCTTGCGACTTTCTATGCACACATGAATCAGCAAACCGTCAAAGAGGGGCAAAAAGTCAAGGCCGGCGAGCAGATTGGAAAGGTTGGAACGACCGGTCTCTCAACGGGCAACCACTGTCACTTTGAAGTTCGTGTCAACGGAAAGACTGTTGACCCCGTGACCTACTATAAAAACACGAAGTGGTACTATACATGAACAGACGCATCAGTCTCAAGAGTGTCCTGCTGATTGTTCTGGGGGTTGTCCTTGTAACTTTTCTGCTCACTGCGACCTATTTCCAGCTGCGAATTGCGGGAGATCTGCGGGAGATCAATGAGAAAAACGCCTATTTTTCCAAGCTCTACACGGTGGATCAGCTGGTACGAGATCACTATGTCGGGGACATCGATGCCGAAGAATTGATGGACGGTATCATCACTGGTTATATCTATGGAACCGGTGACAAATACGCCGCCTACCTCAACCGGGATGTCTATGCCGAGAGCGTAAAATCCTCCAGCGGACAGTTCGAGGGAATCGGCATCAACATCATGTATATGCCGGAGAGCGGGTACATCAAAATCACATCTCCCATGCAGAATTCACCGGCTGAAAAGGCGGGTATTCTGGCGGGGGACATCATCATTGAGGTGGACGGCGAAGACGTGGCGCAGCTTGGGTATTACAGCGCCGTGGCAAAATTGACGGACGTCGCCGGCACATCGGCTCATTTTACTGTTCTGCGCGGAGAGCAAACCATTCCTTTTTCCATTACACGTGAGAGTTTTGAGAAGCTCTCAGTGTTTAGCCGTGTGGTCGGTGACAACATTGGCTATATCCAAATCGAGGCATTCAACGAGACAACCTATCGGGAGTTTGAGCTGGCGATTGATGAACTCACAGGCAAAGGGGTCCGCGGTCTTATCTTTGATGTGAGAAACAACCCCGGCGGTGATGTCAACACGCTGTGCAACATGCTCGACCTGCTCTTGCCGGAGGGGCCCATTATGCACATGTATGACCACGACGGAAACGAAGAGCTGCCTGCTATCAGCTCTGATGCCTCGGAAATTGATCTGCCTATGGCGGTGCTGGTCAACGGAGACTCGGCGAGTGCATCTGAACTCTTTGCTGCTGCTCTTCGCGACTATGACAAGGCAAAGCTGGTCGGCACCAAGACCTATGGCAAGGCCACCATGCAGTCGGTGATTCCACTGAGTGACGGCAGCGCTGTGAGTATTTCCGTCTCGGCAATCAAGCCGCCCTATGGTGATTCCTATGAGGGAATTGGTATTACACCTGATTTTGTGGTCGATCTGCCGGATGAGGTCAAACAGAATTACGCTGTGATGACAGATGAGCAGGATGCCCAGCTGCAGCGGGCTCTCGAGCTTTTTTCGTGAACAAAAGAACGAAAGGGGACTGCCTTTACAATAGGGAGTTCCTTTTCTTTATTGACAAAATCTCGGTAAAACGGATATACTGTTCTTTACTGCATTGTGTGAAATTTGATGGATTTACTTTGAGGGAGTGACAGTTTGAACCCGCAAAAAATTGCTATCGTAACCGATTCCTGTGCCGATCTCAGCCCGAGCCTCATCAAAAATGATCCCATTTTTGTGTTGCCGCTTAAGATTGTCTATCACGACAGGGTTTATTCCGACGGCGTCGATATTTGGGCAAGAGACGTTTATAAGCGCTTTTCTCAGGAGATACCGAAGACATCGCTGCCCGATGGTGAGACAATACTCAAGCTCTTTGACCAAATTCATGAGATGGGCTATCAAAGGGTAATTGCCGTCAATTTTTCAAGCGGTTTGAGCGGTACACATCAGTTGGTGCGTCTTCTGGCGGAAGAGCAGGAAAATCTTGAAGTCGTGGCGTTTGACACGCGAACCGCCTGTCTTGGAACCGGCGCCATTGCGCTGCGCCTGGCACGGTATATCGAACAGGGCCGAGCGTGGGAGGAGATATTATCTCTTGTACCGCGTCTGATTGACAATACCCATGTCTTCTTTGGTGTCGATACGCTGGAGTATCTGCAAAAGGGAGGGCGCATCGGTAAAATCACATCGATCACCGGGACCATGCTGCAGATCAAACCCATCATCACGTTTGCGCCAACTGGGGAGCTGACCAACATCGCAAAGGTTCGAGGACGCCGTCAGTCAATGGCAAAGGTGGTCGAGCTTGCGGCCTCGCACTACCAGAGCGAAAAGCGATGTGTGCTTCTCTGCGCACACGGTGACGCGCCTGAGGACGGTAAGCTGGTCAAAAAGATGCTTATGCAGGCCGTGCCGAAGCATGAGTGCTGCTACGAGGGGATCATCGACGCGACGCTAGGCGTGCATGTGGGGCCAAATCTGATTGGCGCGGGCATCCAGATTCTGGATGACGATATGTAAACGGAGGGGTGAAACGGGAATGTTTCACCCCTTTCTTGTAAAAAGGCAGCCCGTGCGATAAAATGAAGAAGAAATCACATACTTTTTCTCCCTGAGGAATACTCTGGTCAGGGAGGGATGGTATGTTTATGGTATTTCACAGAAAGCCCATTTTGCTCAGCTGTGTGGCGGCGGTGTGTGTGATTGCGCTCGCGGCTTCTGTCTTTGTCCTGACTGGCCGGCAGGACGCAGCCCCGGCCTTTTCCGCAGAAGAGCCCCAAGAGGTGATTTTGGACGCGGGACACGGAGGTTTTGACGGTGGCGCCGTCTCGCCGGAGGGTATTATGGAAAAAGATCTCAATCTGGTGATCGCCAAAGAGACCCAGATTGCGCTGCTCAAAAAAGGCTTTTGCGTGATTATGACGCGTGAGGACGATGCGGCACTTGAAAGCGCCAAGCAGAACGGTGTCAGCAAAAAAGTCTCAGACATCCACCGGCGTGTAGAAATTATGAAAGAGCACCCCAATGCGATCTTTGTGAGCATTCACATGAACAAATTTGCCGAGTCTCAGTACAGCGGTGCACAGGTTTTTTACGCCACGGTACAGCCGGGCAGCGAGGAGCTTGCCGAGTCCATTCAGTCGACGATTATCGAAAAGCTCCAGCCGGAGAATACCAGAGTCATCAAACCGGCGCCGAAGAATGTGTACATTCTCGAGCATGCGGCTGTGCCCACTGTCATTGTGGAGTGCGGCTTTCTTTCCAATGTTGAAGAGACGAAAAAGCTGTCGGATCCAGATTATCAGACCGATATGGCCAACTGCATCGCCGAGGGAATCATCAAATATATGGAGAGTGAAACAGGTGACGGGAAAGAATAAGACCGTTTTTGTGTGTGGCAGCTGCGGCTTTGAATCGCTCAAATGGTATGGCAAATGTCCCGGCTGCAACGAGTGGAACACCATGGAAGAGCAGCTTGCGCCCGCGGGCGGTACGGCAGTGGCGCCAAAGGCGGTCAAACGGGCTTCAGCGCGTGAGGCCTCTGCAGATCCGGTTTCCATTCGGGATCTGACAGAGGCAGTTGAGCTGCGCTGCTCGAGCGGTTTGAGCGAGCTTGACCGCGTTCTCGGTGGAGGGATGGTCAAAGGCTCGGTGATTCTCTATGGCGGCGAGCCGGGAATCGGAAAGTCGACGATGATGCTGCAGGTCTGTGAGGAGCTTGGCCGCAGCATGAGGATTCTCTACATCTCGGGCGAGGAGTCGCTCAGCCAGATCAAGCTGCGCGCCCGGCGTCTCGGAGTCAATTCGGACAATCTGTATCTGCTTGCCGAGACGGAAATCGACCACATTACGGAAGTCATTGAAAAGCAGCAGCCGGGCCTTGTCATCATCGACTCGGTTCAAACACTCTACAGCCGTGCCATCAGCTCGATTCCCGGCAGCATCAGCCAGATCAAGGAGTGTACGCTGCGGCTTGTCGATCTCGCCAAGGCCCACAACATCTCCATGTTTCTCGTCGGTCATATCAACAAGGAGGGCGCCATTGCCGGGCCCAAGGTGCTTGAGCACATGGTTGACGCGGTAGTTTACTTTGAAGGGGACAAGAACCTCTCATTTCGCATCATACGCTCGTCAAAGAACCGCTATGGTTCTACCAATGAGATCGGCGTTTTTGAAATGGGTGACAAGGGGTTGATCGAAGTGCAAAACCCCTCAAAAATGCTCCTGTCCGGCCGTCCGCTCGATGTTCCGGGAACCTGCCCTGTCTGTGTCATGGAGGGAACCAGAGCCATTTTAGCCGAGGTGCAGGCGCTCGTCAGTCAGACGAGCTTCGGCAATCCGCGCCGCACGTCAAACGGCATTGACTACAACCGGTTCTGTATGCTGCTCGCGGTGCTGGAAAAGAGAGCAGGGCTGTCGCTTGCGACCTGCGACGCCTATATCAATGTGATCGGAGGACTGAAGCTGGACGAGCCCTCGTCCGATCTGGCGGTTGTCCTGGCGTGCGCCTCCGCGTTCAAGGAGCGATCGGTGGAGGAAAATCTCATTGCATTTGGCGAGGTGGGCCTTGTGGGTGAGGTTCGCTCCGTGAGAAATGTGGAGCAGCGCATTCTCGAGTCAAGGCGCCTCGGATTTGACAAGTTTGTGATTCCCTATCACAACAAGCCGGAAAAGCCCATCGAAGGGGTAGAGGTCTACCCGGTGCGCAGCATCTCCGAGGCCATTGCAGTG
The DNA here is from genome assembly GCF_014384765.1 of Feifania hominis. Classification (NCBI taxonomy): domain Bacteria; kingdom Bacillati; phylum Bacillota; class Clostridia; order Eubacteriales; family Feifaniaceae; genus Feifania; species Feifania hominis. The sequence continues at coordinate 534,411 of NZ_JACRSP010000001.1, read as the reverse complement.
GCGCTGAAATAGAAATTATAACAGGAAAGGGCCATGGCTTTCAGCCATGGCCCTTTTTTATTCAATAGAAATTTTCCATTCTGGGCGGGAGATTTGGCTCGCGGTCCGCAGGTACGGTGGGCGCAGGGTCCACAGGCTTGAAGTAGATGCAATCGCTGTCACTCGACGCGGAGTTGACGGAGGTGATGGTATTGAGATTGCAGTAGCCGTCTTTCTGGTATTTACATTTTTTCGTACAGCATATCATAGGAAAACCTCTTTGTTCTCTTTTTTGGCGTACCTATAGTATGGAAAAAAAAACAACGGCTATTCAAGCAGAACACAGTAAATAAATAGTGGTCTTCGTGTCAAAATAAGAGTGCTGTTTTGAAAAAGGAAAGAGGAGGAAGCCGCCTGTGAAAAAATATCTTGCTGTCATCATCGTCTCCATCGCTGTTTTGGCTGCTGTCCTGTTTTCCACTCAGGCCATTATGAGCGCTGGCGCCAACGTGCATGTCGTCACACCATCGGTAGCCACAGTCTACCGCAGCGTCAATTGCCGCGGTCAAATTGAGGCAGGCAACACCCGCGATATTTTCGTCTCGGGTGGAACAGTGGAAAAAGTACATGTCGAAATCGGAGATAAGGTGAAAAAGGGGGATTTGCTGATTACCTTTGAGCAGACGGTTTCTCGCTACGATGCAGCGCCGGCTGCCAATGATTCTTCCGCTGCAATCGAAGATCTGCTCGGCGAGAATGCCGATGCTCTGAGCGGTCTGCTCGGACAGTACGGCTCGGATATCCAGTCGGTTATCAATCAGCTTGCACCCGCCCTCGGCGGTAGCTCGAGTTCCCCGCAGACATACGACGGTGCGGAGATGACGCAAAATATCACCGCTCCGTTCAGCGGAACCATCACAGCCCTCAATGCGAAAGCCGGCGATCGTGTCACATCTTCTAGAGCTGTTGTCAGCATTGCCGATTTGACAGATTTATATGTCAAAGCACAGGTATCCGAGAGCTATATCAGTGAAATAGAGACCGGCCAGAGAGTCAAAATCACAGGGGAGGGCTTTCGTGACATCACCTACGAGGGAACGGTGAGCAAGATCTATCCCACAGCGACAAAGAGCTCTCTTTCAACACAGAGCGAGATGGTCGTACCAGTGGAAATCAAGATAAAAAATGCAGATGAGGCCCTGAAACCCGGGTTTTCCGTCTCGGCGGAAATTCGCACTGTGCGAAAGGAAAACTCCATTCTGCTGCCCTACGAGGCTCTGCGACAGGACGAGGAAAATCGGGAGTATGTATACGTCGCAGTCTACGGGCGCGCCTATAAGAGATATGTGACATCGGGTATTGAGCTCGCCGACGAGGTCTCAATCGACGCAGGTATTCTGCCGGAGTACCGCATCATCGTCGGTGAGGACAGAGAGCTTGAGGACCGCGCCAGAGTCAACATACTTGCATCAGACCAAAGCGAACAGACTGCAGGGGAGTAGAGCATGCTTTTTGACTATGTACGCATCGCGCTTTTGAGCATTCGCCGCAAGAAAGCGCGATCTTTTCTGACCATTCTCGGTATCATCATTGGTATCTCGTCGGTACTCATCATCACGGCGTTTGGCAACGGGGGAAAGGTGCTCATTGCAAACGAGCTCAACCAACTGGGCATTGACGGACTGAGCGTACGGGCAAAATACGAGGAGGTCGGACTCGCCGATATGCTCCGCTCAGACGACGTCGAGTACCTGCAACAAAGCGTTTCGGCCATTGAAACGGCTATGCCCTATGCCATCACTTACAGCACCTGTATGGTCCACTCCACGGAATCGGAGACTGTCATCTGGGGAGCAGGTCAGAATGTGGACCGCATTGTTGACTTTGAGCTGCTCTACGGAAGACTCTTCAGTTTCAAGGATATTTCAACCTCTGCCCGCGTATGCCTTGTCACGGATGATTTCGCAAGAGATCACTATCACCGGACCAATATTGTGGGGAAAAACATCTATCTGAATATCAATGGAAAGTATGAAGACTTTACAGTGATTGGCGTCGTCAAAAATGGCGCAGCCATGCTCCAGTCGCTTGCGTCTGACCTGGTTCCCCAGTTTACCTATATTCCATACAGTACCATGGGTGAGAGTAAGGGGAATTCCTATATTGAGCAGATCGTTGTTCGTGTTCGGGAGGGGGAAGACCTGGAGGATGTCTCGCAGCAGATCGTCAAGCTGCTCAACCGAAGACATGGCATGAAAAGCGGTTATTATGTGGACAATATGAACGAACAGAAAGAGCGGCTCAATTCCGTGCTCGACATTGTCACCTTTATCATTGCGGTCATCGCGGCGATATCACTGCTGGTGGGAGGGCTGAGCGTGATGACACTGATGCTTGCCATTGTTGGGGAACGAACAAGGGATATTGGTATCAAAAAGGCGATTGGCGCCAAACGCAGAGACATTCTTTTTGAGTTTCTGGTGGAATCACTGGTTTTGACTCTGATTGGCGGCTTGATCGGCACAGCGTTCGGGCTGCTGATTTCATCCGTTGTCAGCGCGGCGCTGGGTATTCCGCTTGTGGTGCAGACGCAGGTGATTTTAATCACATTCGGCTTTACGAGCTTTATCGGCATTGTCTTTGGCGTCTATCCGGCCTACAAGGCATCGAAGCTCGATCCGATTGAAGCGCTGCGCTTTGATTAAAAATGACACGGCTGCCGACCAAGGCGCCGTGTCATTTTTTTCGATATCGAATGGTGCTGATCAGCACTGCTGCAAGAAAGAGCAGCCCGACAATAAGCTTTTCAATACCGGAACGCATCCGCTGATCACCTCAACAAACTTCATTCTTGACAGGGAACGGGGCTTTATGGTACTCTAGAAAAAAATACTTAATTATACAAAATAAAAATTTTGTATAATTAAGGGGAGGAGCTAGGCCATGTACAGCGATCTGCCGGTCATCGTGCGGGATTTTCTGGTGTACCTTGAGACCATTCGCGGCAAATCCGAAAAGACTGTTTCTGAATACGCGCTGGATCTTCGCATGTTCTTTCGCTTTATGAAACTGGAACGCGCCGCAGCGCCGGATCTGCCGTTTGAGGAAATTCCGGTTTCTGATATCGACCGGGACTTCATCGCCGGAATTACGCTCAGCGACATCTACGCATTTTTGTCCTACCTGGCCAAGGAGCGCGGCGACGCCGCAGCGACCCGCGCACGGAAAGTTGCCTGTCTGAGATCCTTTTTCAAATATCTGACGACCAAGGCAAACCTGATTGATCACAATCCGACCGAAACGCTCGACTCGCCGCATCTGCGTGCCTCGCTGCCGGTGTATCTGTCTCTCGAGGAATCTCTGCAGCTGCTCAGCGTCATTGACGGCCCGGACCGTGAGCGCGACTTTGCCATCATCACGCTGTTTTTAAACTGTGGCATGCGGCTGTCGGAGCTGGTCGCGATCAACCTGACCGACATCAAGGAAAACACAGTGCGTGTCATCGGCAAAGGAAACAAGGAACGCACCATCTATTTGAATGCAGCCTGCCTGAGCGCCATTGAGGACTATTTGGCTGTTCGACCGCACGATGCGGTCAAAGCAGCCGATAAAAACGCCCTGTTTTTGAGCAATCGCCGCCAAAGAATCAGCACTAAAACGGTTCAATATCTGGTAAAAAAGTACATATCACTTGCCGGGCTCGAGGGGAAAAAGTATTCCACCCACAAGCTGCGCCACACGGCGGCAACGCTGATGTTCCGAAACGGCGGCGTTGATGTGCGTACGCTCCAGGAAATTCTCGGCCATGCACAGCTGACGACAACCCAGATTTACACCCATGTCTCCGATGAACAAATGCGCCGCGCATCAGAGAAAAATCCGTTGGCCTCTGTGACAAAAAAACGCCTGTCACACAGCGCAAAACGCTCAGATGACACAGAGTCCCATCAAAAGTGAGCGCCTCTCCCCTCTCGATTTTACGGGGGAGGAGGCAATGCAAGAGCCGTCCCGATGGACGGCTCTTATTAATTAATACTCTATGGCTTTTCTCGCGGCCACGCCGGAGGTGTAGGGGTGTTTCTGCATGGCAAACAGGGTGTAATAGTCAGCGTATCGCTCAATGGCGGGATCCGGGTTGCGCCCGGTCATAACCACTTCCGTGTTGCTCCTGGCTGCCGCAGCGGCGATTGCGAGGCAATCCTCCACGGAGATCAGCTTGAGATTGACGGCGTCGATGATCTCATCGAGAACAACAAGGTCGTACTCCCCCTGCGATACCAACTCAAGCGCTTTGACGGTTTCGCTCGCAACCTCACACCGGAGTGCCGCCTTTTCATCGTCACTGAGAAGAAAATAAAAGTTGTGAGGGGTCTCCTGCGAGAAGAGTGCAAAGCGATCAAACTTTTTGAGCGCCTCGATTTCCCCGCTCTTGTTTCCCTTTAAAAACTGAATGGCGGCGACACGCTTGTCCCAGCCGAGCGCGCGCAAAGCGAGACCGAATGCAGCCGTGGTCTTTCCCTTTCCATCGCCTACATACAGGTGCATCATGAAAAATCACTCCTCCCGATTCATGCGCCGGCGCGCGGGTGATATTTGTTGTAGACATCCTTGAATTTGTTTTTGACAACCTGACTGTAAATCTGTGTTGATGAGATGTCAGAGTGGCCGAGCATCTCCTGAATGGACTTGAGGTCTGCTCCGTTTTCCAGCAAATGGGCCGCGAACGAGTGGCGAAATGAGTGGGGTGTAATGGGCTTTTCGATCTTGGCCTGTGCCTGATATTTCTTGATGATCTTCCAGAAGCCCTGTCGGGTCAGACGCTGGCCGTTGACATTGAGAAACAGCGCAGATTCCCCATCCGATTCTGCGAGTACACCCCGGACATGGAGCACATACTCCGTGAGATACTTGACCGCGATGGAATAGAGCGGAATGATTCGCTCCTTGCCCCCGTCGCCGCATGTCACAAATCCGAGGCTCAAATTGAGATCCGCCAGATCAAGTCCCACCAGTTCCGACACGCGAAGCCCTGTTGCATAGAGCAATTCCAGCATGGCGCGATCACGCCGACCGATCAGATCGCCGGTGTCCGGCTGAGAGAGAAAGAGCTCAATTTCCTCATTGGTCAAAATATTCGGCAGCTTCTTTTGAGCCTTTTCTACTTTGACACCCGAGAACGGCAGACTTTTCACCACGCCATTTTGCAGCAGATATTTGAAAAAAGTGCGAAGCGCCGCAAGGTTTCTCGTGACGGTGGACTTACCCTTTCCCTCCGCTTCGAGTTTGGCGATATAGGTGTTGATCAACTCGCCGTCCACCCCGGCGAAAGAGGCGAATCTCCGGCTGCGCAAATACCCGACAAACTCGTTGATATCCCTCCGGTAGGATTGCAGCGTATTTGCAGAGAGCTTTCGTACCTGCTCAAGATATTCAAAAAACGATGTGACCAGTTCATTCATATTGAAACCCTTACCCGATTCCTTTTTCTATCTTACCAAGAAGAGCATGGACAGTGCCGTCTCAACGAGAGCTGACAGCGCGCAAAATCCCAGCGCACAGGCCGCCACACAGAGCAGCAGAATGATGTTTGCCAAGAAGGGAGATTGACCCTTGGTATCCTTTGCGAAGAGCAGTTCGATCATCTTTTTGCCGAACACGACCGCTTCCCCGGTAAGCAGAATGATAGCCGGTGCCAGAAAGACCAATTTTGGCGCGAAACTCGCGAAAATGACGGCAAGATATCCGGTCTCTGAGCTCAGGTAGATCAGTGTGATGGCAAAGCTGATAGTAAAGCCGAAAAAGCCGGTAATCAGCGGCGTGGTGACAAGTCCAAAGAGTGTCACCGACGACAGGAGCAAAAGGAGCAGATAGCGCCCGTCGTTGACGAAAATCCGGCAGAAGAGGCTGAAAAAATCAGTGCCCTGTTTGACCAGATATGTAGTTGAGATCGTCTGGTTGAGCAGATCCCGCCGAACGGCATCGAGGTTGTAGTAGAGAATGGTCCCCGCAAAGAGACCTACCAGAAAAACCAGAAGCCCCAGCACCAAAACCGGCCAGCGCGACTGAATATAGCATGAGATTGTAGAAGAACCACTCTTTTTCAAAGTATCGACTCCCCGCAACAGATCAAGGTAAAGGTAATTGAGTTTGTCCTAACTCAAATCTATGCGGCGAGCAAAAAAACTATGCCGGTTTGTCCTACTTTCCGATCTCCTGCGCACGTCTGGTACAGGCGCGCATGGAATCGGCGATGGCTTCACTGAAGTGCGACTGCTCGAGAGAATCGAGTATGGCAAGCGTGGTACCTCCCGGAGAGGTCACCATGCGAATCAGCTCTTCAGGCGATTTGCCGGTCGACTGCAGCATCTCAACCGACCCAAGAACGCTCTGACAGAAGAGCCGAAAGGCGAGCTGCTCATCAATTCCCTGCTCTTTCGCCCCGTCGACAAAGGCCTTTACAAAGAGATAGACCACCGCGGGTGAGCTGCCATTGACAGCGATGATGGCATTCATCAGCTCCTCCTCGATGATCTCGCAGACGCCGAGCTGTGAAAAAATCTGCTGCACATAGCAAAGCTCCTGCGGCGTGACCTGTTCGTTTGCGCAGAGGGCCGTTGCGCCCATCGACACAAGAAGCGGAGTGTTCGGCATGGCGCGCACGATTTTGGCGCCACGGCCAAGCGAAGCGGCAAGGTATCCGGTTGAGATGCCGGCAGCTATGGAGACAAACAGTTTTTCGCCGGTTGGAAAGCCGTTCATCTGCGCGAGGAGCTCGTCAAAATTTTGAGGCTTTACGGCAAAAAAAACGGTGTCACAGGCTTCGAGAAGCTCTTCGAGCTTCCAACAGCTCGAGGAGCCGATCGATTCAAATCGGACATATTTTGCGCTGTCTCTGTCAAAGTGAAATAGCCTGCAGGGAAAGTTTTTTTCTACCAGTCCCGAGGCGATTGCGTAGGCCATATTTCCGGCTCCGATAAAGCCGATATTATTGTGCATATTCATGCAAATCACCCGCTTTTCTATTCATACATTGATTGACATAAAAAGTTATAATATGAATATACTCGAAACGAAGCCTGATTTCAACAGCTTTTTTCGCTCGGCTGTGAGCGGATAATGCCAGAGATATGTCAACAGCATTATGTCAACACCACAATTTGGATTCTCAACCGCTAGATGCTGTGTCCCCTGCCCTGTCAACCTACAACCGCCCCATATTTTTGCTGAAAATACGCCTGATTTTTCTATGAACTTTGTGGCGCAAAAAAGGCCCGCCCGGTTGAACCCGGGCGGGCCTTGTCTTCTAGAAAAATCCTCTATCGCAGCGCTGCCTCCGCTTTGAGGGCAATGGCGCACTCGAGGCGCTTTTTTTCCATTTCACAGCCGAGGCGGTAGGGTTTGTCAAGACCGCCGCCATACTGGTAATTGTTCGCGTTGCAGCCGCCGCTGCAGTAAAATTTTGCCCAGCACTGCGCGCACTCCTGTTTGGTGTAGACGTTGATCTTTGAGAACTTCTCTTTCATGGTGCGGTCAAATTCGCCGGTGTGGACGTTGCCCATGCGAAATTCCTCCATCCCCACAAACTGGTGACAGGGATAGATGTCGCCGGATGGCGCAATCGCCACATACTCGTTACCGCTGCCGCAGCCGCCCAGACGCTTGATGATGCAGGGCCCCTGCTCCAGATCAATCATGAAGTGAAAGAAGTTGAACCGGTCGCTGCGGCCGATACGGCACTTCATCTCCTGATAGAGCGCTTCATAGCTTGCAAAGATTTCAGGGAGATCTTCCTCGTCGATGGCATAGGGGGCGGTGGGCTCAGCGACAACCGGCTCGATGGAAATCTGCTCAAAGCCGTTTTCCGCCATGTGGAGAACGTCCCGGTGAAAGTCGAGATTGTATTTGGTGAATGTGCCGCGCACATAGTACTGATCCTGATTGCGAAGTTTGGCCATCTCTTTCATCTTGGGCATGATGGACTCATAACAGCCCCCGCCGCCCACGCGCTTTCTCACGCGGTCATTGACCTCGGGCCGCCCGTCGATGGAGAGCACGACGTTTGACATATTGTCGTTGATGAATTTCATCTTGTCCTCATCGAGAAGTACACCGTTGGTCGTGATGGTGAAACGAAAACTCTTGTTGTGTTCTTTTTCAAGCTCTCGGCCGTAGCGCACCAGCTCTTTGACCACATCGAAATTCATCAGCGGTTCGCCGCCGAAAAAGTCAACCTCGAGATTCCGCCTCCCCTTTGACTGCTCAATGAGAAAATCAAACGCCTTCTTGCCGGTCTCGAGACTCAAAAACTCACGTTTGCCGCGAAACTCACCCGTGTCGGCAAAGCAGTACTCGCAGCGCAGATTGCAATCGTGCGCCACATGCAGACACATGGCCTTAATCGGCGAGTATTTGAGCTGATACTGCTCAAGATCAATATACTCGTCGCTCGTGTAGAGCATGCCCTGCTGCCAGAGCTCGCGAAGCTCACCGTAGGCCTCCTCAATTTGCGAGCGGTCAAAACGGTCCTGCAGGCGCTGTGTGAGCTCTTCGGGGCATTCTTCCCCAAGCGGGACAAGCGCCTCGCACAGGGGCGCCATCTCATAGGCAAGCGGGTCCAGAAGATGCACGGCGCCGCTGTTGACATCAATGACAATGTTTTTTTCATCCAGGCTGTAGCAGTGTATCATGTAAAAAATCCCTCTCTTTTTCTCCGTCCGTACAAAAAAGTAACGGGACTATTCCAGTCCCGTTAGCTCGTCACAGGAAACCTTACTTCTCACACTTCTGGTTTGCAACCGTGCAGGAAGTTTTGCAGGCCGACTGACAGGAGGTTTGGCACTCGCCGCAGCCGCCTTTGGCAGCACTGTTTTTCAGGGTCGCAGTATTTAAAGTTTTGATGTGTTTCATCTTACATTCCTCCTATTTTTTTACCATTATAACACAGTTCCCGCCAATTTCAAATACTATTTTCGGCTCTTTTTGCGCCGACCTCCGGCCAGAAAGCCTCCAACTGCGGCGGGAAGCAGCATAGCAGGCAGAAAGGGCCAGCGCTCTGCAAACGCCATCATCTCAAATCCGGTGAGCGAAGACAGCCCCAGATACAGAGCAAAGAGGATACCGCCCGCGAGCAGTCCGCAGAGAAGTCCCCGGCTGCCCGCCTTTCCCGCTGCGGTATTGCCGCCGACCAGCGCGCCTATTGCTGCGGCAATCAGTCCCATATAGCGAACCATCCCGTCGGGGAGTGCAAACATCGAAAAGAGCGCTGCAAGAAGTATGACTGCGAGTATGCTCACAAGGCATCCCACCAGCGTGCCGATGATTTCAGCCTTGACCACCTGTGCCGCGGAGCTGCCCTGGGAGCCGCGGTTTTCCGAATATTTCATGTGCCACCTCACCTTTCAAGCTTGTTTACTCTAAAGATAGTTGAAAGGCGGGAAATTTATGACAGTTTAACGAGAATTCGGCCCCATTTTCATCCACTCAAGCCCTGCGCGAAGCGCGGCGTGTGGGCCGCTGAAATGGAGCTGTGCAAAGCTGCCATATCTGCTGCCGATATGGTGCCGTTTTTGGGCCGCAGCTCCTCTCTCACCTTCTTCGGTCTCGGACCCGTAGACGGGGCTTTTCAGGATGTTCTCATCCGCCGCTGCAAGGTGTGGGTTCCGTCGACGGCGTCAGTGCCGCCGCCTGGCAAGTTGTATGGGATACGCCCTTTCCTCAAAAAAAGAGATACAGGTTCTCACCTGTATCTCGAGGTTGTATTTCTCAGGACTCAGACTCTTCGCTGCCGCCGGCTTCGTTTGTAGTGTCATCGGTCTGCGGCTCGGTTTCCTCTTTTTTCGCCTTGAGTTTTTTTGTCTTCTCGGCCACTTCCTCTTCGAGCTCCTTGAGTTCGCGGTCATCGATGTTGCTCTCGCAGCTTTGAACCGCCCATCTCATGACCTGAATCTTGTTTTTGGCGGCGCCGCTCTCGATGGTGAGGATATCTTCCTTGGCGGAAATGATGCGACCGACAATACCGCCGATGGTCACGATGCTGTCGCCGGGTTCGAGCTTTCTTCTCATCTGGGCAACCTGTTTTTCCTTTTTCTTCTGGGGACGAATCAGAAGAAAGTAGAACACGGCCAGCGGTACCGCAATGATGAGAAGGCTTGTCAAAGTCTCATTTGGCATTTTGTCACCTCATATTAGATAAACTGTAAAAAATATGTTATCACAAATAGGAACCTTTGGGAAGACCTAACAAAAAATTTTTGCGGCGCAGTGACCGCTCAAGCCCCTTTCTTTTGGCGCACAATCAGAGTATAATGTTTTTGATTAACTGTAAAAAGGAGCGACCTCATTCCATGACCGGACTTGTTTTGGAGGGCGGCGCGCTGCGCGCATCTTTCACCTCCGGCGTAATGGACGCCTTTTGGGACAATGGCATTCTCTTTCCCTATGTCATCGGCGTCTCTGCCGGCATATCCAACGCCTACTCGTATGTCAACGGGCAGCGCGGGCGAAACGACGAGATCTTAAAGTGCTACCGTGCCGACCCGCGCTATCTGAGCTATGGCAATTTTTTGAAGCGCAAATGTGTGATGGATCTGCAGTTTGTCTTTGAGGAGATCCCGCAGAAGTTGCTGCCATACGACTACGAGGCGCTGGCGAACTACTCCGGGCGTATCATCGCCGCCATTACCGAGCGAGAGAGTGCGCGCGCCGAGTACTATGACCAGCGCGACTGCGATGCGGGCTTTCGGCTTCTGCAGGCCACCTGCGCGCTTCCGGTCGCCTTCCCCGCCATCGAATTTCAAGGCAAGTTCTATGTCGACGGCGGTGTGGCTGACCCCATTCCGATTCGCCGAGCCATTGCCGACGGCTGTACGAAAAACGTTGTGGTTATGACAAAGCGAGAGGGCTATCGCAAGCATCTCGGCAAGGGGGACAAACTTGCGGCCCGTCTCTATCAAAAGAGGTATCCGGCCCTTGCCCAGGCGGTTTTGACAAGGCCCGCGCGCTACAATGAGGAAGTTGAATTCTGTCTTGCGCAGGAGCGCGAGGGGCGCGCTATCGTACTATGGTCGGACTATGCCGACACCATTGGGCGGTTTGAAAAGAGCTATGAAAACATTCACAAACTCTATGAAAACGGCTACGAGAAAGCCATCGCGCGTATGGCGGATATCCGGGCGATGCTCGGAGAAGACAATCAATTCATCGGGAAATAGGAAAGGATCATAAGATGTTTCAATCGGCAAGAAGTAAAATGCTGCTCACCGCAACCGCGCTTGCCGCGGCTCTGCTGATCGCTTTTGGGCTCTACTCTTATATCTCCGGAACACGTCTGCAAAGAGAGAACGAATCCAAAAAAGCTCTGTGCACACCGGCTGACTATGCGGCAGCTGTGGCTGACGCGGACGGCTTCAAGGACACCTATGTCTATTTTACCGGCACCGTAATGGGCGTGCAGACGGAGAAGAGTACCTACAACGTTCGCGTCAGTCCCGATGGCGAGGATGCCCACTACTATTACGTCGCCTACACCTCCAACCAGATTCCAACCGAAGTGGAAATTGGCGATAAGGTCACCTATTGGGCAAAGTCGGGCGGACACTACACCTATGAGACGCTGACCGGTGACACGGTCACTGCCCCTCTCGCCTACGCCTTTGCCGTGGAAATTCTCGAAGAGGCGCCCGAATCTGAAAATAATACGCAGTGAGTGATTGCTTTGAGAAAAAATATGAGTCAATCGAATGAAATTAGAAAGGGGAGCCGGCCAATACCGCTCCCCTTTCTAATATTGGTTATCCTGGTTATTTGCGCGATTCTACTCCTTGTTGCGCTGCAGTTGATGACGACATTTACAACCGATGATTATTACTACGCCTGCTTTTGGCGTGACGGATTTGACGGCTTTGTTCGCCGAAATGTGGATCACTATCTGACAAGAAATGGCCGCGTGCTCGTTCATCTGATCGCCCAGACGCTTCTTGCGGGCGGAATGATTCCTTTCGCCATATTCAACACACTTTCACTGATTGCCATTTTTCTGTGTTTCATGGCCTTTCAAAGTATGCCGGGCAAAAAAACGCATGGCGGCGGCTTACTATCAGCCTTTCTCTTCTCCATTATGCTGCTTGGGCTCAATTACAATGTGCTCAAGCACAGTATTCTCTGCGTAAGCGATGCCTGCAACTATATTTTTCCTCAGTTGCTTCTTGCACTGTCGTGCATGCTTCTGGAAAAGTGTAGAACATCTCCTGGAATACCTCTTTGTTTTTTTACCGCTCTTGGTTGTTTTCTGTCGGGTGCCACAACGGAACAGGGCGGGATTATGACCCTGACTATTCTCTTTGTGAGCATATTATCTGAGCTCATTGTCCAAAAGCGTGTTGGCGTTTTTCGCGTTTTTTTGCTACTCTGTTCAGCTGCGGGTTATCTCACTATTTTTCTCTCTCCGGCCACACGCGCGAGAGCTGCGTCAGAGTTATCAATTCCTGGAATCCAAAATGGCCTTCGCCAGTTTGCCTGTAACTTTGCATCTCCAGGCAGATCTCTTTTTGTTATGATTCTTTTCTGCCTTGTTATCGGAACACTCAGTTTGCTCAACCGAAAACTTCCTCGCGTTCTCTTGCTGGGATTGCCTGTCTCTGCAACGCTGTCAATCGGCTATTTTTCGGCACAGAGTGTAGCACTCAACGTCATTTTGTTTTTGCTCTTTTGCGGTTTTATGCTGACAGCCGCTGTAATCTTCATCTTCAAAACACCCTATCAGAAGAGTGGTTCTCTCCTTCTGGCGGGTCTTGCCTCTGCTGGAATGATGATTTTTACCGTGAGCAGCAGCGTACGTGCAACCGTTCCGCTTTTGATTTGCCTCATGGTGTGCGGAGCATTTTTTGCCGGAGAGTGCTATGAAATACTGGGCATTCGTTTCGCCGGCAAAAAGTTTTTTCACAGAGCAACAGCCATACTCAGCGTCTGTGCCTTTTTCTGCTGCCTAAATCAAGCTATGCCGGTATTCCGTGGCGTTCGGAATAATTATAGAATCTTACAGCAAAACGAACTGGCTGCACAGACAGCCAGGCAGGAAGAGGTATTTCGTTATCGGGATTATCTGCCGCCTTACTATCTGGCCGATCTGTTCACAAGTTCTGTTTTTGATCGTCTATTTTTGCACTATTACCGTATCGATGATGTTCCGGTTGAGTACAATTACCGGGTCATGGAATTCGAAAAAACCGGAGAAACTACTCTTTTGAAAGATGGAAAGCGCTACCATCCGCTCTCCAAATTGGTAAAAAAGCATGGCGGCAAGTTGTTTTGGGCATCTAATGAGTATCTCTCCATCACGCTAAAACGCAGAGAGTTCATTTATAATGCCCCCTGCCTGTACTGGACTGACCAGGGCACCAGACATCGCGTTAACGTGGTACAGGATATCATTAATTATGAAAATTCTCTGTTTGTATCAGAGGACTTTGCAAAGATTTTGCTTGGTTGATGAAAAAGCTCTTCGCTGTTACGGCGGGGAGCTTTTTTCTCTGATATATTCCCCAAGCAGGCGCTCGATGTTTTGTACGCTCTGCGGCGTCATATAGTGCTCGACTTGCTCGACCTGCTCGAGCTCATCCTGTGTGCCGTTGAGCCAGCAGAAAAAACGGTGCAGCACATCATGGCGGTGCAACAGATAGCGGCCAAGTCGAAGCCCCTCGTCGGTCGGGCGCACTACGCCGTAACGTTCAAAGCTGACCAGTCCCGCCTGCTTGAGGATGCCCACCATTTTGGAGGAGGAGGAGGGCTTGACATTGAGCAGCTCTGCGAGTGTGTTGACGCGCACATAACCCTCCTGCAAAAAATAGCGGCAGATCATTTCCAGATAATCCTCCATGGATTCGGTGACGAGACGGTTGTTTTTTCGCCGATATCCCTCCAGTGTGTAATAATCCTGCGGCATGGATGGACTCCTTCCAGTGACCAAATCAGGTCATCTCAATATGATAGTAGTACGGGGCAACAAAGTTTCCCCAGACTAACAGTATGAAAAGGAGACCTCTTCTATGAGTTATTGCTCATTGAATACATTGCAGGAGGGCCAGAGAGCCCGCGTCATTGACATTCTCTCCTCCGGCAGTATGCGCCGCCGTCTTCAGGACATTGGCCTGATTGAGGGCACTGACGTGCAGTGCATGCAGAAGAGCCCGTCCGGCGATCCTGTCGCCTATCTCATCCGCGGAGCAGTCATTGCGCTGCGCTGCGAAGACTCTCGAAACATCCTTGTTCAATAAACTACAGAAAGTGAGTGACTGACCAATGGGGCTGACAAACACCTCAACGGGAAGCAGCGTGGCCGCGCAGAATCTCGTCATTGAGCGCGCTACGCCGCAGGATAAGGTCATCGCTCTTGCCGGCAACCCCAATGTCGGCAAGAGCACTGTTTTCAATGCCCTGACCGGGCTCAATCAGCACACCGGCAACTGGCCGGGCAAAACCGTAACCAATGCCCAGGGGAGCTGTACATACAAAGGCCAAAATTATGTCTTTGTGGACATTCCGGGCACCTATTCGCTCATGGCCCACTCGGCCGAGGAGGAGGTCGCGCGCGACTTCATCTGCTTCGGCGACGCCGATGCGGTAGTCGTCGTGTGTGACGCGACCTGCCTCGAGCGAAACCTAAACCTCGTGCTTCAGACCATTGAAATCACAAACCGTGTCGTGGTGTGTGTCAACCTCATGGACGAAGCCAGGAAAAAACAGATTCACATTGATCTTACAGCCCTGGAAAAGAAGCTCGGCGTTCCTGTTGTGGGAGCGGCGGCGCGCAGCGGAAAGGGGCTCCAAGAGCTGCTTGATCTGCTCAATCTTGTGACCCGACAGACCATACACGAGAGCCCCTATCGAGTCTGTTATGCCCCCGCCATCGAGCAGGCGGTCGAAGAGCTCGAGGCCGTGCTGCGTGCCAAGATGACAAAACCCATCAGCACACGCTTCATCTCCCTGCGACTGCTCGAGGGAGATCGCACTCTGCTGCACTCCCTGGGAGATTACATCGGCTTTGACATCAACGCCGACGAGGAGCTTCAGCAGGCACTTGCCAGCGCACGCGAAGATCTTGCCCGCGCCGGCATCAAGGGGGAGCGGATCACCGACCGCATTGTCTCGGGACTGGTGCTTGCCGCCGAGGATATCTGCGGCGGCGTCATCCGATACGAGCGCGCGGATTATCAGATGCGCGATCGTCGAATCGACAAGCTGCTCACCTCGCGCAAGACCGGTGTGCCGGTGATGCTGCTTCTTCTGGGTCTTGTGTTCTGGCTTACCATCACCGGAGCGAACTACCCCTCACAGCTGCTCTCCACGGCGCTCTTCTGGGTAGAGGACCGCTTCATGGATTTTTTCAACTGGCTCAGCGCGCCGGCATGGCTATCCGGCATCCTCGTTCAGGGCATCTATCGCACACTCGCCTGGGTTGTCGCAGTCATGCTGCCGCCGATGGCCATTTTCTTCCCTCTTTTTACTCTGCTTGAGGATCTCGGCTATCTGCCCCGCGTCGCGTTCAATCTGGACCATCACTTCAAAAAGGCCTGCGCATGTGGCAAACAGGCGCTGACTATGTGTATGGGCTTTGGCTGCAATGCTGCGGGGATTGTGGGCTGCCGCATCATCGACAGCCCTCGCGAGCGGCTGATCGCTATCATCACCAACAACTTTGTCCCCTGCAACGGCCGCTTTCCCACATTGATTTCTATCATCACCATGTTCTTTATCGGCTCGGTGATCTCCCCCTTTGACTCGCTGCTCTCAGCTCTGTTTCTGACCGCCGTCATTGTACTCGGCGTCGCAATGACCTTTCTTGTGTCCCGTCTGCTCTCAAAGACCATCCTCAAAGGGGTTCCCTCCTCTTTCACGCTGGAACTGCCTCCCTACCGAAAGCCACAAATCGGCAAGACGATTGTGCGCTCCATCTTTGATCGGACGCTCTTTGTTCTGGGGCGTGCGGTCACGGTGGCAGCGCCTGCGGGACTGATTATCTGGCTGCTCGCCAATGTCGTGGTGGGTGACGCCACACTGCTCGCACACTGTGCGCGTTTTCTCAATCCGATCGCGCAGCTGATGGGGCTCGACGGAGTCATTTTGCTGGCCTTTATTCTCGGCTTCCCGGCCAATGAGATCGTTATTCCCATCGTCATCATGGCCTATATGGCGACCGGTAGCTTGATTGATATGGGCAATCTTACGGAGCTTAAGGCGCTCTTTGTCGCAAACGGCTGGACCTGGGCTACTGCTGCGTCAACGATCCTCTTTTCCCTGATGCATTGGCCCTGCTCGACCACCTGCCTGACCATCAAAAAGGAGACGCAAAGTCTCAAGTGGACCGCTGTATCCTTTGCCGTGCCGACTGTGATTGGCTTTGTCGTCTGTGTCTGCTTCACTGCCATCGTAAGAATGCTCGGGCTCGCCTGAATATGTGACACAGAAAAAGCCCCCGACTCGAGTCGGGGGCTTTTTTGGAGGCGCCACCCAGACTTGAACTGGGGGTGAAGGTTTTGCAGACCTCTGCCTTACCACTTGGCTATGGCGCCGTATGATTCATGTTATGCGCGTGCGGCAGGATTTAATCCTGCCGCCGCACATTTTTGGAGCGGATGACGAGGCTCGAACTCGCTACCTCAACCTTGGCAAGGTTGCGCTCTACCAGATGAGCTACATCCGCAAATGGTGCCTCCGGGCGGAATCGAACCACCGACACGGGGATTTTCAGTCCCCTGCTCTACCAACTGAGCTACAGAGGCAAATGATCCCGCCCACAGTGTTCCATGGGAAAGATCAGTTGGCGACCGAGATGGGGCTCGAACCCACGACCTCTAGCGTGACAGGCTAGCGTTCTAACCAGCTGAACTACTCGGCCATTTTCATGGTGGGAACAACAGGGCTCGAACCTGTGACCCCCTGCTTGTAAGGCAGGTGCTCTCCCAGCTGAGCTATGCTCCCATGTTCCCGCAGCCGCCGTAATCACAAGCGGCGAAGTTTATTATACTCGATCGCCCCTACCCTGTCAAGACCAAATTTTACTTTTTTTGCGCACAACTCAGCCACTCAAAGGCCCGCAAAATGGCGCAGTTCGTCGGCCGGAACCTGGTATTTGCGCTCGCAGAACTGGCAGCTGACCTCAATGCTCTGCTGCTCCTGCGCAAGCTTCAAAAGCTCCTCTCTGCCGAGGGAGATCAGAGCCCGCTCAATGCGCTCCCGGCTGCAGTTGCAGCGGTACTCCTTGTAGGACTGCTCCAGGATTTCCACATCAAATTCACAGAGAAGTGCCCTGAGGATTTCAGCAGGCGTTTTTCCCTCGTCAATCAGCGTTGAGACGGGCTTTACCTTGGCCACGGCGCGCTCGAGCTTTTCTATGGCCGACTCATCGGCATTTGGCATCAGCTGAAGAATGTATCCGCCCGCTGCCTTGACGCTGTAGTCACGGTCAACCAGCACGCCGAGAGCCGTCACGGTCGGCACCTGCTCGCTGACGGCGAAGTAGTGGGTAATGTCCTCGGCAATCTCCCCCGAAACAATGGGAACCTGGCCCACATAGGGCTCCCTGAGCCCGAGATCTTTGATGATGTTGAGAAAGCCACTGCGGCCGACACCGCCCGCGACGTCGAGCTTTCCCAGACCGTTGAGCGGGAGATCAACCAGTGGATTTGCAGCATAGCCGCGCACATTGCCGCTGAAATCCGACACGCAGAGAATGCTGCCAATGGGTCCATCGCCTTTGATCTGCACCGTAATGGCACAGTTTTCGTCCTTGAGCATGGTTCCCATCATACTGGTTGCCGTGAGCGTGCGCCCGAGCGCCGCCGTCACGACGGGAGCGGTTGAGTGAATCTGCCGCGCCCGCTCGACAATCTCGGTGGAATTGAGAGCAAAGCCCCGTACAAAACCGTCGCCGGTGATGATTTTTACAAAGTTGTCAGTCACGCTGCTCTTCCTTTCTGGCCACAAAGTAGAGCCGCTGCTCCTGTGGCCCCGGCTGCGCATCACTTTGATCGCCGTAGACGGCAAGCACCTGCAGCCCGGCTTTCCTCAGGTATCCCTCGAGCTGCCGCCGCGAGTAGACGCGCTCGGTGATGATCTCATCGCTGCGCTCATAGTGTGCCCCGTTTTGTGTGAAATAGGTCATGAGAAAGCGGCACAGGCCGCTCTTTTCGTGAAACTCGTTTTGCCAGATACAGTAGACCTCGTCCGTATCGTAGACGAAGACGTTGTTTGCAAGAATCTCCCGGAACTTGTAGGGAGAATTCACATCGAAGACGAAGATGCCGCCAGGATTCAAAAAGAGCGATACCCGCGAAAACGCGGCGATCACATCGCCCGGCCTGCGCAGAGAATTGACGGAATCGAGCGTACAGAACGCGGCGTCAATGGTTCCGTAGAGGTCGAGCTCCCTCATATCCTGACAGAGCAAAAGCGGGCGCTGCTCAAGGGGCAGCGCTTCAAATTTACCAGCCGCCAAATCGAGCATTTCCGGTGACGCGTCAACGCCAATGAGCTCCATTCCCCGCCCGGCCAACTGGGACAAAAGGCTGCCGGTACCGCAGCAGAGATCGAGCAGAATCTGCGGCCGACAGCCAAAACGCTGTAGAATATTCATCAGGTATTCGGCAAGAGCCCCATAGTCCACCTCGCCGATGAGATGGTCATAGTAGGCTGGCAGCCGGATATAATCACTTCTCATTTGAGAGCTCTTTCATGCGGTCGAGCGCCATGCGGTAGCCGTCGCTGCCATAGAGCAGACACCGGTTGACGCGGCTGATGGTCGCTGTACTGGCGCCGGTGACGGACACAATTTCGCTGTACACCTTTTTTTCGTCGAGCATCCGGGCAACCTGAATGCGCTGCGACATGTCCTTGAGCTCGGAAATGGTGCAAAGATCGTCAAAGAACTGGTAGCACTCGTCGAGGTCTTTCAGCGACAGGATAATCTGAAACAGATAGTCGGTGTTCTCATTTCGTCTCTTGTCATTCACAGCGTTCACCTCTCTTAAAATCTATCATAGAAAAGGCGGAAAGTAAAGTCCATTTGTCTCAGATACGCCGGCCCAAAATGTCCATATAGTGCTGTTTGAACTGCGCAAAGCACCCCTCGTCGAGCGCTGCGCGGATGCGTTCGGTCAGAGTGTTGTAGAAGTAGAGATTGTGCATGACCGCAAGGCGCATACCGAGCATTTCTTTCGCCCGCAGCAGATGGCGGATGTAGGCGCGCGAATAATTGCGGCATACTTCGCAGTCGCAGCTCTCATCAATGGGCCGCCCGTCGCGTTCATACTTGTTGTTCTGCAGATTGATGATGCCCTGCCAGGTGAAGAGATGACCATGGCGCGCGTTTCGGCTCGGCATCACACAGTCGAAAAAGTCGACGCCGCGCGAAACGGCTTCCAAAATGTTGCAGGGGGTTCCCACCCCCATCAGATACCGTGGCCTGTCACGCGGCATGGCAGGCTCGACCACGTCAATGATATGGTACATGACTTCCGCCTCCTCGCCGACGGCAAGACCGCCGATCGCGTAGCCGTCAAGGTCCAGCTTTGCTATTTCCTCCATGTGCCACAGGCGGAGATCGTCGTAAGTTCCCCCCTGATTGATGCCGAAAAGCATCTGCCGAGGGTTGATCGTATCGTGTAAAGCATTTAGCCTTTCCATTTCATCTTTGCAGATGTGGAGCCACCTCAGCGTGCGCTCCACCGAGCGTTTGACATAGTCGTAAGGGGATGGATTCTCAATGCACTCATCAAAGGCCATTGCAATGGTCGAGGCGAGATTGGACTGGATGCGCATGCTCTCCCTGGGCCCCATAAAGATGCGTCTGCCGTCCACGTGGGATTGAAATACCACCCCCTGCTCAGAGATGTCGCGCAGCTGCGCAAGAGAAAAGACCTGAAAGCCGCCGCTGTCGGTCAGCACGGGCCGGTCCCAGTTAAAAAAGCGGTGGATGCCGCCGAGTTCACGCACAATCTCATCCCCGGGTCTGATGTGCAAATGGTAGGTGTTTGAAAGTTCAATCTGGCACTTGAGATTTTTCAAATCGAGCGTGGAAACACCGCCTTTGATGGCGGCGGCTGTTCCAACATTCATAAAGACCGGCGTCTCCACCGAGCCGTGTACGGTCTCAAAACGGCCGCGCCGGGCGCGGCCCTCGGTTTTCAGCAGTGTGAACATGGCAATCCTCCCGTATGTGAACAAGCATATGGGTTATTCTAACACAGTGTATCTGCAAAAGTAAAGTTGACCGAGTGCCCGTTTTGGCTTGTAAAGAAGCGGCTGTATTACTATAATAGAGACAGGCCGGCAAGGACCGGCCGAAAAAGGAGGCGCGGTTATGAAATCTTTTTTTGATTCTTTGAAAAAAAGCTGCTATCTGCAGGGCGTCATCACAGTGCTGCTCGGACTCGTTTTGATCATCTTTCCCAGCGGTTCTGTAAAATTCGTCTGCATCGCGCTCGGTGTTGGGCTTGTTGTCAGCGGTGCCGTTGACATCATCGGCTATTTCTCCAACGCCGATCGAACCTTTTTTCAGAGTGCTCTGTTCACCGGCATTCTCTATCTGGGTCTTGGCATATGGATGCTGGTAAATCCCGGCTTTTTCCTCTCACTGTTTCAAATTGTGCTCGGTGTGTTCATCGTCATCCACGGTGCCGCCGACTGTCAGCAGGCCTTTTCCCTCAAACGTGTCGGATATGACAGTTGGCAGCCGGCGCTTGTCATCGGCGTCTTGACGATCGGCCTCGGCGCTTTCATCGTCTTAAATCCCTTTGGAGCCACAGTCGCCATGACCGTCTTTTTCGGCGTGGTACTGCTGTTTGATGGGGTGTCAGATCTCTGGATTGCATCCCGCATTTCCAAATTGAGTAAGTGAGATAAAAGTGGGCCGGGCCTTTGCCCGGCCCACTCTATTTCCCCCGAATCCACTTTTTTATCAGGGCTTTTACAACGCAGCAAAGCGCAAGAATTGCGGCCACGAATAGCAACGCCGCTGCTCCACACAAAAACGATTTCATACCTGCTTCCAGCATGGCACACCCACTTTCCATCGAGTTAGTTTAAACTAACTCGATGTTTTTTGAAAGCGGATGCCTCTCAGAGACAAAGGGCATCCGCTGCAATCAGTTCACTTAATACGATAGTACAAGCGCAAGAGTTTGTCAAGCCGGTCACTTGATGAGCATGGCGTCGCCAAAGCTGAAAAAGCGGTACCGGCGCCGAATGGCCTGCTCGTATGCGGCAAAGATGTTTTCCTTACCCGCAAGCGCCGAGACCAGCATGATCAGCGTGCTCTCCGGCAGATGGAAGTTTGTGATCAGTGCGTCGATCATTTTAAACCGGTATCCAGGATAGATAAAGATGTTCGTATCATCTGATTTTGCCTGTAGTATGCCGCTGTCGTCAGTGGCCGACTCCAGAGTTCTGCAGCTTGTGGTGCCAACTGCAATCACACGTCCGCCGGCGGCCTTTGCGGCGTTGACCGCAGCTGCCGTCTCTTCACTGACCGTATACCACTCCGAATGCATGGTGTGCTCCTCCACGGTCTGCTCTTTGACGGGGCGGAATGTTCCAAGGCCGACGTGGAGTGTCACATACTCGACCAACACACCCATACCGGCAATTTGCTCGAGCAGTTCCGGCGTAAAATGAAGCCCCGCAGTGGGGGCCGCCGCCGAGCCCAGGTGCTTTGCATACACCGTCTGATAGCGGCTGTTGTCCTTAAGGCTCTCGGTGATATAGGGCGGCAGCGGCATGCTGCCAATCTCGTCGAGCAGAGCAAAGAAATTTCCCTCATGGGAGAATTCTACAATGCGGATCCCCTCCTCGATGATTTCAAGAATCTCGCCGTGGAGCAGCCCTCCGCCGAAAGTAAAATGGTCGCCCGGCTTTGCCCGCCTGCCCGGTCTGACCAGCGTCTCCCATCGGTTTTCGGGCAGCTGTTTGAGCAGTACAAATTCCACCACTGCGCCGGTGTCCCGCACACCGTACAGGCGCGCAGGGAGCACTTTGGAATCGTTGAGCACCAACACATCGCCCGGGCGCAGATACTCCGGCAAATCGTGAAAAATGCGGTGCTCCAGGGCCCCGGTTGTACGGTCAAGCACCAGTAGGCGCGACTCGTCGCGCTGCTCAATCGGCGTCTGGGCAATCAATTCCGGCGGCAGATCATAGTTGAATTCCGAGAGCTTCATCTGTTTTTCCTCGCTGAAAAAAGGTTCGGCGCCGCACCGCAGCGCCGAACCTTATTATCTTCTTTTTCGCCAATCTTGTCAACCGAGCTTGGTGACCTCGGTGCCCGTGTAGTAGTAGGTCAGAATGTCACGGTAGCTGTAGCCCTGATCGGCCATGCCGCGCGCGCCGAGCTGGCTCATGCCGACATTGTGCCCATAGCCGGAGCCGTCAAAGACAAAGGCATAGCTGTCACGCCCCGGTGTCGCCACGCCGCCTGCCGACTGAATGTGAAAATTGCTCACCTGGCCGACAGTCTGCTGCACGCCGTCTGCACCGATCGCGTAGGTCTGCTGAATGGGTTTTTCATACTTCTCACCGGCGTTTATGTAGACATTGGCAAGCGAGGTGTAGACATGAAAGCGCGCGCTCTTGAGATATTTGCTCAACTTGATGCGCACGGTGTCGCAGCGCCGGATGGTCTCGACTTTGCCCGATTCATCGACAATCGTCAGCTCGTAGACATTTCCCGCAGGCTCCGTGTACTGTGACACATAGCAGTCGACAATTTTTGTAAAATTGTAGTTCTTGCCGTTTAGATACTCGGTCAACTCATCCGGCGTAGCCGTGCTCGTCCACAGGCCCCAGTTTCCGGTGGTCAAATTCTCAAAGTTGTCGGGTACGGGCGAATAGTATGGCAGCGCAGTTCCGCCCCAGACGTTGGCGTTCGACTCGGAGTAGCCGCCGTTGCTTGAGTAGAAGTAGGTGGCAATCGGCTTGCCATTGTAAGTGACAACCTCCCCTGCTGTCTCATCGGAGGCCTTTCGCACTTTCTCGGTCTCATACCCCGTACCGCCGTAGACCTGGCAGTCGGTCGTGCTGCACACGGAAAAGCCGTAGCTCTTGTGCTTGGTGTAATTCATCATCGCATAGGTGCGCGCGCAGACCGCCTGGGCCTTGAGCGCATCAAGCGGGTATGAGGTCGACATCTCATACGGAATGACGCCTTTGACATAGTCCTCCATCGATACAACGTTGATGAATGTGATGTCATCGCCGGAGTTGCGTTTGAACTCAAAGGCTCCGCGGTAGTACTTCGACCCGTTTTTGAGCTTCTCGTCTCCCCCCTCGGTGCGGATGGGCTGCGCCGCAAGGTAGATGCCGTCTGCCTCAAACTCGAATACGATATATTTGTCGTTCATATCTATTACAGTGATGGTGTTTTTGTTCGCCCCCGCGACGCCGAGCGCGTATCCCCCGTTGGCGGGCAGCGTGTCAATGGCAGCCTGGGCATTCGCCGAGGTCGAAAAATGATCGATGCGAACCCGGTAGACGCCGTTGACATAGGCGACGAACATGGGCAGATTTACCCCGGCGTTCCATAGGGTGTCCATACAGCTCTGAGCGGCAGCCGCATCTGCAAAGTCCTGCTGCACTTCGATGTGATAGGCGTTGATTTTTGTCCCCGAACCACTCTCTGAGACCGTGTTGCCGTCTATGACAAGGTTTTTGTCCTTGGCAAAGGTGACAAAGCGATTTTCGATGGAGTAGACCGGGTGGAAGCCGAAGGCGTCGTCAAAATAACCGAGCTCATAGCCGAAATCCGTCAGAGCGTTTGCCGCAACCACCGCCTTGGAGCCGTATGCGAGCCCGACACGGATGTGCGTCATCTCGCTGAATTCGACCGCTGCGGCGGCTGGGGCGAGAAGCCCCGCCA
Organism: Feifania hominis; assembly: GCF_014384765.1. NCBI lineage: Bacteria > Bacillati > Bacillota > Clostridia > Eubacteriales > Feifaniaceae > Feifania > Feifania hominis. The sequence goes on along the minus strand of NZ_JACRSP010000001.1, from coordinate 510,530 downwards.
ATATCACTAAGATTAATAAGAAGATTGCTGCTTTTTTCATAAACTCCTCCGACGAATCCCGAGTTGACAAGGTTTTGGGTGGATGGTAAGATAAGAACACAAATAAATGAATAGAGATAGAGGTCGCAGTTTTAAAGAGTATCTCTTCGGGCTTACGGTTCCGCACCGCAGTATGCCGGAGAGCGAAAGGTGAAATTGCCGAAGGAGGATTTGGTTGCGGAACATCTCCCCCTGGTTAAACGGCTAAGAACCCTTTAACTGTCATCCTTTTTGTGATGGAGAGCTATCTGTTGTGTAATAGACGACTGAAATCTACATGATATGTCATTATATTACACTTACAGCCGGTTTTTCAACCGGTTTTTTTGTTATCTGGGGTCCTACGCCGACCGAGGACGGCAAAAGAACACGGTTTGTCACCTGTTTTCTATTTTTATTCGATCAATTATTGTCTGGAGGGCTTTCAAATGAAAAAGTACAACGTCGGTATTGTCGGCGCGACCGGCATGGTCGGCCAGCGCTTTGCGACACTGCTCGCAGAGCACCCATGGTTCCAGGTGACCGCGCTGGCAGCGAGCGCGCGTTCGGCCGGGAAAACCTATGAGCAGGCGGTCGGCGACCGCTGGGCCATGACTGCCCCCCTGCCCGAATCCCTGCGGGATATGCCGGTCTATGACGCGAGCGCAGACATCGAGAAGATCGTGCAACTCGTTGACTTCGTGTTCTGCGCCGTCGATATGAAAAAGGACGAGATTCGAGCGCTCGAGGAACTCTATGCCAAGCACGAGTGTCCGGTGATGTCCAACAACTCCGCCCATCGCGGCACGCCGGATGTTCCGATGATCATTCCGGAGATCAATGCCGACCACGCCCGTGTCATCGCGTATCAGAAAAAGCGCCTGGGCACCGAGCGCGGCTTTATTGCCGTCAAGTCGAACTGCTCGCTACAGAGCTATGTGCCCGCGCTGCATCCGCTGATGGCGGATTTTGGAGTGACCAAAGTTCTCGCCTGCACCTATCAGGCGATTTCCGGCGCCGGCAAGACCTTTGAGCGCTGGCCCGAAATGGTCGACAACGTCATTCCCTACATCGGCGGCGAAGAGGAAAAATCCGAGCAGGAGCCGCTGAAGATCTGGGGCAGCATCGTCGACGGTCAGATTGTGCCCGCCTCCTCTCCCGCAATTACCGCCCAGTGCCTGCGTGTCGCCGCCAGTGACGGCCATATGGCCGCCGTCTTTATGACGCTTGACAAAAAGGCGACCCGCGAGGAGATTCTGGACCGCTGGAAAAACTATCGCGGCCGTCCGCAGGAGCTCGCGCTCCCGTCAGCGCCGAAGCAGTTTTTGCACTATTTCGAGGAGAATGACCGCCCGCAAACCCGGCTCGACCGCAATCTTGAGGGTGGCATGGCCGTGTCGGTTGGCCGGCTGCGCCCCGATACACAATATGATTACAAATTTGTCTGTCTCTCACACAATACGCTGCGCGGCGCTGCCGGCGGCGCGGTGCTGATGGCCGAGCTCCTCTGTGCTGAGGGCTATCTCACCCATAAGTAAAAACCGCTGTCAAACTGGAGGAATACCATGAAAAAGCTCATTTTTGAAGGTTCTGCCGTCGCGATTGTCACCCCGTTTCATGAGGATGGATCGGTAAACTACGAGAAGCTCGCTGAGCTCATCGAGTTTCAGATCAGCTCGGGCACCGACGCGATTGTCATCTGCGGCACAACCGGCGAGTCTGCCACAATGACCGTCGAAGAGGATATGAAGAGCATTGAATTCACCGTGCGGCAGGTCGCCGGCCGGGTTCCGGTCATTGCGGGCGCCGGCAGCAACAACACCCAGACCGCCATTGAAACCTCCCGTCACGCTGAGTCGGTCGGCGCAGATGCACTGCTGCTTGTCACCCCCTACTACAACAAGACCACCCAGAGGGGTCTTGTGCGCCACTATACTGCGATTGCCGAGAGCGTCACAATTCCGATTATTCTCTACAATGTGCCAAGCCGCACGGGCTTGAATATCACACCCGAGACCTGTGAGCAGCTCGCAAAAATTCCGAATATTGTGGCCATCAAGGAGGCGAGCGGCAACCTCTCTCAGGTGGCTCAGATTGCAGCCCGCTGCGGTGATGAGCTCGCGATCTACTCCGGCAACGACGACCAGATTCTGCCGGTTCTCTCCCTCGGCGGCAAAGGCGTCATTTCGGTGCTTGCGAACATTCTGCCCCGCGAAACCCATGAGATCTGCGAGCTCTTCTTTGACGGAAAAGTCGCTGAAAGCACAAAAATGCAGCTTGACTACCTCGATTTGATCAATACGCTGTTCATTGAGGTCAATCCCATCCCTGTCAAAGAGGCGATGAACCTGATGGGGATGGGCGCCGGTCCCCTGCGCCTGCCGCTGTGTGAAATGAGCGAAGCAAACCATGCCGTGCTCAAGGCCTGCCTCGAGCGTCACGGCCTGCTCAAGTGAGGGCGCTGCCATGACGCATATCATTCTCAGCGGCGCAAACGGCGCCATGGGTCGCACCATTGCGCGACTCGCCGGCGAGACGCACGGTGTGAAAATTGTGGCGGGGCTCGACAAAAACACACAGGGAGCTGCCGATTTTCCCATCTACGCCTCCCCCGAGCAGCTGCCCGAGATCAAGGGTGTGCTCGTCGACTTTTCCCACCCCTCCGCCTTTGACGGCATTTTGCGCTACGCACTTGACACCGAAACGCCGCTTGTCATGTGTACCACCGGACTCGCACCCGAACAGCTCGATGCAATCAGGGCCGCAGCGAAACGGATTGCCGTCTTTCACAGCGCCAACATGTCCATCGGCATCAATCTGCTCGCGGACCTCGCCCGCAGAGCAGCTGCGCTCCTGCAGGATCAGTTTGACATTGAGATCATCGAGCGGCACCACAACAAAAAGATCGACGCACCCAGCGGCACAGCGCTCATGCTTGCCGATGCCATGCGCGAAGCGCTCAGTGAACAGCCGCGCTATGTCTATGACCGCCATGCCGTAAGGGAGCGGCGGCAAAAAAACGACATCGGCTTCTCCTCGGTGCGCGGCGGCACCATTGTCGGCGAGCACGAAATTCTCTTCGCCGGCACGGATGAGCTCATTGAGCTGCGCCACACCGCCACCTCCAAGGAGGTCTTTGCAGTGGGAGCTCTGAGGGCTGCTGTGTATCTGGAGAATAAGGGCCCGGGCCTTTACAACATGTCCAATCTGATTCAGGAGGTGTAACCGTGAACCAAGTCGTCACCGAAATTCTCTTGACCGAGGGTGTGACCCATGTGACCCTCAACCACTTCCCCTCCTCGCTGAAGGAGATTGCCGCTCTGCTGCAGGCCATTGCCGACGCCGGCGTCAACATTGATATGATCTCCCAGACGGCGCCGCTCGGCGGCGCGATTAACATCTCCTTTTCACTCCCCGACGAGCAGCTCGGCGCCGTTCTCGGCGTGGCGGGCTCCTACAAAAGCGATCACCCCGAGCTCTCGAGCGACATCTCATCTGGAAACCTCAAGATCGTCTTTCGCGGGGAGCAGATGCGCCATACGCCAGGCGCTGCGGCGGGTGTGTTTGAAAAGCTCGATGCGCTGGGTATCGACGCCATCATGATTACCACGGCAGAGACGGAAATCTCCGTTCTCTGCGACGCCCACAGCACCCATTCGGTGGAGGACGAACTCACTCAGACATTCGGCACCGCTCCCGTGAGATCATAACCACGACAAAAAGACTGCCGCCTTTTGGCGGCAGTCTTTTTTCTACTTCAAGCAGCTGAGCTTTTCGATGACGGAATCAGGCATCAGAGAAACAGGGTCGCAGGCGATGTCATCTTCATAGACGGCAAAGCCGAGACAGGGGCCGGTGGCGCTGCCTGAGCTGCCGATTGTGGCAATGGCATCTCCCGCCTTGACGGTATCGCCCTTTTTGACATCGATTTTGGCGCAGTGGGAGTATACGGTGCGCAGTCCGTTGATGTGGTCGATCACGATGCAGTTGCCGTTCGTTCCATCAAAGTCCGCAAAGCTGACTATACCGTCGGCAGCGGCCAAAACGGGAGCATGTCTGGCATTTTCTCCGCTGATGGTGATGTGGTCCATCTCACTGCCGTCCGGCCTTGAGAGCCCAAAGCTCGCTGTGACCAGATAGCAGTCCTCCGCAGGCCAGCAGAGCAGAGTTTTCCCACCTGTCAAAGGTGGGGAATCCCCGCTGCTGACCGGTTCAATCGGGGCGATCGGTACGGAGCCGTCTGCGGGCTCCTCCGACTGCTGGGGCATCAGGGCAAAAGCGGTCGTCATGGCGGCGGCCAAAAGTACCGCGAGAACCACCGCCAGAAGCGATGTCTTTTTGTATTTCATAATGGCAGTTATCCTTTCTTCAATGGGGTATTTCCCAAAGTGGCTGTAAAGTGTTGTGCGGCGATTTCTGCGTTCCTGCAGGGTCAGCAGCGTCAGCGCATAGGCCTGTCTTTGCTGCTCCCCTGCTGCGCGCAGCACCTGCTCGTCACAGGAGAGCTCCAAATCCCTGTTTGCGACAAGGGCCATCACCCAGACAAGCGGATTGCACCAGTGCAGGCAGAGCGCCGCGGTGAGAATGAGCTTATAGAGCGCGTCATATCGCCTGATGTGCACCCATTCATGGGTGAGCACAAAGTCGAGCTGCCGCTCGTCGGTCCAGTCTGTCTGCTTTGGCAGCAGAATGACGGGATGAAAAATGCCGTAGGTCAGCGGCGTTGCAATTTTGTCCGAGACACGCACTTCAATCTTTCTTGTGACGGCATGGCGGGAAATCCAGCAGTTGACCGCAGCACAGTCGGCGGGCAGAGAGGTCCGAAGTTCCGCTCTGCAGCGGCAATAGGTCACAGCGAAATAGAGGGTCGCCGCTGCGCAGCCGAAAAGCCAGAAGAGCATGCCTGCCGGTATTGCGGCTGTCGTACCATGTACCGCTGGGAGAACACTTTGAAGATTCTCCGGCAGCTTCGCTAGAAGCTCGCGCGTCAAGGTGTCGGAGCCGTGCGCCGACCCGGTGACAGGTGACGACAATATCGGATAAACCGGCAGTGAAACTCGAATGGCGGCCGGAATGAGCAGCCGCAGCGCCGCAAGAGCCCACAGGACACGAAAAAGTCCCGCGCCAAGGCGGCCTTTCAGCGCGGCACGCAAAAGCAGAATCACGGCAATCATCACGCCGCCGAGAACGGTTGTCTGAACAAAGCTCAGAAGCATCATACTGCGCCTCCGCTCGCCCGCTCCACCTCGTCTCGCAGGCGCTGCACCACATCCTGTGGTACACCCCGACGACTCAGCAGCGCCGCGAAGAGGCCCTCGGCCGAGCCGTCGAACAGCTTATCGATCAGCTCGTCCACCTCCTGCTGCTGCGCCTGCTGCCTGGTGATCAGCGCGTGGCAGAGAAAATCGGGCTCCCGGCGCTCTATAGCGCCCTTTTCCACACACTTCTTTATGACAGTATAGGTTGTGTTCTTATTCCAGCCCACACTCTCACCCAGCTTGAGCGAGAGCTGTTTGGCCGTGGTATCACCCTCTCTCCAGAGTATCTCCATGACTTTCAGCTCGGAGTCAAACAGTTTGATTCCCATATGGTTCTCTCCTTTTGGACTATTGCAATAGTTTATCATCATACTATCGCAATCGTCTGAGAATGTCAAGACTATTTTGATAGTCTATAAAAAATAACCGGCACAGCGATTTTTGCTGTGCCGGTCTCTCTTTTATCTTTATGCCAAAACGACTTTGGTAACCGACTTTTTGCCCTTTTTGACAATGATGAATCCGCCGTGGAAGTCTCCCTCGGTAAACAGCTGCGCCGCGTCGTCCACTTTCTTGTCGTTCACCGTGATGCCCCCCTGTGTGACAAGACGGCGTGCCTCGGACTTCGAGGGGGCAATTTTACTCTTGACGAGCAAATCGAGAATGCCAATACCCTCCCCGAGCTCAGATTTCGCAATTTCAGCGGTCGGCATATTCTCGTCGTGCGCCGAGCCGGAAAACACGTTTTTCGCCGCATTCAGGGCCTTTTTGGCCTCCTCCTCGCCGTGGATCTGTTTGGTCACCTCGTAGGCGAGCACTTCCTTGGCATGGTTGAGCTGCTGCCCCTCAAGATGGGCGTACTCCCTCTCGATTTCCTCGACCGGCAAAAACGTCAGCATCTTGAGAAAACGAACCACTTCACCGTCGTCGACATTTCTCCAGTACTGGAAGAAGTCGTAGGGCGAAAACTTGTCCGCATCGAGCCAGACGGCGCCTTTCTGAGTCTTGCCCATCTTCTTGCCGTCGGAGGTAGTCAGCAGGTTGAACGTCATGCCATAGGCCTCGCCGCCCTCGATGCGGCGGATCAGTTCAACGCCGCCTATGATGTTTGACCACTGGTCGTTTCCGCCGAGTTGCAGTCTGCAGCCATACTTGCGGTAGAGCGTCAAAAAGTCGTAGCTCTGCATGGGCATGTAGTTGAACTCCAAAAACGACAGACCCTTTTCAAACCGGCTCTTGAAGCACTCGTAGGTCAGCATCTTGTTGACCGAGAAGTGCACGCCGATCTCACGCAGAAAATCGATGTAGTTGAGTTTTAAAAGCCAGTCGCCGTTGTTGACCATCAGCGCTTTGCCCTCCGAGAAGTCCACAAGGCGCGACATCTGCTTTTTGAAGCACTCGCAGTTGTGCTCGATGGTCTCTACCGTCATCATCTGGCGCATGTCCGCCCGCCCGGTCGGATCGCCGATCATGCCGGTGCCGCCGCCGATGAGCGCGATCGGGCGATGCCCCGCGCGCTGCATGTGGCTCATGACGAGCAGCTGCAGATAGTGGCCGATGTGCAGACTGTCGGCAGTCGGGTCAAAGCCGACGTAAAAGGTCACATGCTCCTTTTCGAGAAGCTGTTCAATCTCCTGTTCATGTGTCGCCTGGGCGATGAGCCCGCGGCTTTTGAGTTCCTGAAAAACTCCCATCTTTCTATTCCTCCAATGATTTTTCAATCGTGTTGAGCATCTCCTGTGCATTTCGCAGCGCAAGCTCAGTGATGGTCGCGCCGCTGATCAGCCGCGCAAGTTCCCGCACACGCCCGTCCCTGTCGAGGTGCCTTACGTCTGTGTGGGTGCTCGTCTGATCGGATGTCTTCTCTATCAGGTACTGATGGTCGGCAAGGGCTGCGATCTGCGAGAGATGCGTCACGCAGATCACCTGCTTGTCCGCTGCGATTGCCCGCAGCTTTCGGCCGATTTTTTCTGCCGCACGGCCGCTCACACCCGTGTCAATCTCGTCGAAGATGAGCGTCGATGTATCGTCGCCCTTGGCGAGAATGCTCTTGAGCGCAAGCATGGTGCGTGACAGTTCGCCGCCCGAGGCAATTTTGGCGAGCGGACGCGCCTGCTGACCCAAGTTACTGGAAATCAAAAATTCAATTTTATCACACCCCAGCGGGGCGTAGTCGATGGCCTCGCCGGAGTATCGCATATCCTGCTGCACGACAAAGGTGACATTGGGCATATCGAGATAACTAAGCTCCTGCGCGATGGCGCTCTCAAGGCCTTTCGCCGCGGCGCGGCGGCTTTCGCAGAGCTCCTGTGCGAGGCGAATCATCTCACCGCGCGCAGACTCATATTGCGCCTTGAGCTTCGTGAGCTTCTCCTCGGAAAACGTGATCTCATCGAGTTCAGCCGAGATGGTATCGGCGTACTGCAAAATCTCCTCCACGCTGTCGCCGTATTTCTTTTTGAGTCTGTAGATCTGATCGAGCCGAAGCTCAATCCGGTCGAGTTCGCCGGGGTCGCACTCCGCGCCCGCCAGAAAGTCGGCGAGCTCGCCCGCAACATCCTGCGCCAGCACCGAGAGCTCGGTTGTCCTCTCGCTGAGCTCCGAAAGCTTCGGCGCATATCCGGCAATGGATGCGAGCGCCTTTGACGCCTGTCCGAGAAGCTGCTGAGCGGTCGTCTCCTCATCGCCCGCGAGCAGCTGGTAGGCGGCCCCCGCTCCCTCCATGATCCTCTGGGAATTTGCGAGCAAACTCTGCTTTTCGGCGAGCTCCTGTTCCTCACCCGGTTTCAAGTCTGCAGCTGCGATCTCGTCGAGCTGGTAGCGCAGAAGCTCAATGCGGCGGTTTTTCTCCTGGTCGTCCATGGTGAGCTTCGCGATCTCCCGCTCAAGTGAAACTGCACGGCGATAGGCTTCGCCGTACTGCGCCAGCAGCGCGGCATTGCCCGCGTAGCGATCGAGAAAGTGGATGTGCTGCTCAGGCTGCAGCAGCGCCTGGTTGTCGTGCTGGCCGTGGATGTTGACCAGATAGCCGCCCACCTCACGCAGCACTGCCACCGACGCGGGTCTGCCGCCAATGCGGCAGGTGTTCTTCCCGTCCGCAGTCATTTCCCGGGAAAGGAGGACTTTTCCCTCCTCGTCGGGAGCGTATCCGGCTTCGCTGAGTGTGTGAAGAGCCGCGACCGGCAGGTGTTCAAATTCGGCCATCACAAGAGCGGATCTTGCTCCCGAGCGAATCAGCTCGCGTGAAGAGCGCTCGCCGAGCACCATGTTGATCGCGTCGATCAATATGGATTTGCCGGCGCCGGTCTCACCGGTCAGCACGGAAAAACCGTCCTCAAAGTCGATGGTGACGGTTTCGATGATCGCAATATTCTCAATGTAAAGCTTTGTCAGCATTACACGTCCCTCATCTCATGGCTTTCAGCGGATGATTTTCGTAAGTTCCGCCGCAAATTTCACAGAGGCCTCCTCGCTTCGCATGACGAACATAATGGTATCGTCGCCCGCAATGGAGCCGACAACCGACGGCCAGTGCAGCGAATCGAGGATCGCCGCCGCGGCATTTCCCATACCGGTGTGGCATTTGACGACCACGATGTTGCCCGAATAGTCGACGCTGAGCACCGCCTCGAGAAGAATGGTGCGGTACTTCGGCGGCGTCTCCGGCTTGTTCTCGGATACGCCTGCGACATAGCGATAGGCGCCGTCCTCCCCCTGCACTTTCAAAAGACGAAGTTCCTTGATGTCGCGCGAGACCGTGGCCTGCGTCACGTTATAGCCGGCCTGCTTGAGACGCTCGGCAAGTGCCTCCTGGGTCTCAACGGACTCGTTTTGAATGATATCAAGAATCTTGGAATGGCGCTTCATCTTCATCGCTGTACACCTCTGTCCGCTAGTTTCCTATAAAGTGTATCATAAAAAGACGATTTTTTCACCCTGATTATTTTTGTTTTCTGCTCCGATTTTTGTATGCACACCCGGTCGCCCTGCCGGACAGCAAAGCCCTCGCTGCCGTCGACCGTCAGCAGAGCGTCCTTGCCGTGCAGCCGGGGCAGCACCACTTCGACCTTTGCCGTGTCGGGAAAGACGATCGCCCGTGAGTAGAGCGAGTGCGGACAGATGGGGATGACCGACAGACAGTTCATCACCGGATCGACGATCGGCCCGCCGGCCGCCATGGAATAGGCGGTGGAACCGGTCGGCGTGCTGATGATGATACCGTCGGCCCGATAGGCGTTCATGATGGTGCCGTCGGCGTAGAGGTCGATATCGAGAATGCGCGAGATCATACCGTTGTGAACCACCGCATCGTTGAGACCCAGCTTTTCATAGACGCGCTCGCCGCCGCGAAGCACCGATGCCGAGAGCATCATGCGCTCCTCTACCCGGTAGTCTCCCGCAAAGAGCTTTGCGATCTGGTCGAGCTCAGACGGCTCGAGCTCTGTCATATAACCGACACGCCCCATATTGATGCCGAGGATGGCCACATCGTGCTCGGCTGCAGCGCGCGCGATGCGCAGAAATGTCCCATCGCCGCCGATGGCGATTGCCGCGTCGGCCTCGCGGTAGAGTGTCTCACGCGGGCAGAAGCGAACGTCCCGTGAGACTCGACCGCGGAAATACTCCTCCATCAGGACCTCTGCGTCATAGGGCTGCAAAAAGGCGAGCAGTTTTTCTGTAAAGTTTAAATCCTTGTCACGGTCGATGTTCGGAATGACGGCGAGTTTCATCTCATTCAGCTCCCGTTTTAAAATGTTCGTGCGAGCGCCGCACGAGAGCCGGCAAATCAAGCTGCGGCTCCTCAAGCGGGGCGTTGCTCAAATAGAGCAGATATTCGATGTTTCCCTCCGGCCCACGGACCGGCGAAAAGTCCACACCCAAAACGGAAAATCCCATTTCCCGCGCAAAGTCACACACACGGCACACCACTTCCAAATGGACCGCCTCATCGCGTACCACACCCTTTTTTCCGACCTTGTCACGGCCGGCTTCAAACTGGGGCTTGATCAGGCAGACACCTCTGGCATCGTCCCGGAGCAGCGCCTTTGCCGCCGGCAGCACCAGCTTCAGCGAGATGAACGATACGTCGACGCTGAAGAAGTCGAGTGGCTGCGGTACCTGTTCGGCCGTCACATAGCGGATGTTTGTGCGCTCCAGATTGACCACACGCGGATCGGTCCGCAGCGCCCAAGCCAGCTGCCCGTATCCCACGTCAACAGCGTAGACCCTGGCGGCTCCGTTTTGCAGCATACAGTCGGTAAAGCCTCCGGTGGACGCACCGATGTCCATACAGATCTTTCCGTCCAGCTGAATGTCAAAAACGCTCATCGCCTTTTCCAGCTTCAGCCCGCCCCGGCTGACATAGCGCAGCGGCTGCCGGACCTCGATGGATACGGCCTCATCAAATTTGGTGCCGGCCTTTGTCTCTTTCTGCCCGTTTACATAGACGTCGCCCGCCATAATCACCGCCTGGGCGCGTTCGCGGCTCTTCTCGAGGCCACGCTCTACCAGCAGGCAGTCAAGTCTCTTCTTCTCGCTCACCGGCGTCCTCCTCCGCTATGGCGCGCACCACGTCCTGCGCGCTGATTCCATAAACTCTCAAAAGCTGCTGCGGCTTTCCCTGCTCGACGTAGGTGTCATTCAGGGCCAGAATGGTGTACCTGCCCGCAAAGCGGCGGCTGAGAAGTTCCGCCGCCAGCTGCTGCGCAATGCCGCCGATGCGCTCCGATTCCTCCAGAAATACCACTTTGCGGCAGTGCGCAAGCGCACAGAAGAGCGCGTCAAAATCAATGGGCTTGATTTTCAGCAGTGAGATAACTTTTGTGTGAATTCCACTCTTTTCGAGCTCTTCGCACGCGTCGAGCGCCTGCGCGGTCATACGCCCGTAAGTCACGACAGCCGCCGACGCGTCTTCGCGGCCGTATACGGCATAGTCACCGATCTCATAGCAGTCGGCAAAACGCCCCTCCATCCCGCCGCGCGGGATACGGATTGCTGTCGGGCCCTCACACCGCCCCATTTCACCGAGCAGCGCCTTGAGCTGCGTATAGGTGTAGGGAGAATAGACCGTCATATTGGGAATCGACGTGAGATAGGACACGTCGAAAATCCCCTGGTGGGTCTCCCCGTCCTCCCCGACGATGCCCGCGCGGTCCACCAGAAAGGTCACGGGTAGATTTTGCAGAGCCACATCGTGGACGATCTCGTCGTAGGCGCGCTGCAAGAAAGAGGAATAGACCGCAAAACAGGGCCGCATGCCTGCCTTGGCAAGCCCCGCCGCAAAGGTGACGGCATGCCCCTCCGCAATGCCCACATCGAAGAAACGCTGCGGCATCGCCGCGGCGAAGCGGCACAGAGAGACGCCCTCGGTCATGGCGGCCGTGATCGCGCAGATGCGTTCATCCTGCTGCGCCAGAGCATAGAGGCTGTCGCCAAAGACCTTTGAAAAGCTGTCCGTCAAGTTGGACGGATGTTCGCCGGTGTCCATATCAAAAGAGGCAATGCCGTGAAAGGCCGTCGGATCGTTTTCCGCGTAGACATACCCCTTGCCTTTGACGGTTTTGAGGTGAATCAGCGCGGGCTTACCGATGGTCATGGCGCGCCCGAGCACCTTTGACACCGCCTTGATGTCATGGCCGTCGATCGGACCGAAGTAGGTGATGCCGAGATCCTCAAAGAAGTTGCTGCCGACCAGGAGTGTCTTGAAAACACTCTTGGTGTCATGGATGACGCGGTAGAGCCCCCGGCCGATCAGCGGGATGTGCAGCACCACTTTTTTTGTCGCGTCTTTGATGCGAAAATAGGCGGGCTTGCTCGTCAGCTTTGCCAGATACTCCGCGAGCGACCCGACGTTTTTTGATATGGAGAGCTCATTGTCGTTGAGTACGATGATCAGATTGTCAAGCTCTTCCGTGATGTTGTTGAGTCCCTCGTAGGCAAGCCCTCCCGTCATGGCGCCGTCACCGATTACGGCGACGACATGGCCGGCCTCCCCCCTGAGCTTTTTTGCCGTGGCGAGCCCCACTGCCGCAGAGATGGAAGTGCTGCTGTGTCCGGTGCCAAAGGCGTCACAGTCGCTCTCATGGGGTTTTGGGAAGCCCGAGAGCCCCTGAAACTGGCGAAGCGTATCAAAGCGATCTCTTCGCCCGGTGAGAATTTTGTGGGTATAGGCCTGATGGCCCACATCAAAAACGACCTGATCCTGCGGGAAATTCAGCACATTGTGAAGCGCGATGGTCAGCTCGACCACACCGAGGTTTGAAGCGAGATGCCCCCCGGTCTTTGAGATGTGCTCAATGAGAAACGAGCGGATGTCGGCCGCGAGCATATCGAGTTCGGACAGACTCGCCGCTTTGATCTTATCCGCATTGTCAATCCTCTCAAGTGTGGGATGATTCAACGATCTTACCTCGATACTCTGAATATTTTTTTAAACAGCGAAATCACCCGCGCGACCGCGTAGATGATGGTGTTGGCATTGTTGATGGCGATGGTCTTGCCCACAGCCTTGCCGCCGACGGTCACCGCCGCGACGAGGGAGGTCAGAACCGTGCCGACCACGATGCTGTTGAGACCGGGATTGGACGCGATGAGAAAGGAGATGATGATCGCGCCGGTCGAACCGCTGATGATGCCGGAGATGTCCCCGATGACATCATTGCAGACGTTTGCAACTTTCTCGGCATTGCGAATCAGCGATACCGCCTCACGGGCCGCGTCGACTTTGCGCGCCGACATCGAGTGAAAGGGCCTCTCGTCCGCCGTCTGCACGGCGGTGCCGATCAAATCAAAAAAAATACCGATAAATATAAAAACAAGCAGGACAACAAACGAACTGACCACACTCAATAACGGCAGAACCGAATCGGAGATCAGATAGAACACCACCGAAAGGGTAAACGTGAGTGTAATCGTTGTGATGACCCACTTGATATTCATTTTCTTTTTCATTTGACCGGGTGTTTTGATCCGGTTGCTCTTGCTGGTAGATTCCTGTTTCTTCTGACTGTCGTCAGGCATATTCCTCACCCAAAATACAAATTCAGCTCACTGTAAGAAATAAAAAAAGTCGGTGGCGGCATGACAGGTAAATCTTGCGGCTTAAGGTCGAGTAGGATTTCCCTGCGTGAAATACCCCCTGTCGCCATGAGGGCGGTTCCCCTTTACATTCACGCCGGTATCGTCGCCGGTACCGGTACTCGATGACCACTGAGTCCGCACTGCAATCCCTGCAATGTCTCTCTCGAACAGTCTAGGAGTTTTCCTCTACAGTCACATCAGACCTTATCCTCTTTTGCAGACTTGGTTTCAAAGGGCAATAGCGGCCGGCACACGGCCATGCGCCGACGGCCTGATCCCCTATTCGCCAAACCCACTCAAGGCAGGCTACTCTGTCCACAACACCAAAGCATCGCAAAACAGGTTTCACCCTGGCCCGTAGACTGTCCCTTTTGGAAAAGTTCCCCGGGCAGCCCACGCAACCAGGTCTCACTGGTGAACGGGTCCGCATCCATATGCCATTACAGAGGGCCCGGCCACCTACCTTCCAGCACCCACCCTAAACTGGGCGTAAAAAGCAGGCACAAGAAGTTTCATCGAAGTGCCCTTTAGCGGATTTTTAGGCCCGCCCTGGAGTCTGATAGCACTGACTAGAATACTGCGCCACCGTTTTTGTCAAACAGCGTGCGCCGCGGCAAAACACCGCGACAGAAATTATTGTACCATATCCTGCGCCAATATTCAAATCGCGGTTTGTTCAGTAGAAAAAAGCCATGATGATGGCGAGCAGAAAGCCGCCGAAGACCTCAAACGGCGTGTGGCCGAGTAGCTCTTTGAGATTTTTGTCAATGGGCTTTTTCTTGGACTGTTCCCAGTTCTCCATGATGATATTGAGAACCCTTGCGTGTTCCCCCGCCTGACGGCGCACGCCGACCGCGTCCGAGATGATAACCATCAGAATGACAAACATGATGGCGAACGCCACGGAGTGTATTCCCTCAACACGGTAGACGGCGATGGTCGCGCTTGCGACAAAGGCCGTGTGGGAGCTCGGCATGCCGCCGGAGCCGAGCAGGCGGCTGAGCTTCAGTTCTTTCGTTACGAGTAGATAGGTAAAAACCTTTAAAATCTGTGCAATGGCCCAGGTGATGACCGCACAGTTCAAAATGTAGTTGCCTGTCAGTTCCTTGACAATATTGCTCACAATCGCCCTCCATTATCTTTGGCGTACCAACAGACGATCCGCAAACTCACAGAGAAAAGAGGCGTCGTCAAAAGGGGCGAGCGCCTGTTTTGCCTCGTCGGTCAGCTCTCTCGCGCGCTCCATTGCCCCCTGCTCCCCGAGCAGCGTGACAAACGTCGTCTTCCCGCTTCTGGCGTCGCTTCCGGTCTGCTTGCCGAGCTGCTGGGCGCTGCCGCTGCAGTCGAGCACGTCATCGACAATTTGAAACACGAGCCCGATTTTCTGTGCGTACTCGGTTGCCGCCTCGAGCAGCTCGTCGCTTGCGCCGGCGCAGATCACGCCGATTCGTGCCGCGGCGCAGATCAGAGCGCCGGTCTTGAGCCTGTGGGTCTCAAGTACCTGATCGAGCGACAGAGCTCTGTTTTCCCGTTCCATGTCAAGCACCTGACCGCCGATCATGCCATAGACCCCGGCCGCGCCGAAGAGCTCGCATACGGCGCGCAGCCGCAGCGCGGGGTCGAGATAGTCCGGCCCATCTGCGCCGAGTGCCGTCTCAGCGGCGTAGTTTAGCAGGGCGTCGCCCGCAAGCGTCGCCATGGCCTCTCCGAAAACACGGTGGCTGGTGGGCCGCCCGCGGCGCAGATCGTCGTTGTCCATGCAGGGCAGATCATCGTGAATCAGCGAGTAGGTGTGAATCATTTCAAGTGCCGCCGCCAGCGGCAGCACAAGCCGCTCCTCCCCGCCTGACACCCTGCAAAATTCCAGCATCAGCACGGGACGAACCCGCTTGCCGCCGGCGAGAAGCGAATACTCCATCGCCTCGACAATACGCTGCTGTGCAAGGCGCTCCTTGGGCAGATAGGCGCGAAGCGCATGTTCGGTTAGATCCAGATGTGCCTGCATTCTCCGATCAAAATTCATAGACTTCCTCAGGCTTTCATCGCGGGAAATTCGCTCTCGACAACTTCCCCGGTCTCATCTTTTGTCAGCTGTACCACTTTCTGCTCTGCCTCGTCGAGGGCCTTGTTGCAAAAATTCGTCAAGGTGACCCCCTCCTCAAACAGGGCGAGAGACTCGGCGAGCGGACTGTCGCCCGCCTCCAGCTTTTTTAAAATCTCCTCCAGGCGGTTGATGGCCGCCTCAAAGGTCAACTCCTTACTCATAGTGTGCTTCCTTTCTCTTTGACAACACCTGTCATGTGGTATCTCACCCGCCCGTCTGACACGATGGTGGTGACTTCTGCGTTCTCCTCAAAGTCCTCGACCGACCGCAGCACCCGACCGCCGCTTCGCACAATGGCATAGCCGCGGGTGAGAATGGCGAGCGGACTGAGTGCATCGAGCTTTGATGCGATGCCGACAAACTGCTTGGATTTCTCGCCGAGAATGACTCTCAACTCCGCAATCAGACTCTTGGTCAGATGCATCACATTCATGCGCCGGTCGTCAATGCCGGCGCGCGGCGAGCGAAAAGCTCTGCTCTGCATCACAGAGCGCACCCGCTGGCGCTTTCGCTCAATGGCGCGGCGCTCATAGAGCGCCATACGCTCGGCGAGTGTTTTGAACTTCTGCTTGAGCTCCTGCGTCTCGGGTACGCAGAGCTCCGCCGCCGCCGAGGGGGTCGGCGCCCTGCGATCCGCGACAAAGTCGCAGATGGTAAAGTCGGTCTCATGGCCGACGGCAGAGATCACGGGTATGTGAGACGCCGCCACCGCCCGGGCGACCTGCTCGTTGTTGAATGCCCACAGATCCTCAATGGAGCCGCCTCCGCGTCCCATGATGATCACATCCACCCGGTCGGTCCGGTTGAAGTATTCCAGCGCCTCAATGAGTTGAGGCGGCGCGCCGTCGCCCTGTACCAGGGTCGGATAGATGTACACCTCGGCGAGGGGATAGCGGCGTCTTAAAATGTTCAGAATATCCCGCACGGCCGCTCCTGTCGCCGCCGTGATGACACCGACACGAACCGGCAGTTTCGGCAGAGGCCGCTTGCGGCGCTCATCGAAGAGCCCCTCGGCCTCAAGCTTCGCCTTGAGCTGTTCAAATGCGACATGAAGCGATCCGACACCGTCGGGCTGCATCTCCGCGATGTAGAGCTGATACTGCCCGTCGCGCTCAAAGACCGCCACCCGGCCGCCCGCAATGACTTTCATCCCGTTTTCCGGTTTGAATTTGAGACGGGAGGCATTGCCGGCGAACATCACTGCGCGAATCAGGCTCTTTTCGTCTTTTAGCGTCAAATAGAGGTGACCGGTCTTATAGTGGTTGGTAAAATTGGAGATCTCCCCCTTGACGAGCACCACGCCCAGCGCCTCGTCGCGGTCTATTAAGTTTTTGATATAGGCGTTGAGCTGTGAGACACTCACAACCGCACTTTCGTTTTGCATAGCTCCTCCCTGTTGAGCGCGCCCCAGAGCGCCACTCCCATCGCATTGTCGGCGGCATAGGCGCTCGGTGTGAAAACAGCCGGTAAATCTCCGCCGAGCAGCGCCTTGATTCGCGCGTTCGACATGACGCCGCCCGCGAAGACGACTTTTTTGACCTCCATATCTGAGAGCGCCTGTTTTGTCAGAGCCCGGATACTCTCTCCTATGCTGTCGAAGAGAAATTGAATCACTGCTGTCCGCCCGGCGCCCCTCGCAAGATGTTCGTGCGCCTTGTTCTCGAGTCCCGAGAGATGAAAGCCACCGTCGCGCAATGTGACAAGCGGCCGGAGTGTCTGCCCGTCGGGATTCTCGATGGCGTACTGCTCCATCTGAGCACCGCAGGGAAAAGAAAAGCCCATGGAAACGCCCAGCCGGTCGATGACCTGTCCCGCCGGGAGATCGAGCGTCCCCCCGAGCAGACTGATTTTGATTCGTTCGTCACCATCCGGCGTGACATGCAGAAGCTCCGTGGTACCGCCCGAGACATGAAAGGCCAAAAAGGGCTCGCGCAGCAGCGCAAGCGAATCGGCGCCGTAGAGCGCCGCTAGCACATGCCCCTTCTGGTGGGACGTCTCAAAGAGCGGCACGCACAAGGCGGCCGCGAGTGCTCTCGCATAGCCGTGACCCACGGTAAAGCAGGGCATGTAGGAACCCTCACAGTCCCGTGGGGCGCGTGACACACTGACGGCGTCCGGTCGGGCGCCGTCGCAAAGCAGTTCTTCCAGCAGCTCGGGCAGCTGCCGGTTATGCAAAAAAACAGCCTCGTTTTGACGCAAGCCTGTCTTTTCTCCCTCGACCGGCAGCAGCTTTCGCCGGCCGGTCATCCGGCCGCTGTCACTGTCGTATCTCGCCACGGAAGTGGTGTAATTACTGGTGTCAATTCCGAGGTAGCAGGCCATTACTCCCCCGCCTCGCCGACTGACGGCTCCTCTTTTTTCTCGGCCGCAGGCTCAAGGTCGGTCTTCGGGTTCTTCTTGGAAACCGAGCCCAAAATACCGTTGATGAAAGAGGCTGCGTCCTTTCCCTCGTAGAGCTTGGCGATCTCCACCGCCTCGTTGATTGCAACGGCATGGGAAATATCGTGCGAATAGAGCATCTCGTAGATGGCAAGCCGCGTGACGGCCAGCGCCACATGGGAGATGCGGTTGATCTTCCAGCCGATGGCGTTTTCCTTGATGATCTCATCAATTTGGTCCATGTTTTTCACAACGCCGTCAAAGGTCTCTCTGATGTAGGTGTCGTCGCAGAGCTCTCTCTCGGTCACCGCCATCTCATAGATCTGCTGCGGTGTCTTCTCCCGGTGAAAATCATACTCGTAGACGAGCTTGAACGTCTCGATTCTCGCTTCGGTGCGTTTCATACTTCCTCCATTGGCCGACAGGCCCTGTACATGTGGAAACATTATAATACAAATGCGCCGAAAAAGAAAGAAAAGAGTGCGTCACACGCACTCTTTTTTCCAAACAGCCGCCTCAGACCGTAGGCTCCGCCGGCTCTTCATTCAAATTGACACCCTGCACATAGACCGACACGTTGGTGACGGTGTAGCCGGTCATCTCCTCGACGGAGTTCTTGACCGCCTCCTGTACGGCAGTGGCAACATCCTGAATCTTTACGCCGAATTTCAGAACAATGTACGCCTCGATCGAAACATTGCCGCCGTCCACCGTGACGCGAATTCCCCTGCCGGTGTTCTTCTTGCCGCCGATGATTCCCTTGATGTTGATCTCGGCCGGGGCCTTGGCCGACATGCCGGCAACGCCCTTGACCTCACCGGCTGCAACGCCGGCAATGGTCGCAATGACATCATCGGATATTTTTACAGTGCCAACAGTACCGTTGTAATTCTGCTCCACGTTATTCACTCCTTTGCGATATGCCCAAAACAGTGTGGGACTGCCTCTATTATAGCATAGTTTCGGAAAAAATAAACCATTTCTTTTGCGGTGCCGGCACAGCCGCCGGGCTATTTGATCTCGACGATTTTGATCTGCTCGCCCGTAAGTTCGGTCTGGCCGAGCACAATCTCCTTGATCTGGGCCACCTCGCTGTCCACAAGCCCCTTTGTCTTGACAATGACGTGAATGCTGTCGGTGGACAGAACGGTGACACAGTCGTCAAATCCCTTTGCCTTTACAAGATTCTCGATTTTGCCCTCGGTTTCAACCGACTTTGCAATCTGCGAAATGTCGCTTGCCGCCTGCTTGCGGATATCCTCGGGGTTGTTCTTGTCCGCGGTGACCTCCTCGAGCAGAGCAAGTGCCTCATCACGGGTCTTCTGGCGGTTGAGCCGCGCCTCGGTGAAATATTCGTCAGATTCGACCGGCGCACTCACCTCGACGTCGACGCCGCCCTCACCGTTGACCAGCTTCGCCTCACCCAAATTCTTTGCCGTGGACTCGCTGTCCTCTGTGTCGGGCAGACCGAGCGGGTTGTCGGTGGTGTTAAATTTCCAGTTCAGAAATGCCGCCACACAAATTACCGCCACCAGTGATAAGAGAATGAGCTGCCTCTTTTTGAATGCCATGATTCGTTCCTCCTCAACTGTTCTTTTTGATTACGCAGACTCTGTTGGATGAAATATCATAGATTGTCGTCACCATCTCGACGATGCTGCTTTTGACATACGGGCTGTCTGCCCCCTCGCAGATGACCGCGACGCCCTGCACCTTGGGCTCGATCTGTTTGATGAGAATGGGAGCCTCAGCCCCGCTGCTGTCGCGTACGACAATGACCGTGTCCTGGGTGTCGTTTTTGTTCTCCGTTCGCCCCAACACGCCGTTTGTACTGTCTGAGAGCACATTTTGATTGACCCGTTGTTCGGTCGCATAGACATTCTCAACGCCGGTCGCGAGTGTGATCATGACTTCCGCCTTGCCAACGCCTTCCACATTGGAAATGAGCTTGAGAAGATCGCGCTCCATATCAGCTGCTGTCACGGTGCTCTGATCGCTCTGTTTGGGCTTTGAGGCCGGCCAGAACTCCGAGAGCAGAATCAGGGCAATGCCGATGAGTCCCAGAATCAGAAACAGCGTCAGACGCTTTCCCTTGAAGAGACGTGTCAGTCGGTCTTTCCAGTCTTCCATTCTTTTGCACCTCACTTCACTGTGATCACAATGTCCTCGCCGAGCTCCGCGCGCAGCACGGATGTCAGCTTTTCCATATCCTTTTCAAGATCGTCATGCTGCGAAATGACAACCTCGCTTAAATATATGAGATCGTTGTCCGCGAAATTCATTGTCACATCAATTACATTGATATTTTTCCCCAGTCTGGCCGACGCCAGAGTTTCAATCTGGTGAATCAGCTCGGTCCTTGTCAACTCAAGCACCTGCTGCCTTGTCTGGTCGCTCACACTCTGGGGAAGCTGCTCATAGGCGCCGGTCTGAATCTCATTTTTATAGTAGAGAGGCAGCCCCTTGAGCTTGGCGAGCGGCGCGAAGAGAATTGCCAGAAGAAAGAGCGCCGTCACGGTCTTCATGGTCTTCTGCATGCTCTGCGCCGGCACAAGCGCCTCAAGAAAGCCGACAATGATGGCCGCTGCCGCAACGGTGATACACCAGTCTTTTAAAAACGCCATCATGTCCCACCTCCCGTTGAGATGACCACTGCCACCGAGACGATGGCAAAGACCCCCTCACTGACCAGAATTGCCGTCAGAATACTCCAGATGTTGGACACGGAGTCGAGAAAATTCGAGACACTGCTCTGGCCGCTGATCTGCGCAACGGACGAGGAGAGACGAAAGCCGACATTGTACAGAATGACTCTTGCCAGAATCGGCAGCATGGTGTAGATGATGACCACAATGCCGAACACACCGCAGGTCGCCTTGATCACTGAGACACAGCCTGCCACCGTATCAAAGGCGTCTTTGAGTACGCCGCCGATGATGGGTACAAAACTCGAGAGCGCAAACTTGGCCGCGCGGCCCGTGATGTTGTCCGACGCTCCGGTGATCATTTTCTGAAGCGACAGCAGCCCGACGAGAATCGTCGTCGCAATCCCCATGCCCCACATGAGCGCCTTTTTGATAAAATTCATCAGCTCTTTGAGATTGAGTCTCGGGTTGACAGCCGAGATGAAACTCAGCGCAAAGTAGAAGTTGAGCGTGGGCAGAAAGACGGAGGTATTCAGCCAGGAGAGCAGATTGATCGCCGTCAGGATTGCCGGCGGCAGGATTCCCACCGATACCACTTCCCCGCCGGCTGCCATGGTGGCGGCCATCACCGGCATGAGTGTGGAGATGAACGCCGTGATGTCCTTTGTGGCGGTAAATGCGGCGCTGTATGCGCCCGAAATGATGCCGTATACCACAAGCGAGATGGTCAACACCGCGACCAGATTGAACGTTGGCACAATGGCGCTGCTGTGAAATGAGTCGCGAAGTCCCGCCAGCAGCAAAAAGACCAGAACCGCCACGAGCAGCACCGCACAGCCCGACAGACACTCGCCCAGTACGCCAAAGAGACCGTTTGTCAGAAGATTTAATACATTGTTCATGGACAGCAGGTTGAGCAGCCCGCTCGGGCTCACCTGCTCGCCGGAGAGCGACCCACGCGCAGCGTCAGGCGCGGCGTCGATCAGCTCGCTCACCCCGAAGCGGTCGGCGACATCCGAGTAGATCTCGTTGACATCGACTGCATGGGCTGTTAGGGAACACAGAAGCATCAGCACAACGGCCGCCGCCAAAAATCGAAACGCCTGTTTCATAACATCCTCTCATTTACAAAAGTCCTTTGATGACATCGAGCACCTGCTGCGCGAGCGGCAGCGAGACAATGAGGATCGAGACTTTGCCGAGCAGCTCGATCTTGCCCGCCATGGACCGCTCGCCCGTGTCAATGCAGAGATTGGAGGCAATCTCCGTGACAAAGGCAATCCCCAGAGCTTTCAAAAGCGGCTCGAGCTTGCCGCCCATTCCGCTGACAGAGTTTGCCGTGTCACTGATAAAACGAAAGAGCTTGAGTATGTCGGGCAGCGCCGTGAGCACCGCGAAGATGCAGACGGCGAGTCCGATGAGCACCGCATACTCCTTTTTGTAGTCGCGCAGTGTCAGTGAAATCAGCGCTGCTACGATGATGAAGCCGCACAGGGCAAAGATGTTCATGGTCTCCCCCTAGAGCCCAAACGTGCTCTGTATCATATCGAAGAGATACTTGATCTCCCGGATCACCATGAGCAGCACAACGATCAGGCCAGTCAGCGTCGTCATCAGCGCCTGTTCCTCCCGGCCGGCCTTGGTCAAAAGTTGATTTAAAACACTGACAATGATGCCGACTGCCGCGATTTTGAAGATGAGATTGACATCCATACTGTTGAGGCTCCTTTCCGTTTCGCTAAACCATCAGAATCGAGAGAAACACGCCCGACAACACACCGAGCGAGCGGTAGAGCTTGGCCTGTTTTTCGATAGCCGGCTCGAGCTCTTCCACGCGGCGCGCCAGCTCCGCCTCATACTTACCGCAGCGCGCCAGCTCCCCCACTGCATCGCTCTTGCCAAAGTCGGCGAAGAATTCCAAAATCAGATCGTGGTCCTCGTTTTTCAGGCATAGAGAATCCCGATTTTTCTCATAGTGAAGACGAAATCTCTCACTGTCGAAGGGCTTCGAAAGCTGCAAAAACCGAAGCGGCGCATACTTTTTTTCCTGCGCGCATCTCCCCAGCACCTCCGTGATGGGGCAGCGGCTGTAGGAGATCTCACGGCCTATCTTTGCAATCAGATCGGCGCACAGGCGCAGATCACGAATTCTCCTCTTGAGATCAGCGGACAGCGCCGATCCGGCAAATGTGGTTGTCAATAGAATCAGACACATTCCCACCATTTTGAACATCGTCGCTCCTCCAGTCCCAGATGGCGTCAACGACACCGGTCTTTTTGTTGTTAAGCTTTATGACTTTACAGATCGCGCTGCTCCCCAATAGAGCTCTCAGCGGCGGCCTGCGCCAAAGCTCTTCCCAGGAGCCGGCGTGACAGGTGGTGAGTACCGGCACACCGGCATTGAGAGACTGCAAAACCGCCTCGACTTCCCCCATGGAGCCGATTTCGTCAAAGGCGATAACCTCCGGTGAGAGATTCCGTATGGCGTATTCGCACCCGATGGCTTTCGGAATCGCATCGAGCACATCGGTGCAGGGGCCGATATCACTGCAGGCAGCACCGCCTCGCATCGCCGCAAGCTCGCCGCGCTCGTCCACGACGGCGACGCGGAGTCCGCGGCAGCTCACCGTGCGAATGAGATCGCGCAGCAGCGTCGTCTTTCCCATCTTCGGCGGGGAGACAATGAGTGTGCCGACCACGGTACCATCCGGGTAGAGCCGCTCAAAGAGCTGCTCGCCCGCGCCGCGAATCTCACGCGCAAAGCGAAGGCACAGAGAGCTGATGTTGCGAAAGCCGACCACTCTGCCTGCCTCGACGACAGCACTGCCCGCAATGCCGACCCGGTTGCCGTTCTTGACAGTGACAAAGCCTCTGGCAATATCCTCCTGAAAGGTGTAAACCGAGTTTTCACAGGCGCGCAGATAGCACTGTTCAAGCTCCTGCGGCGTGAGACACACCGCGCGCGAGGCGTCGTAGGTGATCTCGGCGTCCTCACTGATAAAATAGTTGTGGCCCGCAAGAGTCAGTGACACAGGGCGCTGTGCCCGTAGGCGGATCTCCTCGAGCGCCTCGAGCGGCTCGCTTCCGATGTGTTCAATCAAAGCCGACACGCGCGGCGGCAGCAGAGAAAACAGCTCTCTTCTTCTCTCACGTCCCGTCATGTTTCCATCTCCTTTTTTCTGTATATCCTATTGGGCTTTGTCCACTTTTAGAACAAAAAAACCACCCGGCTTCTTGCCGGGTGGTCTGATGGATACCTGGGACAGCTACCGAAAAAGAGTAATCCATTTCATTACTCACTTCATTAGTCCGTGTCACTACCCTCCAAAATTGCTCTTACTTTGCTATACTTTTCCCGCCGTAGAATAAACTGCGCTTCTTCCACATCTTTACAGCCGGAAAACCGACTCTCGTCGGCGTTATGGGCCAGATCAGCCAGTTTTACTGCCTTTGCCACCGGATTTTTACAAATTGCTCGTACATAGTCAAAATAATCCATATCTACTGTATGCGTCAGCAGACGCAAGGCCTCTACAATCTCCTTTGGGAACTCCTGAGCCAGTTCCTGCAAGGTTACATCAGTATCCTCTGCTACATCGTGAAGCAGAGCCACGCAGATGGTCACTTCGTCTGTCATCTGCTCTGCCAGATGATAGGGATGGAAGATATAGGGCTGGCCACTTTTGTCAGTCTGGCCCTGATGAGCAGCATAGGCAATGCGCATTGCCTTATTCGTCAAAGGTGTATAAATCATCTCGTGGCCTCCAGGTTTAAACCATCAGCAATGAATTTCATATCTTTCAAGCAAACCAGGTCCCGGTTTGCACCAGGACCTGATTGACTCCAACGCCAAAGGCGCTCTCTTTTCTATTTGTCAGTCCAGCGCCTCGCGCAGGAGTTTGTTGAGAATCTGGGGATTACCCTGCCCTTTTGAGCGACGCATACACTGTCCGACAAGATAGCCCAGAGCATTCGATTTTCCGTTTTTGTAGTCGGCGACCGACTTCTCATTTTCCGCGATCACCTCGGCGACCAGTGCCTTGAGAGCCGACTCATCGTTGACCTGGCCAAGTCCCTCGGCTTCAACGATCTTCCCGGCGGCCTCTCCGGTCTCAAAAATGCGCGCGAGAACGGTTTTGGCCGCGGTATTTGAAATAGTGCCCGCATCAATCAAATGAATCATATCCACGAGATTTTGGGCCGTCAGTCGGGTCTCGCCGATCTCCCGGTCGTTTTCGTTGGTGTATTTGAGAATGTCGCCGAGCATCCAGTTGCACACGGACTTTGCCGCCGCCTTGTCGAGCGCCGTACACTCCTCAAAGAAGCGCGAGCGGGCAATGCTCGCCGAGAGCATATCCGCCTCGTATTTGGTCAGCCCGTATTCCGACTGGAAGCGCAGGCTCTTTGCAATGGGCAGCTCCGGAATCTCCGAGCGGATGCGCTCGATCTGCTCTTCGCTGACGACAATGCGCGGCAGATCCGGCTCCGGGAAATAGCGGTAGTCGTGAGCGTCCTCCTTGCTGCGAAGCGGCATACTCACGCCGCGCAGATCGTCCCAGCGCAGAGTCTCCTGATCGATTTTTCCGCCGTCGTCGAGGATGGCAGCCTGGCGCTTGATCTCGTATTCAATGCCGCGCGCCGCAGCGCGGAAGGAATTGACATTTTTCATCTCGCAGCGGGTGCCGAACTTCTCCTCTCCCTTTGGGCGCAGTGAGACGTTGACATCGCAGCGCAGCGAACCCTCCTGCATTTTGCAGTCGGACACGTCGATGTACTGGAGAATGGAGCGGATGGCCTCCATATAGGCCTTGGCCTCCTCAGCGCTGCGCATATCCGGCTCAGACACAATCTCGATCAGCGGTACACCGCAGCGGTTGTAGTCGACCAGCGACCCCGAAAAGACGTCGTCGTGCAGCAGCTTTCCGGCGTCCTCCTCAATGTGAATGCGCGTGATGCCAATGCGCTTGGTCTCCCCCTCGACCTGGATTTCAATGTAGCCGTTTTCGCACAGCGGGATATCATACTGGGAGATCTGATAGGCCTTTGGCAGATCGGGATAGAAGTAATTTTTGCGGTCCTGCTTGGTGAAGCGGTTGATGGTGCAGTTCGTCGCAAGGCCCATCTTTACCGCATACTCAATGACCTTTTCGTTGAGAATCGGCAGCGTCCCCGGCATACCCGTACAGACCGGGCAGCAGTGAGTGTTGACCTCCGCGCCGAATTTGGTGGAACAGCTGCAGTATATCTTGGACTCGGTCGAGAGTTCCGCGTGAATCTCAAGACCGATAACCGGTTCGTAAATCATCTTCGCTACCCCCTTACAGTTTCGGCTGCACAAAGCCGATGCCGGTGTTCTTCTCAAAGCCGTAGGCGGCGCTCAGCAGCGTGGGCTCGGAGAACTTGCTGCCAATGAGCTGAATGCCGACCGGCAGGCCGTTTTTGTCCATCCCGCCCGGAATGACCATGGCCGGAAGCTCCGCGATGTTGATTGAGATGGTGCAGATGTCGGCCATGTACATGGCGATGGGGTCGTCGGTCTTCTCTCCGAGTCGGAAAGCCGTGGTGGGGGTCGCCGGAGTGAGCAGCACGTCGAAGCGGTCAAAGGCGTTCTGATAGCTCTCAATGAGCTTGCGGCGCACTTTCTGCGCACGCTTGTAGTAGGCGTCGTAGTAACCGGAACTCAACACATACGTGCCAAGCATGATGCGACGCTTGACCTCATCGCCAAAACCCTGCGTACGGGTTTTGAAGTAGAGATCGACAAGATCCTCGTAGTGTTCTGCACGAAAGCCGTATTTGACACCGTCAAAGCGGGCAAGATTGCTGCTCGCCTCAGCGGATGAGATGATGTAGTAAGTCGGCAGCGCGTACTCACTCATGGGAATCGACACCTCGTCGACCTTTGCTCCGAGCTGTTCGTAGCGCTTGGCGGCGCCGAGCACCATGTCGCGCACCTCGGGATCAATGCCGTCGCCGAAGAAGTCCCGCGGCAGCCCGATGCGAAGTCCGCTGACGTCCTCATTGAGCCGCTCCACCTGCGCCGCGCCCTCGCTGGTCGCATCCATGGGGTCGGCGCCGATGATGGCGTTATAGAGCATTGCCACATCTTCAACCGAGCGCCCCATGGGGCCGATCTGATCGAGGGAGGAGGCAAAGGCGATCAGTCCATAGCGCGAGACCGCGCCGTAGGTCGGCTTGAGCCCCACGATACCGCACAGCGAAGCCGGCTGGCGGATGGAACCGCCGGTATCGGAGCCGAGCGCGAGCACAGCCTCGCAGGCCGCAACCGCCGCCGCGGAACCGCCGGAGGAGCCGCCCGGTACGCGAGTGAGATCATGGGGATTCTTCGTCTTCTTGAAGTGGGAGTTCTCGCAGGAGGAACCCATGGCAAACTCGTCCATATTTACCTTGCCGAGCGGAACCATATCCTGTGCTAAGACTTTCTGATAGGCCGTGGCGCTGTAGGGTGGTACAAAATTGTAGAGCATCTTGGAGGCGCAGGTCGTGAGTGTCCCCTCGGTGCAGATGTTGTCTTTGATTGCAATGGGAATTCCCGCGAGTTTTGAGAGCTTGTCCCCGGCCGCACGGCGCTCATCCACGCGGCGCGCCGCGGCAAGCGCCTGCTCCTCAGTGAGTGTGAGATAGGCCTCCACCCGGTCCTCCACGTCGTGAATGCGGGAGAATACGCTCTTGCAGAGCTCCTCGGCGGAGAGTTCTCTTTTTTCCAGCAGCACCGAGAGCTCGGCAGCCGTCAACTTAAATGCTTCCATGTCAGTCCTCCTCCACCACTTTCGGCACGACAAAGCAGCCTGCCTCTTTTTGGGGTGCGTTCTGAAGAATTTTCTCCCGCGGGAAAGAGGGCTTTACCTCATCGGCACGCGGCTGCATCACCCTGCCGGACAGAGAGAGGTCCACGTCGTCGAGATTCAGGTTCTGAAGCTGCCCGACCATCTCCACGATGCTGTCCATATCGCGGGAGAGCCGCTCAAACTGCGCCTCGTCTATTTCCAGACGCGCCAGCTTTGCGATGTGCATGATCTCGCTTGCACTGATTGCCATATTCATTCCTCCGTCATCTTTTTCAGCGCCGCTTCGTCGATTACCGGTATTCCAAGCTCATTGGCCTTTTTGAGCTTGCTGCCGGCATCCTCGCCCGCGAGCACATAGCTTGTCTTTTTGGAAACACTGCCGGCCGTCTTGCCGCCGAACGACTCGATGAGCTGTGTCGCCTGCGCGCGCGTCATGGTCGGCAGTGTGCCGGTGAGTACAAAGGTCTGTCCCGCAAAGCGGGTATCCAGAACCGTCTCGGTGCTCTCTAAGTTTACACCGGCCGCCGTCAGCTTTTCAATCATTTTTATTGTTTGCGGGTGCGAAAAGTAGGCGACAACGCTCTCGGCCATAATGGCGCCGATCTCGTCGACCGACTCGAGTTCTTCCGCCGTAGCGGCGCGTATGCCATCGAGCGTGCGAAAACGTGCGGCGAGAAGCTTGCCCGCTTTCTGCCCGATGTGGCGGATGCCGAAGCCGAAGAGCAGCCGCGACAGATCATTTTTCTTGCTGCGCTCCAGCGCGGCAAGCAGATTTTCAGCGGATTTTTTGCCCATGCGCTCGAGCGTGAGAAGTTCCTCGGCGTCAAGCGAATAGAGATCGGCGACGGATTTGACCAGTCCCCTGTCGACCAGCTGTTCCACAATCGCGGGGCCGAGGCCGTCTATGTCCATCGCGTCGCGCGACGCGAAGTGGACGACACTCCGCACAAGCTGGGCCGGGCAGGCGCCGTTGGTGCAGCGGACAGCCGCCTCCTCAGGATCGCTCCACACCGGCTCCCCGCAGGAGGGGCAGCGCTCCGGCATGACGAATGGCCGCTCTTCGCCGGTGCGCTTGGCAAGCTCCACCTCCAACACCTCGGGGATGATCTCGCCCGCCTTGCGCACAAGTACCGTATCGCCGATGCGAATGTCCTTGTCCGCGATAAAGTCGCGGTTGTGCAGCGTTGCCGCCGAGACGGTCGTACCCGCCAGCCGCACGGGCTCCAGGACGGCCTGCGGCGTCAGAACGCCGGTTCGCCCGACATTGACTGTGATATCCAAAATCCTTGTGGGCTTGACCTCTGGCGGGAACTTGAACGCGGTCGCCCATTTGGGGAACTTGGAGGTACTGCCAAGTTCCTCGCGCAGCGCAAACTCATTGACCTTGACCACCGCCCCGTCGATGTCGTAGGGCAGCGCAAAGCGCTGCTCGCCAATCTCGTGAATGCGGCGCAACACCGCCTCAATGTCTCCGGTCGGCTCCCACTCTGTGATGGTGCGAAACCCGAGCCGCTTGAGATAGCACAGCGCCTCATAGTGGGTGGAGAGAGCGACCCCTTCCAGCTGCTGAATGTTGAAGACAAAAATGCTCAGGTTGCGAGAGGCGGTCACGCGGGAGTCCAGCTGGCGCAGTGAGCCTGCCGCCGCATTGCGCGGATTGGCAAAGAGCGGCTCACCCGCCTCTTCACGGATCACGTTGAGCCTCTCAAAGGACTCGCGCGGCATAAAGACCTCGCCGCGGACTTCGAGATAGGATGGTTTCTCGGTGAGTACCAGCGGAATTGCCCGGATGGTCTTGAGATTCTGTGTGATGTCCTCGCCGACCTCTCCGTCGCCGCGGGTCGAGCCTCGCACAAACTGACCGTCCCGATATTCAAGCGATACCGACAGGCCGTCAATTTTATACTCCACGACATAGGTCGGCTCACCTGTTTTGCGCACGCTCTCGTCAAAGTCGCGGATCTCGTCGTCCGAGAAAGCGTTTTGCAGGCTCTCCATCTTAACTGTGTGCGTCACGGTCTCAAAGCCCTTTGAAACTGCGCCGCCGACCCGAACTGTCGGCGAGAGCGGACTCTGATACTCCGGATACTCCCGCTCGAGCTGCTCGAGAGAGCGCAGCATGGAGTCGTATTCGTAATCGCTGATTTCGGGGTTATCTTCGACATAGTACTTACGGCTGTGATAGAGCAGCGCCTCCCGCAGACGCTCAATTTCCTCTTTGACCCTCTGTTTATCGGTCACAAAACATCCTCCCTGTTTCAAGGCCCAAATTTAATACAATACTGCGGCTATCATACCACGGCTGCGAAGCGGTTATGGTATGATACGGCTATGTTTCTGCCGTCCCGCAGGGAATTGCCCCGCAAGGGGCGAGAAAAATGGCCTGAATTCCATATAATAGCCGCTCTGCGGTTATGATACCATGAGCGCAAAACGATCATGGTATCATGTGGCCATGTTTTTCGGTTGCCCCGTAAGGGGCGAGAAAAACGGCCTGAATTCTATATAATAGCCGCTCTGCGGTTATTATACCATGAGCGCAAAGCGATCATGGTATCATGTGGCCATGTTTTTCGGTTGCCCCGTAAGGGGCGAGAAAAACGGCCTGAATTCCATATAATAGCCGCTCTGCGGCTATTATACCACACTCTGTCAGCATTTAAAATGCTACTCGGCAATGTTCGCGTTCCAACCATAGTCGTTGATATCGCCTACCATATTCTCCTTAGATGTGTCAACATTGGTGTAGTATTCCGGTACGGTTCCGACAATGACGGTCTCGGCGATGCAGATCGAGGTTGTGACTTCCGATGTCACGGAGGATATCGGCATCAAAATGCCCACGCTTGCATGGACGTTGAGCATGATCTGGTGACGGGTCTGATTGATGCCCCCCGAGGAAAAGACGTTCTCGATATCGGTTGTCACGGTTCCAAAGGGCACCATCCTCAAATTGATTCTGGGGCCCCGCCCCGATAGCAGCTCACCGTTGATGATGTTTCCGAGCGGAATGGATATGACGGTCTCGTCAATCTGCAGCTTTTTCAAAATCGCTTCGGAGAGTGTCGCCTTGAGCTGGTTGATCTTGATGACGTTGGTCTTGAGCGCCGTGATGTCCCCATCCTTGTTGGTCTCCAAAGTCACAAGCTCCTCATATTCCACGCCGTTTGCAGCAAGCTCCTCGTTGACCGCCTCACTGATGGAGCGCACCGCAATGGCCTGTGCGCGGTTCCCCGCCACGTCAATGACCATGGGCCGCAGCTTCCGGTCAGTCAGATATAGGCCAAGGTAAAACACCGCAACCAGGATGCAGAGTGTCACCAGTATGTTTTTCAACACCGAAAGCGCGCTCTTTGGCGGCCGCGGGCGGCGCTGCTTTGCCGTATTTTTGAAAAAACGCTCCGTTGCCATCTGTTGTCACCCATTGCCCTTTCTATCGGCTTTTGCGGCCGCGTGATCCATTCGGCGTCTTTCGGCGCTCTCTTTTGTCGAATGGCGTCGCCCACGCAAAAAACCGCATCTACCCTATCCTATGGCATTGGAAGCAAAAAGGTGACCAAAAGAAAAAAGAGGAGTGCAAAAAACACTCCTCTTTGAATGAGCTATTTACTCCTGTACGGGCTCCTCGGTGGAGGCGACAACCTCAAGCGTCTCCTCAACGGGGGCCTCTGGCTCCATTGCCGCTGTGATGGAGAGATTGACCTTTTTGTTCTCGTGATCAATCGAGACGATCTTTACCTTGACGATCTGGCCAATCTCCAGAACGCTTGCGGGCTTGTCGATCTTCTGGCGGGCAATCTGCGAGATGTGAATCAGGCCGTCAATACCGGGAATGACTTCGGCGAATGCGCCGAAAGGCATGAATTTGACCACCTTGACGTCGATCACATCGCCCTCTTTGAATTCGCTTTCAAACTTCAGCCACGGATTGTCAGACTGCTTTTTGTAGCCGAGAGAAATCCGGTTTTTCTCCTGATCCAGATCGAGGATATAGACCTCAACCTCATCGCCGATCGCCAGTACGTCAGACGGATGTTTGACGCGGCTCCAGCTGAGCTCGGAAATGTGAACCATACCGTCGATTCCGCCGAGGTCGACGAAAGCGCCGTAGGAGGTCAGCGACTTAACAGTGCCCTGATAGACCTTACCCACTTCAGCCTCCGCCCAGAACTTGTCATAGGCGGCCTTTCTCTCCTCGCGGGTGACCGCGCGCACCGAGCCGATCACGCGGCGGCGGCGGCGATTGATCTCAAGAATCTTAAAGCGGACAGTCTTGCCGACGAGATCCTCGTGGGTGGACTCTCTCGAGCCCGGCAGCTGAGAGGCCGGAACGAACACACGAATGGAGTTGTACAGCACGATCGCGCCGCCCTTGATGACCTCGGTGAGTGTTCCCTCGAAGATGGTGCCCTTTTCCACGGCGTCCTCGATCTCATCCCAGCCTTTGATGGCGTCAATGCGCTTTTTCGAGAGCATGATGGTGCCCTCAACGTCGTTGACGCGCACGACAAAGACCTCGATCTCATCGCCGATCTTCACCAGATCGTGCGGGTCGGCGGAGGGATTGTCGCTGAGCTCCGACACCGGAATGTAGGCGGCCTGTTTGGTGCCCAAATCAACCTGTACCTCTGTCGGCGAAATGCCGCAGACGACGCCGTGTGCCCGATCCCCTGTATTTAAAGTAAAGAAAGATTCCTCCAGTGCCTGCTCAAAACTGATCTCCTCATTCGAGTTTTGCAGCATTTCTTTGTTTGTCTCCTCCATGGTTTGAATAGCCTCCTTTATTATGTATGCCGGAGTCGATGCACCGGCCGTGATGCCAATCATCTGATATGGTGCAAGCTCCTGCGCCGGAATCTCAGATATCTGCTCGCAAAAGTAGGTGTGCGAGCAGACCTCGCGGCAGAGCTCATAGAGTCGGTTTGAGTTGGAACTCTCGCTGCTTCCCAGCACAATCATGGCGTCACATTCACTCGCCAGGCGCACAGAATCAGCCTGTCTCAAATATGTCGCATTACATATTGTATCAGAAACAATTAAATTTGTATAGACTTTTTCGCCATATTCGGAACATTTCTGCCACACGTCGCCCTTGAGTGTCGTCTGGGCAACCATGAGTGCGGGAGCGGTGCAAAGCCCCGGTATATCGGCGCTCAGAGCCTGCAGCTGCTCCAGATCTTTTACCACAAAACTCCTGCCGCAGTGGCCGACGATTCCCTGCACCTCCGGATGGTCGGCATGACCCACAATGAGAACGGTTCTGCCCTCTTTCGAGGCCTGTGACACGAGACGGTGAATCTTCTGCACAAAGGGGCATGTCGTGTCAACCGTGCGCACACCGCGGCGCTCACACTCATCAAAAACATCTCTTGGTACCCCGTGCGCCCGTATGACCAGAACAGAGCCCGGAGCCGCCTGCTGCGGTGTGTCTACCACACGGACGCCGCGCTGCTCCAAATCCCGGATGACAGACTTGTTGTGAATGACGGGGCCGAGTGTGCAGATATCTCGCTCCCCCGTCTCCAGCAGCCCATAGACCATATCAACCGCCCGGCGTACACCGAAGCAGAAGCCCGCTGATTCAGCAAGTCTGACGCTTCTCATAGTTTTTCTCCGACAGATTTTTGATGATCTCCGAGAGCTTCTCGGTCGCCATGGTCAAATCCTGCTTGTTTCCGCTTGTCATCCCAAGCTCCTGAGTCGTAATCGGTCTGCCGAAGCGAATCTCGGTTCTGTGCCACGGCCGGATGCGGTAGTCTTCGGCATACATGCCAAACGGCACAATTACTGCCCTGGTCTTAAAAGCCAGATTGATCGCGCCGGTTTTAAACTCCAGCGCGTTGTCATTCTCATGGGTCCGGGTTCCCTCCGGAAAGATACCGAGCACTTCTCCGTTTTTCAATATGGAGATGGCCTTTTTGAGCGCGGTGATGTCCGCGCGGCCACGGTCGATGGGAAAGGCACCCATGTTGCGGATAAACCAGCCGACAATCGGGTTGCGGTAGAGTTCACTCTTGGCCATAAAGCGCACGTGGCGCTTGAGCGCAAGGATCACAAACGGGCCATCAAAGCCGGAGATGTGCTTGCCGCAGACGACCACCGGCCCCTCTTTCGGAAAGGGGTGCTCATAGAATGCTTTGATCCGGTAGACCAGGTAAAAATAGGGTTTCAGCAGTGCCTTGAAAAAGGAATAAAACATGATTACAGCCTGTCCTTGATGGTTTTTTTGATGATCGCCACTGATTTTTCCAGCTCGTTTCCGGTGGTATCGATGACGACTGCGTCCTCAGCCGCCCGCAGCGGAGCGACCGCACGGTG
Organism: Feifania hominis; assembly: GCF_014384765.1. Taxonomy (NCBI): domain Bacteria; kingdom Bacillati; phylum Bacillota; class Clostridia; order Eubacteriales; family Feifaniaceae; genus Feifania; species Feifania hominis. Next base: position 476,920 of record NZ_JACRSP010000001.1, on the reverse strand, counting down.
GGAATCGTTGTAGTCCCGCTCGGCAATGTCGCGCAGAATCTGATCAAAGTCCACGCTCTGGCCCCTCTGACGCAGCTCTTCAAAGCGGCGGCGTGCACGATCCTCCGTAGAGGCTGTCAGGAAGATCTTGATGTCGGCGTGCGGCAGCACCACGGTGCCGATGTCCCGCCCGTCCATGATGACGTCCTGCCGTGCCGCTATGTCCCGCTGCAGAGCGAGCAGAAATTGCCGCACCTCGGGGATGGCGGATACGCTTGAAGCGTACTTTGAAATCTCGTGCTCGCGAATCTCCTGCGAGACGTCTTCGCCGTTGAGATAGACCCGCTGCGCGCCATCCTCGTGGCGCAGGGCAATTTGAATACGCGGCAGCAGCGCCGTGACTTTCTCCCCGTCTGTCGGGTCCGCACCACAGCGTCGAGCGAACAGACCGATGGCCCGGTAGATCGCGCCCGTGTCAATATAAGTAAAGTGCAGATCCGCCGCCACCAGCTTTGCAATGGTGCTCTTGCCTGCGCCCGACGGTCCGTCAATGGCAATGTTAATGGGCATGTGATTTCCCTCCCTGTTCAGATGACCCGATGGCCGATTCCGATGGAGACCTCATTGAGATGAAGCAGGCCAATTCCGAAGAAGACAGCGACGCTGATGTGCTCCCCCGCGCGGGCAATGCCGATCTTGCCGCCCACATTGAGGCCAATGGCCTTGTTCATAATCTGGGCTACGGCCTCTCTCGCAGCGCCGGCCGCGGCGCCCTCCTCCATATGGGTCTCGGCGATGATGCCCTCACGCTTGGCCGCCACGACCGCGCGCTCAATGATTTTGTTGATCGACGGAATGAACTCGCCGCCGAAATCCGCTGCGGCCGCCCGAAAGCCGGCCGTCAGCGCCTGTTCCTTGATGGCGCGCTCCTCTTCGCGGGAGCTGCTGATCGCCATTTTGATCGCGATGCACGCGACATCTTTGCTGCCGATCTCACTCATCCTGTGTCCCCTCTCTGACGCTGCGGCCCGCGAGCCGTCCGGTCGAAAACGCAATCTGTAAATTGAAGCCGCCGGTGTAGCCGTCGACATCCAGAACCTCACCCGCGAAATAGAGCCCGCGCACCAGCTTAGACTCCATGGTGCTGGGGTTGAGTTCTCTGACGTCGATACCGCCCGATGTGACAATGGCCTCCTCAATCGGTCGAAACGAACTCACCGTGAGCGGAAAAGCTTTCATCAGCTCAACGAGCGCTCTGCGCTCAGCCCTGGTCACGGCATTTGCCTGTTTGTCCGGCGCGATACCCGAGAGTTTTACCACAACGGGAATCATACTGCTGGGCAGAAGTTTGACAAGACAGTTGCGAAATTCTCGGTTTTTAAACAGCTCAAAATCACGCAAAATTCGCCTGTCCAGTGTATCAGAATCGAGCGCGGGTTTCAAGTCGATCACAAGCCGGTAACGGCCGTTTTCCATCTCGCGCATATGAGAACTCGCACTGAGCGCAAGCGGACCCGATACGCCGAAATGGGTGAAGAGCAGCTCGCCGAGCTCCTCGAAGATCACCCTGTTCTTCCGGCCGTCGATCACCCGGAGCGTAACATTGCGCAGAGACAGCCCCATCATGTCGGCCGGGTAATGCTCGAGCGTATTCAGCGGCACAAGCGACGCCTTGGGCGGCACAATCGCATGGCCGGCCTCCCGGGCAAAGTCATAGCCGTCTCCGGTCGAGCCCGTCTCCCGATAGGAGAGACCGCCCGTCGCGACAATGACATCGTCGGCCGGGAGCTCTTCCCCTGTGCTGAGCACGACGCCCCGGATTCGGCCGTCGCGCACAATGAGATGCGCCGCCTGGGCCTTTTTTATGTCTGCCCCGGCCCACTCGACATAGGCGCGAAGCGCGTTTCGGATGTCTGCCGCGCGATCCGACTGCGGAAAAACACGCGCGCCCCGCTCGGTTTTGAGCGGGACGCCGAGCTCTTCAAAGAAAGCCATGGTATCGGCGGGCGAAAAGCGGCTCAGCGCACTGTAGAGAAAGCGCGCATTGACCGGAATGTTTTTGAGAAACGTATCCCGATCGCAGTTGTTTGTGACGTTGCAGCGGCCCTTGCCCGTGATGAGCAGCTTGCGCCCCACAACGTCGTTTTTCTCCAGCAGGCAGACTTCGTGACCCTGCTGTGCGGCGGCACCCGCCGCCATAAGACCGGCGGGGCCCCCGCCGATGACGATCACCTTATGCAAGCGAACACTCCCTAGTAGTTGTTGCCCATCTTCTCATAGACGTCATACTCGTCCCAGATGCGCTCGAGTTCATCAAAGGTGGCCTCAATCCGGCTGCGCTGGCGCTGGCTGACCGCCACGATGAGGGCATTGATCAGGCTCAGCGGCGCCACCAGCGAATCGACAAACGACACCATGTCGCTGCGGGCAATCAGCGTTTTGGTCGCGGATTTGACCAGCGGCGAGAAGATGCTGTCGGTGATGGCGACCACCTGCGCTCCCCGGTCGCTCGCAAACTGAAGCGCCTTAATCACACGCTTGGAATAGCGAGGGAAGCTGATGCCGATCACCACATCTCCCTCCCCGACGCCCAGCATCTGCTCAAAGGTCTCACTGACACTGTTGGTCTGAATCAGGCGGCTGTTGTCAAAGAGCAAATTGAAGTAAAATCCCAGAAAGCCGGCCAGTGCCGATGCGCTGCGCACGCCGAGAATGTAAATCTTGCGTGCGCCTGTGATCAGATCGACTACTTCCTCAAAGTCCTTGACGTTGATCTCCTCGCGGGTGATGCGGATTTTATCGATGTCAGCGCTGAGCACCTTGGAGAGCACATCCGCGCTTCCGAGTTTCAGATCCGTGACCTCCATGCGCTGGGTGAGCGTGAGTTTCGAGCGCAGATACTCCTGCAGCACGCTCTGCAGCTGCGGGTAGCCCGTATAGCCCAGAAAGGCCGCAAAGCGAACAACGGTCGACTCGCTGACCCCTACGGTCATGCCGAGCTTCGCCGCCGTCATAAACGCCGCCTTGTCGAAGTTATCGATGATGTACTTGGCGATGATCTTCTGATTTTTTGAGAGCTTGGGCATCATGCTCTCCAGGCGTTTGATCAGATCATTTCCCATGGTGCTCCTCCTTTGCGTGACAGCCGTGTGAGAAGAGCGCCTCCATATCGGGCAACTCCGTCCTTGCGCCGCGCCGGACAAAGCCGAGGACGCCGAGCTCATCAAACAGCTCTTCGTTTTCGCTGTAGGCGCTGCGAAATCCCGCGTTCAGCGCAAAGCTGCACACGGCGCGCGTGAGTGCGTCACAGGTGCCGAGTCCCGCCACGGGCTCGTGCTCCGTGATGCCAAGAAGCCTCACCGCATCGCCGTCAAATTGAAATTCCATTTTGGCTTTCAGCTCGCCGCCGTCATAAATTCCGTAGGCGGGCGGATAGCCATCCTCCATTTTTTTCACTGTCAGCATAGCCTGTCCACCTCTCAGAGTGCCTTGAGCAGATTGATTTCCCCGTTTTCCAGATAGCGCCACTTGCCCGCCTTGAGCCCGGCGAGCTTGAGCGGGCCGATCGCGATTCTCTTCAGACGCATCACCTCAAGGCCCGCCTGTTCACACATTTTGCGAATCTGGCGATTTCTCCCCTCCTTGAGCACAAAGAGCAGCACCGTCCTGTCGGAGCGCTTTTCCAACTTCTCAATCTCTGAGCTGTCCGAAATTCGCCCATCGAGAAGTATGGGCGAATTGAGCGTCTCAAGCTGAGCGCCGCTCACCTCGCCGCGCACCGTGACAAGATAGCGTTTTTCAATGTCATGGCTCGGATGGGTCAGCTTGTAGATGAGCTGACCATCGTCGGTCAAAAGGAGCATGCCCTCCGACTCCTTGTCGAGTCTGCCGACCGGCAGCACGCGAGCGCCCACATCGCGCAGCAGCTCCACTACGCACTTGCGGTCGTACTCATCCGACATGGTGGTAATATAGCCGCGGGGCTTGTTGAGCATCACATAGGTGTACCCCTTTTTCTCAGGCAAAACCTCGTGGCCGTCGATGGTCACAAAGTCCTTGCGCGGCACAATTTTGTCCCCCAGCACGGCGATCTGGTTGTTGATCCTGACCCGGCGCTCCACAATGAGCTGCTCAGCCGCGCGGCGGGAACAGACGCCGCAGGATGCAATATATTTCTGGACTCTTTCAAATTTCTCCAATTCGCTACTTCCTTTTACGTTTACTCTTATCCTAGTATATTAAACAACAAATCCCTTATTTTATCAATAAATTTTTGAAAGCCGCTTTTCGGAATTTCGCAGGACTGCGCTGCCACACATTCAAATTCGCGCACGATCTGCTGCCCGTTGTAAAGGACAACCCTCCCCACGCAGTCACCTGCGGCCACCGGTGCGTACAGAAAGCGCGGCAGCTCGACCACCGCGCGGTAGTTCTGCGCCTCTCCCTTTTTGACGACGGTGATGTACTCCTGCGGCACACGCGCCTCGATGCTCTCTCTCACCCCGCCGGTCACGCGCACGGTATAGCTTGCGTCGACCTGTTCCAGAAGATCGACACGCTCCACCTGTGTGAAGCCGTAGTCAAAGAGCTTTTTGTGGTCGTTCCAGTCGTCGGGCGCCGAGAGCGTCACGGCGATGAGTGTGATGCCGTCGCGCTCGGCCGCGCTCACAAGGCACCGCCCCGACTTTTTGGTAAAGCCGGTCTTGACGCCGATACACCCCTCATAGGTACTCAGAAGTCGGTTGTGATTTTTGAGATAGCGGGTCATCTCCCCGGTGACAACCTTGATGCTCTGTGTACCGACGATTTCACAGAACTCCGGGTTTTCCAATGCATAGGCGGTGAGCTTTGCAAAGTCCGCCGCCGTCGTGTAGTGGTTTTCACCGTCCAGACCGGACGGTGTCTCAAAGGAGGTATCTCGAAGACCGAGCGCGCGCGCCTTGTCGTTCATCATTTTGACAAATCCGTCCACGTCGCCGCCCACATGCTCCGCGAGGACAAGCGCCGCGTCGTTGCCAGAGGCCAGCATCAGCCCATAGAGTAAATTCTGCACCGTGATCTTCTCGCCGACCTTGAGATACATGGCAGACCCCTCGCTGGTGCGGACAATGTCCGAGACCGTCACCTCGTCGACGAGTTTTGCATTTTCAAGCGTCAGCACCGCCGTCATGATCTTGGTCGTGCTCGCCATCGGCATGCGGCGCTGCGCGTCTTTCTCATAGAGCACAAGCCCTCCCGACGGCTCAATCAAAATGGCCGATTTGGCCGAAAGAGACGGCGGCTCCTGCTGTCCGGCATTGGCCGGCACCGACATCAGACCAATTGTCAACACGGCGCACAGCAGCATCGCCGCCCACTTTTTTCTCATTTTCAACCACCTCACAAGCCAGTATATGAGATGGCCGGGCCTTTTATTTGCCCGTTTGGGTGACAAAAAGACACCGGCTCCCTGTCACGGGACCGGTGTCTTTTGCAACTTATTCTTCCACGGGGGATTTCTTTTCCTTTTTGACCATGCCCGACACCTTGTCGACCATCTCGGGAACCAGGGAGATGATGCTGTCGACCGCCGAGGTGTTGGAGTTGATCTGGAGCAGTTTGACACAGCCGTTGTTGATCACCAGAAATGCAATCGGGTTGATCGAGATGCCCGCGCCGCTGCCGCCGCCAAACGCCTTCTCGCCCGCCGCCTCTGCCGGAGATTTCGGGGGCCAGTCGGAGCCGCCGGTACCAAAGCCGAAGCTGACCTTGGAAACCGGGATAATGGTGGTACCGTCGGCCGCAATAATCGGCTCGCCGATGATGGTGTTGACGTCCACCATCTCTTTGATGTTGCTCATTGCCGTGGACATCAGGCCCTGAATGGGATGCTCAGACATAAATTACACCGCCTTTACTCTTTGTCTTTTTTGTCTTCTTCTCAGTGCTAAGTATTTCACCAGCATAACCAGCGCTGTGACTAGTATGCGCCAGATACGCAGATAAAATTCGGTTTCAAAATATACCCGGTAATGTGAAGCTGTAAAATCAACGCTCAGGCGCAGATCCCTTTCGCGCAGCGTGAACGTTTCGCCGAGCAGCGCCACCAGGGGGTAGAGCAGGGCGTTCAGCCCTCCAAACTGGATTGCCGCCTGTGCGGCGTCACCCGCCGCCACTTTGATATAGAGGCGAAAAACGGGAAAGACAATCTTCTTGACAAGCCCGCGCCAGGCCACCGGCACCAAGGTACGCATAAGTTCAAGCACCTCACGCGCGCTTAAGGCTCCCTTTTCCACCGCCTGAAGCTCTCGCTCGGCATCATGCTGCACCTCGTTTTCGGCCTGCTGCTCCTGCTTCGGCGCCTGCTCTGCCGGAAGTATCGGTATGCGAAACCGGAGAATCTGCACGCCGACAAAGAGAGTGCCGTCATAGCGGATGCGAACCCGAATGCGCAGACTGAGCAGCGCCGCAAACAGCAGCGCAATCACTGCGATGACAATCAGCGCCGTCAACCGCGCTCACCTCCCCGTCTCTCAGTCAAGCCCCGCCTGTGCCATGGGGCGAGTCAGGCTATTCTCCCCGCCCTCCTGTGCTTCGGAAGCCGCCGCAAGAGTGTGCTTGTACTGCTCGAGCTCCTGCTCGCTTGCGGCATCGGAGGGCAGAAGCAAATCCATCTGCTCGAGATCCTGCTGCTCAAATTCGGGCATATCCCGCAGCGATGACAGCGCAAACACCCGAAGAAACTCCGGCGTTGTGCCAAAGACACGAGGTCTGCCCGGAACATCGAGCCGCCCGACCTCCCGCAGCAGTCCCTTGTCGATGAGGTTATTGATGACCACATCGCTTGACACGCCGCGTACCTGTTCGATATAGCCGCGCGTCACGGGCTGGTTGTAGGCCGCAATCGCGAGCACCTCAAGCGCCGCCTTGGAGAGCGACGCATCGCGCCGCGTGTCGAGCGCCGTGCGGATATAGTCGATGTACTCGGGGCGGGTCGCCATCTGATAGGCCGTCTCAAGCTTTAAAATCTTGATGCCCCGCCGGTCGAAGTTGTAGGTGTCCGTCAGCTCTCCAATGAGCTTGTCCACCTCTTTTTTATCCATCTCAAGGGCGTTTGCAATGCGCTCGAGCTCAATCGGCTCGCCGGAGGCGAACAGGATCCCCTCGATGATGCACTTTGCCTCATACTTGTCCATTTGTTTCCCCACCCTGCGTCAGTATCACTTCCAACTTTTCCTCTTCGCCCTCCACACAGATGCGCTTGGACTTGATCAGCTCGAGCAGAGCCAGAAAAGTTGCAACCCGCTCCGAGCGGGAATCGTCGCTTGCAAAGAGACTTCGATAGGCGACGCGAGACTTTTTCTTGAGTGTGCGCAGCACATAGAGCACACGTGAAAAGACCGATACCACATGGGTGCTGACAATTCCGGAGAAAGACCGAATGGTCGGCGGAATTCGCCGCGCGCTCTTGCGTGCCACATTTTTGTAGGCCGCGAGCAGCTCGCCTATGTCGTGGTGCTTGTGGTATGTATTGTCAAACGTGATCGGCGTCGGTTCGCGCACCAGGGTCCGAAGCCCGATTTTCTCGCGGCTCTCAGCGAGCTGCAGCGAGATTTCCTTGTACTTTTTGTAGTCGAGAAGCAGGTTGACCAGTGACTCGCGCGGGTCCTCCTCCATCTCCTCTTCGCTCTTCGGCAGAAGCATCTTCGATTTGATGTAGAGCAGATCGGAGGCTATGACCATAAACTCGCTGACGTTGTCAAGGTCCATCTGCTGATAGGCGTTGACATACTCCATATACTGCTCGAGCAGATCGGCGATTGGAATGTCACAGATATTCAATTTGTTTTTGTCAATCAGGTGCAGCAGCAGGTCAAGCGGCCCCTCAAACACCTCGAACTTATAGCTGATCTTTTCCAAGCGCCACATTCCTTTACGGCATGATTTTCAGAATCAGATTTTCCATTCCCGAGATCACAAATCCTCTCGCCACACTCAGCGGTCTTGAGAGCCAGCCGAAATACAGGGCGATGAACAGAAAAATCTGCCCGTAGACCTCGTAGTTCAGTACTTTGTAGTAGATCTTGTCCGGCAGGATGATGCCGAGTATCTTCGAGCCGTCCAGCGGCGGGAACGGAATCAAATTGAACACCGCAAGACCCACATTCAAAATGGCGAAGATCTGAAAAAAGTTGATGACATAGTCGATGCGCGCCAAAAACGGCACCCGGATGCAGATGTGAAACATCAAAATACCAAAGAAGCCGAGTATCAGGTTTATCGCCGGTCCCGCGATGGAGACCAGCGCAATATCCCGTTTTCGGTGCTTGAAGTAGTATGGATTGATGGGCACAGGCTTCGCCCAGCCAAACCGGAAGAGGATCATGCTGATGGTCCCGATGGGATCGAGATGGCGCATGGGGTTGAGAGTCAGACGGCCCTGATTCTTTGCCGTCGGATCGCCGAGCCTGTAGGCCACAAAGCCGTGCGCCACCTCGTGAAAGGTCAACGATATCAAAACGATCGGCACCGTGTAGATCATCGCGTCGATGATTTGAAGCAGTAAATTACGCAAGCTGTCCCATCCTAACTGTCAGTTTATTTCTGTCCAAAAAAAGCACGGCAGGCCTGCTTGAGCATATAGACGTCGGTCTTGGACACCACCTCAAACGGAGCGTGCATCGAGAGCACCGGCACACCGATATCAATGGTCTCAATGCCAAGGTTTGCAAGGTACATTGCGACCGTCCCGCCGCCGCCGGCGTCGATTTTGCCGAGTTCCCCGACCTGCCAGAGAACCCGGTTCTCATCGAGCAGCGACGCCACTTTGGCAAAAAACTCGGCGTTCGCGTCCGATGTGCCGCTCTTGCCGCGCGAGCCGACATACTTTGCAACACCGACACCGCGGTTGACGAATACGGAGTTCTGCTTCTCGTACACCTCGGGATAATTGGAATCATAGGCCGCCGTCACGTCGGCCGAGAAGCACTCGCTGTTCTCATAGGCAGCGGTAAGCGACACGCCCTGCATCGCCGCAATGTCCGAAAAGAGGTACTGAAGCGTGTGCGACTGCATGCCCGTGAGCCCCTCGCTGCCCGTCTCCTCCTTGTCAACCAGAGCGCACATGGTGCAGAAAGTCGGACGCTCCACCTCGAGCAGCCCCATTGCCGCCCCGTAGGCGCACACCCGGTCATCCTGGCCATAGGCGCCGACAAAGCTGCGGTCGAGCCCCACATCGCGCGCGGCAAAGGCCGGCACAATCTCGAGTTCCGCGCTGAGAAAATCGCGCTCGGTCACGCCGTAGCGCTCGTTTAGAATCTTCAGAATGTTCAGCTTAACCCGGTTCGAGGCCTTGTCGTCGAGGAAAGGACGGCTGCCGATGAGTACGTTGAGTGCCTCGCCGGAGATGCCCTCGGCCATGTTCTTTGTCATCTGATCCTTTGCCAGATGCGGCAGCAGATCGGTCACAGTGAACACGGGATCTGTCTCGTTCTCCCCGATCACCACATCGACACAGGTGCCGTCGCGGCGGACCACCACACCGTGAAGCGCCAGAGGAATGGCCGTCCACTGATATTTTTTGATGCCGCCGTAGTAGTGGCTCTTGGCAAAGGCGACTCCCTCCTCCTCAAAGAACGGGCGGGGCTTTAAATCGAGCCGCGGCGCGTCGATGTGCGCCGCCGCCAGTTTGACGCCGTGGTCAATCGTACGTTCGCCGAAGACAAACAGGTAAATCGCCTTTTTTGCCACCGTTTTGTAGACCTTATCACCTGCGTGGTAGGTAGCGCGGCGGTCAAACTCTGTAAAGCCTTTTTCCTTTGCAGCTTTTTCAAACCAGACAACAGCCTCGCGCTCTGTCTTGCAGGCGTTTAAAAAAGCGCGGTAGCCCTCGCTGAATGCGTATACGGTGTCAATCTCCTGCTCCGAAAGCGCCTCATAAGCATTTTCCGGAGTGTCAAACAGTGTCTTTGCGAGCTGCTCGCCCGCCGTTTTCTTTTCGGTCATAAAAACCCCTCCTATTTAAAAAGAGCTCTGTATTTGGTTACGGTAAAATGAATCAGGCCGCTCAGCGCCAGATCGTAGACAATAAAGAGCGCGGCGCAGGCTCCGTAGAGTACCGCCGTATTCTCCAGCAGGCGCTCGGGCAGCGGCAATACCGCCTTTACTCCAAAGAGAAGTATGGACAGCATCGCGCAAAAAAATGCAAGCTTTGCCGCCCAGCAGGCAATGGGATTGTGAAGCCACTTCTCAAAGACCGCCTTGACCGGAGTGTACAGCCCCAGAAAGAGGCTGTAGAGAAATGTCACAGAGAGATCCGGCAGCAGCAGAAAACCGAGTACCGCCGTTGCCGCATAAGTCAGAAACGATGCGGGCAGCCCCGCCTTGATGGCCGTGAAAAAGGGCAAAACGCCCGCAACAGCACAAAGCGCCAACTTGCCGGTGGGCAGGATTGACGCAAAATAGAGAACTGTTACGCCGAGCGCGACAGTGAGTCCGCCGAGCGCCACAGTCTGTACCCTTTTCTTCTGTCTGTCTCTCATACCCATCTCAGCACCGCATGCAGTCGCAGCAGAGGTTCGCCAACATCATGCTCGCGCAGCAGTCACAGCTCGACATACCGCCCGTGGCATAGGGCCCGTATACGCCGCCGCCCTGGCTCGAATAGCGCCCGGCATTGTAGTTGAGCATGTTGAGCGCCTGCGCGTAGGCGGGATTGGAGGGGTCCATGGAGCAGGCCTGGTTCAGCTCGTTTCTGGCCTGTTCGATCCACCCCTTGCCAGCCATGACATTGCCCATGAGAAAATGCCATTCGGCGTCTCTTGGCGCGGGCATATTGTTGAGTTCCACCTCGGCCTGCTGGTAGGCCTGCCGCTGCAGCAGGTTGAAGACGCTTCGATAGCGCGGACTCGGCTGATATTCAACCGCCTGGTAGCCGCCGGAGCCATAGCCGCCGCTGCTGTAACCGCCGTAGCCGCCGCTCTGATAGGTCTGCTGACGGCCTGCGCCGCTGCGCTCTTTCTGGATGGTATCATAGGCCTCGTTGATCTCTTTCATCTTGGTCTCGGCGAGGTCAGCCAGCGGATTGTCTTTGTAATTGTCAGGGTGGTACTTGCGCGCCAGTTCCCGGTAGGCCTTTTTGATCTCTTCATCGGAGGCCGTTGGGGAGACACCGAGCACTTTGTAAGGATCATTCATCTTGTCGATTCAACTTTCTTTGTCAATATAGATTTTTGTCTCTCAGGTAAGCCACGGTACAGTATATTATCAAGGATTCCCTTGTACCACTTGAGATTCAGAAGCTCGTAGGCGCTGCTGGCAAAGGCCAGGCTGTCGGTCAGCGCCACAGTTATATTAGACATGATTCTCTGTTTAAAGTCAATGATATTTTCCCCCTTAACAAAATCGTAATACCGGAGCAGGGGGTTGAACGCCCCGGTCTGCACATCCTGTTCCAAATCGTCAAACGCGTCGATCAAATAGATCCAGCGGCCCATGTGATAGCCGAGTTGGGCGAGAGCGCGCCGGTCGCCGTCATCCTCCGAGAGAGGGACAAAGCAGTCGCGCAGCACCTTTGCGAAGCTGTCGGCATACTGGTCAAGTGGCGCACCAGGTGTCGCGATGGCCTCGTCGAGTTCCCGCAGATCTGCCGCAATTCGAGCGTCAATGTCCCCGTATTCCCGCAGCGCCTTTTTTCGCGCGCGGCCCATGAAAACGAGATAGAGCCGCGCGAGCAGCCGCTTGACTCCCCTTTCGTCCAGTTTATCATCAACCAGCTTGTGGTATGTTAATAAAACATGAATATTGGCGGCGTAGTGCACCGCAGGCGTCTCAACGACACAGGCTTTCTTCTTCAGGGGATTCGCCTTGCACCGTCTGACGCACAGCGGCTTTTCCGCTTCGTCCAGCGCCGCGCCGAGCACCGCGAGAAAGACCGTGTCATAGCTCAGCGAAAAATTGGAAAAGTAGCCGAACTCCTTTCCGAGCTGCTTACAGATTCCGCAGTAATGACTCTGGTAGACGTCGTATTCGCACATGCGAAGCTCGCTTTTCTGGGCCACAACATAGCCGAACACGGCGTCTCCTCCTCTCTCTGCCGCTAACTGCGGCTTTGCCGCTCGCTGCGCTCACGCTCGAGAACGGCGTTCAAATACTGTCCGGTGTAGGAACCCTCAGCGCACGCCACTTCCTCCGGCGTGCCGGCGGCAACCACGGTGCCGCCACGGTCTCCGCCCTCGGGTCCGATGTCGATGATGTAGTCGGCCGTCTTGATGATGTCGAGATTGTGCTCAATGACCACAACCGTGTTGCCGCTGTCAACAAATTTCTGCAGCACATCGATGAGCCGGTGGACGTCTGCGATGTGCAGACCGGTGGTCGGCTCGTCGAGAATGTAGATGGTCTTTCCTGTCGAACGGCGCGAGAGCTCGGTTGCGAGCTTGACGCGCTGCGCCTCTCCGCCCGAGAGTGTGGTGGAGGACTGGCCGATCTTAATATAGGACAGACCCACATCGTAGAGTGTCTGGAGCTTTCGGCTGATCTTGGGCACGTTTTCGAAGAACTTGAGCCCCTCCTCCACCGTCATCTCCAGTACATCGGCAATGCTCTTCCCCTTGTACTTGACTTCGAGCGTCTCCCGGTTGTAGCGCTTGCCCTTACAGACCTCGCACTGCACATAGACGTCGGGCAGAAAGTGCATCTCAATTTTTTTGATGCCGTCGCCCTCGCAGGCCTCGCAGCGGCCGCCCGCAATATTGAAAGAAAAGCGTCCCTGTTTGTAGCCGCGCATCTTGGCTTCGGCAGTCGACGCGAAGATGTCGCGGATGTCGGTGAACACACCGGTGTAGGTTGCGGGATTCGAGCGCGGCGTACGCCCGATGGGCGACTGGTCGATGCTGATGACCTTGTCGAGGTTCTCAATCCCCTCCATGCTGTCGAATTTCCCCGGCCGGCCCTTGGCGCCGTTGAGCTCGGCGGCGAGATGCTTGTAGAGCACCTCGTTGATCAGCGAGCTCTTGCCCGAGCCGGAAACGCCGGTGATACAGGTGAATGTGCCGAGCGGAATGCTCACGTCGATGTGCTTTAAATTGTTTTCCGCCGCGCCGCGAACCGTGAGCAGCTTTCCGGTGCCCTCACGGCGGTGCTCCGGCACTTCGATGTGCTTTTTGTGGGTCAGATACTGGCCCGTGATGGAATTTTCATTTTGCATGATCTCATCGACCGTGCCGCAGGCGACGATCTCGCCGCCGTGGATGCCCGCTCCCGGCCCGACGTCGACGATGTAATCCGATTCAAACATGGTCTCCTCATCGTGTTCGACGACAATCAGAGAATTTCCGAGATCCCTCAGGCGCTTGAGCGTCGCGAGCAGCTTCTGATTGTCGCGCTGATGCAGACCGATCGACGGCTCGTCGAGAATGTAGAGCACCCCCATCAGCGACGAGCCGATCTGGGTCGCGAGACGGATGCGCTGGCTCTCGCCGCCTGACAGCGTACCGGCGCTGCGCGAGAGCGTCAGATACTCAAGGCCCACATTCTGCAGAAAGGTCAGCCGCGAGCGGATCTCCTTGAGAATCTGTTTGGCGATGAACTGCTCGCGCTCGGTGAGTTTGAGGCTGTCAAAAAAAGCGATTTCATCGGTGATGGAGAGATCGGTGAGCTCAATGATATTCTTTCCTCCAACTGTCACGGCAAGGCTGATATCGCGCAGCCGCTTGCCCTTACAGTCCGGGCAGGGGTTGTTGCTCATACAGGTCTCGATCTCGGCGCGCGCATAGTCGCTGCTCGTCTCGCGATGGCGGCGTTCGAGATTGTTGACGATGCCCTCAAAGTCGGTAAAGTAGTTGCCGCTGCCGTATTCGTTGACACGGTTCATCTTGATCTTTTCGCCCTTTGTGCCGTACAGAATCACATCGACCGCCTGCTTCGGCAGCTCGGAAAACGGCACATCCAGCGAGAAGTTGTAGTGCGCGGCGAGCGCATCAAAATACATCTGGGCGATGGTGCCGCCCGTCGCATAGGTCCAGCCGCTGGCCCGAATGGCCCCCTGCCGGATGGAGAGCGACTTGTTCGGTACGATCAGATCGGGGTCGACTTTCAACAGAGTGCCAAGGCCTGTGCAGGTCGGGCAGGCCCCAAAGGGATTGTTGAAAGAGAACATGCGCGGCGACAGCTCCTCAATGCTGACGCCGTGCTCCTCACAGGCATAGTTCTGTGAGAACATCAGCTGCTCCCCGTCGATCACATCGACCAGAACGATTCCGCTCGCGAGTCCCGACGCCACCTCAATGGAGTCGGCCAGACGCTGATGGATGCCCTGCTTGATGACAAGTCTGTCCACGACGATCTCGATGGTGTGCTTCTGGTTTTTGTTGAGCTTGATCTCCTCGCTGAGATCGTAGTTGTAACCGTCCACCCGCACACGGGCAAAGCCGTTTTTGCGCGCGTCGGCAAAGACTTTCTCATGCTCGCCTTTCTTGCCCTTGACAACCGGGGCAAGAATCTGAATTTTTGTGCGCTCCGGCAGCTCCAGCACGCGGTCAACAATCTGGTCGACCGTCTGCTCGGTGATCTCCCTGCCGCAGACCGGGCAGTGCGGAATGCCGATGCGCGCGAAGAGAAGCCGATAGTAATCGTAGATCTCGGTGACGGTTCCCACGGTTGAACGCGGGTTTTTGGAGGTGGTCTTCTGGTCGATGGAAATCGCCGGGGAAAGGCCCTCAATGTAGTCGAGATCGGGCTTGTCCATCTGGCCGATAAACTGCCGCGCGTAGGACGACAGACTCTCGGCGTAGCGCCGCTGTCCCTCGGCGTAAATGGTGTCAAACGCAAGCGACGATTTGCCCGAGCCCGACAGTCCCGTGATGACCACGAGCTTGTCGCGCGGTATGGTCACGTCTACGTTTTTGAGGTTGTGCTCACGCGCCCCCCGAATTTTGATACTGGTTACTGGTGCCAAGTTATTTGCCTCCCTTGAGCGTCGGCGTCCCCCGAAGCTCTTCGATCTTATCCCGCAGATAGGCCGCGTGCTCGAATTCCAGAAGTTTTGCGGCGTTCTTCATCTCTTTTGTCAGCTTCTCAATCAGCTCGAGCTTTTCTTTCTTGTTCAGGCGGCGGTTCGCAAAGCTCTCGGTGTCCTCCCGGGAGCTGATCTCAATCACGTCGCGCACACCCTTGACGACCGTCTTCGGGGTGATGTTGTGTTCGATGTTGTATTCATTTTGAATCGCGCGGCGGCGCTCGGTCTCCCCGATCGCCCAGCGCATGGAGTCGGTAATTTTGTCGCCGTACATGATGACCTTGCCGTGGTCGTTTCGAGCCGCGCGGCCAATGGTCTGAATCAGTGAAGTCTCCGAGCGCAGAAAGCCCTCTTTATCGGCGTCCAGAATGGCGACGAGCGACACCTCGGGCAGATCAAGGCCCTCGCGCAGCAGATTGATGCCGACGAGAACGTCAAACTTTCCAAGCCGCAGATCCCGGATGATCTCCATGCGCTCAATGGTCTCGACGTCATGGTGCATGTAGCGCACTTTGACGCCGACATTCTCAAGATACGTAGTCAGATCCTCTGCCATCTTCTTGGTGAGAGTGGTCACAAGCACCCGCTCGCCCGCCTCATGGCGGGCATTGATCTCGCCGAGCAGATCGTCAATCTGCCCCTCGGTCGGGCGCACCTCCACCTCGGGATCCAAAAGCCCGGTGGGTCGGATGACCTGCTCGACAATCTGCGCCGAGCGCTCACGCTCGAACTGGCCGGGCGTCGCCGAGACATAGACCACCTGGCCCATTCGCTCAACAAACTCGTCAAAGCGCAAAGGACGGTTGTCAAAGGCCGACGGCAGACGGAAGCCATACTCCACCAGCGACTCTTTTCGGGAACGGTCGCCGCCATACATGCCGCGTACCTGCGGAAGCGTGACATGAGACTCGTCGATGAACATCAGATAGTCTTTCGGCAAGTAGTCGAGCAGTGTGTAGGGTGTCGAGCCCGGTGCGCGTCCGCTCAGAATGCGCGAGTAGTTCTCGATGCCGCTGCAAAAGCCAATTTCGCGCAGCATCTCCATGTCGTACTTGGTACGCTCGGCAATGCGCTGCGCCTCGATGAGTTTGTGGCGCTCCTCAAAGAACTTCACACGCTCTTCCATCTCCTGCTCGATCTCGGTGATGGCGGCCTCAATTTTCTCCTTGTCGACAACGTAGTGCGACGCCGGGAAAACCTCAGCAAATTTGACAAAGCCCTGTATTTCCCCGGTAATGACATTGACCTCGGCAATGCGTTCGATCTCGTCGCCGAAAAATTCCACACGCAGAATGATGTCCGTCGCATCCGCCGGGAAAATCTCGAGCACATCGCCGCGCACGCGGAACTTGTTTCGTGTGAAGTTGATGTCGTTTCTCTCATACTGGATGTCGACAAGCCTTTTGATGACGTCGTCCCGGTCTTTTCTCATGCCGACTTTGAGTACGATGACCATTTTGTTATACTCGAGCGGGTCACCCAGCGAGTAGATGCAGGAGACGGATGAGACGATGATGACGTCGCGCCGCTCAAAGAGCGCGGAGGTCGCGCTGTGACGCAGCTTGTCGATCTCGTCGTTGATCGACGAGTCCTTTTCGATGTAGGTGTCGGTCGTCGGCAGATAGGACTCCGGCTGGTAATAGTCGTAGTAGCTGACAAAATACTCCACGGCGTTGTTCGGAAAAAACTCGCGAAACTCGCTGCACAGCTGGGCTGCAAGCGTCTTGTTGTGGGCGAGTACCAGCGTGGGCTTTCCCACGTTCTGAATGATGTTTGCCATGGTGAAAGTCTTGCCCGAGCCGGTGACACCGAGAAGCGTCTGCTCCCGGTTGCCCTTGATGATTCCCTCTGAGAGCCGCTCGATCGCCTGGGGCTGATCGCCCGACGGCTGATAGGGTGACTGAAGATCAAATTCCATGCTTCCTCCGTAATCAGTCCGGCCGCCTGATAAAGCCGCTGTCCATAAAGCTGATGCTGTCATAGTCTGCGACGACAATGTGGTCGAGCAGATCGATGTTCAGCGCGGCGAGCGCCTGATTGATGCGCTCGGTGGTGCGCACATCCTCCTCGCTGGGCAGCGCGAGGCCGCCGGGATGATTGTGGGCCAGAATGACACCGCTCGCGTTGTATTTGAGTACAGTTTCTACAATTTTTCTCACATTAATCTGCGCAGAGTTCACGCTGCCGTGGTAGATGATCTGGCAGTTGAGAATTTTTCGCTTGTTGTCCAGACACACGAGATAGACTACCTCCTCCTTGCGACCGATGAACTTCGGCGTGAGAAAGTTGCAGGCTTTCTCCGTGGTGTCGATTGTGTCGAGGTTCTCGTATTTGCTGTCAAGGTAAAAACGCGAGAGCTCGGGAATCAGCTTGATCAGTGTCGCTGCGCTCTCCCCCACGTTCGGCACACGCAGAAGCTCTTCGTACGGAGCCTCGAAGACATTGGCCACCGTGCCGAATGTTGCGATCAGCTCATGTGCAATCGAGTTTGTATCACGCCGGGGAATGGCATAGTACAGGAGCAGTTCAAGGGCCTCATGGCTGTAAAAGCCATCGAGGCCCTCCGAGAGAAACCGTCTTTTGACCCGATCTCTGTGTCCGTCGTGCATCTTACGCCTTCTTGATGTTGCGGCTGCCGGGTTTGACCAGCGGCGCGCCGGTCTTGCAAATGGGGCAGTTCTCCGGCTCGTAGGAGGCGACCTCCATCGAGATGACCGAGGCGAGTTTTGTGCCGAAGTCGATTTTGCCGCCCGTACGGTCGACGATCAGACCAACACCCGCGACAACGCCTCCGGCCTCTTTGACAATCTCCATGACCTCTTTGACCGAACCGCCTGTGGTCACCACATCCTCCACGCAGAGAACGCGGGTGCCGGGCTCAATGTGAAAGCCGCGGCGAAGCGTCATCTTGCCGTCGACGCGCTCGGTGAAGAAATTCTCCACCCCCAGGTGGCGCGAGACCTCATAGGCCATCTGCACAGCCCCCATGGCCGGCCCGATGACGAGTTGAATATTGTCATCCTTGAACTGCTCGGCGAGAGCGGCGCAGAGCTCTTCGCTGTACCGGGTATTTTGAAAAATCTTTGCGCACTGCAGATACCGGTCGCTGTGGCGCCCCGAAGTCAACAGAAAATGGCCCTCCTGCAGGACGCCGGCCTCCTTTAAAATCTCCAGCACTCTCTCTTTTGTCAGCATGTTCATTCTCCTCTGTCGTTTTTATCACAATTATACACGATCAGCG
Organism: Feifania hominis; assembly: GCF_014384765.1. Taxonomy (NCBI): domain Bacteria; kingdom Bacillati; phylum Bacillota; class Clostridia; order Eubacteriales; family Feifaniaceae; genus Feifania; species Feifania hominis. The sequence goes on along the minus strand of NZ_JACRSP010000001.1, from coordinate 458,705 downwards.
CACTTTTTGGAAGTTCCAGAACAAAAGTTTTGTCATGAATTTTGACCAAAAGCGTACCCTTTTTCTCCGTGTCATGATAGAATCAGGATAATTCACCACACGGGGGAGTAAAAAGCATGCGTTCCTTTACCATTGCGCCCAATGACGCTGGCCAGCGTCTCGATAAATTTCTTCACAAGGCGGTAAAAAAGCTCCCCGCCTCCCTGCTCTACAAATCCATACGTACCAAGCGCATCAAGGTAAACGGTGCGCGCGCTGCCCTCGACTACCGGCTGCGCGAGGGGGATCTCGTCGAGCTCTATTTGAAAGACGCTTTCTTCGACGACACGACCGAGCAGGACGCGTTCTGCCGAGTCCGGCCAAATTTTAAAATCGTCTACGAGGATGAGAACATCCTGCTTGTCGACAAGCAGCCCGGTCTCATCTCCCAGAGCGATGCGCGCGAGCAGTTCAACACACTCGCCCAGCAGGTCAAGGCCTACCTCTATCAAAAAGGGGAGTTCGATCCTGTAAAGGAAAATTCCTTTTCACCTGCTCTCTGCAACCGTCTTGACCGAAACACAGGCGGTATCGTCATCGCTGCCAAGAACGCCGAGACCCTGCGCATCATGAATGAAAAGATCAAGCGCCGCGAGCTGCACAAATACTATCTCTGTGCTGTGGTCGGCCGCCCGGAACCCGCGCAGGCGACGCTCACGGACTACCTTGTCAAAAACGAGGCCCAAAATCGCGTCTACATCCACCACGAACCGGTACCGGGCGGCAAGAAAATCATCACGCGCTACCGGGTGCTGCGCTCGACCGGTGACGCCTCGCTCTGTGAAGTTGAGCTCATCACAGGCCGCACACATCAGATTCGCGCCCATATGGCCTCCATCGGCCATCCCCTCATCGGTGACGGCAAGTATGGAAAAAACGAGATCAATCGCCGTTTTGGCCAGAAAACTCAGCTGCTCTATGCCTATAAATTGACGTTTGATTTCGAGGATGACGCAGGAATTTTAAGTTATTTGGACAAAAAAACGTTTCAGATTGAAAAAATCGCGATTTTTGATAAAATTTCATAGAAAATCGTGAAATTCATTGACTTTTCCCTGTATTGCCCTTATTCTTGTAATTGTTGTCTACACGACACTGTGCAACATGATGGGAGGAAGGATAAGGTAATGAAAGAAAACGCTGTCATTGAGCTTTCCGGAGTCTCGATGATCTATGATGGCGAAACAGTACTCAACAACATCAATTTATATATTAGAAACAAGGAGTTTCTGACTCTGCTCGGCCCGTCGGGCTGCGGCAAGACGACGACGCTCCGTATCATCGGCGGATTTGCTTATCCCACTTCCGGTGATGTTTTTTTTGATGGGCGTAAGATCACCAGTCTTCCCCCCTATGAGCGGGCGGTCAACACGGTGTTTCAGAAATATGCCCTTTTTCCATTTTACAACGTCTATGAGAACATCGCCTTTGGCCTGCGCATCAAGAAGCTGCCTGAAAGCGAGATCAAACAGCGGGTCACCGAGATGCTGGCGCTCGTCAATCTCAGGGGCTTTGAAAAGCGCGATGTGACTTCCCTGTCCGGCGGCCAGCAGCAGCGCGTCGCCATTGCGCGCGCCCTTGTCAACCGCCCGCGTGTCCTGCTGCTCGACGAGCCGCTCGGCGCTCTCGATCTCAAGCTGCGAAAGGACATGCAGCTCGAGCTCAAAAAAATGCAGCAGGCGCTCGGTATCACCTTTATCTATGTCACGCACGACCAGGAGGAAGCCCTGACCATGTCGGATACCATCGTCGTCATGAATGACGGTGTCATCCAGCAGATCGGCACCCCGGTTGACATCTACAACGAGCCGAAAAACGCCTTTGTCGCCGATTTCATCGGCGAGAGCAACATCGTTGACGGCATTATGCACGAGGACTTCTTTGTCTCTTTCTCGGGTGCAAACTTTGAGTGCCTTGACAAGGGATTTGAAAAGGATGAGCCGGTCGACGTCGTCATCCGTCCCGAGGACTTTGAAGTCGTCACCCCCGAACAGGGGCAGCTCACCGGCGTTGTCGAGTCCATTCTCTTCAAGGGTGTCCACTATGAGATCGGCGTTCGTCAGGGCGAACAGCTGTGGATCATTCACTCGATCTATTCGGCTAAGGTCGGTCAGACCGTTGGGCTGCTGCTCACACCCGATGACATCCACATCATGAAAAAGGCGGCGGTGGCACCATGAAGCGTTCCTCGTTTGCCTACCCCTACACGCTGATTGCGCTGATTCTGTTTCTCGCGCCTCTGGTGCTGATTGTCTTTTACAGCTTTACTACAGCCGGCCCCGATGGCGGCGTGAGCGCGACGCTCGAAAATTTCAAGCGCTTTTTCGACTTTGACAATCCCCAGTACATGCTGGTGTTGCTCAAGTCGTTCAAGGTTGCTCTCATCAGCACGGTCATCTGTCTGCTGGTTGGATTTCCCATGGCCTATATTCTCTCAAAGATGAAGCCGCGGATGCGCAACTTCGTGTCCGTACTCTTCATTTTGCCCATGTGGATGAACTTTCTGCTTCGCATCTATGCGTGGATGACGCTGCTTGAGAAAAACGGGCTGATCAACAATCTTCTGCGCAGCATCGGTCTACCCGGGCTCAACATCATGTACACCGAGGGCGCCGTTGTTCTGGGGACGGTCTACAATTTTCTCCCCTTTATGATTCTGCCCATCTACAACGTTCTCACCAAGCTCGACAACAGTCTCATTGAGGCGAGCCATGACCTGGGCGCCGGCCGGGCGCGCACCTTTTTTAAAGTGGTGGTTCCCCTGTCTCTTCCCGGTGTCTTCTCGGGCATCAATATGGTATTCATGCCCGCTGTGACCACTTTCGCCATCTCCCGGCTGCTCGGCGGCACTGACTCGGTGCTCATAGGCGATCTGATCGAAAAGCAGTTTAAACTCGTCGACGACTGGGGCTTTGGCTCGGCCATGTCGGTGATCATCATGCTGTTGGTGCTGTTGGTCATGTTCATCTCCTCGAAGTTTGAAAACGACAAGGAGGAAGGGGGCATGCTGTTTTGAAACGGTCCTTTCTCGGGCGGCTTTGCTCACGAACCTACACGGCCGTTGTGTTTCTCTTTCTGTATCTGCCCATTGCGGTGTCCATCGTGCTCTCTTTTAACAACTCCCGCTCCCGCAACGCCTGGGCCGGCTTCTCACTTCGTTGGTATGAGTCGCTCTTTCAAAACGATACGCTGATGAAGGCGCTTTTGAACACGCTTGTCATCGCCTTTCTCTCAGCGGCTATTGCAACGCTCATCGGCACCTTTGCCGCCATTGGCATCTACTACATGAAAAAGGGCTTTTTAAAGTCCACTCTGATGAATCTTTCCTATCTTCCAATGCTCAACCCCGATATTGTCACTGGCGTCTCTCTGCTGATTCTCTTTACGGCAGTTGGGGTTACACTCGGATTTCAGAGTCTGCTGATCGCACACATCGCCTTTAATATTCCCTATGTCATCCTGTCGGTGATGCCCAAGCTCAAGCAGATGAATGAGAGTATGTATGAGGCGGCACTCGATCTCGGCATGCGGCCGATGAACGCTATTTTCAAGGTCATTCTCCCCGAAGTTCGCCCGGGTATCACAAGCGGTTTTCTTCTGGCGCTGACGCTGTCCATCGACGACTTCGTCATCAGCTTTTTTACCACCGGCCCGGGAGTTTCCACTCTGTCCATCGAGATCTATTCCATGGCGCGCCGCGGTGTCAACCCCGAGATCAACGCCCTGTCGGCCATCATGTTCGTTGCGGTATTCATTATTTTGCTGATATCCAACTTCGCGCCGGGTCTGCGCAAATCCGAAAAGAAAGAGCGGCGCATTTAAACAAGTCATTTTATAATGAAAGGTTGATGATAAATGAAAAAAAACATGGTCAAAATGTTGGCCGCACTGCTGCTTGTCGTGGTGGTTCTCTCCCCTTTTTCCGGCTGCAGTTCCAACAAGAACGTAGTCAAGGTCTACAACTGGGGTGACTACATCGATGAGTCCGTCCTCGAGCAGTTTGAGGAAGAGACTGGCATCAAGGTGATCTACGACACGTTTGAGACCAATGAGGATATGTATCTCAAGGTCAAAAACAGCGGTAAAAACTCCTATGATGTCTGCATCCCCTCTGACTATATGATCACCAAAATGATCGAAGAGGATATGCTGGCTGAAATCAATTTTGACAATGTTCCAAACGTCAAAGGCATTGATCCGAAATTGCTCTCTCAGGCGTATGACCCGGAGAATAAATACTCTGTCCCCTACTGCTGGGGCACGGTCTGCATCGCCTATAATCCAGATATGGTCACAGAGCCTGTCACCAGCTGGGACATCCTCTGGGATGAGAAGTATGAAAAGCAGATTTTTATGATGAACAGCGAGCGCGACTCCATCGGTGTGGCACTGCTGTCGCTGGGCTACTCGCTCAACACGAAAGACCCCGCTGAGCTTGCAGCGGCCAAGCAGAAGCTGCTCGATCAGAAGCCTCTTGTCATCACTTACACCGGTGATGATGTCAAGGACAAGATGATCGGCAAGGAGGGTGCACTCTCCGTCATCTGGAGCTGTGATATTGGTCTGATCCAGCAGATGGAGGAAGACATTCAGGCCGAAACCCGTATTGAGTATGCCATACCTGAGGAGGGCACCAACATCTGGTATGATTCGGCTGTCATTCTCAAGAACGCCGAGAACAAGGAGAATGCCGAGGCTTTCATCAACTTCCTTTGCCGCCCTGATATTGCGCAGAAAAACGCCGACTATCTCGGCGGTATCAGTCCGGTTATGGAAGCCGCCGAGCAGGCGCCCGAACATACAAAGAACAACCCCTGTGTCAATCCATCGGCTGAGGAGATCGCAAAGTATGAGGTCTTCGTCTCCATGTCGGATGTTGCGTCCGAATATGAGAAGATCTGGTCGGATGTCCTGGCAAGCTGAATATTACAACGAGAGCGCAGTCCTTTGGGCTGCGCTCTTCTGTTGAAATTACAACTCTTTGGCAGTATAATAAAGGCATCTCTTCAAAGGGAGGTCCCCATGCCCGATCACGGCGTTTTATATGACAAAAAGGATGTCAAACTCCTCATACTCTATGTGCTCAAATGTCTTGACCGGCCGGTGCCATTTGAGAGCCTCAACAATGTCATCATGGCAGGCGGCAACGCGTTCTACTTTGACTTTGCCGATTCGCTCAATGCCCTGATGGAGTCTGGTCACGTCGTGACCGTCTCGCGCGACGGTGAGCTGCGCTACCTCAACAGCCCCCTCGGCAACGAGACCATCACGCTGCTCGAGCAGGAACTCCCCTTTTCTGCCCGGCAGAATGCGGCCTCCAACACGCTCATTGAGCTCTCGCGTCTCAAGCTGGAGTCCGAGATCAAAACCCAGGTCACTGAAGCAAAAAACGGCTTTCGCGTCAACTGCAAGATGTTTGACATGTCCGACGAAATCTTCGACTTCACCCTGCTCGTACCGACCAAAAAGCAGGCAGATCTGCTCGTCGATTCCTTTCGCAGGGATCCTGTTCGGCTCTATCAAACTGTGCTCGACACTCTTGTATGACGGCCTTTATTCCACATGAAAAAGCGCTCCGCATGCTGCGGAGCGCTTTTCTGTCTGTCTGGCTATTTACTTGACAGACGACTGTTGATCTGCCGCGCCTCACGGCGGCTGTACAGATAGAATCCCAGCCAGATCAGACTGCTTGTAAGCACTGCGCAGCCAATGGCCGCAGCGGCAGCGCCGGGGCCGTATTCCGTAGGAATCCAACCGATTGGCAGACCAACGGCGAAGTAGATGGCAAAGCCGCTCCCCATGTGAATGAGCGCTTTCAGCGGCAAGGTTATCTTTTCGCTCTCATAGATCATGGCCGGTATGCTAAAACCCATGCCCACCGCCATGGCCGAAAGGGCATGGCAGATAAACCGGCTGCCTGTCAATACGCCCCCATCTCCCAGCACCGCCGCAAAGATCATACCCAGCAAAACGAATACTGTGCAGCCGAGCATCAGGCCGGTCAGCGCCAGTTTACATAGTTTCTTCACTTTGACTCCCCCTTTCCCAGCCCGAGCGTTCTCTTGAACGCCGGCAGATATTTGCGTGAGATGTATTCACCCAAGCCGTTTTTCAACCAAATTCTCATCAGGCCGTTGAACGACGGTTCCACGCGCTCCAGTTGGTTTGTGTTAATCCAGGCAGATTTTGAGATCTGCACAAAATCGTTGAGCGGTGCGACAAATTCATAGAGCCGCTTTTTTGTGTGGTAGCGGCCCTCGCGGCAGTAGACCACGGTCTTCGCCTGCTCAACGCGGACCATATAGAGCTCCTCCTGCTTCAAAATAATGATGTTTTCCCGCTCGTCGAGCGCTGTAACTACGCTCTCCTGCTGCTGGAGAACAGACACCGTCCTCTTAATCTCCGGTGTGAGCGCATTCGCATAGACCACGGCGTAAGGCTCGGTGACACTCTGCGAAATTTGAAGCTCCACTCTCATACCTATCCTCCTCTCGGTATCCTCTTTCCCTTACATCCTACCCGCAGCAGGGTCCTTTGTCTATGAATGCGGAGCAAGTGGTCGAAAATTCCCCGCAACATGCAAAAGACCGGCTCCCAAAGCGGAGCCGGTCTTCTCTCAATCTTTTTCCGTCCAGTGGAGACTGCGCCCCACAGCCTTGTGCCAGCCGGAAAGCAGTCTCTCCCGCCGCTCGGCGTCCATATCGGGCTCATAGATGCGATCACAGCTCCAGAGCGCCTTGATCTCGTCGAGATCGCGCCACACGCCCGTGGCAAGCCCTGCGAGATAGGCAGCGCCGAGAGCTGTCGTCTCGCGAATCATCGGCCGGCGCACCGTCTTATTGGCGATGTCGGCTTGAAATTGCATGAGAAAGGCGTCCCGCGAGGCGCCGCCGTCGACTTTGAGTTCCTTGAGCGCCACACCCGTATCGCGCTCCATTGCGGTGAGCAGATCGAGAGTCTGATAGGCAATCGACTCCTGCGCGGCGCGGATGAGATGCTCTCTCTTTGTCCCGCGGGTGATTCCCAGAATGCTGCCGCGCGCGTACATATCCCAGTAGGGCGCCCCGAGCCCGGTGAACGCAGGCACGATATAGACCCCGCCGGTGTCATCGACTTTCTGCGCGTAGTACTCGGCGTCTCTCGCCTCGGTGATAAAGCGCATCTCATCGCGAATCCACTGAATGACGGCGCCGCCGACAAAGACACTCCCCTCCAGCGCATACTGCACCTTGCCGCCAAGTCCGATTGCAATTGTGGTCAGAAGTCCATTTTCACTGCGGCAGATGGAGTCCCCCGTGTTCATCAGCAAAAAGCAGCCGGTGCCGTAGGTGTTTTTGGCCTCACCGCGGGAAAAGCAGGTCTGGCCGAAGAGGGCCGCCTGCTGGTCGCCGGCAATGCCCGCGATGGGTACCTCCACCCCCTCGACCGGCACAGTTCCATACACCATGCTCGAATCGCAGACGCGCGGCAGCATCTCCCGCGGAATGTCGAGCGCGTCGAGCAGCTTCTGATCCCAGTCGAGGGTATTGATGTTGTAAATCATGGTGCGCGAGGCGTTTGTATAGTCGGTCACGTGCACTTTGCCGCCCGTCAGCTTCCAGATCAGCCAGGTGTCGACTGTGCCGAAGAGAATTTCCCCGCGCCGGGCGCGCTCACGCGCGCCCTCGACATGGTCGAGAATCCACTTGATTTTTGTGCCGGAAAAATAGGCGTCTGGAATCAGGCCTGTGGCCTCGCGGATGTAGTCGCCATACCCCTTTTCCACCAGCTCGTCGACGAGCTGCGCCGTGCGGCGGCACTGCCAGACAATGGCGTTGTGAATGGGCCGGCCGGTCTCCCGGTCCCAGAGAATGGTGGTCTCTCTCTGGTTTGTAATGCCGATTGCCGCAATGTCCGAGACATTGACGCCGCTCTGGGCCACCACCTCCACCATCACGGCGTACTGGGAGGAGTAGATCTCCATCGGGTCGTGCTCCACCCAGCCCTCGCGGGGATAGATCTGTGTAAATTCTTTCTGCGAGAGCGCAATGATGTTCTGCTCCTGATCAAAGAGTATCGCGCGGGAGCTCGTTGTCCCCTGGTCGAGCGCCAGTACATACTTGGCCATTCTCTAATTCCCCACTTTCCTCATTTCGCGGGAGGTGACAAAGCGCACCCCCGTGCCCGCTATGTTGTCCACCACAACCTGCCCCCGTTTCACGGGCGCCTCGAGAGTGACCGTGTCAAGAAGCTCCATCGCCTCGCGAATGAGTCCTTTTGGAATCACGCCGTCGGTGCGCACCGGACAGCGGCGGTAGAGCGCTCCCTCGATGCGTACCGTCGAGGTGAGCGCCCGTGTCGGGCTGGTGAGCTCGGCTCTCGCGTACTCCTCGCCCCGCGGGCAGGAGTTGCCGCTCACGCGCAGGTTCTGTGTTTCGTCCACTTTCAGTCTACAACCTTTTGGGCAGACAATGCAAGTGAGTTCTCTCATTGCGCCACCTCCTCAGCGGAAATTGTGACCGGCGCGTCCTGCGCGCGCTCAAGAATCACTTTGGGCAGGGTGATCTTCTCCATCTCGCCCGGTGCCATGTGCTCCCGGCGAAAGGCAGCGATCTCCCGGCCATCCGCCGTGACGCGGATTTTACTCTCACCATAGACCCGGTTGACCCGAAAAAGAACCTCGGCCGCGCGGTCGACACAGTCCATGCGGATGCACTGCGGCACTGTGTAGCTTACCCCCTCACCGTTTTGTAGCGTCAGTGATTCGCCCTGCGACTGTCCGCGCAGGACATAGGCCGCAGCCGCCCGGCCTGCCCGCTCGCTCTCGGCCGTGACAAAGTCGACCAGATCGTGCACATGCACCACGTTGCCGCAGGCGAAGATGCCGGGGATGGAAGTCTCCATATTCTCGCGCACCACGGCGCCGCGGGTGCGCGGGTCGATGTCAATTCCCGCGTTGCGGGTCAGCTCATTTTCGGGGATAAGGCCGACCGAGAGCAGAATGGTATCGCAGTCGAAAGTCATCTCTGTACCCGCAATGGGGCGGCGCTCCTCGTTGACCTGTGCCACAATGGCCCGTTCCACCCGGTCGCGTCCCTCAATGCCGATGATGGTATGAGAGAGATACAGCGGGATGTCGTAGTCATCCAGACACTGCACGATGTTGCGGTTGAGACCGTTCGAGTAGGGCATGAGCTCCACACAGGCAAGCACTTTCGCACCCTCGAGCGTCATGCGCCGCGCCATGATCAGGCCGATGTCGCCTGAGCCCAGAATGAGCACTCGCCGCCCGGGAAGATAACCCTCCATATTGACATAGCGCTGCGCCGCCCCAGCCGTAAAGACGCCGGCCGGCCGTGTGCCGGGAATGCCGATTGCCCCTCTGGTGCGCTCGCGGCAGCCCATTGCCAGCACAATAGAGCGCGCCCGCAGCACCTGGTAGCCGTCTTTCCCGCTGAGAAGGTGTACCTCCCGCTGCGGCGTGACGGCGAGCACCATGGTGTCGAGCTTTACCTCTGCCCGGTCGCCGAGCTGTTCTATGAAGCGGCCGGCATACTCGGGGCCCGTGAGCTCCTCTTTGAAGTGATGCAGACCAAAACCGTTGTGGATGCACTGGTTTAAAATGCCTCCAAGCTCTCGGTCGCGCTCAACGACCAACACATGCTCAAGCCCCTCATCGAGCGCCGCGCAGGCCGCGGCAAGTCCGGCGGGGCCGCCACCGATGACAATGAGATCATAGGTTGTCATTTCGCACCTCCGCCTTTGGTCTCGCCGACGAGAATTTCACTGTGGTCACGGTCCTGCAGCACTTCGGTCGGCTCGAGCCCGAGCTCCCTTGTGAGAATCTCCAGTACGCGTGGTCCGCAGAAGCCACCCTGGCAGCGCCCCATCCCGGTATTCACCCGCCGTTTGACCCCATCAACCGAACAGGGCGGAATCGGCGCGTGAAGCGCGTCGACAATCTCCCCCTCCGTTACTGTCTCACACCGGCAGATCACCCGCCCATAGAGCGGATTTTGGGCAATCAGACGGTTCTTCTCCTCGGTGGGCAACTCTGAAATCCGGGTGCGCCGCCGTCTGTCACAGAAATCGGGCTTTGGCTCCAGCGTCTCGCCCGCCTCCCGCAAAAACTGTGTAGCCCGCTCGGCAATGGCCGGCGCCGCTGACAGCCCCGGTGACTTGATGCCGGCAAGGTCGTAAAATCCGGGCGCCGCCTGCTCGATGATAAAGTCATCCCGGTCGGCCACTGCGCGCACACCGGCGAAATTTCGGATGCTCTCGCGCAGATTTACCGACGGCACCGAGCGGCGCGCACGATCGGCCACCCTCTCGAGCCCGGCCGCGGTGTTTGCCACATCCTCATTCGCAACCCGCTCGCTGTTCGGCCCGACGATGAGATTGCCGTGCGCCGTGGGGGCGACAAGCACACCCTTTCCGTCTTTATCAGGGCACTGGAAGATCACACGGCCCACACGCTCCCCCTCGGATTTGTCAAGCAGATAGTATTCGCCTCTATTCGGCAGAATGGAAAAGGTTGGCGGCGCCGCCATGTTGTGAATTCGGTCGGCCTGTACGCCGGCGGCGTTGAAGACATATCTGGTCTCCACTGTCCCGCCTGCTGTCTCAATGCGCCAGCCGCCGTCTGTCTTTTCCATGCCGAGCACCTCGCTGCGCAGGCGCAGCTCCACACCGTTAGCAACGGCTGTCTGCGCCATGGCAAGTGCGTACTCCCACGGGCTCACCACAGCCGCTGTCGGCGCGTAGAGCGCCCCCAAAACCCGCTCGCTGAGCTGTGGCTCCATCTCCTTGACCTGCCCGGCATCAAGCAGCCTGAGCTCCGGCACGCCGTTTGCGATTCCCCTCTCATAGAGTTGCTCTATCACCTGCAGCTCCTTTGGCGATAGCGCTATCACAAGCGACCCCACACGGCGGTAGGGCACATCGAGCTTCTCGCAGATTTCCCCCGCCAGCTCTGCCCCGCGAACATTGTATCGGGCCATCAGAGTACCGGGAGCCGGATCATATCCGGCGTGAATAATGCCGCTGTTCGCCTTGGTCGTGGCGTTAGCCACATCGTTGTCACGCTCCAACACCAGTGTTTGGAACCGGTAGTGCGAAAGCTCATAGGCGGTCGCGGCGCCTATGACGCCGCAGCCGATGATCACTGCATCATACATTGTCATGACCTCTCTGTGTTTTTTTCAAAAAGAGAGCAGAACAAGTTACCCCTCCGGGGGGTCGTTGCTCTGCTCTCTCACTCACTGCAAGCTATTCACTTTGTCTGTATGCTATGCGGACCAGACGCCCGCATTTGTGGAGGAAATGGCGCTCGCACCCGCTGAGAGCGCTCCCACCACATCTTCTTTGTCGCAGATCAGCCCGCCAGCAATGACCGGTACACCCGCGATCGCGACCACCCGCCGAATGATCTTGGGCATGACGCCGGGCAGCACTTCGATCATATCCACCGAGTCCTGCAGCGACTTCTTTCCAATGTTGGTAAAGGAGAGCGAGTCGAGCAGAAAAAAGCGTTGAATGGTGAACAGACCCCTGTTTTTTGCGTATTTGATGAGATTTGCCTTGGTGGAGATGATTCCATCCGCCCTCGTGTTTGCCATCAGAAAATCGACGGCAATTTCACGCGAGCCGAGTCCCTCAACCAGGTCGATGTGGACTATGGCATGCTTGTTGCGATTTTTGATCCGGTCCACAATTCCCGCGATATTTAAAATATCTCCAAAGAGGATGAAGATGACCGCGCTGTCGCTTTCCAGCGCGCGCGTCAATCCCTCGGAATCCTTGACCGCCGCAATGATCGGATTCTCCATCAGGCTCTGATAGAGCTCTCTGCTCATGGCATTATTCCCCCGCAACCTGTTGTCATAGAAAAAGAATACTGAAAAAAAGAAGCAAAGTCAATTGCAGCTTCAGAAAGGGGGTGGGCGACGGGGCAGCGTGCCCCGCCGCCCAAGGGAATCAGCTGCCCCGATGGGCAAGAACCATTTCTGTGAGTTTCTCGCCGACGGCCTTTGCGCGGGCGAGGCCCGCCATCTCCTCCTCCACCGTGGCGTGCGGCACCACAATTTCGAGAGTGAGCGGCAATTCGTAGGGAGAACCGGCGATCAGCTCGCAGATCTTCTCCCAGTTGCACACGCCCTCAAAAGGCAGTGCGTGCTTATCGGACTTCTGAATCGCGCCGTCACGATCCGACGACAGACTCAGATCCACCGAGAAGTTGTCATCGAGATGCATGGCGATCAGACGATCCTGGTATTTCTCGAGGAAGACATAAGTGTCGTCAACGCTCGCAAGCGCTGAGTGACCGGAGTCGAAACAGATCCCCATATACTCTTTCGGATAGCGGGCAAAGAGGCGGTCAAACTTGTCAAACTGGTACTCTTTCGGCGTGCAGATCATGTTTTCAATCGCGATGCGCACTCCCTTTGCCATGCAGTAGGACTGCATCTCATCAAAGGACTTGTAGGCCTGCTCCCAATATTTCTCGCGGAAACCGGGAATGTTCTCAAAGTCCTCATAGGGCAGCACCATGTGAAGCACAATTTCGCTGGCGCCGAGCAGATGCGCCAGATCCACGCGGTTGAGTACCAGCTCCACCCCCGAGAGGCGGTTGTACTCATAGGGTGAGGTAAAATCTTTGCGGCAGTCTCTCATGCGATTGCGGTTGAGAAAGCGGGGCTGGCCGTCGATCACGCGGCAGCGCGTGTTGCCCTCGGTCGCGTGCACAGCCTTGCATTTGAGACCATATTTGTCAAGCAGCTCTTTGATCTGAAGCATCTCCCACTGGGAATAGAGATACTCAAAGTCCCAGTCGTGCGCCCAGTGGACATGCGTAATGCCGGCGTCGGCGAGCTTTTTCATCTGGCAGTCCATCGACTCGGGCGAGAGCTCATAGATTCCAAAATCTGAGGCCAATGCCAATTCCATATGAATACTCCTCTCCCATTTTATACCTGTGAAGCGGGTTCCTCCGCCTCATCCATGTTGACTTTGAGGCCTTTTCTCTTGATGATTCCAAGCAGAATGCAGGAGGCAATGAAGCCGACCGCATAGAGGCCCAACATAATGCCGAACATCATCATGTAACCCTTGGAGCCGGGATACCGGTCAATGAGCCAGCCGTAAAAAGCAAACGCCCAGAGCATCGGCGACTGAATCAACAGGATGGCTACTGCCATGGCGGAACCGGAAACCTCTTTCGGAATACCCGATTCGCCGATGGGTGCGTAGTACACGCCGCGCAGCATGTATACGAACACCTGTAGTACAATCAGCAGAATCGTAATTGGCCAGACCATGTTTGTCTCTTTGGGCACTGCAATAATGACACCGAGAATGATCATTCCGCCCAGGAAGAGAATTCTCATCAGCGAAGCGGAGGATTTGAAAAGCTTGTTGCCGATCAGGCCGCTGATGGGGCCCGAAGCCATGCGCACCCAGTTGGAGGAGGCGATTCCAAACACCGCCACGAGGCTGACGGGTACTGCCATGACATTCTGTAAAAACGGCAGAAACAGCGAACAGCCCAGATAGACCGCGTAGACTCCCATACCCATCAGTCCGACCAGCCAAAGCTGCGGAATCTTCAGGCACTTTACAACACCCTTAAAAGACTCTTTGTTTTTGCCCGCCGCCGTATCGGCTTTCAGGAAATCCTCCTCCGGCAGGAATGCAAAGGTCAAAATGCCCATGAGAATCAGAAAACCTGCGGCAAGTCCGAGCGCAAGCTGGATTCCCCCAACGGTTTCGCCCATGCCGATGAAGATGGCCGTTGCCACGGCACTGAGGACCATGTTGACACAGCCGCGCGTGAATTCCATCGTGCCAAAGGCAATTCCCTGCGCGTCGTCGGGGGCCATACAGCGGATGCTCTTGGTAACGGCGCCCCAATAAAAGGCCTCCATGGAGAATCCCCAAATTACACCGACAATCAGCATGCCAACGTAGGTCACATGCCCCGAAATGAGGTAAAAGCCTGTCAAACCGGTCACAACCAGATTAATCGATTGTAATTTGCGAGCAGAAAAGCGGTTGAGAACCCAGGCGCTCGGTATGCCACCAAAAAAGGCGATCATTCCCATCATGGAAAGAACAAAACCAATTTGTGTGTGAGATAGCCCCAGCATCTCGCGGTACGGTTCATACAGCACATTCCGAATTGCGTACATAAAGTAAATCGCCTCGGAGCCGATGCACACAATCAGAAACTGGCGAATAATCTTGCCGTCTAGTTTGAGTTTTTTAAACATTGCCTTTCCTCCTTCAATTTGATTTGCTGCCTGCCAAGATTCGTGCTGAAATCCTCCTTTTGTCAATTTTGAGTTTTTTGATAAAATAAAAATAGCATAACAAACAAGAGACTGTCTGTTATGCTATTCACTCTCACACTCTGAAAATAGCAACTGAATTTGCTAACAGCTTAGCATAGTGCTGCAATATTGTCAACTACGTCCATCAAAATTAAGCAAGATATACAAAACAACAGCTTGTCTTGTGTGCAAGAAGCAGAATATGGCAGACAAAAGGATCCTCTCTGCAGAGGGTCCTTTTGTTTGTCACTGCTCAGGCAACGCAGACATTTGTCGCGCGCATTTTGCTGCTGTTTTTGGGGTCTCTCTCGGTGTCAAACGTGACTTTTTGCCCCTCGGTAAGCGTCTTGTAGCCCTCGGAGACAATGGCAGAAAAATGCACGAAGACATCGTCGCCGCCTGCGTCGTTTGTGATAAAGCCGAAGCCTTTCTCAGAGTTGAACCATTTCACAGTACCGTTATTCATAATCAGTACCTCCATCAATAAATTATATCCCGCACACTCGAAATAAAAAAATCACATATTTTGTAAATCATTCGATTGCAAATGACTTACAAAATATGTGAGTTCCATTTGAATATCTAGAATACTTTTATAGTATAGCCCAAACTTCCTATCTTGTCAAGTAAAAATCAAAATATCACTGTTTTATAAAAACTTGATCCTGCTATGTAAGCGGCTCTGCCGTCTTGAATCAGAGCGGGATCTGTAGTATGCTTTTCACTGAGAAAGGTGGAAATACATGGAAACAGCAAAGAAAAACTACTACGGCAGCCTGTGCACGCAGATGTATGAAATACTGCATGAGCAGGCTCCGTCGGATGAATTGGACTTCTATCTATCCTATGCCGAAAAAGACATGTCCATTTTGGAGCCGTTGTGCGGCAGCGGACGATTTCTGGTTGAATTTCTAAAAAGAGGGTTTCGGATCAAAGGCGTTGACAACTCGCAAGAAATGCTCGAAAAACTGCTGGAAAAGGCGCCCGACGCGGTTGTCACCGCGAGTGACATCGAGACATTTGAGTCGGCGGAACAATTTGATTACATTTTTATTTCCTCAGGCTCGGTGTCACTGTTTACCGACATGTCCTGCTGCAAAAGAATCCTGTCTAACATGAAAGCGCTTTTAAAAGAGGGTGGAAAGTTTGTTTTTGCCGTCGACAGCGCTGCGCTGCGCTGTCCCGAGAGCGATGCGTATCAGACACAGGTCACAGTGACGCCCAGAGAAAACTGCCGGTTGATTCTGCGCTCCAAAAGCCATTATGACGAGGTAACGCATACGCAATTTAACCCCGCTCTCTATGAATTGTATGAGAACGACAAACTGGTACAGCAGGAGGAAATGGACTTTCAGACTCATTTGTATGAGCTCGGCGAGATGGAAGAGATCCTGACGGAAATCGGCTTTTCCAATATCAGAGTTTACTCATCGTTTTCAAAGGAAATCGCCAAAACAGATGACTCTGAAATCTTTTTGTACGAGTGCAGCTATTAGCAGTCTGTCGTGAAGCAAGAATATCAATGCGTTTATGCTTGCTTCCGTGTCAAAAGAGCTCCCACAACAGCAACCACCAGGGCAGCAGGCGCTATTCTGACAAAGAGCCACTCCAATGCGTGAAAACCTACTCCGATAACCGCTGTTTCAGGAGCGCTGTAATCCCAGCCAAGGTAGGGGCTGTCTAATACGGTTAAGACTGCAAAAACAATTGCTATCACCGCACACATTGCGACGGAAGTCCAATGCAGTATTCTCCGTCTCGTTGTTTTCCTCTGTGCAAGGTGCAGATTAATCACCTCCAGCTTTTCGGAAATACCTTTCAGGTCATCCATCTTTGGCTCGGCAATCGGTTCTCCAAGCAAAGTGCTCACGGGTGTTTCCAACACTTTCGATAGGGAAATCAGCATATCAGAATCAGGAACGGACAGGCCCTTTTCCCACTTGGAAATGGTCTGCCGAACCACATTCAGTTTTACCGCCAGGTCCTCCTGCGAAAGCCCTTTTGATTTTCTTATGGATTTGATGTTTTCATTCAACACGATGGCCAATCACCTTTCTTTCGGTTGTTGCCATTATGGTATGTCAAACAGGCCGTTGCCGCAAGCAACGCATTATAACATGCAGCCTGTCAGTCCCAATTTGCTGCTATGTCTTCAGGAAAAAGGGCGATGTCTGTCGACTCAGACATCGCCCTTACCACTCTTCTGATGAAAACGGAATATCTTAATAGAGCTTTGCGCCCGCCGGAATGTGATCATCTACCATCAGAAGATGGAGCTTTTCTTCCCCCTCCTCGCTGTGAACCGCACTGATCAGCATGCCGCAGGAATCAATGCCCATCATCGGTCTCGGCGGTAGATTGGTGATGGCGATGCAGGTCTTGCCGACAAGTTCTTCCGGCTCGTAATAAGCGTGAATACCGCTTAAAATCGTCCTGGCTTCGCCGCTTCCATCGTCCAGGGTGAATTTCAGGAGCTTCTTTGACTTTGGAACCGCCTCACAGGCGAGAACCTTAACCGCTCTGAAGTCGGACTTGCTGAAAGTCTCAAAGTCCACAAAATCCTGAAACAAAGGCTCAATTTCCACTTTGGAAAAATCAATTTTCTCTGGTTTGAGCGCCGCTGCTTCAGGCGCCTTTGTCTGCTCGGCGCTTACGCCGTTTTCTCTCCTGGCGCTGTCAAGGGGCTTCATTGTCGGAAACAGCAGCACGTCGCGGATGGAATAACTGTCCGTCAGCAGCATCACAAGACGGTCGATGCCAATGCCGATACCGCCGGTCGGAGGCATGCCATACTCAAGGGCGGTGACAAAGTCATCGTCCATCATGTTTGCCTCCTCATCCCCCGCCTCGCGCAGCTTCACCTGGCGCTCAAAGCGCTCTTTCTGGTCAATGGGGTCGTTGAGCTCAGAGAAAGCGTTCGCAAATTCACGGCCTGTCATAAAGAGCTCAAAGCGCTCGGTCAGGCGCGGGTCGGAGGGTTTGCGCTTGGCAAGCGGCGAGATCTCAACCGGGTAGTCGGTGATGAAAGTAGGCTGTACGAGCTTGTCCTCCACCCGCTCGTCAAAGGCGAGCGCGAGCACATCGCCGCGGGACATCTTGTCTGTTACCTCAAGTCCGGCGGCCTTGCCCGCCTGTCGCGCCTGCTCATCGGTCTCGATGGCGTTGAAATCAAGCCCCGAGAACTGTTTGACCGCGTCGATCATCGACAGGCGCGCAAAGGGCGGCTTGAGCGAGACAGCCTCGCCCTGATAGGTGATCTCGGTCGTACCGAGCACCTTTTCCGCGACCGTGGCGAGAAGCTGCTCGCACAGCTCCATCATCCCCTCAAAATCAGTATAGGCCTGATAGAACTCAATGGTGGTAAACTCGGGGTTGTGCTTGATGTCCATGCCCTCGTTGCGGAACAGACGCCCGATCTCATAGACTTTCTCAAGCCCGCCGACAATCAGGCGCTTGAGATAGAGCTCGGTTGCAATGCGCAGATACATGTCGATGTCAAGCGTGTTGTGATGGGTGATGAACGGCCGCGCCGCGGCGCCGCCCGCAATGGTATTCAGAACGGGAGTTTCCACCTCAATGTAGCCGCGCTCGTCGAGAAAGGCGCGAATTTCGCGGATGACCTTGCTGCGCTTGATAAAGGTCTCCTTGACCTCTGGGTTGACAATCAGATCGACGTACCGCTGGCGGTAGCGAAGATCGGTATCCTTGAGACCGTGGAACTTCTCCGGCAGCGGCAGAAGCGATTTTGAAAGCAGTGTAATCGCCGTCGCATGAATCGAGATCTCTCCGCGCCGTGTGCGGAACACCATTCCCTCCACACCGACGATGTCGCCGATGTCGAACTTCTTGAACTCCGTATAGGAGTCCTCGCCGATGTCGTCAATTTTGGCGTAGACCTGAATGCGGCCGTCGCGATCCTGCACGTCGCAGAAAGAGGCCTTACCCATGTCGCGCTTGGACATCATGCGCCCCGCGATGCGGACGCTCTTTCCCTCCATCTCATCGAAGTGGTCCTTGATCTGCATGGAGCTCGAGTCGCGCTCAAATTTGGTGATCTGGTAGGGGTCGCGGCCGCTGCGCTGAAGGTCGCTGAGCTTCTCTCTGCGAATGCGGAGAATTTCATTTAAATCGAGCTCCTCCGCCGGTGCGTTTGCGTTGCTTGGTTCCTGCGCCATTTTGCATCCTCCTCCGGGCAAAAAATAGACGGGCTGTCGCCCGGCTATTTTCCCTCTTTTCCGTCTTAAAGCAGTATCTCCAGAATTTTGAGTTTATTCTCGCCGCCGGGGGTGACAACGTCGACCGTCTCACCCACCTCGTGGCCCATGAGCGCCTTGCCGACAGGCGACTCATATGTGATCTTGTTCTTGCGCGGATCAGCTTCGGTACTGCCTACGAGCTCATAGGTGATCTCCTCATCGAACTCCTCGTCGTAGACCTTGACCTTGGCGCCGATGTTGACTTTCTCCGTGTTGAGTTCGGCCTTGTCTACCAGCTTGACATTTTTGAGCATCTGCTCAATCTGAGCAATACGGGCCTCCACAACGGCCTGCTGGTTTTTCGCCTCATCGTATTCACTGTTTTCAGACAGATCGCCATAGTCGCGCGCCTGTTTGATCTGTTCAGCAATCTCCTTGCGTTTTACAACGATCAGCTCGTTGAGCTCATCCTCGAGCTTTTTCAATCCCTCGTCCGTAATGACAATCGGTTTGGACATGTCCGGTATACCCTCCTCAAGCTTTCCCTATAATTAAACTATTATTGTTCACTAGTCTTCATTTTCCAATATACCAATCTATTATAGTTACCGCCGCAACCCCTGTCAAGCCCAATGCAGCAACTTTGAAGCGAGCGCGCGGTCCAACTCACCCTCTCTGCCTTTCAGGGCGACCGTGACCGCATCTGATCCCAGATTCTCCGTGAGAAGCAGCAGCAAATCCTCCCTCGACAGCAGGCTCGCCGCATAGTCAACTGGTGCGCGCCGCGGTTCAAACACCGGTGAGATCAACTTCTGCGGGTCGTCGTGGCGTGGCTCATACTCCCCATCAAGATTGAGCACGATGCCCTGGCGGCGGATCAGGCGGTTTCGCACAATGCCCTCCGCTCCAGAGAGCACAACGAGTACATCCGCCTCAAAATCGAGCTCAAAGGGCCTTGAAAGCGTCACTCCCGCACCCCGCTCGGTGAGCGCCCACTCACAGAAGCCCTCGTAGCGCTCAGGCTCTGCGCAGATCACGCTCACCCGCGAGGCGCGAAAGACGAGCTCCCGCAGCCAGGGCTCATCCGCGTATGCCGCGTCGCGGTCGTAGACAACAAGCGTAAGCTCACTGACCGGCTTTGGCAGAATCTCAAAAAAACGATTGGCGAGAGCGAGCTTTGTCTGAGCGAACGTCTGCTCGAAGTCGAGCTGGCGCAGCCCCCAGCGCGTCAACGGCGCGCCAAAGGAGTACTCGGTCTCATTGTGCACAATCAGGGTGTCAACACCCATGCGCGCAAAGCGCCGTGCGAGCTTGCGGAGCCACCTCTCGTGCCGGCGCCTGGTATAGTTTGCCGAAAGTGTCAGCGACACATTCCAGAAGAGAAAATCAGAGAGCTCATACTGGCGCTCGCGCAGGCGACAAAATCGTCGCCTGTCACTCTGACTGATCTGCAGAACTGCCGTCATGGTCTTTCCCTCCTACCCTGCTCATTCACTCTCCCACTATACGTGGACAGGGCAGAAAAAATGCGTGCCGGGCGGCACGCATTTGACAATTCGACTATTTGAGTTCCACAATGGTGACCCCCGTCTCCCCCTCGCCGTACACACCCAGCCGAAAGGATTTGACGTGCGGGTTTCCCCTGAGAAACGCATGGACTGCCGCGCGGAGCGCACCCGTCCCCTTGCCGTGAATCAGCGAGACCTGATTGATTCCGGCAACGGCACAGTCGTCGAGAAACTTGTCGATCTCAAGCGACGCCTCATCGCCGTTCATTCCGCGCAAGTCGAGCTCCGGGTTATAGCTGCGCACCGATTTCGGTCCATCGGCCCTTGCTGCGTTTTTCTCACGGTTAGCCATGAGGTCACGGTATTTGCTCTTTGAGACGTTGATGGTCACCTTGTCGGTCTCTACCAGGCGCACATCCCTGACGTTCACCTTGGTTTTGATGATGCCCGCCTGCAGCTCCATATTGCCGTTCTGATCGGGCAGACTCAGAACCGAGGCGAGCTTGTCGATGTTTTTGATCTGCACGCTGTCGCCGATCTTCAGCGGCCGCGGCAGAACATAGCCGTCGTCACTGTCGTTCACAGGGTTGACCAGGTTGTCGAGGTTTGACAGATGACTTTTGGTCTTTGATTTGAGCTCCTGCAGGCTGCGCTGGTAGTCTGCGCTCTCACGGATTCGGCGCACCTGGTCAATCTGCTTTTGCAGTTCGGCATACTCGTGCTTCGCCGCGGCTAGAATCCGCCTGGCCTCCTGACGCGCTCGGTCCGCCTCGCGGTCGCGCATACGCTCAAACTGCTCGCGCTGTTCGGCGAGACGCCCGCGCTCACCCTCAAGCTCCCGGCGCAGAAGAGCCGCCTGCTCGTGTTCGCGCTCAAGCTGCTGGCGCTTGTCGTCGAGCTGGTGGAGCACCTCCTCAAACTGGATGGAGTCCTCCTCAATCAGGCTCTTTGCGCGGTCGATCACCGCCGCATCAAGCCCGAGCTTAGCCGAGATGGCAAAGGCGTTAGAGCGGCCCGGTGTGCCAATGAGCAGCTTATAGGTCGGCTTGAGACTCTGCACATCGAATTCACAGGAGGCGTTTTCCACCCCGGGCGTCTTGAGCGCAAAGAGCTTGAGCTCGGCGTAATGAGTGGTCGCCGCGATGCGCGCGCCGAGAAGACGCCCGCGCTCCAGTATGGCAATGGCAAGCGCCGCGCCCTCGGTTGGGTCAGTACCCGCGCCGAGCTCGTCAAAAAGCAGAAGCGTACGCTCATCCGCCACCGCCATGATGCTGACGATGTTTGTCATGTGGGAGGAAAACGTCGACAGCGACTGCTCGATGGACTGCTCGTCGCCGATGTCGGAGAGCAGATTGTCAAAGGTCGACACGCGGCTGCCGTCCCACGCGGGGATGTGGAGCCCCGCCTGCGCCATGAGTGTCAGAAGTCCGAGCGTCTTGAGTGTCACCGTCTTGCCGCCCGTGTTGGGGCCGGTGATGACCAGCGTATCGAAGTCACCGCCCAGACGGATGTCGATCGGCACCACCCGCCCGGCGGGAATCAGCGGGTGGCGTGCATGGCTTAGCTCCACCACGCCGTCATCGCCGACCAGCGGCCGCGTCGCTTTCATCTGGTAGGAGAGCTTGCCCTTGGCAAAGATCACATCGAGCGCCACGATCAGATCGTAGTCGGTTTTGATGCTCTCGCCGCTCTCGGCCACCTGGGCGGAGAGCTCGGCGATGATGCGTTCGATCTCGTCCTGCTCTTTCGAGAGCAGCACTCGCAGCTCGTTGTTGGCCTCAACGACTGACATGGGCTCGATAAAATAGGTCGCGCCGCTGCCCGATGTATCGTGGACAAGGCCCGGAATGTCGTTTTTGTGCTCAGCCTTGACCGGGATGACATAGCGGTCGCCGCGCATGGTGATAATCGGCTCCTGCAGATACTTCTGCATGGTGGTGGAACGGATGATTCGCTGGAGAATCTCACGGGCCTTGGCGGTCTGCGCGCCGATGGCACGGCGGATGCGTGCGAGCTCTGCGCTCGCCGCGTCTGCGATCTCCTCCTCAGAGAGAATGGAGTTTGTGATGAGCTCCTCAAGATACTTGTTCGGCACAAGCCCCGAAAAGAGATGCCCGATGGAGAGCTCCACCTCCGATGCATCGTCGTGGTAAGCGCGAAGCGTGCGCGCCGTGCGCAGCACGCCTGCGACGTCGAGCAGCTCCCGCAGCGAGAGGCGCGCCCCCTTGTCGGCGCGCTGTACGGCTGAAACGACATTTTTCACAGCCGCAAAGCGGGGCCCTCCCCGCAGCCCGATGAGCGTCTTCGCGTCGTCGGTCTCCCGCAGACGACGCTCGACCTCCTCCCGGTTGCCCGACGGCGTGAGCGCACGGATGCGCTCCTTGGCATCGTCAGTCGCAGCACACTCGGCGAGCATGGCCACAACTTTGTCGTACTCGAGCGTGCGGCGGGTCTTGGCGTTTAATGATTCCCGATTCTGTTTCAAGTGTTCACCTGCTTTTCAAACAATACTGTGATAGAAGCCGAGCGTCTTGAACCGGCGCTCGAGCATGACTCTTGCAAATCCCTCGGCTACCTCTGCAAGCTGGTCCAGCGAGGCCGGCGAAAGTGTAAAGGAAAAGAGCTTTTCAGGACGGCAGGACACAATATAGCGCATGGCGTCCACGCTTCCAGCCGAAACAGGGTAGATTGTTTCAGCCGGTGCATCGCTTTCACAGCTGCCGCAGAGCAGGCCCCCCGCGACACAGTCAAAGCGGGTCAGCCCGCTCTCCCTGCCGCAGCTGACACAGCTGTGAAGCTCCGGCAGATAGCCCGAGAGCGACAGGATACGAAGCTCGAACACCGCCTTGACAAACTTTGGCGGCAAATCGCGCTTTGTCAGCACATGCAGCGTGTTGAGCAGCAGCCGCAGAATCTCGTCCTCGGCGGCATTTTCCTCCACCGATGCGCCTGCGAGCTCGAGCAGATAGTTGCCAAGCGCGAGCTTGACAATGTCGGTGCGCAGATCGAAAAAGGTCTCAATGACCTCGCCACCGGTGATGATTCCCGTGTCCTTTCGCTTGACAATGGAGTATTTGGCATAGGTGAACAGAGAGCTCACCGCGAGGAGCTTGCCCGACACTTTGCGCGAGCCGCGCGCCCAGGCCTGCACCTTGCCGTACCCCTCGAGAAACAGGGTGAGAATCTTATCGTTCTCACCCACTGCGGTCTCCTTGATGACAATACCCCTGGCCATGAGTTCCATACCGTCAGCCATCTCTCCTGTCGTCATAGCCGAAGTTCCGAATCAGATAGTCGCTGTCGCGCCAGTTCTCCTTGACCTTGACAAAGGTCTCAAGATACACTCTCGTGTCAAGCAGCCGCTCGATGTCGGCGCGCGCGCGCGAACTGATGGCCTTGAGGGTCTTTCCTCCTCTGCCGATGATGATGCCCTTGTGGGACTCCCTCTCGCAGTAGATGGTCGCGCTGATGCTCACAAGGCCGTCCTCACGCTCGCGAAATTGGACGATTTCCACCGCAATGCCGTGGGGCACCTCCTGGTCGAGCAGGCCAAGCGCCTTTTCGCGGATGATCTCGGCGACCATTTGCCGCTCAGGCTGATCGGTCAGCTCGTCCTCCGGGAAGTACTGCGGCCCCTGCGGCATGAGCGCGAGAATCTCGTCGCGGACAATATCCACCCCATCGTTTTTGAGCGCCGAGATGGGTACAACCGCCCGAAAATCGCAGCAGTCCCGATAGAGCATGATGGTCTTGGCAATGAGCTCCGGCGTACTGCGGTCCACCTTGTTGATGACGAGAACCGCAGGCAGCTTGTCCGAGACAAGCCGCGCCAGAATCTGCTGCTCAATCTCGGCAATCTTCCCGTTCGGCTCCACCACAAAGAGCACGGCGTCGACATCGCGCAGAGAGCTCTCAGCCGAGCGCACCATGTAGTTGCCGAGCCTGGTGCGCGGGCGGTGCATTCCGGGCGTGTCCACAAAGACTACCTGGGTGTCGTCGGTGGTCAAAATGGCAAGAATGCGGTTTCTGGTCGTCTGGGGCTTCGGCGAGACGATTGCCACCTTTTCGCCGACCAGGGCGTTGACCAGTGTGGATTTTCCCACATTCGGCCGGCCGACCAGCGACACAAAGCCCGATTTCTTAATCTCCATGTTCCCTCCTCAGGCCGAGCGTCTGCAATACAGCCTCAGCCCTCTGTCTCATCACCTGTTCTTCATCGGGCTCGACATGGTCGTAGCCGAGCAGATGCAGCATGCTATGTACGCACAGAAAACCCGTCTCGCGCTCAAAGCTGTGGCCATACTCCTGCGCCTGAGCCGCCGCTCTCTCGAGCGAGAGCACGATGTCACCGAGCATCACCGCGCCCGTGGCGCGGTTTCTCACGGCCTCGAAGTCCGGCTCGCCATCCCACTCCAACAGAGGAAAGCTCAGCACATCCGTCGGCCGGTCAACTCCGCGCGCCTGCAGATTCAACTCGTGGATGGCCTCGTCGTCGACGAAAGTCACGCTGATCTCCGCCGGCTCCGGGAACCCCTCAGCGCGAAGAGTCTCATCGACGCAGCGCAAAAGCAGCGCCTCGAGTCCGTCGGTTTTCAGCTTGTCCTGTTCGTTGGCAAAGAGAACGCTATTTTGACTCTTTTCTGACACGGCGGCGCCCCTTTTCTTCCTCGTATTTCTCATAGGCCATGATGATCTTCTGTACCAGCTTGTGGCGCACCACATCGCGGTTGGTCAGGTTGACAATCGCAATATCGTCGATGTTGCGCAGGATCTTGATCGCCTCGACGAGCCCCGATTTTTTCCCATAGGGCAGGTCGGTCTGGGTCGTGTCGCCCGTGATGACTGCCTTGGAATTGAAGCCGAGGCGGGTGAGAAACATCTTCATCTGCTCGGGCGTGGTGTTCTGGGCCTCGTCGAGAATGATAAAGCTGTCGTCAAGCGTGCGCCCACGCATATAGGCGAGCGGCGCAACTTCGATGTTGCCGCGCTCGAGGTACTTGTGATAGGTCTCCACGCCGAGCATGTCGAACAGCGCATCGTGCAGCGGCCGCAGATAGGGATCGACTTTGTTCTGCAAATCGCCGGGCAGAAAGCCGAGCTTCTCTCCCGCTTCGACTGCCGGTCGGGTGATGATAATGCGGTTGATGTTCTTGTCGCGAAAGGCTGAGACGGCCATTGCTACGGCGAGATAGGTCTTGCCCGTTCCGGCAGGGCCGCCCGCCAGGGTGATGGTATTCTTTTCAATGGCCTCCACATACTTCTGCTGGCCGAGCGTCTTCGCCTTGATGGGTTTTCCCTTGGCCGTGACGCAGACACAGTCCCCCGCGAGGGCATTGATTTTGTCCTGCTCGCCCTCCTCCACAAGAGAGATCACATATTCGACATTCTGGTCGCCGATGAGCTCTCCCTTTGAGGCGAGCAGCAGCAGGCCCTCCACAACCTTGATGCCCCGGTCGACATCCTCCGCGCCGCCGGAGAATTTGAGTTCCCCGTCCCGGAAGAGAATGCTGATGTGATAGCGCTGCTCGATGGCCGCAATGTTCTCGTCAAAGTTGCCGAAAACATTGACGACCTCCTCCATTCGGTCGATGTTGATGGTGCGTTCCGTCATATCCTCCTGCGCGGCGGCCATCCCGCCGCTTCCTTTCCACTGCCGGATTCTCCGTCCTCTTGCCGCACTCACGCGGCGGGCTGCTGCTCGGGCATGTCGGCCGGATAGATGCGCACGCGCTCGCCGATGTCCTCCACGCAGTCGTACGTGATTCGCACGGTGATGGAGTCGCCGTTGTCAACCACGCTCTCATGGCTGTCGAGTACCTCCATCCCCCGGAGCTTCTGCTCGGCGAAACGGCCGATTTTGCCGCGCGCCTCAAGAAGCTGCTCCTCACGGGTGAGTGTCCGCTCAAAGACCTCTTTTTCCTTGTAGGTGACGACTTCCATCTGAATGGGCAGATAGAGCTGCCCGCCGATGGACACGTCGTATTCATTCGTAATTTTATCATATTCGGCGGCAGAAATACCACTGTTTAGAAACAATTTTATCGGCAGCCCGAAAATGCGCAGGGTGCGCTTTTTCTCCACCTCGCCGGTGTAGTACTCCTCCTGTTTGATTTGGGGTACGGTGGTCTTGAAACTTCGTGCGGTCTGCGCGAGAATCTTTGCCTCGCTCGCGTGCAGCGTCATCTCTCCAAACTGGTTGGTGCGCGTACCCGCGACAAGAAGCTGCCCCTTGGTCACGGCGTCGCCGACTTTCACCATGGGCTCGCCCTCGTAGACCTCAAGGGCCGTAATCACCCCGTCGCTTCGCGCAAAGATGTCATAGGGATTCTCGCGGTCGACAAACTCCGGCGCCATGACCCGCTCCTTGACCTCGACAAAGGCCTTGCTGCCCTTGATGTTGATGGCGATCCACGCGAGGCGGTCGTTTTTGATGAGCATATTCTGATAGATGGTATCAAGGTCGAGATTGCCCGCGTAGATACCGGTGACAAAGCCCTCTTCCGCGAGCTGGGCGAGAATCTCCTCGTCACTTACCTCCACGTTGCCGCTGACGTCGATGGACCAGATAAAACAGGACATGAACGCCAGCGCCGCCAGAAAGAGCAGCACCCCCGCCGCCAGCGCGTAGCGTTTGCGGTAGCGCCGCACCAGAAAGGGGAAGCCCCGCTTTTCCGTAATGCGCAGCCTGGTTTTGGTCCTGTGTGCAATCGGCCGCAGTTTTTTGAATTGCCGCGCGGGTACGGTGAAGTCCATCTCCTCGCGGCTGTGGCGTTCCACACGGTAAATTTTGATGCCCGCATGAGTACAGAGATTCAAAAAGCGCTCCAGAAACGAGCTTCTGGCAAAGACGGTGACGCTCCCCCAGAAAAACCGGAGCAGACGAAAGATGATCATAGTTTACTCCTTATCCGGCGCACGAGTCAGGCCGTAAAGTCAATTCCGACAATAAATCCCGTGATCTCGGCATACTCTGCGGTGAGATTTTTCAAATTGAGGTTCTTGCCCCGCACCACGATGACCACATTGCCGCCCGACAGGCGGATGCAGTCGTCGTTGTATTCCAAAATGCCCTTGTGCGACTCGACGGTGAGCGCGCGGTTGCCCAGCAGCTCGATACGGCTGCCCCCGGTGAGCGCGTCACTCGGGATATCGAGCGCCTGGCTGATGTCGGCGATCCGCTCGCGGATTCCCCGGTGATCGCTGTCCTTTGTTCTTCTGGCCATGGCTCCTCCTGTATGCTGTTCTAACAAAAATTTATGCCGGCGGCGATGGTAAAATGACTTCGCCGGTAATATATTAGCCTATACGGAAAACGGCGGGGCTCTCCCGTCATGGAAAGGAGCGGCCTGCTTGGGATTTCTGATCAAAAAGTGTTTTCGCTTTCTTCTGCCTGCCGCGATACTCGCCTGTATCGCGGCGCTCATCCGCTATCCGGGCGAGGTCTCGGCCGCCGTCATCGAGAGCCTCGGCGTCTGTTTTCGGGTTATCATCCCCGCGCTCTTCCCCTTTTTTGTCTTTGCGTCGCTGCTCATTGAGACCGGCGGCGCACGCCAGCTTGGCACCGTGTTCGGCTTTCTCATGCGACCGGTTTTCAACGTGCCCAAAAGCTGCTGCCTTGCGTTCTTTCTCGGCATTCTCAGCGGCTATCCGGTCGGCGCAAACACCGCGATCTCACTCTATCAGAGCGGCTACTGCACCAAGACCGAAGCCGAGCGGCTGCTCTCTTTCTGCAACAACTCAGGTCCCGCATTTGTCCTCGGTTCGGTCGGCATCGGCATCTGGAAGGACTTTCGCCTGGGGGTGCTGCTCTATGTGTGCCACATCGCCGCCTGTGTCTGCACCGGCTTTCTGTTTCGCTTCTACAAGTACGGTGACCGCAGCCGGGTTCCCGCCTCCCGCGGGAGCGGCAGCACGGCCCGCGGACTCTCCGGCGCACTGACCAAATCGGTGCGCTCCTCAACCGACAACCTCATCTATGTCATTGCGTTTATCGTCTTCTTTGCCGTCGTGACAAAGCTGCTCACCTTAAGTGGCGTCATCCCGGCTGTCGCCGCCTTTTTCGCCCGCGTGTTCTCCCCCGCCGGACTCGACGCCGCTTTCTTTGAGAATCTGCTCGGCGGACTGCTCGAGGTCACGGCGGGTGTGCGGGGCGCAGGAGCGCTCACCGCAAGCGCCGCTTCCCGCCTCGCGCTCACAGCCGGCATCCTGGGCTGGGCCGGCATATCGGTACACTGTCAGGTTCTCTCGTTTCTCTCAGAGTCGGATCTGAGCTCTCTGCCCTACATCGGCGGCAAGGCGGTGCAGTCGGTTCTGGCGTCTGTTTTCACCTACGTGGCGCTCTTTTTCTATCCATTTGAAATCTCGGTCGGCAAAACGCTTCAAAGCGGTGTAGAGTCCATTTTGAGCGTCGGCTTCTCCGATATCCTGCTGCTCTCCTGCGCGCTGCTCATTCCGGCGGGTATCGCCTGGGGCATCGCGGCGATTGTCCCGCGCAGGCAAAAATCGGGGCTTTCCAAGCGGGCTGTGTTGCGCTATACTAAACAGGAAGAACACCTTGGGAGGACGCCATGATCTTTGGAAAGAAAATCGAACCACGCTGTGAGCTCTGTGAGCACGCCGTCACCGTGGTGGGCGGCGGACAGCTGCTCTGCCGCAAACGGGGCATGGTGGAGTGCGGAGCCCGCTGCCGCCGGTTCCGCTACGACCCGCTCAAGCGCATTCCCAAGCGCCCCGCCGCCCTGCCGGAGTACCGGCAGGAGGACTTCTCCATCGAATAGAAAATCCCCGCCGCCCTCAGAGGGTGGCGGGGATTTTTGTTGACGCTCTCCGGCGGCGCTTTTATAATGGAGTCAACAAACAGAGAGGGATGTGATTCATCCATGACAGTCAACCGCAGCAAAGTCGTCATAGTGGGCGCCGGAAACGTCGGGTCCACCATCGCGTTCAATCTTGTCATCGCAGGGGTCTGCGACGAGGTGATGCTCCTTGATGTCAACGCTGAAAAGGCTCGCGGCGAAGTGCTCGACCTGCGCCACTGCGTTGAATATGCCAGCCGCAACATCCGCGTCAAGACCGGCTCCTACGCCGACTGCTCCGACGCCGACATTGTGGTCATCACTGCCTCGGCGCCGCGCGGCGGAACAATCGACCGGCTCGAGATGCTCGGCGCCACGGCCAAAATCGTCGGTGACATCGTCACGCCCATTATGGCCAGCGGCTTCAACGGTCATTTTATTGTGATTTCCAACCCGGTCGACGTCATGGCCTACTATGTCTGGCGCCTCTCGGGTCTGCCGAAAAACCAGGTCATCGGCACCGGCACGGCGCTCGATTCGGCCCGCCTGAAGACGCTCATCGGCGAGCTGATGAACATTGACCCGCGCAGCGTTCAGGGCTACACCATGGGCGAACACGGCGACAGTCAGATGATCCCCTGGAGCCATGTCACCGTCGGCGGCAAGAGCTTTCTTGAAATCGTCGCCGACGACCGCGCGCGCTTCGGCGAGGTCGACCTCGAGGGTCTCCTCTCGCGGACGGTCCGCTCGGGCTTTGAGGTACTCAGCCGTAAGGGCAACACCCAGTTCGGAATCGCAGGTGCCACAGTCGGTATCATCAAGGCCATTCTCTTTGATGAAAACCGTATGATTCCGGTCTCCACGCTGCTCGACGGCGAGTACGGCGAAAGTGATGTCTTCTGCGGCGTGCCCGCCATCTTGAACCGTACCGGCGTCAAGGAGATCGGCGAATTCCACCTCACGCCTGAGGAACTGCGGCGCTTTCACGCCTCGGCGGATATCATCCGTCAGGCCATTGCGAGCCTGCCCCCTGAGGGAGGTGCGTCGCTTTGAAAAAGTTTCTGCTCATCCCCGACTCGTTCAAGGGCACCATGTCCTCCCAGGAGATCTGCGACATCATGCAGCGCGCCATCACTCACAACATCCCCGGCGCCGAAATCATCAAAATTCCCGTGGCCGACGGCGGCGAGGGCAGCGTGGACGCCTTTCTCAGTGCCCTGTCCGGCGAGCGCCGCAGCGTCACGGTCAGCGGCCCGTTCGGCGAGTCGGTGGCCGCCTGCTACGGTGTCGTCGACGGCGGGAGCACCGCCGTCATCGAAATGGCGGCCTGCGCCGGTCTTCCTCTGGTGGGGGATCACCCCGATCCTCTGCGCGCCACCACATACGGCGTCGGCGAGCTGATCGCCCACGCCGCCAAAAGCGGCTGCAAAAAAATCATCGTCGGCCTCGGCGGCAGCGCCACCAACGACGCCGGCGCCGGTGCCGCCTCGGCTCTTGGAGTATGCTTTTCCAATGCAGCCGGCGAGACTTTTGTGCCCACGGGCGGTACGCTCGAGCGGGTTGCGCACATTGATCTCTCCGGTCTCATGACAGAGCTTTCGTCCGTCGAAATTCTCACCATGTGCGACATCGACAACCCGCTCTTCGGCGAGACGGGCGCCGCCCATGTCTTCGCGCCGCAGAAAGGGGCCGATGAGGAAATGGTTCGTCAGCTCGACCGCGGTCTGCGTCACATGGACGAGGTCGTCCGCCGGGATCTCGGCAGAGACCTTGCCGGCACTCCCGGCGCGGGCGCCGCGGGCGGTATGGGCTTCGGGATGCTCGCTTTTCTCTCGTCGAAGCTCCAGATGGGCATCGAGACCGTCCTTGACACCGTGCGCTTCGACGAGCTGCTCGACGGGGTCGATCTCGTGCTCACCGGCGAGGGCAAGATCGACTCCCAGTCCATTCGGGGCAAGGTCGTCATCGGCGTCGCCGCGCGCACGCAGCGCGCGGGCGTTCCACTCATCGCCATTGTCGGCGATATCGGAGACGGCGCCGAAGCCGCCTACGACCGGGGAGTCAGCGGCATTTTCAGCATCAACCGCGTCGCCGTGCCCTACCGGGAGGCAAAGCTGCGCGCGCACGACGACCTCTATCTCACAGTCGACAATCTGTTCCATTTCCTCGGAGTCGTCCACCGCTGAATCACAGCAAAAAGGAGTCTCAACCGCAGTTGAGACTCCTTTTTTATTCTTTCACGCCTGCGCGCCTTGCACTTGGGCGACGCCCTTCATCAGCTTTCGCACCTTGCGCCGGTAGGCGGCAACGGTGAGGACCGCTGCGATCGTCCAGGAGATGACAAGAGACGCAAACAGCGACTCCGGCCGGCCGTTCGGGTACTCTGCATCCCGACTGAGCCATGCAAACAGATACGCGAGCGGCAGCCGCAAAACGACCTGCGTGATGATCGCAATCCACATCGGTGTTCTCGTATCTCCAATCCCTCTCATAAAGCCGCTGAGCGCCTGGCTCACACCGAAGACCAGATAGCCCACCGCGAGAATGCGCAGCATCTGTACACTCATGCCGATGAGGGCCTGCGTGTCGGTAAAAATCCAGGCGAGCTGCTCGCCGAAGAGCAGGATTCCCCCTGTCAGAACCGCCGACATAACGAGCGCCACCAGGATTCCCTGCCGTGCACCGTCGCGCAGACGTCTCGTCTGTCCCGCGCCGTAATTCTGGCCGGCGTAGGTCGTCATTGCCACCCCGATGGAAAACGCGGGCATCATGGCAAAGCCGTCGATGCGCATCACGACGACGTTGCAGGCCATCACGATTTCCCCGAGGCTGTTTGTCAGCGACTGCACCAGCAGCGCCGAGATGGAGAACACACCCTGCGAGACGCCGCTCGGCAGACCGAGTCCGATGATTCCCCGCACGCACGAGGCGTCAAGACGCAGATCGCTCTTTTTCAGGTGGAAGTGCTTACGCATGCGAAACAGCTTCCATGTGCAGAGCACCGCCGAAATCCCCTGCGCGATCACGGTCGCCAGCGCCACGCCCGCAACACCCATGCCGAACCCGGCCACAAACCAGAGATCGAGCACGATGTTGATCGCCGTTGACACGAGCAAAAACAGAAGCGCCGACACATTGTCTCCCAGGCCGCGCAGAATACCCGAGAGGATGTTGTAATAGACAAAGCCGGCAATGCCCAAAAAGAAGATGGTCAGATAGTCTGCACACCACTCGTAGACAGCCGGCGGCGTATGCATGAGCCGAAGCAGCGGCCGCGCCGCAAGTACGCCGATTGCCATGCTGATCACCGTCGCAATCGCGGTGACGGTGATGCAGTTTCCAATCACTCTCGCAAGCCCCTCGCGGTCGTGTGCGCCAAAGCGCTGCGAGACCAGAATCCCCGCGCCCGTCGAGATGCCAATGAACAGCACCAGCAGCAAATTGAGAATCGGAGACGCCCCGCCGACCGCAGCCAGCGCGTTGTCACCCACATAGCGGCCGACGACAATGGTGTCGACCGTGTTGTAGAGCTGCTGGGCAATGTTGCCCAGCAGCATCGGCACAGTCAGCTGTGTGATACGCAGCCACGGCGTTCCGGTCGTGACATCCTGTGCCTCAAACAGTTTTGCAATTTTCAAGCCCCTCGTCCTTCCCATTCCCTAAACTTTGTTCTCTGCAAGCTCAGTTGTTCCAGTATATCTGATTTTTCAAAGCCGCGCAATACCTGTCGCTGCCGCTGTCAAATTCGTTGACGGCGCGCCGACCAACGTAGTAAAATGGCCTTACTGTCCGAAATTCACTGTCAGAGGAGTCGCTTTATGAACCCCTATCAAATTGTCTTTTCCGACATCGACGGAACCCTGCTCGACAGCACCTTTCGCGTCCGGGAGGCCACCGCTGCCAAAATCCGCGAACTCGATCGGCGGGGCATTCCCTTTATCCTGGTGTCGGCGCGCATGCCGCGGGCCATCTATCTGATTCAGGACGCCATCGGCGTGCGTTACCCCATTGTCTGCCACAGCGGCGCGCTGACACTCGATGAAGAACGCCGCCCCGTGCGCAGCATCGGCTTCGACAAGGCGCTCGCACTCGAGCTGCTCAGCCGAATCGGTCCCGCCTGGCCCGGAACTTCTCTCAATCTCTACGCGGACGACCGCTGGCTTGTCGACGACGCGCAGGACCCGCGCATCGTCTTTGAGAGTGAGGTCATCGAAGTTCCCGCCGAGCAGGGCGACTTCGGTGAGCTGCTCAGCGGGGTCGATCAGGTTCACAAAATTCTGCTCATCTGCCAGCCGGAGACAACCGACCAGATCGCCCGGGAAATCACCGAGGCCTATCCCATGCTCGCCGCTCACCGGTCCAGCACCACCTACCTCGAAATCACCGACCGCAGCGCCGTCAAATCGGGGGCGGTGCGCGCCATCTGCGAACACTATGGCATTCCGCTTGAGAAAGCCGTCTCGTTCGGCGACAACTTCAACGATGTGGACATGCTGCGCGCCACCGGCCTCGGCGTCGCCATGGCAAACGCCCCCGAACCGGTGCGCCGCAGCGCTGACCGCATTACGCTCGACAACAACCATGAGGGCGTCTTGCACATGCTCGAACAGCTCGGGCTGTAGCCCGCTTTTTCCACATACGCAGAGCGGGACACAGGGCTGCCGCCCCGTGTCCCGCTCTTTTTCTGTTCTTCTATTCCAGAATCTCTTTGAGATAGCCTGCGGTGAGACTGTCCGGATTTTGCGCGAGCTGCTGAGGTGTGCCGGCCGCCACGATTCGGCCGCCCAGTTCACCGCCGCCCGGCCCCATGTCCACCACGTAGTCGGCATTTGCAATCATATCCAGATCATGCTCGATGACAATGACCGTCGCCCCCGCGTCAAGAAGCCTTTGAAATACGCCGATGAGCACCCGCACATCCAGCGGATGCAGCCCGATGGTCGGCTCGTCGAAGACAAAGACCGTGTCGCTCTGCTGCCTGCCCATCTCGGCGGCCAGCTTCAGCCGCTGGGCCTCACCGCCGGAGAGTGTCGGGGTGGCCTCGCCCAGCGTCAGATAGCCAAGACCCAGACTCTCCAGCACCTGGAGTCTGCCCTGCACGGTCTTCAAATCCTCACAGGCGGCCATGGCCCGTCTGACATCCATCGCCATCAGCTCCGGCAGAGAGCGGCACTCTCCGCCTCTGCTCCGGCGTAAGATCTGCCAGGCCTCTCTGCGGTATCTCGTCCCCCTGCAGTCGGGGCACGGGATCTCCACATCGGGCAGAAACTGAACATCCAGGCTGATTGTCCCCGTGCCGTCGCAGGTGGGGCAGCGCAGCGCACCCGTGTTGTAGGAGAAGTCCCCCGCCCGGTATCCGCCGGCTTTGGCGTCGGCTGTTTTTGCGTAGGCCTTTCTCAGCTCGTCGTGAACATTGGCATAAGTCGCCACAGTGGAACGCACATTGATGCCGATCGGCGACGCGTCGATCAGCTTGACCCGCCGGATACCGTCGGCACTCACCCCCCTGATGTGGCCGGGCAGCTTTTTCCCCTCTATGGCCGCCTCCAAAGCCGGAATCAGGCTCTCGAGAATCAGCGTCGTCTTTCCCGAGCCCGACACGCCGGTCACGGCTGTCAACCGTCCTTTGGGGATACTCACCTCGAGCGGTTTTACGGTGTGAATCGCTTCGGTTTGAAGCTCAATGATGCCGTTTTCAAACATCCTGTCCACTGCTGCACAGTGCCGCACCCGCGGCTTTTCCCGCCCCGTCAGAAAGGGGGCGATCTGCGAGGCGGCGCCCGCTCCAAGCGTCTCAAGCGAGCCCTGCGCAATCACAGTCCCCCCGTCCGCTCCGGCCTGCGGCCCCATTTCAATAAACCAGTCCGCCTCGCGGAGAACCTGCGTGTCGTGGTCGACCAGAATCACGGAGTTCCCATCTGCAATCAGATCCCGCATGACGCCCGTGAGGCCCACCATGTTGGCGGGGTGCAGACCGATCGACGGCTCGTCCAGCACATACAGCACGCCCGTGGTGCGGTTTCTCACAGCTCTCGCAAGCTGCATACGCTGGCGCTCGCCGGTGGACAGTGTGGAGCTTGCGCGCTCCAGGCAGAGGTAGCCGAGGCCGAGATCCAACAGCCGCTTCGCCCCCAGAAGAAACGAATTGCAGATGGTCTCAGCCATGGGCCGCATCTCCTCCGGCAGAGCGTGCGGCACCTCGGCCACCCACTCCGCAAGCTGCGCAAGAGGCCTTGCACAGGCCTCGTCGAGGGAGAGGCCGCACAGTCTCGGCGCTCTCGCAGCGGCACACAGGCGCGTGCCTGCGCAGTCGGGACAGGGGTCCTCTCTGAGAAACTTTTCGACCCGCTTCATGCCCTTTTCGTCCTTTACCTTGGCGAGGGCGTTTTCAACGGTGTAGACCGCATTGTAGTAAGTAAAATTTAGCTCGCCCGCCTGGTTGCTGTTCTTGGCCTGATAGAGAATGTGCTTCTTCTCCGCCGGGCCGTGAAAGACGATTTCCCGCTCTTGTGCGGTGAGCTCGGAAAACGGCACATCTGTGCGTACCCCCATCGCCCGGCACACATCGGTCATCAGCGACCACATCAGCGTGTTCCAGGGTGCGACCGCTCCCTCGTCAATGGAAAGGGACTCATCGGGTACCAGTGTGGATTCGTCCACGGTGCGCACGGTCCCCGTGCCGCCGCAGGCTGGACATGCCCCCTGGCTGTTGAACGCCAACTCCTCGGCGGAGGGCGCGTAAAAGTGCGCGTCGCACTCCGGGCAGACAAGCTCTCTGCCCGCCGCCACGTCGATCGACGGTCTGAGATAGTGTCCGTTCGGGCAGCGGTGACTCGCAAGCCTCGAGAACATCAGCCGCAGACTGCTCAAAAGCTCCGTACCGGTGCCGAACGTGCTGCGGATTCCGGGTACGCCGGGCCTCTGGTGCAGCGCGAGCGACGCGGGCACATAGAGCACCTCGTCGACATCCGCCGCCGCAGCTCCCGTCATGCGCCGTCTGGTATAGGTGGAGAGAGATTCCAGATACCGTCTGGAGCCCTCGGCATAGAGAACGCCAAGCGCAAGCGAGGATTTGCCAGAGCCCGAAACGCCGGCAATCCCCACGATGCGATTCAGCGGAACGTCAATGTCTATGTTTTTCAGGTTGTGGACACGGGCGCCCCGTATCTCAATGTGATCCGGCATTTTCTTCGCTCCTCGATAACCGGGAGAGCTCTCCCGTATTGCAAAAGGTTTCCCGTAATATGATAACACAAAAAGCCGGCGCATCAAAACGCCGGCTTTTACGCCCGCCGCCCTACTCCTCTTCGCGCAGTCGTGCGTAGACGCAGGAGTCAAGCAGTTCGCCGCCTTTGAATACGCTTCGGCGCAGCGTGCCCTCGAGCACAAAACCCGCCTTTTCCAGCACCCGCCGCGAACCGGCGTTTCGCGCATAGGGCTCGGCGTAAACACGCACAATGTCAAAGCGCTCAAAGGCCATGCAGGTCATCTGCCGCACCGCCGCGCTCATGATTCCTCTGCCCCAGTAGGGTTTCGCGAGCCAGTATCCGAGCTCGGCGCTTTTTCGGTAGACGTCTTTTCCGACAAACACGCCGATGCTCCCGACCGCCTCTCCATCCGCCTCAATGGCGCGGCAAAGCCGGTCTTCTTCCCCCTGTGAAAGGCAGCTTGCAATGTAATCCCGGGCATCCGCGAGTGCATAGGGATGTGGAAAGACATCGCGCAGATTCCGTGCCACCTCCCAGTCAGCGGCGTAGCGCGCAATGCTCTCGGCGTCACTCTCCCGCCAGGGTCTCAGATAAAATTCCACAGTGCCTCCCCCTTGGAAGAGAGCGGATGCGCCGGGCGCATCCGCTCTTCTCAATCAGAACTTTACAATGTGGCCATGTTTTCGGCCGTCCCACAGGGACCTATCTCGCAATGCGTTCCATGAAACAGCCGCTTTGCAGCTATTTTACCACGCTCACGGTCTTGTCTTTGAGCAGCACATCGTGCGCGCCGCCCTCGACAATGCTGGTCGCCGAGACCAGTGTGATCTTCGCTTTCTGCTGGAGCTCCGCAATGGTGAGCGCCCCGCAGTTGCACATGGTCGATTTGACCTTGCCGAGCGTCAGCGACACATTGTCCTTGAGGGGCCCCGCATAGGGCACATAGGAGTCGACCCCCTCCTCAAAGGAGAGCTTCTTGTCGCCGCCGAGATCATAGCGCTGCCAGTTTCTCGCGCGGTTGCTGCCCTCGCCCCAGTACTCTTTCATGTAGTTGCCGTTGATGTTGACCTTGTTTGTGGGGCTCTCGTCAAAGCGGGAGAAATAGCGCCCGAGCATGATGAAGTCGGCGCCCATCGCAAGGGCGAGCGTCACATGGTAATCGTGGACAATGCCGCCGTCGGAGCAGACTGGCACATAGATACCGGTTCTCTCATAGTACTCGTCGCGGGCCTTGCAGACCTCGATGAGCGCCGTGGCCTGGCCACGGCCGATGCCTTTGGTCTCGCGCGTGATGCAGATGGAGCCGCCGCCGATGCCGACTTTGACAAAGTCGGCGCCTGCCTCGGCGAGGAAGAGAAAGCCCTCCCGGTCGACCACGTTTCCGGCGCCCACTTTGACGGTATCGCCGTACTTCTCACGGATGAAGTCGAGCGTGCGCTTCTGCCACTCGCTGAAGCCCTCGGAGGAGTCGATGCACAGCACGTCGGCGCCCGCCTCAACCAGTGCCGGAACGCGCTCGGCATAGTCGCGGGTATTGATGCCCGCACCGACGACATAGCGCTTGAGTGAGTCAAGCAGCTCGAGCGGATTCTCCTTGTGGGCGGAGTAATCTTTCCGGAAGACAAAATAGGTCAGGCGCTGATTCTTGTCCACAATCGGAAGAGAGTTGAGCTTGTGATCCCAGATGATGTCGTTTGCCTCTTTGAGGGTGGTGCCGTCCTCGGCCCAGATGAGTTTTTCGAAAGGCGTCATAAACTCACTGACCTTTGTCGACAGGTCCATGCGGCTGACGCGGTAGTCGCGGCTCGTGACAATGCCGAGCAGTTTGCCGTCGGCCGTGCCGTCGTCGGTGACCGCCACGGTGGAGTGGCCGTTTTTCTCCTTGAGCGCGAGAATGTCGGCCAGCGTCTGATCCGGACGGATGTTCGAGTCGCTGCGCACAAAGCCCGCCTTGTAGCTCTTGACACGCGCGACCATCTCGGCCTCGCTCTCAATGCTCTGTGAGCCATAGATAAACGAGATGCCGCCCTCCTTGGCGAGGGCAATGGCCATTCTGTCGTCGGAGACCGCCTGCATGATTGCAGAGACCAGCGGAATGTTCATGGTCAGAGAGGGTTGCTCCCCCTTTTTGAATTTCACAACCGGCGTCTTGAGCGACACATTGGCAGGTACGCACTCAGACGAGGAGTAACCCGGCACCAGAAGATATTCACTAAAAGTATGGGAGGGCTCATCATAATAAAATGCCATAACCAGTCTCCTTCTCTATTTATTTCGCGCTGTTTTTTATGAAGTAATTTCATTCATTATAGTTAGGAAAAAGACAGAAGTCAACCGCCCGGCCGAGAATTGTCAAAAGCACAGAGAAACAAAACAGTCCGCGCAGAGCGGACTGTTGAAAATGGCCAAATCAGTATTGCATCTCGCGGTTGCGCGCCAGATTGAGCGTGCCGTCGGGGATGTTTGCGAGCATCGAAAGGCACTCGCCCGTTCCCTTTGCCACGCAGGAGATCGCATCATCCGCCACCACCGTTTTGATGCCGGTCTTAAACTGGATGAGCTTGTCGAAGCCGTGAATCAGGCTGCCGCCGCCGGTCATGATGATGCCGTTTGCGACGATGTCGCCTGCGAGCTCCGGCGGGGTGCGCTCGAGAACCGCATGAACCGCCTCGAGAATGGAGGAGGCGCACTCCTCGAGCGCCTCGAGAATCTCGTCGGAGGTGATGGTCACAATCTTCGGGAAACCTGTGAGCATGCAGCGGCCCTTGACGTCGACCGACATCTTCTCCTCCATGGGGAACAGGCAGCCGATTTCCATTTTGATCTTCTCGGCGCTGCGCTCACCGATGAGCACATTGTGCTTTCTGCGGCAGAATTTGATGATGGCTTCGTCAAACTTGTCGCCTGCAATTTTGATCGATTCGCTGACGACCACGCCGCCGAGCGAGATGACGGCGATGTCGGTGGTACCGCCGCCGACGTCGATGACCATGCTGCCGTTTGCGCGGTTGATGTCAATGCCCGCGCCGATGGCGGCCGCGACGGGCTCCTCGACGAGGTAGGCCTTTTTCGCGCCCGACTGAATGGCAGCGTCAATGACGGCGCGCTCTTCAACCTCGGTGATGCCGCTTGGAACGCAAATCATCACGCGGGGTTTGAACAGCGAGAAGCCGAGCACTTTCTTGAGAAAGTACTTGATCATCTTCTCGGTCATCTCATAGTCCGATATGACGCCGTCGCGCAGCGGTCGGATGGCGACGATGTTGCCGGGGGTGCGCCCGAGCATCTTCTGTGCCTCTGTACCTACCGCAAGCACCTTGTTGGAGAGCCGGTCGATCGCCACGACCGACGGCTCGCGAAGAACAATACCCTTATTTTTGATGAACACCAGTACACTCGAGGTACCAAGGTCCATTCCGATCTCTTTGTACATCCGACACACCTCACAAAGCTTCTCTGTTCTGTAACAGTAATATGTTAGCAGGAATGCAATGAAAAATACAAATACTATTTTGTCACAGTTTGGCGCATTTGGCAACTACTTGTTTGGTTTTCTGCGCTGTTTCTGCGCCGTTTCAGGCCTGTGACTGCCAGCGTCACGCAAAACACGGATTTTGCCCCGGCTATTTTCAGCATTTTTGCGCACTCGGAGAGTGTGGCGCCTGTTGTTTTGACATCGTCGACCAGCAAAATGTTCTTTCCCTCGACCTGCGCTTTGGGCGAGACGGCAAAGACGCCGTACACATTACTAACCCGTTCTCTTCTCTTCACGCGGTGCTGCGGCGGGTTGTCTTTGAGCTTTACCAAAACGCCCTCGGCAAAGGGCAGACCAATTCGCCGGCAGAGTCCGCGCGCGAGCTGCTGCGCCTGGTTGTAGCCGCGAAGACGCCGGCCGCGCTTTGTCAGAGGGACCGCCACGGCAAAGTCGAGCCCCAGCCCTGCGAACTCGCGCTCATAGCAGTCGGCCATGTAAGCCGAAAACGGCTCCGCCGCGCGTTTTGCCCCGCGAAATTTCAGCCGGTAAATTCCCCTCTTGACAGCATTTTCATAGTAAAACGGGGCCACCACGGCATTGTATTCGGGTCGCGGCGGCTCGCAGGAACACTCGTCAGCCGCGCAGCCGCACAGGTGACAGCGCGGCAGAGCGATGAGCGTCAGCTCCCGCTCACAGTTTTCGCACGGTCCCTCCCGCCCTGTCAGAGTCCCGCAAAACGGACAGCGCCTGGGATACAGCGCGTCGAGCAATCCCGCGAGCAGTCCCATTTTATCATCCCCATTTCCGTCGGCGATACCACTTCACAGCGGATAGGAATCGCCCTTTCCATAGCATTCCACATTCTCGTACTCACGCTGAAGTTTCTCAACGATGCGCCGGCTCTCCTCGCCGATTCCGCAGTCGATCACCGTCACATTCACATCCGCCGCATAGCGCTCGGCCATATCCTGCGCGGCCGCCTCGGCGCTGCGCACCGTGTACTCTGTCGTGTCGGCCGCATCGAGCAGCGGTACGATCACCATGATTTTACCATGAATCCGGTAATTGCTGTAGATTGTTTTTTTCATATCATTGAGAAAATAGAACATGCCGAGGGCCGCGAAAAAGATGACAATCGTCAGAAAAACAAATTTTAACATAGTAAAACCACCTCACACTATCCTATGAGGTGGTTTTGTTTTTGACAGTGATTTCCCTCGACAGACTCAGAGTTTTTGCGCGGCGAGGCGAAGCTCATCTGCCCGATCGGTTCTCTCCCACGGCACATCGAGCTCCTCGCGTCCGAAGTGGCCGTAAGCCGAGAGCGGGCTGTAGATGGGGCGGCGCAGATCAAACGTCTCGATGATGGCCGCCGGCCTCAGATCGAAGTGGTCTGCGACGAGCTTTGAAATCGCCTCGTCGGTGAGGGTACTGGTGCCATATGTATCCACCCGGATGGATACGGGCTTCGCCACGCCGATGGCATATGCGAGCTGTACTTCACACTTTCTAGCAAGGCCCGCCGCGACGACATTCTTCGCGATGTGCCGCGCCGCATAGCAGGCGCTGCGGTCCACTTTTGTCGGGTCCTTGCCCGAGAAAGCGCCGCCGCCGTGGCGGGCATAGCCGCCATAGGTGTCGACGATGATCTTGCGCCCTGTCAGCCCAGCGTCTCCCTCCGGTCCGCCCACGACAAAGCGGCCGGTCGGATTGATGAAAACCTTTGTGTTCTCATCCATCATGTTCTCGGGAACAATCGGCCGGATGACAAAATTCAGAATGTCGCGGCGCAGCTTCTCAATATCGGCGTCCACTGTGTGCTGCGAGGAGACGACCACCGTGTCCACACGCACCGGCCGGTCGTCCTCATACTCAATGGTCACCTGGGTCTTGCCGTCCGGTCCGAGATAGGGCAATATCCCCTCGCGGCGCACCTCGGTCAGGCGGCGCGCCATCCGGTGTGCCAGCGCAATCGGCATTGGCATCAGCTCCGGCGTCTCGTCGCAGGCAAAGCCGAACATCAGTCCCTGATCCCCCGCACCGGTCGACTTTCCATCCTGAATCTCGCCGTTTTTCTCCTCGAGTGCGCGGTCAACGCCCATGGCGATGTCGCCGGACTGCTCGTCGATTGAGGTGAGCACCGCGCAGCTGTCACAGTCAAAGCCAAACCGGCCGCCGCTGTAGCCGATGTCGCGCAGTGTGGAGCGCACCAGCTTCGGAATGTCCACATAGGTACTGGTGCTGATCTCACCCATGACGAGTACCATACCGGTCGTGCAGGCCGTCTCACAGGCCACGCGTGCCTGCGGGTCGTCAGCGAGAATCGCGTCGAGCACGGCGTCGGAAATCCGGTCACACACCTTGTCGGGATGGCCCTCAGTCACCGACTCGGAGGTAAATAGTGTTCTCTGTTTCATTGTCTCTCTCCCCTGTTCTGGTCATAAAAAGCTCCCCGCCAAAAGACAGGGAGCTCTAACCTCATCTTTCGGCATTCACCGCAGGATTTGACACCTTGCTTTCGCAGGTTGTCGGGCTTCATCGGGCCTGTCCCTCAGCCGCTCTTGATAAGGAGCTATTCACTTGTGTTTCTATCGTATCATCGGCCGTACCGGCTGTCAAGCCAAAAAGCTCAAAAACCCCAGAAAGCCATAGGCGACGCCGGAGACGATAAAGCCCGCGGCAAGAACGCCGATGAAAATGGCGGGCAGCGCGTAGTTGAGCCGCAAGCGCAGCAGACATGCAATCAGCGCGCCCGTCCATGCTCCGGTACCGGGCAGCGGAATCCCTACAAACAGTACAAGACCCCAAAAGGAGTATTTTCGGATCTTGTCGCTCTTGGCAAGAGCCTTCTCCTCGAGCCACACGCCGAGCTTCATGGTCAGTGGTATCTTTTTGAGCAGCTTTAAAATCTGCCGGCCGAGCAGAATGATAAACGGCACCGGAATCATGTTGCCGATCACCGCGGCGACAAAGGTCTCCACCCACGGCAAGCCGAGCCCGGCGCCCAGAAAGATGGAGCCGCGCAGCTCGATGACGGGCACCATGGAGAGGCCCATCACATAGAGAACATGGTGAAGCTGAGAAAAAAACGGCAAACCAACACCCCATTCGATCGTTTTCCTGACACAGGTATTAGTATACCAGATTCCTCACCCGCGCTCAAACAGAACGCAAACTTTGTAAGAAAAATGTATGACTTTTGCCTCACCGGGCTTTGATTACGCGGCTTACTCCACCGTAGACGAGCCAGGCAACCACGCAGTTGATTCCAGCCTTGACAAGGTTAAACGGCAGAATCGCCGGCAAAAGCAGTTCCACAACCGCCTCGGACGGCACCTGCATATACAGCGGGGTGAGCAGCAGATTCGCCGGCACCATCACGGCAGCCATGGAGAGCGTGCCGATGACAAGGGCCCAGGCCATCCGGTTTTTCATTCCGCCGCGGCGCAGTACAAAGCTCGTTACGAGAACCAGTGTCCCGGTCGCGATGACATGCATCACAAAGCCGTACCACTGCGACGCGGCGCTCACCGTCAGAGCCTGAATGGCGGACACCACAACCGTGAGGGCAAGCCCCGCGACCGGGCCATAGAAAAAGGTGCCGATCATGATGGATACGTCGGCCGGGTCGTACTCCAGAAAGGGGGCTGCGGGCCACGGAATGCGCACAAGATACATCAGCACCACCGAAACGGCGGCGAGAAGCGCAAGGCGGACAAGGCGGTTGATTTTCTGATCCATGACAATCACTCCTGCAATAAAAAAATCCCGATGCACACATCGGGATCAGCGCACGACAACGTGCGGCTGTTCACTTCATTTCATCCAGACTCTACTGTCGGTGACAGGATCCAACCGTC
The DNA here is from genome assembly GCF_014384765.1 of Feifania hominis. NCBI lineage: Bacteria > Bacillati > Bacillota > Clostridia > Eubacteriales > Feifaniaceae > Feifania > Feifania hominis. The sequence goes on along the minus strand of NZ_JACRSP010000001.1, from coordinate 415,318 downwards.
TCTGCTCTCGCTCTCGGACTCGTCGGCCATGGCCGCTTTACCGCCGGTGGGGACTTTCACCCCGCCCCGAAGTGGCTATTCGTTTGTTTGAGTATAGCGCGTTTGAACAGTTGTGTCAAGAGCAGACAAACAGGCGCCGTTTTGCCGTCTGTGTCCCTTGACGGGATGGGGGCATTATGGTACTTTAGAGATAACAATTTCAATACAATCATAAGGAGGTACTTCCATGAAATTCGCCTATCAGATCGCGACCGAAGAACTCCCCTACGACCCCACAATGACCTGCTACCAGGGCAAACTTGAAAAGAGCCTTGCCGACATCGCCTCATTTGGCTACAACGCGGTTGAACTGATGACAACAGACCCCTCGACCTATGACTGGGCCACGGTCAAAAAACTGGTTGAGAAAAACGGCCTGTCGGTCTCGCTGATCTGTACGGGCGAGGTCGGCCGGCTCGGCTACACGTTTACCTCCCCCGACGAGAACGTCCGCCGCGAGACCATGCGCCGCACCAAAGAGCTCATCGATCTCGCGGCCTACATGGGCGCAAACATCAACGCGGGACTTCTTCGCGGTAAGCGCTGGCCCGGCAACACCGAGGAACAGACCGAGCGCTATGAGATCGAGGGATTTCGCGAAGTGTGTGACTACGCGGCGCAAAAGGGCGTCAGCTTCGCGCTTGAGACGGGCGCCTTTGTCTTTACCAACTATCTCAACACCCTCGGCGAGGCTCTTGACATCGTCAAAAAGGTGGATCGGCCGAATCTGATGCTCATGCTCGATCTGTTCCACCTCTATGTCGAAGAGCCGGATTACATCGAAGCGATCAAGACCTACGCCCCCTATAATCTCCACGTTCATCTCGCCGACAACAACCGCATGTACCCCGGCGCCTGCGGCATTGACTTTGAAAAGGTCATCCGCACGTTTCACGACACCGGCTTTGACGGCACCTACACCGTCGAAGTCCGCCAGGAGCCCGATCAGCACACCGCCGCCTCCAAAGCGGCCGAGCACCTGCTGCCCATTTTGAAAAAAATCTATGGCTGAGTCAGAGAGTTTCGTTTGACTTACTCCGACTGGCAGAAAAAACCCCGAAAAGACTGATAAATCAGGCTTTTCGGGGTTTTTCTTTCCAGTGTGGCTCCGTGCGCCTCTGCGCATAAAGAGAGCACACTCCTATGCGGTTGGGATGACCGGACTCGAGGTTCGTTATGTATTTTGACGACAATTTGACGACAAAAAGGTACGTTTTAACGGAATTTATCGGCATTGGGCAGAATATTGCAACCCAGATAAAGGAAAAAAGAAAAACCCCGGAAGCCTTGATTTATCAAGGTTTCCGGGGAGTCTTTTTCAACGGGGTCCCCGTGCGCCTTCGCGCATGGGGAAAGGAGGAGCAAGGGAGTGCAGCGCATGCTTTCCTTTTTGCGAAAAGGAAAGCGGAGCAAAGCGGACTTTGCTCCGACGTGGTTGGGATGGCTGGACTCGAACCAGCGAAATGCAGGAGTCAAAGTCCTGTGCCTTACCGACTTGGCTACATCCCACTAAAGGGGAAATTTGGGGTGGATAGTCGGATTCGAACCGACGGCCTCTAGAGCCACAATCTAGCGCTCTAACCAACTGAGCTATACCCACCATATGAATGGCGCGCCTGAAGGGACTCGAACCCCTGGCCCACTGCTTAGAAGGCAGTTGCTCTATCCAGCTGAGCTACAGGCGCAAATCTTGGAGCAGGTGATGGGAATCGAACCCACGTGTTCAGCTTGGAAGGCTGACATTCTACCATTGAACTACACCTGCGGTTAGGAAAGGCAACGGAACGCTCGGCAGCTCCGTTGCCTTAAATACTATACACGATTCAGGACTTGTTGTCAACCGGACATTTTAGAAATCTTTGACTGTGATCTCACCTGCCTCGACCCCGACCACCAGCACGTCGATCTGCCGACCGGCGTTCTCAACAAAGATGGTCGCGATGCGATCCTCAATCTTTTTCTCAATGGTGCGCCGCAGGTTGCGAGCGCCGTATTTGTTGGAGTATGCCTTCTCCACAATGTAGTCGAGCACGGCGTCGTCATAGCGCAGCTCCACTGCCTTTGCGCTCAGAGACCCCTTAAGATCCTCCATCATGATCCGGGCGATCTGACGGCAGTTCTCGGGTGTGAGCGGATGAAATGCGATGACCTCGTCGACGCGGTTTAAAAACTCGGGCCGCAAAAACTGCTCGAGCGCGCGCATGGCTTTCTCGCCCGACCGGTCGTCATCGCTCTTGTTGAAGCCGACCACGCCCTCTTTCCTCTCGCTGCCGGCGTTGGAGGTCATGACGATGATGGTGTTCTCAAAGTTCACAGTCTTGCCGTGGGCGTCGGTGATGCGTCCATCGTCGAGAATCTGAAGCAGAATGTTCAGCACATCCGGGTGTGCCTTTTCAATCTCATCAAAGAGCACCACCGAGTAGGGCTTGCGGCGGATTTTCTCCGTGAGCTGTCCCGCGTCGTCATAGCCGACATAGCCGGGCGGCGAGCCGATGATGCGCGAGACCGAGTGCTTCTCCATAAACTCCGACATGTCGAGGCGGATCATGGTCTCCGGCGAATCAAAAAGCTCGGCTGAGAGGGTTTTTACAAGCTCGGTCTTCCCCACTCCCGTCGGACCCGTGAAAATGAACGAGACCGGCTTTTTCTTGGGGCTGATGCCCACGCGGTTGCGGCGGATCGCGGCGCAGACGGCGTCGATCGCCTCGTCCTGTCCGACGATGCGCCGGCGCAGGCGTTCCCCGAGATTCTGAAGCTGCTGCAGCTCCTCCTCCTTGATCTTAGAAGCGGGAATCCCCGTCCAGAGCTCGATCACGCGCGCGAGGTCCTCCTCGGTGACCTCGATGAGCTTGTGCACATCGCGCAGCGATGCAATCTCCTTTTGCAGGCGAAGCTCCTCCGATTTGAGACGCGCGTTCTCAGCGTAGAACTCCTCGCTGTCGCTCGGCTCAAGCGCCGCCTGAGCGCGCATCACATCGCAGAGCTGGCGCTTGAGCGCCCCGAGGCGATTGGCGTCGGTATCCTCCATGTTGGCAGTGCTCGCCGCCTCATCGATCAGGTCAATCGCCTTATCGGGCAGATAGCGGTCGGTGATGTAGCGCTCCGAGAGAGCGACCGCCCGGCGCACGATGCTGTCCGAGAGCACCACGCCGTGATACTGCTCGTAGTACTGCTTGATGCCCTCGAGCATCTGCACGGCCGACTCAACCGACGGCTCCTCCACCGTGACCGGTTGAAAGCGCCGCTCGAGCGCCGCGTCCTTTTCGATGTACTTGCGATACTCGGTAAATGTTGTCGCACCGATGACCTGTACCTCGCCGCGCGACAGGGCGGGCTTGAGAATATTCGCCGCGCTCATAGAGCCCTCGGCGTCGCCCGCGCCGACAAGATTGTGCACTTCGTCGATCACCAGAATGACGTTTCCCTTGTTCTTGATCTCCTCGATGAGGTTTTTGATGCGGCTCTCAAACTGACCGCGAAACTGCGTGCCCGCGACAAGCGCCGTCAAATCGAGCAGATAGACCTCCCGATCAAAGAGCTTTGCCGGCACCTCGCCCGCCGCAATGCGCTGGGCGAGGCCCTCGGCGATGGCGGTCTTGCCGACACCCGGCTCGCCGATCAGGCAGGGGTTGTTCTTGGTTCTGCGGTTGAGAATCTGTATGACCCGGTAGATCTCCTTTTCGCGCCCAACCACCCGGTCGAGTTCGCCGCTCCTGGCACGGGCGGTCAGATTGATGCAATAGCTGTCGAGATACTTCGACTTCTTGCTCTTGCGCTTCTCACGCCCCTCATCCTCCGTCTGCTGCCGCTCGCCGCTCTGGCCCTCCTGCCCTTCCTGCTGCGGAGTCAGAGCATTGCCCAGAAAATTCTGCATAAACGGAAATGTGTGCGCGCCGCCCTCCTCAAAGTCCTCATCGCCGCTGTCTTCATTCTGCTGCTGCATCATGTTCATCAGCGATGTCATCTCCTGCTCTACGTTTTCCAGATCTTCGGGCTTGATGCCCATCTGGTTCATCATGTCGCCCACCGGCTTGATGCCGAGTTCGACCGCGCACTGGAGGCAGATGCCCTCGTTGATGGTCTTGTCCCCCTCCATCCTTGTGATAAACACCACTGCCATTCGTTTTTTACAGCGCGAACATAACATATTTCAATAATCTCCTTACTAGAGCCCGTCAATCTTTCTGCTCTTTTTGTTGTCTGTTCTTTCCCCGCATGCGGTCGAACTCCGCTTTGAGTACGCCGCGGTAGGCCACGCCGTACATCACAAAGGCGAAGACCGCCCAGCCGAGGGCGAAGAACACCAGTAACAGATTCCACTGCGGCGGCAAATCGAGTACCAAAATCAAAAAGACGACAAGGTAGAACACACCGGTCGCGACCTTGCCATACCAATTAGATTGCACCACGACATTCTCTTTATTATAGAGTTTTGAGCTGAGCAGAATCTGGATGACCTCTTTGCCAAGAAAGATCAGAAAAACCCACAGTGGGACAATATCGGCGCTCCACAGGCAGAAGAACACCGTTGTCTGCATCATCTTGTCAGCCAGCGGGTCGAGCAACTTTCCAAGGTCGGTGATCTGGCCGTACTTGCGCGCGATATAGCCGTCCATATAATCGGTGATGCCTGAGAGAATAAAAACAAAACAGGCCACCAGATAGTTATTTTCAATCGGCATGAAAAATGCGAGCAGGAAGACCGGAACCAGAATCAATCGAAAAATGGAGAGCGCATTCGGTAAATTCATCTTGTTTTACACCCCAGCATCGAAGTTATTTGAGAAGCCCCGTGAACGGATTCATCACATAGATGTACTTGAACACCAGCGTCTTTGAGATGCTGTCGATCCCCGATTCCACGCCGAAGTAATTCTGAATAAACGGCATGAAATACGTGAGCAGCGAGCACAGTACAAAGAGAACCAAAAGCGCGTTGACCGCGCCGAGCGCAAGCCCGAGCAGCTTGTTGACCGAGTGAAGAATCGGCAGATGACAGACCAGGTCGAGCGCCCGTGTGAGAAGATTGATCAGCAGAAGCGAGCCGAGAAACAAGATCACGAAGGCAATGAGATTGCTCACCGCAGTCGCCATGGGATCCGCCACGGCGCTTACCACAGTCTGGCGCACTTCACTCTCGGGCGCGCCGAGGACTGATTGCTTGAGCGCTTCGGCGTTGACGCTGAACTTGTTCAGAAAATTCTGAAAGACCTCGGGCATCTGCTCAAACAGAGACGCCACCGGATCGCCCACCGTCCCCTGCGTCGCAGCCGGCGCGAGGTGGGTCAGATAGTCGTCCACTTTGTTCTGAAAAATCGGGGCGATAAACGCCCTGCTGATCAGTGCGCCGAGTTTGCCGCTGAAAAAGAACGCGATACCGAGCGAGATCAGTGTTCCCACCATGTTGGCAAGCGAACGCACAAACCCGCGCCGGTAACACAGTACAAGGCTCAGGCAGACGATACCAACCGTTGCCAGATCTAAAATTGCAGTCATAGATTCTCCTTTGTTCGCATGGTTTGAGAGGGCTACTGCACCACCGTCACTTCGTTCAGCTCGAGAATGAGCGCCTGCTGACGTGACGTGACCGCCACCTTGCGCACATCGTCGCTGACCGAGATGGTATTTTGCAGCTCGCCACTAGAATTATATAACAAAGCCCGGTTGTTTACCAGTAGCAATATCGCCTTGTCGCTGACCGCAAGGTCCTCGACATAGCTGTCGAGCGCAATCTCAAACATCACCTTGCCAAAGGTGTCCACCCCCACCATCGACAGACTCGTGCCCGCTACGTGATGGCTGAGAATCAAAAGCGCTCCGTTTTCAAGCTCGGCGGATGCCGCCGAGAGCGTGCTGTCGCCAAAGTGGTAGACGCCGCGCTGCGCCCCATCCGGCCCGAGTACATAGAGCGCGTCATCTGTCACCGCGAACAGGCCGCCGTCGGCGTTGTAGTCGAGAGCTGCGACAAGGCCGTCAATGGGTTCTCCCGCCGCCACAATCTCGCCGCTGCGGTAGTCGATGATGGTCACGGTTGTGCTCAGCTCCGCCGCGCCGGTGTTGAACCCGGCGATGGCAAGGCGGTGGCTGTCCTCGTCGAGGCTGATGTCGCTGATGTAGCTGCTCGCGGAATTCCAGCGGTAGACCGCCTCATTGGAGCTGTTGTAGACCATGGCCTGCGCCTTGTAATTCTTTGAGGTGGTCAAAATGGCAAAGCTGCCCTTGTCATCCATTTTTGCCGACAGGATGGGATACTCCGTCGTCAGCTCGAAGTCGAGGCCAAAGCCGTTTGCGGTCTTGAGTGACTTCGCTCCCCTGTCATAGGTGAGAATTTTGCTGTCGCGCACCTGCAAAACAGGGTTGCTGTAGTGAAAGGTCTCGCTGTACTGTGGGGCGCCTGTAAGTCTTGTCAGCTCAAGCCCCGAGTTTGACAGGACAACCAGGGAATCCCTGTAGCAGTCAAAGAGGTTGGTCTGCGAAAGATCCAGTTCCAGTTCAAAACTCGAGACCTGCGACTCGCCAAACCAGGTGATTCCGATGCTGTTGAGAAAGCTGCGAAGTGTGTAAAGGTTTAAAACTTCACGGTTGGCAAAGAGGAACAATCCGAGCAGCACCACAATCAGCGCCACGACAACCCGGCGGGCCCGCCGGGCTTTTTTGACGCGCCTTTTACGCTCAGGAGACTGCTCGCCCTCGACAGGCTTCGGTCCCTCGTAGCGCAGCTGCTGCGCTGCGGAATCATCGGTCTGCGTCAGAGTGTAGTCGCTCGGTACAGCCTCGTCCGTCTCGTCCTCCTGCGGGTCACCGGAGACCGTCTCAAAGACAACCTGCTGCTCACGCGGCTCTTCAACGGGCTTTTTCCTGCGTCTCTTCGGTTTCACGGTACAAAGCCCTCCTTGTAGGTAACTGCGGTCATGGCGAGGCCATGCGCCGGCAGGGTCGGCCCCATCTGCGCGCGCTCGCCGCCTGCGAGAATAGTCGCGACAGCCGCGGGGTCCATTCTGCCGAGGCCTGCCTCCAGAACGGTTCCCGCTATGATGCGCACCATGTTGTAGAGAAAGCCGCTGCCCCGGATACGGAGCTCGAGAAGATCTCCCCGCTCAGTGAGCTCACACTCATAGATGGTGCGTACGGTGTCCTCCTGGTCGGAGCCTGCCGACTGGCAGCAGCGAAAGTCATGCGTGCCCAGAAAGCCCCGTGCCGCAAGGCGCATCGCCTCACGGTTGACTGCCCGCGGCACATGGTAGGCGTAGCGCAGCAGAAAGGGATTTCTTGTGCGGCGATTCCAGATGCGGTAGGTGTACTCCTTGGACTGCATGCTGTAGCGGGGATGAAAATCGGCGGGCATTTCGCTCGCGCGGTACACCGTGATGTCGTCGGGGAGATTCGCCGTGAGTGCCAGCGGGATTTTGCGCAGCGGCATCTCACTCTGTGTGACCACGCGCACATAGTAGACCTGCGCGTGCACACCCGCATCGGTGCGCCCGCAGCCGGTCACCGAGACCGTGCCGGGCAGCACGAGGCGCACGGCCTGCTGAAGCGTCCCCTGAACGGTCCTCTTGCCGCGCTGAATCTGGTAGCCGTGGTATTCGGTGCCGTCAAAACCGATCGTCAGACAGATGGTTCTCAAGATTTCCTCCCAAAAATTCAGCCGATCATATTGAGTGCGATGACACCCGCGTAGCACAGCGCGATGAACAGAATGGACAGATAGTCGACCCTGCCCACCCGCAGAACTTTCATACGGGTGCGTCCGATGTCGCCGCGGTAGCAGCGGCTCTCCATGGCGATGGCGAGCTCATCGGCGCGGCGAAAAGCCGAGATGAACAGCGGCACGAGAAGCGGTACCAGCGCCTTTGCCCGGTGCAGCAGATTACCCGACTCAAAATCGGCGCCGCGCGCTTTCTGCGCATCCATGATTTTCTCGGTCTCCTCGATGAGCGTCGGGATGAAGCGCAGCGCAATGGTCATCATCATCGCGAGTTCGTGCACCGGCACCCTGATTTTCTTGAGCGGCTTTAAGAGCCGCTCGATGGCGTCGGTGAGCATAATCGGCGATGTGGTATAGGTCAGAAGCGATGTTCCCATGATGAGAAACACCATGCGAAACGACATAAAAGCGGCCGTCTGTACGCCGCCGGTCGTCACACGGATGATCCAGAAGTGCAGCAGTTCCCGCCCGTCCTGGTTGTAAAAGATGTTGAGAATGGAGGCAAACACCACCAGAAACAAAATGGGCTTGACCCCTTTGAGCACCACTTTGAGCGGTATTTTCGAGATGGCAAGCACCGCCGCAAAGATGGCGAAGACCACGGCGTAGCCGAGCGGATTTTTCACCACAAACAAAAGCACAATGTAGGCGATGGTCAGCACGATTTTCACCCGCGGGTCCATGCGGTGAACGGCGGTCTTTCCCGGGAAATACTGGCCGAGCGTGATGTCTTTCAGCACAGGCGCTCACCTCCCTGCAACAGCCGGCGCAGCTCCCGCTCGGCGGCGTCTACTGTATAGATGCCGGTGTCGACCGGGATGCCGCGCGCGCGCAGACCGATCATGACATCGGTGATCTGCGGCGCTCCAAGGCCGATTTCGGCGAGGTGCTCACTGTGGGAGAAAATTTCGTCGACCGTGCCGTACATGGCGATTTTGGCGTCCCTCATGCACAGCACGCGCGTGGCGTACCGCGTGACGTCCTCCATGCTGTGGCTGACGAGAACGACCGTCGATTTCTTCTGCTGGTGATACTCGCGTACCCGGGCCAGTATCTCGTCGCGTCCGCGCGGGTCGAGCCCTGCGGCCGGTTCGTCGAGAATCAGAATCCGCGGCCGCATGGCGAGCACCCCCGCAATGGCCACGCGCCGCTTCTGCCCGCCCGAGAGCTCAAAGGGCGACTTCTCCAGCAAATCGGGCGTCAGTCCCACCATCTCGGCCGCCTCCCGTACGCTCTCGTCAATCTCCTGTTCGCTGTAGCCGATGTTCTTCGGGCCGAACGCGATGTCCTTGTAGACCGTCTCCTCAAAGAGCTGATACTCGGGATACTGAAAGACCAGCCCCACCTTAAATCGGATTTTCTTGCGGTCGGCCCCCTCGGCCCAGATGTCCTCTCCGTCGATGAAGACCCGCCCCTCGGTGGGCTTCATCAGACCGTTGAAGTGCTTGATCAGCGTACTCTTCCCGCTGCCCGTGTGCCCGATCAGGCCGACAAATTCCCCCTCGGCAATCTCCAGATCAACGTGGTCGATCGCCGTCTTGACAAAGGGAGTGCCCACGCCGTAGGTGTATGTCAGATTTTCTGTCTTGATGCTGTTCAATGCTCTGCGCTCCCCTTGAGAAGTTTTGCCAGCGCCTCGACGCACTCCTGCGTCGTGATGGCCTCGCCGACGGGATAGCCGTCGGCGCGAAGCCGGTGGACAAGATCAGTCGCCTGCGGCACCTCCAGGCCGATGGAGCGCAGATACTCCACCTGCGAGAAGACCTCGCGCGGCGCGGCGTCGCGCACAACGCGCCCCTCGTCCATGATGATGACGCGCCCCGCCTGTACGGCCTCGGCCATGTAGTGGGTGATGAGCACAACGGTGATTCCCTCGTCGCGGTTGAGGTGTAAAATGGTCTTCATCACCTCGGCACGCCCCACGGGGTCGAGCATGGCAGTCGGCTCGTCGAGTACGATGCAGTCCGGCCGCATGGCGATGACGCCCGCGATGGCGATGCGCTGCTTCTGGCCGCCCGAGAGGTGATGCGGCGCCTGCTCGCGGTACTCGAGCATGTCCACTGCCGTGAGCGCTTCGGTCACACGCTCGCGGATCTTCTCCGGAGGCAGCCCCAGATTCTCAGGGCCAAAGGCGATATCCTCTTCGACAATGGTCGCCACAAGCTGGTTGTCGGGGTTTTGAAAGACCACGCCCACCCGCTGGCGGATATCAAAGAGGCGCTTCTCATCGCGCGTGTCCATCCCTTCGACGAGCACCGTACCCTCGCAAGGCGCGAGGATGCCGTTTAAGTGCTTGGCAAGCGTCGATTTGCCGCAGCCGTTGTGGCCGAGCACGGCCACAAACTCACCCTTTCGTATGGTGAGATTGATGTCGCGCAGCACCTTTCTCGGCTCAGCTTCGTCGGGGTCCTGATACCAGAACGAGAGGGCTCTTGTCTCAATCAGTGTCTGTTCTTCCAAAGTCAACGCTCCCATATCACAGTTGCCCCGCAGGGCAGAATCTTTCCGGTCTTTGTCACGGGCAGTCCCAGCTCACCGGCGCGGCAGCGCCCGCCAAAGCGTTCCTCAAAGCTCACGCCGCACAGATACTCCATCACCTTGGGCGACAGCCCCGTGGTGTAGGAGTTGAGCAGCACAAAAAGCGGCTCGTCGCACAGCACCTGCGTACACAGGCGCAAAAAGCCGCAGAGACTCTCCTCGAGCTTCCAGATCTCACCCGATGGCCCGCGCCCGTAGGACGGCGGGTCCATGATGATGGCGTCGTAGCGGCGGCCGCGGCGGATCTCCCGCTCGACAAATTTCTTGCAGTCGTCGACGATATAGCGTATCGGCGCGTCTGAAAGTCCGTTTGCGCGGGCGTTTTCTTTCGCCCAGTCGACCATGCCGCGCGAGGCGTCGACGTGGCAGACCGAGGCGCCCGCCTTTGCGCAGGCCACGCTCGCGGCGCCCGTGTAGGCAAAGAGATTCAAGACACTCACCGGCCGGCCTGCGGACTCAATGCGCCCGCGGCAGTAGTCCCAGTTGACGGCCTGCTCGGGAAAGATACCGGTGTGCTTGAAATTCATTGGTTTGAGTTGAAAGACCAAATCCCGGTAGCCGATCTGCCAGCTCTTCGGCAGATGATTGATCTCCCAGTGGCCGCCGCCCGAAGAGGAGCGCTCGTAGCGCGCGGCAATCTCCCGATTCCAGAGCGCCGGGTCGCGCTGCGTGTCCCAGATGATCTGGGGATCGGGCCGGATGAGCCGGTACGCGCCGAAGCGCTCGAGCTTTTCGCCCGAGCTGGTGTCAAGTATCTCATAGTCTTTCCACTGGTCTGATACGAACATGGCTCCTCCGTCTGGTTGGTCTCTAACCCATTAATTTTATCATTATCGTGTCTCTGCGTCAATTCGCCTGCGGCTTTGTGAGCTTGGCGTAATTGGCCATGAGCTTCTTGGTACCCGTCTTCTCAAAGGCAATCTCGAGCATCCAGTCGCCGCCCATCTTTTTGGCCATGAGAACGACGCCCTGCCCGAACGCAGCGTGCTGCACCGTGTCGCCGACGCGGTACTCCTCCCCTGTCGGCTCAGGCGCCTTTTTGCCGCTCAAGAGCGAACTGCCCGCCCGGTAGTTGTAAATGGGGTTCTTCGGCGCCTTAGCGGCTGTACCCGCCGCAGCGTAGGTGTGTACGGGCTCCGGTTGATTGAGAATGTCGAGATACTCCGTCGGCATCTCCTTGAGAAAGCGCGATGGGAAGTGCATGCGAAGCCCCTGGTAGGTACGTCGGTTCGCCGCATAAGAGAGATAGAGCCTCTGTTTTGCGCGGGTGATCGCCACGTAGCAGAGCCTGCGCTCCTCCTCAATCTCATCGGGGTTCTGCATGGCCATGGAGGACGGGAAGACCTCTTCCTCCATCCCCGCGAGAAACACAACCGGGAACTCCAGTCCCTTTGCGCTGTGTATGGTCAGAAGCGACACATACTGCCCATCCTCGCTCTGGGTCTCCCAGTCGGTCGCGAGAGACGCCTCCTCCATGAAGCCGGTCAGCGACGGCGCCTCGGCGTTCTCCTCGTAGTTTTGGATGTTGGCGAGCAGCGTCTCGATGTTCTGTGCGCGCTCGCGGCCGTCGGCCTTGTCCTGCGCGATGATGAATTCCATATAGCCCGTGCGGGAGAGCACCTCGCTTGCAAAGAGAGAGGGCGCCATCAGGTCGCGCTTGGCGCGCAGCTCCTCCATCATACTGTAGAACGCCGTGAGCTTCTCGCGGCTGCGCGCGAGCTGCTCATACTCGCCGCACTCGGCGAGCACGTCGTACATGCACCGCGAGCTCGAGACCGCCAGCGCCTCGACGACATCCACCGTCGTGTCGCCGATGCCGCGCTTTGGCTCGTTGATGATGCGCTTGAGCCGCAGGTCGTCCTGCCTGTTGCACAGCACTCCGAGGTAGGAGATCACGTCCTTGACCTCCTTGCGCTCGTAGAACTTGTAGCCGCCGAAGAGCTTGTAGGCGATGCCCGAGCGCTGCAGCGCCGTTTCAATGGCGCTCGACTGGGCGTTTGCGCGGTAGAGAACGGCAAAATCGCGGTAGTTTTTGCCGTAGCGTACCACCTCGTCGAGTATCTTCTCGGCGATGAAGACACCCTCGGCGTACTCGTCCTTTGCCTTGAAGACCTTGATCTTCTCCCCGCCCGGATTCTCGGTCCAGAGAGTCTTGCCCTTTCGGCCGACGTTGTGCTTGATGGTCTGGTTCGCCGCGTCGAGTATCACCTGCGTGGAGCGGTAGTTCTGCTCAAGGCGGATGGTCTTCGCCTCTTTGTACTGCTCTTCAAAACTCAAAATATTCTCAATGGTCGCGCCGCGAAACTTGTAGATACTCTGGTCGTCGTCACCCACCACAGTGAGATTTCGATGCTGCTCCGCGAGCAGCGACACCAGCGCATACTGGGCATAGTTCGTGTCCTGATACTCGTCGCACAGAATGTACTGAAACTTTTTCTGGTAGTACTCGCGCACGTCGTCACACTCCGCCAGGAGCTTGACGGTCAGGCGAATCATATCGTCAAAGTCGAGGGCGTTTGCCGCCTCGAGGCGCTGCTGGTAGAGCTTGTAAATCGAAGCGATCTTCGACAGACGGTAGTCGCTTTTGGCGCTCTCTGCAAACTCGCCCGGCGAGAGCAGCTTGTCCTTTGCCCGGCCGATCACCGACAAAACCTGATAGACCGGATAGTTCTTCTCGTTGAGGTTTAACATCTTGGTGCACTCTTTGATCAGGCGCTTCTGGTCGTCGGTGTCGTAGACCGTGAAGTCGCGCGTGTACCCGAGGCGCTCAATGTCGCGGCGCAGCATCTTCGCGCAGGCCCCGTGAAAGGTGTTTGCCCAGATGTCGTTCGCGCTCTCGCCGACGGTGCCGATCAGGCGCTCCTTGAGCTCGTTTGCGGCCTTGTTGGTAAAGGTGATCGCAAGAATGCTCCACGGTGAGACGGGGCGGTTTGCAATCAGCTCGCTCACCCGCTCGGCAAAGGCCGGATTCGGGTTTTGCAGATACTCCTCGAGCAGATCGACGTCAAATTCGGTCAGCCCGAACGGCAGCTCCTCGCAGTGGTAGGTGTCGCCGTATTTGAGCAGATAGGCAATCCGGTTGACGATGACCGTCGTCTTGCCGGAGCCGGCGCCGGCAAGAATCAAAAGCGGACCTCTGCCGCTGAAAATGGCCTCGCGCTGGCGCGCGTTCATACGGGAAAACTCCTGGTCTAAGATTCTCTTTTTTACGCGCAGATAGCGCTCTTTTAATTCTTCCATGCTCTTCCTCTCAAAGCCTTGCGGTTTTACAATCAAAGTTTATTATACAGGAAATCGCTCCAAATGCAAACAGGCGCACACCGGAATTTACACCGGTAAAAAAGCCCCGCGGCACGAGCCGCGGGGCCACCGTCAGTCCCCGAGGAACTCACAGCCGCCCCCGAAGAGGCGCTGGGCGTTGTTCTCCCGGATGCGCTCCTGCAAAGACAGCGCAGTGCGCCTTTTTCGCATACGCTCCGTGAAGCGGCGCGAGTAGGCCAGAAAGAGAAAGTAGACATAGGGCATGCCGAGGTTGGTCTCGAGCAGAGAGTTTACCACAAGCGTTGCGAACTTGTCCGCCGGCGACGCGAAGCCCGCGCTGCGCACACCGCCGATGAGAAGCCCCGCCTCCCAGCCGAACTGCACCAGAATGCCGATGGCGAGCAGCCAGAGGATGTTGACCCGGCTCTCGCGGTCGGCCCTTGTGAGATTCCAGATGACGAGCCCCAGATACCCCACAAAGAGCATGGCCGCCATCGCCCCGTGATAGGCTCCGGTCGTGCGCTCGATGACAATGGGCGCCGCCGCGCGGCCAAAGCTGCCGCTGATCAGCGGGCAGCAGACCCACCAGCTCAAAATCAGCACCGACCACTCGACGAGATGCGTATCCCGCGAGAGCCACAGCCAGATGAAGACAAAGTTTGTAAAGCCGAAGCTCATCGACATCCAGAGCAGCACCCAGAACATGCTGTAGCCGTTTTGGATGCTGCGCGTGTGCAGCATCAGATGGAAGATACCATAGTCCACAGCCATGTAGACAAGCCCGAAGAAGACGCCGACCGCCACGGTCATGTATTTTTTCCGGTAGAGCAAAAGCGCCAGCAAAACCGCGAGAAAAATGAGATCCAGCCAGATGTAGAGCGGGTCAAACTGGCGCCGCGCGATGATTTCAGGCACAAAAATCCCCCCTGTGTCATTCCCTGCCCTATATTGTACCATACCGGCGCCTGTTTGAAAATCAGGGCGGGCGGCATTTGCCGCCCGCCCTGCTCTAACTCTCCGACAGAATCGACTCGCGTATTTTGGCGAGCACCGCCTTTTCGATTCGCGACACCTGAACCTGCGAAATGCCGAGTACCGACGCGACCTGCATCTGGGTCATGTTGCGGTAAAAGCGCATCTCCACCACCCGCCGCTCGCGCTCCTTGAGCTCGCGCACCGCCTCGCGCACTGCGATGGCGTCAATCACCTCGTCAGTGTGGTCGTCGCCGCAGAGATCGAGCAGGTTCATCTCGCCGTCGCCCTCCCCCATGCTCTGGCTCAGCGAGAGCACGGGCCTTGTCGCGTCAAGCGCCAGAACGAGCTCGTCAACCGCCATTTCGGTCTCCTGCGCGAGCTCCTGCACCGTCGGCTCACGCAGCAGGCTCGCACAGAGCCGTTCGCGTGCGCGGGCGATTTTGCCGGCGCTGTCCTTGATGCTGCGCGAGAGCTTGATCGGCCCGTTGTCGCGAAAGTAGCGCTTGAGTTCGCCGAGAATGACCGGCACCGCATAGGTGGAGAACATGACGCCCTGCTCGAGATCGAAGTTTGACAGGGCCTTGTAGAGCCCCATGCACCCGATTTGGAAGAGATCGTCATACTCGACGCCGCGGCCGGTAAATCGCTTGACCGCCATGTGTACCAGGCCGAAGTTCTCCCTGACAAATTCCTCTACCGCCGCCCGGTCACCGCCCTTGGCACGGCGCAGCAGCTCACGCCCATACGTGCCCTGGGTCGTCGCCGCCATGTCAATTCTCCCTTTTGCCTATGTACTTCTCCATGACCACCCGTGTGCCCCACCCGGGCTTTGATGTGACCCGAAGCTTGTCCATAAAGGTCTGCATGATGGTGAAGCCCATGCCCGAGCGCTCCTCCTCGGGAGCCGTGGTGTAGCAGGGCTCCATGGCCTTGTGGACGTCGGCAATGCCGCAGCCGCGGTCGCGGATGGTGAGCTGAATGCGCCGGTCTTCATAGAGGCGCGCCGTGATCGTGATAATGCCGCTCTCGCGGCGGTAGCCGTGTACAATGGCGTTTGTGACACCCTCGGACACAGCGGTCTTGATATCGGCCAGCTCGTCGATGGTCGGGTCGAGCTGGGCCGCAAAAGACGAGACAACGGCGCGCGCAAATCCCTCGTTTACGGATTTTGACGGGAACTGTACTTTGATCTCATTGATCGCTTTCATCGTTTCGCACCTCTCTATAATATGGTCACATACCGGGCCAGGCCCGCCATTTCCAGAATGGTTCTGGTCTTTTTACCGGTCCCTGCGACAACGACCCGGCCGCCGTATTCGCGCGCGAGCTTGTAGCGGCCCATGATAAAGCCGATGCCCGAGCTGTCCATAAACGTGACGCCGGAAAAGTCGAGCCGGATGGTCTGCGGGCGCGACTGCAAAATCTGCCCGTCCACACTGTCGCGAAGCTCTGTGACGCTGTGGTGGTCGATTTCGCCGTGGATGACGACATTGAGCTTGTCCGCCTCTGTTGTGATGGTAACCTGCATGGATGATCTTTCCCCCCTGCGCAAATTTCATAAACAAAAAACGCTATGATGGAATCAAGTTCCATCATAGCGTTTCCCTGCTGATTATTTTGTTTCATTGCGTCGAACAGGTTCGTCTAATAATGTCAAATCAGATGAGCTTTTTGACGCCCGAGAGCTCCCGGATATGCCGGCGCACCCCGCCGAGCAGATACAGCGACCCGCACACGACGATGGCGTCGTCCGCTGTCGCCTTTTTGAGCACGCTGTCGAGCGCCTGCGGCGCATATTTGCAGCTTCGCACATCGTCACAGTAGACCCCGGCGATCTTCGCACCGATCTTCGGGTCGAGCATGCGCGCGCTGTCCGGCGCAACCGCTACAAAGCTGTCGCAGAGCTTCGCGACCGACGAAATGCACTTTTTGTACTCCTTGTCGCGCAGAATGCCCATGATGACATAGAGGCGGCCCTTGATGCTCGGGCGGATGTAGTTTTTGATCGATTTGGTGAGTGTCTTGATACCCGAGACATTGTGCCCGCCGTCCAATACAATCAGCGGCTCTCGCGCGCAGATTTCAAAGCGCCCCATAAAGCGCACCTTTCGGATACCCTCAAGGAGCTGCTCCTTCGACACTGGAAAGCCCTTTTCCTTTACAATGCGCAGCGCCTCCAGCGCCGTGACGGTGTTGTAGATCTGATGCTCCCCGAGCATGCCGAGCGTGACGTGCAGTCCGGTGTAGTCAAACTCCACGCCGTCGAGGCTGTCTTTGGTGATGTTGATCTTGGTGGTGTCGGGTACGACGAGGGTGTTGTGCATCTCGGCGGCCCTGTCCTGAACGACGCGGTAGGTATCGGCGAGCTGAATCGGGTAGAGAACGGTGTGGCCGCCCTCTTTGATGATGCCGGCTTTCTCGCAGGCGATCTTGTCTATGGTGTCGCCGAGATACTCCGTATGATCGAGAGAGATCGACATGATGACCGAGCACAGCGGCGTGTCGATGACGTTTGTCGCATCAAAGCGCCCGCCGAGACCCGTCTCCAATACCACGATGTCGCAGTGTTCGCGCAGATAGTAGAGCATGGCAACGGCCGTCACAAGCTCGAACTCCGAGCACTCCATGCCATCCTCGCGCTTCATGGCCTGATCCTCCAGATGGACGCGCTCGAAGAGGTCGGCGAGATCCTGCTCGGGAATCATCTCCCCGTTGATGGAGATGCGCTCGCGAAATTCCTCAATAAACGGTGATATGTACATGCCGGTGCGGTAGCCCGCCTCACGCAGAACGCCCGCAATGGTCGCCGTGACCGAGCCCTTGCCGTTGGTGCCGGCGATGTGGATGAATTTGAGCTGCCGGTGCGGACTTCCGAGGCGCTCCAGCAGCCGCTCGATGCGCGCAAGGCCCGGCTTGATGCCGAAGCGCTCGGTACCGTGAATGATCTCCAAAGCCTCTTCATACGTCATAGTACAAACCCTCTTCTCCCCTGTTTGAGCGCCGCGGTGTGCGCCCTATCTGTTTAGCGGTCAAAGGCCCGGATGCTCTGCTCGAGCTTTTCGAGCATATCCTGCACCTTGTTCTGTTTTTCCCGCTCGGCATCGACGAGCGCCGCCGGCGCCTTTTTCAAAAAGCCCTCGTTTTGCAGCTTCGCCTGAATGCGCGCAAGCTCGCCCTCGAGTTCCTTTTTCTCTTTCGCCAGGCGCGCAAGCTCTTTCTCCCTGTCGACGAGCTCATCGAGCGGAATGAAGATGCGCGCACCGTCCGTGACGATGGACACCGCGCCCTCCAGCTCAAAGTGGCTGCCGATCTCAATTTCAGAGGCCGACGCCAGGCGCTCAAAGAATGCCGCCCCGCGCCGAAACGTCTCGGCGTCCTCGGTCTCAATGTAGACTTTCGCCTTTTTCGACGGCGGCACGTTCATCTCGCTGCGGCGGTTGCGGATGGCCTTGATGGCCTCCATCACCCGCTCCATGCGCGTCTGCTCCTGCGCAAAGTGGAGCGATTCGCTGTAGCGCGGCCACTGCTCGAGCATGATCGACTCACACGCATGCGGCAGCGTCAGGTAGATCTCCTCCGTGATAAAGGGCATAACCGGGTGCAGGAGCTTCAGCGTGTTCGAGAGCACATAGCACAGCACCTGCTGGGCGCTCCGTCGGGTCGCCTCATTCGGGTTGCTCTCAAACAGACGCAGCTTTGCAAGCTCGATGTACCAGTCGCAGAAGTCGTCCCACAGGAAGTCGTAGAGCTTGGAGACGGCAACGCCGATCTCGTAGTGGTCGAGGTTGTCGGTGACTTCGCGCACGACGTCGTTGTACCGGGAGAGAATCCAGCGGTCCTCAAGCTCCAGCTCATCGGGCAGCTCGCAGCGGGTGATCGTCAGATTCATCAGCACAAAGCGCGAGGCATTCCAGAGCTTGTTGGCAAAGTTGCGCGCGCTCTCCACTTTCTCTTTCGAGAAGCGCGTGTCGTTGCCGGGCGAATTGCCCGTGACCAGCGCGAAGCGCAGGGCGTCCGCGCCGTACTGCTCAATGACCTCGAGCGGGTCGATGCCATTGCCGAGGGACTTCGACATCTTGCGGCCCTGCGCGTCGCGGATCAGGCCGTGAATGAACACATCGGAAAACGGCTTTTCGCCCATGTGCTCGAGACCCGAGAAGATCATGCGCGCCACCCAGAAGAAAATGATGTCATAGGCGGTCACAAGTACCGATGTGGGATAAAACTTCGCAAGGTCCTCGGTCCGGTCGGGCCAGCCGAGCGTCGAAAAGGGCCACAGCGCCGAGGAGAACCAGGTATCGAGCACATCCTCCTCCTGCCTGACATGGTGCGAGCCGCACTTCGGGCAGACCGTTACATCCTCTTTTGCAACCGTCATCTCCCCGCAGTCGTCGCAGTAGAAAGCCGGGATGCGGTGCCCCCACCAGAGCTGGCGGGAGATGCACCAGTCGCGCACATTCTCCATCCAGTTGAGATAGATTTTCTCAAAGCGCTCAGGGACAAAGTTGACCTCTTTGCTCTTGACCACGTCAATGGCAGGCTCCGCAAGGGGCTTCATCTTGACAAACCACTGCCGCGATGCGAGCGGCTCCACCGTGGTGCCGCAGCGGTAGCACTGGCCGACGTTGTGGACATGCTTCTCGATTTTGACAAGGTAGCCCTGCTCCTCAAGGTCGGCGACAATTCTCCTGCGCGCCTCATAGCGCTCAAGTCCCTCATAGACGCCGCCGTTTTCGTTGATCTTACCGTAGTCGTCGATCACGAGAATCTGCTCGAGATCGTGGCGCAGACCCATCTCATAGTCGTTCGGGTCGTGGCAAGGCGTCACCTTGACGCAGCCCGTGCCAAAGGACTTGTCGACGTACTCGTCGGCAAAGATCGGAATCTCGCGGCCCACCAGCGGCAAAACGGCGCTCTTGCCGATCAGATGGGCGTAGCGCTCATCCTCCGGGCTCACCGCAATGCCGGAGTCGCCCAGCATGGTCTCGGGGCGCGTCGTCGCAACAACCACGTCGCCGCTTCCATCCGCGAGCGGGTAGCGGATGTGCCAGAGGTTCCCCTCCTGCTCCTCGTACTCCACCTCGGCGTCTGAAAGGGCGGTGATGCAGTGCGGGCACCAGTTGATGATGCGGTAGCCGCGGTAGATCAGCCCCTTGTTGTAGAGGTTGACAAAGACCTCGCGCACCGCCCGCGAGCACCCCTCGTCCATGGTGAAGCGCTCACGCTGCCAGTCGCAGGCCGCGCCGAGTCGGCGCAGCTGTCTGACAATACGCCCGCCGTACTGCTCTTTCCACTCCCACACGCGGCGCAGAAACTCCTCGCGGCCGAGATCGTAGCGCGTCTTTCCCTCTTCGACGCGCAGCATCTCCTCCACCTTGATCTGCGTCGCAATGCCCGCGTGGTCCATACCCGGCACCCACAGCGCCTCAAAGCCCTGCAGCTTCTTGTAGCGGATCAGAATGTCCTGAATGGTGTCGTCGATGGCGTGGCCCATGTGGAGCTGCCCGGTGACATTGGGCGGCGGGATGACAATAGAAAAAGGCGGTTTCTCACTGTGTACATCCGCGTGAAAATACCCCTTTTGCTCCCAGTTTTTATAGTGCTTGTCCTCGACCTGTGACGGGTCGTAGGTCTTTGCCAGTTCTTTGGCCATACTCTTCCCCTGCCTTTGGCTGTTTCGTGATAATAATATAACATAGTCCCCGTCACAACGTCAACAACGCCGCAGGATTCCTTTCATAATAAAAAGGCCGGTTCGCCCCCGCCGCCAGGCAGCGTAATTCTTGTATTCTCAAGTCGGTCTTTATATAATCTTAATACATCGGGGGACAATCATAACACAGTCATCATCTGAAGCGTTGTATACTGAATGAAGTAACAGAGTTGGAGGACCGGCAATATGGATGAAAAACGCCCGAGTCCCGGGTCGCTTCTACGTCAGATCCACAGAGGCAACGACGCAGAAAAGCGCGGCAGGCTCAAAATCTTTTTCGGCTATGCCGCCGGCGTCGGCAAAACATTTGCCATGCTTGAGGCCGCCCGTGCTGCCAAAGCCGCCGGGATTGACGTTGTCGCCGGCTATATTGAGCCGCACACACGCCCTGAGACCCTCGCTCTCCTTGAGGGGCTCGAACAGCTTCCCCCTCAGGAGATTCACTACCGCGGCCTGGATCTCAGGGAGTTTGATCTTGATGCAGCGCTCGCGAGGCACCCCTCGTTAATCCTGGTGGATGAATTGGCCCATACAAACGCCGAGACCTGCCGCCACACCAAGCGCTATCAGGATATTGAGGAGCTTTTGCGCGCCGGGATTGATGTCTTTACTACCGTCAACGTGCAGCACATTGAAAGTCTCAATGACATCATTGCCTCCATCACAGGCATCACTGTTCGTGAGCGGATACCGGACAGTGTTTTTGACAGCGCTGACCAAGTGGAACTGGTGGATATTGAGCCGGATGATCTGATCAAACGACTCAGCGAGGGGAAAATCTACCGCCCCACACAGGCCAGACAGGCACTGGGACACTTTTTTACAAGGGGAAATTTGGCCGCTCTGCGTGAAATTGCTCTGCGGCGCACCGCCGACCGTCTCACCCGAACAAAGCAGCATGGCGAGGGAGAAGCCGGATTTGCCGATGAGCATATTATGATCTGTCTTTCCAGCTCTCCCTCCAATGCCAAGGTCATCCGAACTGCCGCCCGGCTTGCCGACGCGTTTCACGGCAGTTTTACCGCGCTCTTCGTTGAGACGCCCGGAACACATGAGCTCAGCAGCGCAAACCGGGAAAATCTGCGGCGCAACCTCAAGCTGGCCGAACAGCTCGGCGCGCGCATTGCAACGGTTTACGGCGATGATGTGCCCAGTCAGATTTCAGAGTATACCAGAGCCAGCGGTGTTTCCAAAATTGTCATCGGTCGTTCAAACAACAGGCGTTCCCTGCTGGCTCCCAAAAACAACTTCATCGATCGTTTGACCGCCCTCAATCCCAATATAGATATTTATATCATACCCGATACCCAGCCCCCCTTTCACGGAAAGCTCCAGAAGCCTCTGGGGCATCTGAAGCTCAGCGCCGGAGATTTGCTGAAAACTCTCGCTCTTCTGGCAGGCTGCTCGCTCATCGGCCTCTGGTTTTATCAGCTGGGCATTCGCGATGCCAACATTATTATCACCTATCTGCTCGGCGTGCTCTTTACTGCTATTGTGACACAGGGCCGCTTTTACAGCGTGCTGTTCTCCCTGGTGAGCGTCTCTGTCTTCAATTATTTTTTCACCGCTCCCCGCTTTTCTTTTGAAGCCTATGACGCCAGTTATCTTGTGACTTTTCTCATCATGTTTGTCGCCGCTCTGACTGTCAGCTCGCTGACGACTCGTGTCAAACGGCAAGCCCGACAGGCTGCGCTGAAAGCCCACCGCACGGAAGTTCTCCTTGAGACCAGTCAAATGCTCCAGCGTGCAGGAAGCCGGGATGAAATTTTCATGCGCTGTGCGCGCCAGGTGCAGAAACTCCTCGATCGCAGTATTTTACTCTACCCGGTAGTGCAAGGGGCTCTTGCATCCGCACTTTCGTTCCCACTTGAAAAAGAGCAGACACTTCAGGCCTATCTCGGGCAAGATGAACGTGCCGTCGCGCAGTGGGTGCTTCAAAACAACAAGCACGCCGGCGCCACTACCGGCACTCTGCCGGGAGCCAAATGTCTCTATCTCGCAGTCAGAGGGCATGATCGGGTCTTTGCCGTCATCGGAATCGTCATGGATGAGGGGCGCGATATCGATACGTTTGAGCGCAGCCTGCTGCTCGCCATGCTTGCCGAATGCGGTCTTGCCCTCGAAAAAGAGCAGGAGCGTGAAACAAAAAATGAAATTGCCCTGCAGGCACAGAGAGAGCAGCTTCGCGCCAATCTTCTGCGCGCCATCTCCCACGATCTGCGCACGCCCTTAACGAGTATATCCGGTAACGCCGGCGTGCTCATGCAAAATTCACAAGTACTTGACGAGACGCACAGGCAGCGTCTTTACGCCGACATCTACGACGACGCCATGTGGCTGATCAATCTCGTGGAAAATCTGCTTGCCGTCACCCGCATGGAAGATGGTTCAATCAGTCTACAGCTCAAGCCGGAGTTGCTCGACGAGGTTATCCAGGAGGCGCTTCGACACATTGACCGCCGCGCACATGAACACCACATCAGTGTTCGCCTGTCCGATGACCTGCTTATGGCGAAAATCGACGCGAGGCTCATTGTTCAGGTTATCATCAACATTGTCAACAACGCCGTCAAATACACGCCGCCAGAGTCTCACATCGAGCTCAGCGCCCGCCGCGAGGGCAGCGAGGTTGTCGTTGAAATTGCCGACGATGGCCCCGGTGTGCCGGACAGCGACAAGAGCAAGCTCTTCGATATGTTTTACACTGCTGAGAACCCGCAGGCAGACGGCCGCCGGGGACTCGGTCTTGGGCTCTCCCTGTGCCGCTCCATCGTCCAGGCCCACGGCGGCGATATCATCGTGCGGGACAACAGCCCGCATGGTGCTGTCTTTTCCTTTACCCTACAAGCTGAGGAGGTCATCTGCAATGAATAAGCCGCTGATTCTTGTCGTAGAAGACGACAGAGCAATCCGCAATCTCATCACCACAACGCTTGAGATGCAGGGCTACCAGTACCACACTGCCGGCACTGGCGGCGCCTCGATACTCGAGGCCGTCTCCCACAAGCCGGACATCATCATCCTCGACCTCGGTCTGCCCGATATGGATGGCGTCGAGATCATAAAAAAAATTCGCTCCTGGTCCAATGTGCCCATTATCGTAGTCAGTGCCCGCAGCGAGGACAGTGACAAAATCAGCGCGCTTGACGCAGGGGCCGACGACTATCTGACAAAGCCTTTCAGCGTGGACGAGCTGCTCGCGCGCCTGCGCGTGGCACTGCGCCGCCTGCGCTATGACAGTGCGCCGAACGATGCGGACAGTGTGTTTCAAAATGGCGGCCTGAAAATTGACTATGCCGCCGGATGTGCCTATGTCGACGGAAGAGAAGTGCATCTGACACCGATTGAGTACAAACTTCTGTGTCTGCTCTCAAAAAACGTCGGCAAGGTTCTAACGCACAATTTTATTTTAAAGGAAATTTGGGGCAATGCTCTGCCGGACGATACCCCGTCGCTGCGCGTCTTTATGGCCACACTGCGCAAAAAAATCGAGCCCGTTCCCTCCCAGCCGAAATACATCCAAACCCATATTGGTGTCGGCTATCGTATGTTGCGCTTCTCCGATGACACCGGTGAGATGTAACAATCTGGTGATTTGGAACAAGAGTTCCTCGTGAGGCATGGCACATTTTCTCCTTGTTGAGTATAAAAAAGAGCCGCCCCGAGGGGCGGCTCTTTTCTTGTGTCGGTCAGTCAAATTCGGGATTGGTGAGATAGAAGTTGCGTGAATCCAGTTTGTCCTGCACAATGCGCAGTCCCTCGCCAAAGCGCTGATGGTGAACGATTTCCCGCTGGCGCAGGAACTTGATCACGTCTGCAACATCCGGGTCATCAGTCAGGCGCAGAATGTTGTCATAGGTGGTACGCGCTTTCTGCTCGGCTGCCATATCCTCAGTCAAATCAGTGATGGCATCGCCCTTTGAAGCGTAGGTCAAAGCATTATGGGGAATTCCTGCCGCTGCAGTCGGCCAGAGACCGACAGTGTGGTCAACATAGTAGTCGTCAAAACCCTGCTGCTTAATCTGTTCTGGTGTCAGATTTTTGGTCAACTGGTGAACAATAGCACACACAATCTCCATATGGGCAAGTTCTTCCGTACCAATATCTGTAAGAAGTCCCTTTACTTCGTTGTATGGCATAGAATAGCGCTGCGAGAGATAGCGCATCGACGCGGACAGCTCACCGTCCGGACCACCAAACTGAGAGATGATCGCCTTTGCAAGGCGTGGATTCGGCCGGAGAATCCGAACCGGATACTGAAGTCTCTTCTCATAAGTCCATATGGTTACACCTCCCAGGGCCAGGGCCCATCAATCCAGCTCCAACAGCTATTTGGCTGCACACCATTTGCGCGCAGCGGGCCGTAGAGATTCTCATAGGTTGCAATTGCCTGTGTACGCACAGTGCGGCAGGCCTGGTATTTTGTCAGAGCACCGGGATCATTCGGGTGAGTGTCGAGAAACAGCCGTACCTCGTCAAGCACAAAGCTGACTTCATCAATTTGCCGCAAAAGAGTGTTCTTGTCAGTCATGACGGCAGAACCCCCTTTCCGGCAAACGGCAGATCGAGCTCAAAAAAGAGTGTACCTCGCTTGAGCGCTACAGCTGGATCGTAGATGTCCCGCCACTTCTGATACGGAGCGTATGCAATTCCCAGCGGCAGGCAGTCAAGATCGGTCTGGCCCGCCGGGGGAAATACAGTTGTTTTGGCCGTCAAATACCCCGTCTCCTTTCTACAGTGAGATCACTGCAATATCAGCGTACGCGCAGACGGCGATTGCTGTGTGGCGCAAAGTGCATGCCCTTTTTGCTTCTAAATCCGTAAAGCTTTAATCATGAGAAAAAACAGAACTATTTTACAAAATAGAAATCCATTTTTCATTCTGTATTTTTTGTGCCAGTTTATATTAAGGCACTGTCGTTAAAGTGTTGCCTTTCAGATTGCTTTTTGTGTCTACGATACAAAAGAGAAGTCCCGCGGGCTCTCAGCCGCTGCGGGACTTCTCTTTGTCTCTGTTCCGATAGCGCTTTCAGACGTTGTTCACGCGCTTTCGCTTCAAGGGCTTATTTCGTGGCAACCCAGACTTCCCCATCGTCACCTCTTGTATAGTCGTGTGTGTTTGTGGCCTCTACAATCTGGTAATAGCCCCAGTGACCCTGGGAAAGATCCACAAACGGACGCAGCTCTTTTGAGTGGCGATCTACAAATATTTTGTCAGCGCTGCGGTTCAGCATCCGGTTGACTACTGCGGTTGCCTCCGCACGGGTAATGGTGTTGTCAGGGCGAAAAGTGCCATCGGAATAACCGGTGATCCAGCCATACTGAGTCGAGCCGATCACATGTCTGTAAAACCAGTCATCCAAACTGACGTCAGAGAAAACATTTTCCCCTCCAGTCACACCATCGGCAAAGCGCATGGCAATCACAGTGAATTCAGCGCGAGTAATGGGGCGGTCTGGTTCAAATTGATTGTTTCCTGTTCCATTGACAATCCCCAGAGACGCCAATGCATTGACCGCCGTAGTGTACCAAGTGCCGGCCGTGACGTCGGAAAAGGAAGCTGTAAGGGGAATATCCCTGTCCAACAGCAGATTGTAGAACATCTGTGCAGCCTCAGCGCGGGTCATATTGCCGTTTGGGCGAAATGTGCCGTTTCCGTATCCGTTGAGATACGAATTGTGGTCCTCGGTGTTCAACCAGCTGGATACACCATTGTTGTCCGGATCTCCCATATTTTTACTCCACCCGGCGTAAAGGGTGACCGTGGCGCGGTTGACCTTGACATCCTCCCGTACCAGATTGGTCAGCTTGCTATCCAGATACCACCCCTCGAAAGTGTGACCGTTGCGGACGGGAACAGGCAACTGCTCATATTCTTTTGTCCATGAGTAGCGCTTCGTTTCGGCCTTGAGGATTTGACCGCCGTTTGTGTCGTAGCGGAGGGTATAATGGGGGTCCGTCTCACCGCTGCCACCGGATTTTTTCCCATAGACCAGCACAAAGGGAGAGAAAGACTCCGTTTCAAACTTGATGTACTTCGTTGCGCCCACGGTCGCGAGTTCAGCGGAAATTATTTTTGGCGGAGCAGCAGACAGTTCCTGGTCCAAGTGACTATAATTCCGATCCAGCGCCTCAAAATGGACCATATAGAACGGTCTGGCGTCATCAAAATCATTGGGGATTGGCCAGTAAATCGTCAGTACCTGGTCAGCGCCTATGGTCAGGTAGGTATTTCCGTTTCTGGTATCCACCAGGTCAAAATACTTCTGTTCGTAGGCGTAATCCCCAGTCGGGATATGTTCAGTCATGTTCTGTTCGATGTAGTCGGTCAGTACGCTGTCGTCCAGCACCTCGTCAATCAGCAATTTGACACCGGAGGGGTCGGCCACCTCCACATTGCTTCCGTTTACATAGTAGGCGATGTCATCAGGTGCCACTGCGGTTATCCCCCTGGCGGAAAGACCGCTCTCATCGCCGACAATTTCTACTGTGACGTTATCATCCGTCAGGCCGCGCACCACCAGTTTGCCAGTGCTGGAGACAATGTCACTGAAAACAGTCTGCCCGCCGCCAAGATCAATCTCGGCAGTAATTCTTCCCGTCTCCAGATCTCCTGGGTAAATGCCCATGTCGTATTCCCGGTACTGCTCTTCTACGTTTGGAGAAAATACATCGCTGACAATGACATTGCCCTCATAATCAGCAAACTGCAGCCGGAGCGGAATCTCTTGCCCGGTCTCGTCTATACCCGGCAACACCCGGTAGATGTAGCGCTGTCGATCAGTGCCCTCCACATTGCTGCTGTGAGCGTCTGTGCCATAGAGTTCCAGCTTCCATTCTCTTTCTCTGCCCTGCCCATCCTGATAGGTAAATTTTAAAATTTTAGACAGATCTGCCGCATTGGCGTCGCCGCCCAACTGCTCGTTGATACGCTTTGGCAGCGTGATATAGTAGCCGGGCTCCGGCAGGCCGTTTGACGATGGGACCTGCTGGCCGGCATCGTTGACCACACCAGTGTAACCCTCTCCGCCAGTGTAGATGGTGATATCAGCCGGGGTGACAGTGACGGGCTCCGCTATGGTAACATCGAACAGATAGGCCGTATTGACCGTCCGCCCCGGGTCGGAACCGATCACCGTATTGGCGGATTGATAAAATCGTTCCCACTGGCCGCCAGTTTTTGGTACGGCATAGCCGTAGATCACCACAAGATAGTACCCGTCTCCGTAGTCCTGGTCCGTGTAATTGCCGGCAGAAGTCCTCTCATCCTCAGATCCGTTAATCCGAATCGTATTTGTAACGTCTGGCTTATCCCACAAATTATACCTGCCGAAACCGTCCTCCTCCATGCGTGGTCCCTCTCTGCCGCCCTGCCACACATCGATCCACTGGTATTCAAATTTGACTTTCACATCGGCGTCCGGGTCGCTCTGGATCGCATGAGAGACCTTGACACCGATCTCTGCTCCAGGGGATACTCTCAATTTCGGATACGTATCCGAAGCCGGGATGGTCTCTCCATTTACAATGAACTCCACTGTGGGGGCTTGCAGAATGTTGCGAATGTCCAGATAGAGATCGTCACCGTCAGGTTTCAATACGGTTTTTGATGTCAATAGGGCATTGTTATAGACCCAACCGCCGACATATCCGACGGGGATGTCGTCTCCCTTTGCATCCGGGATAGTATACTCTTCATCCACGAACCAGTCTCCGTCTGGCGCTTTGCAGACATTTACTGCCTGCCCGTGCAGTTTCGGCTCTGTTTTAGCGTCGGGTCCCGTTCCATAGTGCAGGGTGAATTCATATGTGCAGGCGTTTCGATACGAACTGAGACCACTTGGCGAAAAAGTGCTTCGGGCGGCCGAATTTTGAAACACGATCAGTCGTTTCCCCAGGCCATGATCGGTGCTTTTAAATGCCCCGCCATCATAGGCATTGGCATCGTCGGTTTTCACCACGATCGTCGTGACCGGCGTCGTGTAGTGAAACACTTCGCTTCCCACATAGTTCACCGAAGCAGGGATCTCCACCGTGGTATTCGCGGGCAGGCCGCTGCACTGGTAAAAGCTCTGTCTGCCAATTACCAGCAAATGATCCGGCAGCTCAAACACCGCATCAGAGTCGCTGTCGGCGGTGCGCACATATTGCAGACCGGTACAGCCGTAAAACACGGAGCCGCTGTCTTTGCTTCCAATATTCTGCAAAGTAGCAGGCAAAATCACCCCGGTCAGATTGACGCATGATTTGAATGCGTTCTTCTCCAGGTCAGTCACCCTGGTCTGGGACAGATCCAGCACACCGGAAATGGGGGAAGACATGGCGGCCTGGCTCTTGATTGTCGTCAGGTTTGTAGCTTGAGAAAAATCAATGGCAGCCACATGGTATCTGCCCAGATCATCATTATAAGTAACGGCGCCGTATCGATCCTTTTCATTGCTGTATGCATCGGTAAAGCCGTTGGCCGCAATGGTCTTCACTGTGTTTGGTATCTGGATAGAAAAATAGCGGATATCCGCCTTGTCGAGATTTAAGCTGGCGAACCATGTCTTTGAAATACCATAATAGGTATCGTTTCTGATTACCAAATTCTCCTGCTCCACCGCTATGGGATCGTCGGCTGTGAGGCCGGTGCCTGCCCTCTGCGGTGCGGCAAAAGCTGCTGTGGCCAGCAGCCCCAAAAGCAGGCAAATACCGAACAGCCCGGCAAACAATTTCTTTCTCATGATGTCATCTCCTCTTCCCTATGCTCAACTTCTGGCAGCCTCTCTCCGGCGCTTTGTTCGGTCAATCACAGCTCCGCGGAATGGAAATCGGATCCGACAGAGATTGCTTCGTTATCACTTGCGCATCACCCCTATCTCAAAATCAACATTTTGTCCTTTGTTCACATGGCATTGTGCTTTCAACGAACGTCCAAAACAGAAAAAAGCTCTGCCACTGGCTGAACACAGCGTGACAGAGCGCACAAAAGACGACCGCAAAATATGCAATCTTTGCGGGAGGATATTTTATGCCCAAAATCAGGAATCCACATTGCGTTTTGGGCAATATCATGATATACTTTTTAATCATTATGTAGCCGAGGGATTGTTCTCCGTCTGTTTTTGTGACAAAATGTTGATTTTGTGTTTCGCCGGGTTCTCCCGGCGTTTGTGCTACTTTTGCAAAATGTTGATTTTGTCTATGATACCAATCCCAACCGCTCCAGTTGGCGCTGGTGTTCAACACCGGAGGTCACAAGGTAAATACGGGTGGTCTCGATGCTGGAATGCCCCAGCACATCGGCCAGCCGCACAATATCCTTGCAGGCCCTGTAAAAGATTGTGGCAAACAGATGCCGCAGGTTATGCGGGAATACTTTTGTGGGGATCACTCCCGCATGTTTGCAAAGCCCTTTCAGCTCCGCCCAGATTTGGCGGCGGCTGATCTCCTTTCCGCTTTTGGTGCGAAAGATTGCGCCAGAGGCGATTTTTTGTTTCTGGGCATACTTCAGAAGTTTGCGGCACAGTTTGCTCGAGAGCAGAATGGCCCGAATTTTACCTTTCAACGAGATCTCCGCTCTACCTTGCCGGGCGGCTTCAACCGTGATATACCGCACCTCGGAAACCCGGATACCCGTGGCGCAGATGGCTTCCATGAGCAGTGTCAACCGTTCCCGGCCCAATTCTTTAGCGCTGGCAATCAGGCGGTCATACTCCACTCTGGTCAATTCCCGGCTCGAGTCTCGAAACAGACTGCGCTGTATTTTCAAGAATTTCACTCTGAACGCATCCCAGCCAAGAAATCCGAATAAGCCGTTCAGGGCCGAGAGCATGGCATTGATGGTGACAGGCGCATAGCCCTGTTCCAACAGATACGCCTTCCAGCCTGCCGCCAGCTCCTTTGTGATGTCCCTGTCACCCAGCCACCGGGCAAAGGCATTTACATCTCGCTGATATTTTTCGATTGTGCCCGGACTGCGTTCCTCCCTGTGCAGATACTGACCGTAAGAGGCGATTTTCTCAGCCGTCAATTGTAATTTCTTCAATGCAATTTACCTCCGTTTGCAAGTAATGTTCCTATTTTACCTTGCAAGCAAGGTTCTATCCGCAGGACTGGATATTCCCGCGAAATATGGGGACAGAGCATCTGAAATTCCATTTTGGCGGAGCCTGTAACAGGTTGTTTTTCATTTTCGGTAGGCTCACTCTTCAGAAATTATTAAGAATGATCCCCCTTGCTTTTTTAGAATTCTCCTGTAGACTGTACTTGTCGGCGCAAAGGGGGATCATTTTGGAGAAGACACGCAAAAACAAGTGGATCAATCTCTGTACCATTGCCGGATTTATCGTTGTCATCGCTTTCTGCATCTATGCCGTAAAGATGGGGCTGTTCACCTCTGAGGCAGCTCTCGAACAGTTTGTGGCCAGGTGCGGCATCTGGGGACCGGTAATCTTTATTCTCATCCAGCTCGTGCAGGTCGTGGTTCCGATCATCCCCGGCGGAATCACTCTCGCGGCCGGTGTGTTCATCTTCGGTGGGCTGCAGGGCTTTCTCTACAACTATGCCGGTATTCTCATCGGCTCTACACTGAGCTTTCTTCTCGCCAGGCGCTATGGCTCGGCTTTTATTCAAAGTATTGTCAGCCACCAGACCTACGAAAAATACATTGGCTGGCTCGACCGCAAAAAGACCTTTACGCGCCTTTTCACCGTTGCCATTCTCCTGCCCGGCGCGCCGGACGATCTGCTGTGTATGATCGCCGGCCTCTCCAAGATGACCTTTCGAAAATTCATGCTGATACTGACGCTCGCAAAGCCCCCCTCCATTCTTCTTTACAGCGTTGGTGTCTCCACCATCAGCGAGTGGATTCTGCGCTGACATTCTTTTCTTCTCCCCCACCAAAAGAGCCCGCGCTGTGCGCGGGCTCTTTTGGATAAGATACCGGTTTTGGTTGTCATGGGCTGTGCAACTTGCTGCAGGTTTACCAGTATCGCCGCACCGCCGCCCTGTGATAAACTGTCTAAAGAGAAAATCAGACGAGGAGGCCGACATGTACCAGGGCGCAGTATTTTTGGATGCCGACGGCACCATGCTCGATGAGACCTGCGGAATCTGTTCCCCCACAGCCAAGACGCTCGAGGCGATCGCAGCGCTTCGCGCGCGCGGCTATCTGGTGGCGCTTGCCACCGGGCGGGCCAAGTGTTATATCCCTGAGGGGCTGCTTTGCTTTGAGAGCTACATCACCACCAACGGCGCGCACGCCGAGGTGGCGGGCGTCTCCATCTGGGATGACACCATCGCCCCCGATGCCCTTGATCGGCTTCTCGCCTTTCTTGAGGGCGCCGGCATCAACTACATCATCGAAAGCCAGCAGATCTGCTTTGTCAAGGACCCGAACGAAACCTATTACCGTCGTATGGCGCAGCTTTTTCGGCTTGATACATCGAAGTTTTTGCCGCTTGAAGACCCCCACGCCATCGCTGTAAACAAACTGATGATCACCTATGACAGCCCTCAAAAGCTCGAACGCTTTCACCGGGAATTCGACGATCTCTATGAGATCACCGACCAGCCGGGAAACTACTCCTGCGACGTGGGAAAGCGCGGAATCAACAAGGGTGTTGCCATCGAAAAACTGCTCGCCCACTACGGCATCGACAGGCGCTGCACCTACGCTTTCGGCGACGCCGACAACGACTATGACATGCTTCGTACCGTCGGCACGGGAGTGATGATGGCGCGCCACTCCAAGCGTCTTGAGCAGGTCTGCTCCCTTGTCACCGACTCGGTGCGTGATGAGGGGGTCTGGCGCGGTCTCGTGCGCCTGGGGCTCATCTGAAGAAAGCAAAAGGCCGAGCAAGTTTGCCCGGCCTTTTCTGTCTTCAGTCCTTAATTGGCGCTCGGCGCACCAGCAGAAAGCTAAGTCCCGCAAACACGGCGCTGAGTGTGAGAAAGAAGAGCACTGCCAAAAACGGGTATGGCCCCGCTGACAGACCCATCACAGCGAGCAGAAACTTCTCCAGTGCCGCCGCGATACGCCCACTCAAAAGACTGTAGTCCACCAACGGCAGCACCACCGCCAGCAATGCGGGAACCGCAATGGAGACAACGGTCTTCTGTCCCCGGTTCATGCGGTAGTAGAGCACCGTGATCAAAAAGCCAAGAGTCACCGCCATGAAAAACAGGCAGAAATTCCAGAGGGTGGAAAGCAGGGCATTGCCCGCGCCGCCGTAGATCATTTCATAGAGCGGCGTATAGTGGATCAGCGCATCGCCGATCCATGCGACGGCCAGATTGCCTACCGCCATCATCAGCGCTACCAGCGCGCCTGAGCAGAAAAAGCCCCGAAAAAGTGTGCGCCGCGACACACCATTTTGCAGCAGCATGCGAAGCGTTGGTTTGAAAGAGTTCATTCCCATCACCAGCATGAAGACACAGGCCGATACATCGAAACCATTGATCTGTCCCCCCTTTTCGACCATGTGCTCGAGTAGAACACTCAAGAGCAGCAGAGCCACAATTACGAGATAGAACATCGCGACCGCAAATCGATAATCCGCGCAGTAATAGCGTACGGTTGTCTTCCACTTATTCATTTCTTTGCCCCCTGTTCGTTGGTCAGCTCAATGAAGAGCTTCTGTAGATCAATCCGTGAGAGTTCAATTCCCTGTGGTACCTCGTCCCTGTTCGGTCGCCCCAGCAGATAGGCAGTCTTAAGGCCCCCAAGTGTATCGGTGCCGATGACGTTCTTTCCCTCAATGAAACGGTCGACGTCACCGGCCTTTCCCGCTACGGTATAGCCGGATGCGAGCAGACTTTCACAGGATTCGTCCCGGATGATTCGCCCGTTCTTGATGACAACGATCTGTTCGATGAGCGCTGCGATCTCCTCAATGAGGTGGGTTGAGAGAACAAAAGTTCTCGGCTCGGCTGCATACTGCTCAATAAGCAGTTTGTAGAAGAGCTCCCGGTGGTTGGCGTCCAACCCGAGCACCGGTTCATCAAGCAGCACATACGGCACATCGACGCATAGCGCAGTTATTATTTTGTAGATTGAGCGGTAGCCGGTGGAGAGCTGCTGAATTTTCTTCGTCTGATCCAGACCGAAGAGCTCGCAGAACTCGCCTGCACGCTCCAGATCAAAACCGCCGTAAAAGTTTCCCGTCCAGCGAAAGACATCCCGTACGCGCATGGCATCGGGATAGTAGTCTTTCTCCCCCATCAGATAGACAAGGCTCTGGGCGCGATCGTTTTCCGCAGCCGGCTCGCCGTTGATGAAAATTTCGCCCTCATCTGGGAAAAGACGGTTTGTAATGAGATTAAGCAGAGTGGATTTTCCCGCGCCGTTGCGGCCGAGCAGACCGTAGATCATCCCCTCCCCAAGTGTCAGCGTGATATCATCGAGCGCCCGTAAACCGGCGAAGCTCTTGCTAACGCCTCTGATTTCAATTCCGTTCATTCCGGTATCCCCTTTCAATCAATGTGAGCAGCTCCTCCCGGGTCATCCCGAGCTTTCTCGCCTCGTCAAGCATGCTCTCCACATAGTTTTCGTAAAACGAATCGTGTCGCTTGCGGCGCACTCTCTCGAGCGCCCCCTCGGCAACAAACATCCCAAGCCCCCTTTTTTTATAGAGAATCCCATCCGCCACCAGCAAATTCATCCCCTTGAGCACGGTTGCAGGATTGATCTGAAACTGTGCGGAGATCTCCGTTGTGGACGGAATCTGCGTCTGCTCGGCAAATGCGCCGGTAAAGACCGCGTCCTCGATCTGTTCGGCAATCTGCAAAAAAATGGGTTTCTCGCTCTGCAGGTTCAGTTTCATTCTCTCACCACCCAATCAGTTAATTAGTTGTGTAACTAACTATATATCATTTCTTTTGTTCTGTCAATTCCTTTTATTAAAAAAAGAGAGGCCCCAATATCAGGGCCTCTCTTTTTTTGCCATATTCAGTGTGCGCGGTGTCCTTTGGCGCTGAGCGACTGCACATCGAGACGCAGCACCGTGACGGTAGCCGCCTGCCGCACATCAATCTCGTGGGGTCTGCCCGGTTCGAGCTGATGCAGAATGCTTTTGAGACCGCGCACCTTTTCGGCGGGGTCGTCCACCTCCGAAAGCCGGCCTATTCCCATGATACTGTCATAGTACATGGTGTACTGGCAGGGAAGCTGCGCGGTCTCAAGTCTGTGGCGGGTGTCCATCTCGAAGCAGACGACGCCGCCCTCCCTCATGCGCTCGAGCTTGCGCCCTTCATGTGCGCAGTGAAAGTAAAGCGTGAGCCGGCTGTCGCGCTCCTCCCAGCCAAAGTTCATTGGCACGATGTAGGGAATCTCTCCCCCGAAGCCGATGCGGCACACATCGCAGGCCGCCAGAATTTCTCTGATTTCGCTTGTGTTGGTGATCTCTCTGTCTGCTCTTCTCATATCATGTCTCCTCTGCTGATTTTCTGCTTCTTCCCCTGTTGTAAATGCCCCGAATCTCCTCAAAGATCTCGGCGTGGTTGAATTCCGGGCGGTAGACCAGGTTGATCTGCCGCGGCATATTGAAGTTCTCTACCGGCACAACTTTCAACCGTCCCGAACTCTCCTCCTCCGCCACAGCACTGTGCGCCATGATGGTCACCCCGAGGTTGGAGGCGACCAGTTCCTTGATGGTGGTGATGTTGTCGATTTCAATGACGATATTGAAGTCACGGATGGTCTCGTTGTGGCTCATGAGGTGGTTTTCAAAGAGTGAGCGGGTTCCGGCACTCGGGGGACGCAGAATGAATCGCTGGGCCTTGAGTTCGGCCAGCGGCACGCTTGCCCGATCGGCAAACGGATGCTGCGGTGATACAACCAGACAAAGGTAATCCATGTCGAGCAGCAGCGTCACATAGTCCGGATTGGGAGCTGACACGTCTACAATGGCCCAGTCAAGCTCATAATTTTGCAGCTTTTTATAAATTTTCTTTATCGTATCAGTCAAAATGTTGATGTGTACGCCCGGATGTTCCCGGCAGTAGGCGACAAAAACCTGCGAGACCAGATTCTGCCCGACCGTCGGTGTGATGCCCACGTTGAACCGGTGAATGGAGTGCTGACAGTCCTCCAGTGCCTGACGCGCGCTATCGGAGAGCGCCACAATACGACGGGCATATTTGATCAAAATCTCGCCCTCTGGCGTTGGAATCAGCTTATTTTTGGCCCTGCGAAAGATTTTGACGCCGTATTCCTGTTCGAGCTGGCGGATGTGATGGCTGACCGCCGGCTGCGTCAGTGACAGCACTTTTGCCGTCTTGGTGTAGCTGCCGATGTTGGCCAGTGTGATCAGCGTCCTGATTTTGCTGTCAATCATCACGACACCCCTCCCTCTCACATAGAATTATTCAAAAAATTTATAACAGGTCAAAATAAGATAATTTGATTTTATCACCGACGCCGCATAGAATCAAGGTTGTAAGCTCCCCTGGCTGTGAGACCTCTTGCGCCGGGGCGCCAAATGAATCATAAGAGGGTGGGAATCCATGCTGCAGAACATACAGGCATTTTTCGCCGATACTTTCACCTTTCAAACCAATACTCTTGTCATTTTGAGCATCGCGGCGATTTTGGCGGCCGGCTTTCTTCTCACAAGGTTTACAAAGCCGCTTCACCTGCCCAATGTGACGGGCTATATTCTCGCGGGCATTGTCATCGGCCCCTATGTTCTTCACCTGATTCCGGTGCAGATCATATCCGGCATGGAATTCGTCACCGATATGGCGCTCTCTTTCATCGCCTTTGGTGTGGGAAAGTATCTCAAGCTCTCCTCGTTGCGAAAAAACGGCTCGACGGTCTTTGTTCTCACACTCTGCGAGGCGCTGGTCGCCGCTGTTGTGGTCACACTCACCATGCTCTTTGTGTTTCACCTGCCGCTCTCATTCTCTCTGCTGCTCGGCGCCATCGGATCGGCTACGGCGCCTGCTTCCACCATCATGACCATTCGCCAGTACAAAGCCAAGGGCAACTTTGTCAATCTCATTTTGCAGGTGGTCGCCCTCGATGACGCGGTTGCGCTGATCGCTTTTTCCATCTGTGCCGCAGTGGCTCAGGCCGTCAGCAGCAGAGGGGCTTTTGACGCCTACGTCGTCATCATCCCGATTGTACTCAACATGGCGGCCGTGGGCATCGGCATTCTTCTCGGCTTTTTGCTCACAAAGCTCATCAACGACCACCGTTCCAAGGATCACTGTCTGGTCGTCACCATCGCTCTTTTGATGCTGATGAGCGGCCTCTGCTCGGCGGCGGGCATCTCGCCGCTGCTCTCCTGCATGGCGCTCGGCACGGCCTACAGCAACTTGAGCGGAAACAAGAACCTCTTCAAACAGGTCAACAAATTCACTCCGCCCATTCTGACGACTTTCTTTGTCCTATCGGGCATGCGTCTGGACATCAACGCCCTCGTCTCGGCCGGGGTCATTGGCATCACCTACTTCGCCGTGCGTATCGTCGGCAAGTATCTCGGATCTTTTCTCGGGGCGAGCATCACAGGGGCCGACCGGGCAGTGCGCAACTACTTCGGTTTGACGCTGATTCCGCAGGCCGGCGTCTCCATCGGCCTTGCCATTCTGGGTGCGCGCCTGTTGCCGCCCGACATGGGCGCCCTCCTCTCAACCATCATTCTTTCGTCCTCGGTTCTCTATGAGATGATCGGCCCGATCAGCGCCAAGACGGGGCTCTATCTCGCCGGTGTCATCAACTGGGACGGCCCCAAAAAGCCCCAGAGCCCCGCGATCTCCAGACAGGAGCAGCAACCTGTAGAAACCGCCAACCACGCTGGCACGTCGGTGTAAGGGGGAGTTTTGCCCCACTTCTCTCCTCGGCCGGCATCGGCTCCTCCACACAAAAGGCGCTCCGCTTTTGAAGCGGAGCGCCTTTTTTAATGATTCCCAAAGAAAACGCGTGCCGTATCGCCGACGGCCTCTTGCATCTGAGCCGGCGTGCCGGTGAACATCAGCTCCCCGCCCCTCTCGCCGCCTCCTGGGCCGAGATCCACAACGCAGTCGCAGTGGCGGATGAGCTGCTCGTTGTGCTCCACTACGACCACCGTAGAGCCCGCGTCGACCAACTTGTCAAGAAGCCTTAGAAAGTGCTCCACATCGACCGGGTGCAGTCCCGTCGTCGGCTCGTCGAGCAGATAGAGATTTCTTTTGCGGCCCCTGCTGCCAATCAGCTCGCGCGCGAGCTTTAGCCGCTGCCCCTCCCCGCCGGAGAGCGTGGGAAGCGTCTGGCCGAGTTCCAGGTAGCCGAGCCCCACTTCCATGAGCAGATTTAAAATCTCCGCGATGGGCCGCCGGTCCGCAAAGAGCTCAGCCGCCGCCTCCACCGATAACTTCATCACATCGTGGATGGAGTGGCCGCGGTACTTCACATCGAGCACCTCGTCCGAAAATTGGCGGCCGCCGCAGGCCGGACAAACCACCTCGACATCTTGAAAGAAGAGCAGATTGCTTGTTACCACGCCGAGCCCCTGGCAGGTCTCGCAGCGTCCCCCCGTGGTGTTGAACGAAAAGTGCCTTGCGCCGAGCCCCCGGCTGACCGCCTGCGGCGTCCCAGCAAAGAGTGTACGGATGGGGGCGTATGCACCGCAGTAAGTCGCGACATTTGAGCGCTTCATGCGGGCAAGCGGCGCCTGCCCGATCTCCACTAAGGCGTCAAACTGGCCACAGCCCGACACGGCGCCGTCAGGGCCCCGGTGGTCGCCCTTTGCAATCAGCTCAAACACGAGCGTCGACTTGCCCGAACCGGAGGGGCCGGTCACTGCGCTCAGGCACCCCGCCGGAATTGCAACGTCAAACCCCTTTAAGTTGAATTTATGCGCGCCGCTCACCCGTACCGCTGTGCCCGACGGCTGACGAAAGACAGTCTTACCCGGATGAGTGGCGCCAAGATAGCACCCTGTTGCCGACTCCGGGCTGCGGCAGATCTCCTCGGGCGTTCCAGTCGTGACCACCCGGCCGCCGCGGAGGCCGGATCCCGGTCCGATGTCCACAATCCAGTCGGCCTGCCGCATCACATCGGGGTCGTGCTCGATGACCAGAACCGTGTTTCCCTTATCCCTGAGTCTCTTGAGCACGGCCACGAGCCCCGCCGTATCTTTTGGGTGCAGCCCCACGGTCGGCTCATCCAAAATGTAGATTACCCCGCTCAGATCGGAGTCCAGCACAGCCGCAAGCCGCATTCTCTGCAGCTCCCCGCCAGACAGAGTGGTTGTCTGTCGATCAAGGGTCAGATAGCCGAGCCCCACCTGTAAAAAACGATCGAGCTTCGTTCTGAGATCGAGCAGATAGTCCCCCACCATATCGCTGCGCTTGCCGTCGAGTTTTTCCGCGAGTGCATCGACCCACTGTCGAAGCTCCTCGAGCGAGCGCACCGAAAGCTCCGGCAGCCTGGTCTGCTCCACCGTGACGGACCGGCTCAGCTCACAGAGCTGCTCGCCGCCGCAGTCGGAGCAGACAACACTGTGAAAGTAGGCGCCGAGCCGCGCAAGATCGCCGCCGTGGTCTCGAAGCCGCTTCCAAAGCATGGGCACAACGCCCTCGAAGCGGCCCGCAGCCGCCGTCTTGGGCGGCGCCGCATCGGGAAAGGTCTCGCGCACCGCGTCACATGTGACGCCCTCCATGAGAATGGCCCTTTGAAGCTTATCAAACTGCGAAACGGCTATATCCCGCGGCTCGGGGATACCGAAGTGGCGCAGAGCCCGGTAGTACACGCCGGTCTGGTATTCGCCGAATTTTGCCTCCCAAAATGCCACGGCTCCCTGCTCGAGCGACAGCTCCTCGCGCAGCACACTCTCAAGCCTGACGCTCAGCGTACTGCCCAGACCCTGACAGGTTGGGCAGGCGCCCTGCCTGGTGTTAAAGGAAAACTCGCTCCGGGTCAGCTTGCGCATGCGGTGCCCGCAGAGATGGCAGATCATAAAGACGCGGAACTCATCTCCCTCCCGCTCGGTCTGCTCTTCACAGTCGGCGCTGGAAATGGGTCTGCCGCAGCCCGGACAGGTGCGTACGCTCAGCTTCTCGTAGACCATGCGCAGGTCGGTGTAGAGATCGCTCACCGTGCCGACGGTCGAGCGGGGGTTTTTGTTCTGGTCGCTCTGTGTGATGAGAACAGCGGGCGACGCCCCGCGTACCCGGTCGACCTGCGGCTTGCGGATTCCCTGCATGCCCATCGCCTCGAGATACTGGCGCTGACACTCCTGAAACAGCACATCGATGAGAAGCGTGGATTTTCCAGAGCCGGAGAGTCCGGTGAAGACCACCAGCTTCTCCTTTGGAATGGCGAGTGTGACGCCTCTGAGATTGCCCTGTGTTGCATTTTGAATGACAAGTTCCGACATACAAGTCCCCTCTCCGGCAAAAAAAGGCCCCGGCGCACTGAAAGCCGGGGCCGCTGTTTTGATCTCTTTTTAAACGTGAGTCGTTCACACGGTCGAAACACGCCGTGCCCGGCTGCCAAACGGCGCGCTCACCACTTGTTCGACAGATACTCGCGCACCTCGGTGGGATCGGTCATCTTCAGCGCCGCCGAGAGCAGATCGCCGTTGACCTTGATGTGGCGCACCTTGTTTTTGATCTCGAGAATGGAACTCGCGTTCATCGACAACTCGTCGATGCCGATGGCGACAAGCAGCTCGGTCGCATCAATGTCACCCGCCATCTCGCCGCACATGCCGACCCAGATTCCCGCGTCGTGCGCGGCGTCCGCCACCATTTTGATCGCTCGCAGAACCGCCGGGTTGAAATAGTCATAGAGATAGCTGATCTTGGCATTGCCTCGATCGGCCGCCATGATGTACTGCACAAGATCGTTTGTCCCGATGCTGAAAAAGTCACACTCGCGCGCCAGTGCCGGTGCCATGAGAACGGCGGCCGGCGTCTCCACCATGATGCCGATCTGGATGTCGCCGTACTCCATCCCCGCCTCCTCGAGCTGTCGGCGGGCGGTCTCGACATACTGTTTTGCCGTCTTGACCTCAGAGACAGAGGTCACCATCGGCAGCATGACTCCGGCTCTGCCGAATTTTGCTGCGCGCAAAATGGCCTTGAGCTGTATGATGAACACATCCGGGTTTGCAAGGCACATGCGGATAGCCCGCCAGCCGAGAAACGGATTGTCCTCCTTGCCGAAGTCGAAGTAGGACAGCGGCTTGTCTCCGCCGATGTCGATTGTGCGGATCACACACAGCTCGCCGCCGCACTTTTCAATGACTTTCTTGTAAATGGAGAACTGCTCTTCCTCACCGGGGAAGCTCTTGGCCTCCATAAAGACAAACTCCGTACGGAAAAGGCCAACACCTTTACAGCCCTTAGCCAGGGCATTGTCCATATCCGCCACCGAGCCGACATTGGCGGCAATGGTGACTTCGCGGTGGTCAAGCGTCTCAGCAGGCAGATCGATGAGTGTCTCAAAGAGCTGCTGCCGCTCACGCTCCTCACGGAGTTTTTCCTCATAAATTGCCCTTGTTTTTTCATTGGGGCGCACAATGAGCACACCCTCGTAGGAGTCGAGAATGCACTCATCGCCGTCTCTCATGCCGTCGCAGCAGTCGCCGACGCCGACGACGGTCAAAAAGTCACGGGCCTTTGCGATGATGACCGCGTGGGAGGTCAGACTCGCATTCCCCATGACGATACCCTTGACCTTGTCGCTTGGAAACGACGCAATCAGCGACGGCTCCACCTCCTCCGAATAGACAATGAGATTGTCCTCGTCAAACTTCGGGTCGCCGATGCCGAGCACCGCCTTGGTGAGCATGTTGCCCACATAGCCGATGTCGGTCGCGCGCTCTTTGAGATAGGGGTCGTCAATCCCCTCGAACATCGCCGAGACCTCAACGGCGGCGAGGCGAATGGCGTCGACGGCGGAATTTTCCGCCTCGATGTTCTGGATGATCTTGTCGCGCATGAACTCGTCTTTGACAATACTGTCATGCGCGTTGATGATCTCAACCTGGGTATCTCTGCCCTCGTTTTGAAAGCGCTCGAGCAGGCTCGAAAGATCGCTCAGCACATGCTCACAGGCCGCTTCGTAGCGCTGCCGCTCCACCTGCGGCGTCCCGCGGACATAGGCACGCTTGGCCTCCTCAAAATCGGTCTTGATGATTTTGAGCTTGCCCACTGCGATGCCCTTGACTACGCCGAGTCCCTTTACCACTTTCTCCATTCTCTCACCTCGAAAGCCGAACGGCCTTACTCTTTTTCAAAGAAGTTGTTGTCGACCAGATTCTTGATGGCCTCCATGCACTCGGTCTCGTCCTCACCCTCGACGGCAATTTTGCAGTCCGTTCCCTCGCCGAAGCCAAGGGTCATCAGCAGAATGACGCTCTTGGTATTGACCGTCTTTCCCTTGCCTTCGATGGTAACTGTACTCTTGAATTTGCTGCTTGTCTGCGCGAGCAGAGATGCGGGCCTCGCATGAAGCCCCAGCTTGTTTGTGAGTGTAAAACGAATTTCCTGCATCGTCACACCGCCTCTTTCCAGTATGATGAGCCGGGACTCCTCCCGGCGGTACAACTGTGGTAATTACCACTATTATAATACAAAAACACCTCTTTGGATATAGCTAATTTTGTGAAACTTTCGCAAAACCATCCGGGCGGGTTCCCAGTTCACTCCTGCTTTCACCCCACTGCAATAAATTTACTGTAAAAGCTCATCTACCGACAAACCACAAAAAACGGAGCGGCTATCGAGCCGCCCCAAAATACATGCCCCACTACTGCAAGGTTAAATTTTCCTCTGGCAGCGCGGACAAAAACAACTGTTTCTGCCACCGATTAACACTCTCTCAATTGCTGTCTTACAGCTAACACAGGGCTGTCCCGCGCGTCCATATACTCTCAGATGTGCGGCGTTGCGGTACTCTCTGCCCTCTCCCTGTAAATACTCCTGTGGTGTTATGTCATCGGCATCGATTCCCCATCGAATAATTTTCGCAATAGATCTTGCCAGCTGTTCCCAATCAGCGGCCATGAGAGTGTCACATTGCGCCCGAGGATGTATGCCCGCATCAAATAGAATCTCATCAGAATAGAGGTTGCCAATTCCGGCTACTACGGACTGATCGAGAAGCATTGTTTTAATCGCCGCTTTCCTGTGTGCGAGCTTTGATTTCAAATAATCTGCGCTCAGCGCGGCATCTGTAGGTTCCATGCCCAGTTTGGACTGGCCGGTATATGTATCCTCCTCTGCGCTTCGCAAAAACCAAAAGCGTCCGAAGCGCCTTGTGTCAAGATATCGAATTTGATTGCCATCCGACAGAGATGCAATCAGATGCGTGTGTCTTTGCACCGGTTCCTCTTCGGGTATGACCAGCAGCCTTCCGGTCATCCGAAGATGTAGACAGAGCCTGTCATGGCTTTTAAAATGAATGGTGAGAAATTTTCCCCGACGACTGATTTTGGTTACGGTCTGCCCCTGCAGCATTGCCGTAAACTGCTCTACCTGCGGATGTGCAATGATCTGCGTGTTGCGCACTTCCACTGTTTCAATCGTTTTACCCTTGAGTTGTGGCTCCAGTATACGTCTGGCGGTCTCCACCTCTGGCAACTCAGGCATTTTTATTCGCCCCCCTCTTTGCCGACTTTTTAATCTGCTCATGAAAAAAGTAATTGACCACAAGCGGCGGCTCCTCAAAGGGACGATTTACCGAGTCGTCACTTCGGAGATAGATCAGCCCCTCAGCGTTCGTCATATTCCGTATCTCCTCATCCAGCACGGCCCAGTAGGTACGGTCGTTTCGCTGGTAAATCGCCTGGTAGAGCGGCAGCAGATCGGGGTGTGTGTTCTCTATGTATTTAAAAATAACCGACTTATAGTTTCCGCGCAGATTCAGGTTCTCCAACCATACAAGATTGCACAGATGCCTGACTCTTCGTATGATTGCGGGCACGTCAGTGATACCGGGGAAAATCGGCGAAATGAAGCAGGTTGTACGCACTCCTGCATCGTGAAAAGCTCTCATGGCTGCCAGACGGCGCTCGATGCTCACTGCTTCGTCCATCTCTTGCCGGAAGCTCTCATCCAATGTGTTCACCGACCAGGATACACGGGCATTGGGAAAGGTTTTGATGAGGTCAAGATCCCGTAAAACAAGATCGGACTTGGTGGCGATGCTGATTTTGCAGCCACTCCCCTGCAATTGCTCGAGAAGCGCCCTGGTCCGCCTCCATGTCTTCTCCAGCGGCTGATAGGGGTCAGTCACGGAGCCGATAAACAGCTCCTTTCCCGCATACCGCTCTGGATGGCGAATAGTCGGCCAGCATTTGATGTCAACGAATTCGCCCCACGGTTCAGAATGGCCCGTAAAGCGCTTCATGAAGCTGGCATAGCAGTACTTGCAGGCGTGAGCACAGCCCACGTATGGATTGACCGAATAATCACTGACCGGCAGATTTGACTTGGACAGGACACTCTTAGTCTCAATTTCTTGAACCGTCATAGCTGCACATCCTTTGAGAGAAAGCTCTTTTGCGCGCCCTGTTGTACGACATCGGTCTCTGTCAAATGACCCAGCAGCAGCGGTGAGTCGGGGTCATGCTGCCGAAAATTTTGAGTCGCTTTGTCAGGGCTCTTGTTGGCGTAGCAGTACCGGCACCCATTCAGGCAGGTATCATAGGCACCAATGTCTCGGCTCTCGATGCAGTGGCAGCCCTGCCGCATTCCCCTGTGCTTCAGATTTTTAAACACAACTCCATTGGCCCGCCCAATCATCTCAAGAGTCATGCACCCGGAGGCCTGAATGCCGTAACGAGTGTAGTCTCCATTTGTCCCACAGGTCTGCAGTTTCAGGCCGTACTTTGCTGCAATTTCGCCCAGTGTTCGAGCCAGTGCACTCTTGTCTGCTTCCGTCAACACTTGCAGTTCCGGCATATTGGTTGTGAGCTTTTTGTACATCTCAACAAAGCTGAATATACAGCGATCCACATAGGGGGTAAGTTCGCTTGCCATCTGCTCAAACGTTTTCCTGTGAACCTCAAGCGTATACTTTGAAGTGAGCAGAACGGGATCATACCGCCACGCCACACGCTGTCTGCCTACCAGGTTGGACAGCTTTTTCAATGTTTTCACACTCTGCTCAATGGACGGTACCCCGGGCTCTACATCCCTGCCGTAGGCAGTAATCGTATAGTGAAAATAGGTGTGAAACCTGTCTGTGATTTGGGGCAAATCGGCAAGGATGGGTTCATAATTTTTGGAGCAGAATACCACGCAGTCCACCACGTCGGGTGATAGCTCATAGCGAGTCACCCTGTTGGGAAACAGTGGA
The DNA here is from genome assembly GCF_014384765.1 of Feifania hominis. Taxonomy (NCBI): domain Bacteria; kingdom Bacillati; phylum Bacillota; class Clostridia; order Eubacteriales; family Feifaniaceae; genus Feifania; species Feifania hominis. Next base: position 370,810 of record NZ_JACRSP010000001.1, on the reverse strand, counting down.
TTTCGGGAGTAGACATAGCCTTGCTCAAACCGTTTCAGAAGCCATTTTGTGTAGTATTGTACGGTATCCGTACGGCCGCCGGTATTGATGATCATCTGCGCACCTCCTGTATGGCTTCAAACTTCTCTATCATGCTGCGGGAAAAAAGTGTTGTAAGTCGCACCAACTCTGCAATATCCTCCCCAGCCAATTCGCCCATGGCCTCACGTTCCGCGCGGGCCGCCGGTGGAATGATTTTCCTGGTGTAGGCAACGCCAGCATCCGTAAAACGGACAATTTTGTTTCGGCGGTCTGTCTCAGATTCTGTCAGAGTAACATATCCCTGTCTCAAAAACTTTTTTACGATTGCACTCACTGTCTGCTTTGTAGCGGACAGCCGTTCGCAAATCTCAGACTGTAGACAGCCATCCGGCGCAAACCAGATGATATCCAACACAAACAGTTCTTTCGCTGTTAAACTGTGTCGTCTTGCATAGCGCTCGTACACGGAATATTGAACATCTCGCAACTTGCCGTATTGATTGACATATCCCCTGATTTCTTCCTGCGTCATAAAGCCCTCCGTACATAATTTGATAGTCTATTATTTGACTATATGATAGCACGATCCTCTGCCATTGTCAATCGGATCCGATGCGAGCGGATATTCCCAAGACGCAGCGAGAGCGTAACACGCATGTTACGCTCTCGCTGTTATCTTCCACTTTTGACCGGGTGTCATTTTCCCACAAACCAACGGGGCCATGACACCACCCCCACAGCTCTCTATTCTGTGTCTCACTTGCCGGCCGCCGCACGCAGGGCACGGATGTTCTCGACGTAGTCGCCGCCGTTGTAGACCGCCGAGCCGACAACTGCGACATTTGCGCCCGCCTCGGCAACAAGACCAATGTTGTGACTCTTGATGCCGCCGTCGATTTCAAGGTCGATTTCGCGGCCGGTTTTTTCAATCAGCGCACGGGCCTGGCGCAGCTTTTCAAGGCTCTCCGGCATGAAAGACTGCCCGCCGAAGCCGGGTTCAACTGACATGATCAAAATCAGGTCGAGTTTCTCTGCAAACCGCTCCAAAACGCTCACCGGGGTCTTGGGTTTAATGACCATACCGGCCCGGACGCCCGCCGCATGAATGCGGTCGATGATCTCATCGTGGCGCTCGGTGCTCTCGTAGTGGAAAGTCAAAATGTCTGCCCCGGCCTTGAGGTACTCGTCGATGTAGCGCTCTGGCTCGACAATCATCAGGTGTACATCGAATGTGATGTCGGTCAGCGGACGCAGACACTTGATGATGTCCTGCCCAAAGGACATGTTTGGTACAAACACACCGTCCATCACATCGAGGTGCATATAGTCTGCGCCGGCCTTCGCCGCGGCGACGACCTCGTCTCCGAGACGCGCAAAGTCGGCAGTCAGCACGGAAGGAGCTATTTTCATCATCTTAAAAAATCCCTCACTTTTTTGATTTGGCTGATTTTATTGTATGAGCTTTGCCAGGTGAAGTCAACCGAAAAAAGAACGGCGTTTTTTCAAAATAGCCGCCCGGCAACGGGCCCGCGCACAATCACAAACCGCCGCCCGTCTCATACTCTATTAAAAGGGCGGCAACAGGCGGGCCGTTGGCACGGCGTTTGAACCCTTGAGGATGCCGCCAAAGAAACCGTGCCGAACGTTCGCTTTATATATTTTGGCGCCATGGGCGGCGGGAACATTCCCGCCGCCCAAAGCGCCTTTCAGCGCAAAAAGCAGGTAAGCTCCACAAAGGTGCGCCCCTTTTTCGAGTTCCCCCCGACGTGGGTGAGCACTACGCGCCCCCTGCCGCGCACTGAGAAAACATCTCCCTCGCCGACCTCCCGCGAGGGGCTCTCGCACGGTCTGAAATTGAGCTGAAGCCCGCCCGCGGCGATGAGTGCGGCCATGCGCGTGCGCGAGAGGCCAAAGCCCTCGGCCGCCACGCTGTCGAGGCGAAGAGAGGCAACTGTCGCTCTTTTCAGAATGCCGTCCGGCTCGGGCACGACAATCTCCTCCAGGCGCGCCGGGCGCGCTGTGACGGGAGTGCGGCCAATTTCGCGCAGCTCCTCATAGAGCACACCACAGACTGCGTCCGCCGCAAAGACAATGCCGGGCGACTGCGGACAGGCCAGGATGTCGCCGATGGTCTCACGCTTGAGATTGAGCCCCATGAGGCTGCCGAGATAGTCCCTGTGGGCCGGTACCGCCGCGCGGGCTGGGAACTCGATTGCCACTGCTGTCAGCGGCGGCTCGGGTCTTATCTCCCCCTGCTCATAGAGCAGCAGCATGCGCCGCTCCGCTCCCTCATAGCCCCCGTCAAACTCCAGAGTGAGCGGTGTTCGGCCTCTGAAAGCGCCCGCGATCAACTCCTGCTCCGCCGGGGTGTAGAAGTGGCGGGACACCGCCCGGCCGCTGCGTTCGGCGCGCTCGACGAGTTCCTCCGCGCGCCGCAGCAGCAGCCGCTGCTCCCCGTCGACGCCGACACGTCCCATTCTGTCTGAAAAATCCATATCTCCTCCGTGAGCGGGCCGCCCTGCAGGCGGCCCTGTTGTTGGTTTATGATAGCCCGGGGCTGCCCGCACTCCTCGTGCGAATCAGTCGGCCGTCACAGCGTCCTCCCGCAGCACACATTTGACATAGAGCGCGGTGGCGAGCAGGCCGAAGCCCGACACGAGAAAGATCACGTTTTCCCCGGTGAGCAGAAGCGGCCCGAGGCGCAGACTTTTTCCGATGAGCGCTCTCCCAATCGCCGAGCCCACGAGGGAGGCCAAAAAGCCCGTCACAAGGCCGGTGCAGGCGTTGAGCGCAAAGTAGACCGTGCGCGACTTGCGCGGGGCAAACAGAAAGTTCACCGTCAGCAGACTCACCGCAACTCCCGCCCACGCGAACCCACCGCCGATGTGAACCACAGGCAGCAAAAACGGGGCCGTTGCCGGACACATGACGATCCACAGGCAGTGGATCACCGCGAGAATCACAATGGCGCGCAGCAGCACCTGCGGCAGACTGCGGCGGCTCGGCTGCCGGCCCCAGTAGCGCGACGCGAACACCCGCGCGAGATTCTCCGCGAGCGACAGAAGTGAGATGACCGTATAGGGCAGCCCGAGGTTTCTCACCTGGTAGATGCTGTAGTAGGCAAACGCCACATAGACGCTGAAGTTGTAGATGATGTGAAAGAGGATGAACTTCCGGTAGCCCGGGTTTGACAGCGGGATGCGAAAGACATCCGCAAGGCGAAGTCTGACACGACCTGTTCGCACCGGCGGCTCACAAAAGCGGCTCATACAGATGAAGTTCACTACAATGACAACTGCCGCCACGGCGAAGAGCACCGTGTAGCCGAGCCCTGCTCTGTCCGCGCCGCGAAAGCGGTCGAGCACCTGCCCCATCACGATACTCGAGACGGCGCCGCCCGCGATCATACAGGCGTCGCGCCGGGACATGAAGCGCCCGCGCAGCTTTGCCGGAACAACGTTTGTCAAAAATTCGTTGAAAGCCGGCTCTCCGAAGTAGTTGCACGAGTACCCCGAGAGAATCAGCGCACAGAAGCCCGCCGCGCGCAGCGCGGCACTGCCCCGCACCAGAGCGAGCAGACCGATTCCCGCCACCAGCATGCGATAGGCGACAAAGAGCCCGATGAAATACTTCATGCGGTGGCTCCTGCTCTCATAGAACAGCGGCGCGATCAGCTGCACCGCCGCCGCGAGATAGGGCAGCTGCATGAGCACCGCCGAGGTGTTCGCGTCAAGGCCCAGATACTCGAGATAGCCCGCGAGAAAGGAGCCCGTCATCAGCACATAGAACATCTGTGCAGAGAAGGCCTCCCGCAGGATGTATTTTCGCGTTTTGCGATAGGTCAGATTGCGAAAGCGCCGGGTTTTGCCGTCTGTCTTGATGAGCTCTACTTCCTGCATAAGCCACCCCTGCTTTTGCATTTTTTCACCGGCATCCTCCGGTGTGGTAACGCCATTCCGGCGCCAGACAAAGCTCCTGTCAGCGGCTCTTACCGTTGATGAAACACTCTTTTATCAGGTCTTTCCGTCATCGGTGATTGCCCCGTCTCCCCAGACCGGAATCTCCTCTCCGAGATAGGTCGGCTTCGGCCGGAGAATCTCGGCCTGCCAGAATGCCTTGACACGCGCGCCGATCTCGCGGATCTCGTTTTTCACAATTCCCGCGTACTCGCGCGGGTCGCTGTTGACACCGGCCGCGTCGAGGCCGAGGCGGTCGGCGATGTAGAGCGCCCGCACCACATGAAAGCGCTGGGACACGATGATGACACGCTCGGCCAGAAATACATCCCGCGCACGGTAGATCGACTCGTAGGTGGAAAAACCTGCGTGGTCCATGAAGATGTCTCCGCGCGGCACACCGCGCTGCTGCAGGTACTCGCGCATGGCGTTGACCTCGTCGTACGACTCTCTTCCGTGGTCTCCTGAGACGATGATCTTCGGCGCCAGGCCCGCCTCATAGAGCGCGAGAGCGTAATCGAGGCGGTCCTGCAGCATGGTTGAGACGCTGCCGTCCGGGCGCACATAGGCCCCCAGCACCAGAATGGCGTCGGCGGCGACAATCTGATCGCTCTGCCCGATGTCATAGAGCTCCCGGCTGCCGATGCGCTCCACCCGCAGGTAGATCAACCCCGTCACAAGGATAATCGCGAGCAGCGCAATACCTGCCGCAAGCAGAACTCTTCGAATGATCTTTGCGCTTTTGTTCATCGTCTCTCCACCTCATACGCCTATCATACCGGAAAAGGCGCGCCGCTTCAAGCGGCAAAAAAAGAGGCCCGCTACTGCTTGGCCTCCACAAACCACTTTCCCTCCTCGTAGAACAGATAGCTCTCCATGCGCCCGATGCGGCAGCGGTAGCGCAGCCCGTGGCCGCCGACCTTGAGACTTGCCGCCGGCCGGCACTCGGTCACGCGATCGACGCTGTAACGTCTGCCGTCCTCCCAGGTGATGACCCGGGGAATGATGTTTCCGGCGCTGTCGAAGTCGGCGTTGACCTTGACATAGACCTTTCTCAAGACACTCACCTCTTTCGAAATGCCACCGGGTGGACGATGTTGTCATCCGCCGGGGAGATCGTCCCCGTCACCGACCCGTCGAGCAGGCAGCCGCGCGTGATGGCCCGCACGCCGAAGCGGCGGCGGATCTCATCCATGCTGCGCTCAATCTTCTCCTGTCTGAGCTGGCTGCGGGCATACTGCTCCAAATCGAGCTGCACGGGAGTGTCCTCGTCGAGCAGTTCCACCGCGCGAAGCCCCATCGCGCGCACCGGCCTCTCCCATTGGTAGCGCGCGCCAAAGAGTCCGGCCGCGCAGGCTGTGAGCGCCGCAGCCGAGGCCGACGGCTCGGGCAGCAGGCTCTCATATTCGCGCGAGAAGAGCTCATTGTCCTTGACCGAGACCTGGATGATCCGCGCCACCTTGCGCGCGCGGCGCAGCCGCTTTGCCACACTGTCGGCGAGCAGCGTCAGCGTCACCTCCGCCTCGCGCCGGCTCGTGATATCCCGCGGGAGCGTCATGCTGTTGCCCACACTCTTCGGCTCATCGACATAATCGCTCGGCATAACGGCGCTCTCATCGCGGCCGTTTGAAAAGAGCCAGAGCATATAGCCGTTTTTTCCCAGGCGGTGCATCAGGTACGCCGGGTCACACCCCGCAAGCTGGCCAATGGTGTAGAGCCCCATCGTGTGGAGCTTGCTCTCGGTCGCCCGCCCGACGAAGAGCAGCTCGCGCACCGGCAGCGGCCAGAGAAGCTCGCGGTAGTTCTGGCGCGTGATGACCGTCACCGCATCCGGCTTTTTGTAGTCGCTGCCCATCTTGGCAAAAATCTTATTATAGGACACGCCAACCGAGACCGTGATGCCGAGCTCCTCGCGGATCTCCCGGCGGATGCGCTCGGCAATCTGTTCCCCGCCGCCGGGCTCGGGCGAGCCTGTGACGTCGAGCCAACACTCGTCGATGCCGAACGATTCGACAAAGCCGCTGTGGCGCTCGTAGATCGCGCGCGCCGACGCGCTCATACTCAGATAGCGCTCACGGTTCGGCGGCACCACCACAAGATTGGCACACTTGCGCTTCGCCGCCCAGACCGGCTCGCCCGTCTTGACACCGCAGGCCTTGGCCGCCATGTTCTTGGCCAGTACAATGCCGTGGCGCAGCTCCACGCTGCCGCAGACCGCGACCGGAAGCTCCCGGATGCGCGGGTTGTAGAGACATTCCACCGAGGCGTAAAAATTGTTCAGATCACAGTGCAGAATCTCACGCTGCATGCCGGTTCCTCCTCTCTGAAGATCATTATAAAACCAAACATTTGTTCTGTAAAGCTCCTTTTTCTTCCTTTTTGACGGCTATTTACCCAGAATGGAGCGCATCAATTTCCAAATATTCTTCACATCAATCAATTGAAAAAAACAAGTTCTTTCGATATTATTTTAATAAGACGAAGACGCGCGTCCACGCGCGTTTAAAGGAGAGAACGTAACATGATTGTTGTGTTAAAGACCGGCGCTCCCAGAGAGGGCGTCACAGAGCTGACAAAATATCTGGAGCATTTTCACGTAAATGTCTCTCCCATCGAGGGCACCGGCACCACCATTCTTGGCCTTGTGGGCGACACCTCCTCCATCAACCCGGAGAATATCCTGATGTATGACGTCGTCGAGCGGGTCATGAAAGTGCAGGAGCCCTACAAGCGCGCAAACCGCCGCTTTCACCCCCACGACACACAGATCACTCTGCCGGGCACCGACATTGTCATCGGTGGCAAAAAGATCGTTGTAATGGCGGGCCCCTGCTCAGTCGAAAGCCATGAGCAGATCGATACGGTTGCAGGTGCGGTACACGCCTCGGGCGCTGAGATTCTGCGCGGCGGCACCTATAAGCCCCGCAGCTCCCCCTACTCTTTCCAGGGGCTCAAGGACGAGGGCGTCGCCATGCTCCACGCCGCGCGCGACAAGTACCACATGCCCATCATCTCCGAGATCACGGGTGCGGATCATCTGCCCATCTACGAGCGCGACGTCGACATCATTCAGGTCGGCGCGCGCAACATGCAGAACTTTGAGCTTCTGCGGGCGCTCGGCCGGTCGAAAAAGCCCATTCTGCTCAAGCGGGGCTTTGCAAACTCCATCGAGGAGCTGCTCATGGCCGCCGAGTACATCATGAGCGAGGGAAACGAGCAGGTCATGCTCTGCGAGCGCGGCATTCGCACCTTTGAGACCGCCACGCGCAACACGCTCGACATTTCGGCTGTCCCCGTACTCAAGATGCACAGCCACCTGCCTGTCATCGTCGATCCTTCCCACGCGGCAGGCGCCTACCAGCTCGTGCCCGCGCTCGCCAAGGCGGCGGTTGCCGCAGGGGCCGACGGCCTGATCATCGAAGTTCACCCGAATCCGCGCGAGGCGCTCAGTGACGGCGCCCAGTCGCTCACCCCTCATGCGTTTGACAAGCTGATGGGCGAACTGCGCCCCATCGCCCATGCGGTCGGCCGCGAATTGTAAAGGGACATGCCATGACAACCATATCCTGCGCGGGGTTTGACCACCCCTATGAAATTATCATTGAGAGCGGCTGCTTTGCCCGTGTCGCGCACACCGCCCTGCCGCTTGTGAGCGGCCGGCGCGTGGCGGTGGTCACCGATTCCAATGTCGCCGGGCTCTATGCGGGCGGACTGTTGGCGGGTCTTGAAGCCGCGGGTTTTCAGACTCACCTGTTTGTCTTTCCCGCCGGGGAGCAGTCGAAGACGCTCGACACCATCGGGCAGCTCTACCGGTTTCTCAGCGAGAACGGTCTCACCCGGTCGGATCTGCTCTGCGCGCTCGGCGGCGGCGTCACCGGCGACATGACCGGCTTTGCCAGTGCCACCTATCTGCGCGGCATACCCTATGTTCAGATTCCGACGACGCTTCTCTCCCAGGTCGACTCCTCCGTGGGGGGCAAAACCGGCGTCGACACGCCGTTCGGCAAAAATCTCGTCGGGGCGTTTCACAACCCGGTCGCAGTTCTCATCGACCCGGAGCTTCTCACGACACTCCCCCGCGTCTTTTTTGAGGACGGGCTCGGCGAGGTCATCAAGTACGCCGCCATCCGCGACGCCGCGATGGAGCAGCTTCTTCTTGAGCGGCCCCACGGTGAGGCCCTCGAGGCCCTCATCGCCCGCTGTGTCGCCATCAAGCGCGACGTTGTCGAGGCGGACCCGCTCGACACGGGACTTCGCGGTATTCTGAACTTCGGTCACACCCTCGGCCACGCCGAGGAAAAGCTCTCAAATTTCTCCGGCTACACCCACGGGCAGGCGGTGGCGGCCGGCATGGTCGCCGCGGCCGCCATCGGCGAGAGGCTCGGTGTCACCGAGGCCGGTACTCGGGCGCAGCTTGTACGCCTACTCGAGCGCCACAATCTGCCGACCGCGCTCACCCACTCGGCCGATGAACTATTCGAAGCGGCGCTGCACGACAAGAAAAATCTCTCCGGCAGCCTCTCGCTGATTCTTCTGCGCCGCTTTGGGGAGGCGGTCATCCACCCCATTCCCGTGGAGGATTTTCACTCACTACTGCGACAGTGCCTTTGAGCGCTGTCTGAACAGGAGGGCCTTTGCATGTCATCCATCTATGGTAATCAGCTTCGCATATCCATTTTCGGCGAGTCGCACGGCGAGGCCATCGGCACGGTTGTCGATGGGTTTCCCGCCGGCGTTGCGGTGGATTTTGACTTCATCCGTGCGCAGATGGCACGCCGGCGTCCGTCGGGCGGCGCCTTTTCCACTAAGCGTCACGAGACCGACGACTTTCGTATTCTCTCCGGCATTCGCGACGGGCGCACCACGGGCGCGCCCATCTGCGCCGTCATGGAGAATGGCGACACCCACTCGCAGGACTATGACAATCTGACCGACATGCCGCGGCCCTCCCACGCCGACTATCCCGCGATGGTCCGTTACAAGGGGGCAAACGACCCGCGCGGAGGCGGCCACTTTTCCGCCCGGCTGACTGCTCCTCTGGTCTTCGCGGGGAGCCTGTGCCGCTCCTTTCTGCGCACACGCGGCATCGAGCTGATCGCCCACATCGCGAGCATCGCCGACGTCGCGGACGAGGTGTTCGACCTCTGCCGAATCGGCGGCGGTGAGGCCGAGCGCATCGCGCAAAACGAGCTGCCCGTTCTCTCGGCTGAGGCGGGCGAACGCATGCTCGCGCTCATACGCGCTGCCCGCTCGGCTGGTGATACGCTCGGCGGTGTCGTCGAGTGCGCCGTGACGGGAATGAAGCCCGGCTGCGGCTCGCCGATGTTTGGCAGCGTGGAATCGGCCCTCTCGTCGCTTCTCTTCTCCATTCCCGCCGTCAAGGGCGTGGAGTTCGGTTCGGGCTTCGGCATTGCCGCTCTTCGCGGCAGCGAGGCAAACGACCCCTACTACAGCGAAAACGACCAGATCAAAACCCGCTTCAACCACAACGGCGGCATTCTCGGCGGCATCACCACCGGCATGCCAATTGTCTTTCGCGCAGCGTTCAAGCCCATCTCCTCCATTGCGCAGCCCCAGCGCACACTCAATCTCAAAAGCGGCAACGAGGAGACGCTTGTCGTCCGCGGCCGGCACGACATCTGCGTTGTGCCCCGCGCCGTGCCGGTGGTGGAGAATGCCGCAGCCATCGCCGTGTGTGATCTGCTGCTCGAGGAGTACGGCTATGAGGGACTTGCCAATGTCTGATTTGAATGCCATCCGGCAGACCATCAACCGCATCGACGGAGAACTCACCCGTCTCTTCGCCGAGCGCATGGGCTGCGCGCTCGACGTCGCGCGCAGTAAGCTTGAAAACGGCGGCGCCATTTTAAACCGCGAGCGCGAGGCCGCCATCCACGAGAGTCTGCGTACCCGGTTCCCACAGGAGCTTCAGGGCGCCGGCGACTCCTTTTTCACCACGCTCATTCTCCTCTCGCGCGAGCGGCAGTACCGCGCGTTTGTCGACGCGGGGCGGCTCCCCGCCTGCATGTCGGCGCTCACACAGGCTCAGCCCAAAGACAGCTGCGCCTACTACGGCTCTTTCGGCTCCTGGTCCCACCAGGCGGCCTGCAAACTTCTGCCGCAGGCGGCTCTTCAAAGCGCTGTCGACTTTGAGCAGGTCTTTCGTCTTGTCGGTTCGGGCGAAGTCGACTGCGGCGTCGTGCCCATTGAAAATTCCACTGCCGGTACGGTGCGCGAGGTCTACGATCTGCTGCTGAGGCACCGGCTCTCCATTGTCGAGGCGACCACGCTCGACATCGAGTACTGCCTCGTCTCCACCGGTTCCGACGACACTGTCCGCGAGGTCTACTCTCATCCGCAGGCGCTCTCCCAGTGTGCCGCATGGCTCAAGGAGCGCGCTCTGACGCCTCGCTCCTGCTCGGATACGGCCGGAGCCGCTGCGCTGGTGCAGGAGCGCGGCGACCCCGGTATTGCGGCGCTGTGCAACCGCTTTACAGCCGAACATCTCGCCCTGCCCGTTCTGCACAGCGGCATCCGCGATGCCGCCTCGAATACCACGCGCTTCATCCGCGTTGCCCGCTCGCCGGTCTGCGGGCCCGATGCCGACACGGTCAGCGTCGTTTTGCACACTCCCCACGAGCGCGGCGCGCTCGCCTTTGTGCTCGACGTCTTTCGCGACTACGGCGTGAACCTGCTCAAGATCGAGTCGCGCCCCATGCCGGAGAGCCCTTTTACCTACTCCTTTTATCTTGACTTTTCGGGCAGCCTGCGCGACAAGAACATCCAGGCAATCCTGCTGCAGCTCGAGTGTGAGCTGCCTTTCTTCAAGCTCCTGGGCAATTACCGGGAGCTGTAAATTCACACATTTGCGGGACAACCCGCTACCGAGGTGACTGTCATGCTCATTACTCCCAAGCGCCCGCTCTTCGGGTGCGTCGCCGTGCCGGGCGACAAGTCGATTTCTCACCGCGCGCTGCTCTTCTCGGCTCTCGCCGAGGGGGACAGCCACATTCAAAATTTTCTGAGCACCGGCGACTGCCTGTCGACCATGGCCTGCCTGCGCCGCCTGGGAATCGACATCGACCACCACGGCACCGAGGTCACGGTACACGGACGGGGACTTCACGGTCTCAAAGCGCCCACGGCGCTTCTCGACTGCGGAAACTCCGGTACGACCACCCGCCTGCTCGCGGGTATTCTGTGCGGCTGTGAATTTGAGAGCACGCTCGACGGCGACGCCTCTCTGCGCCGCCGCCCGATGGAGCGCATCATCACCCCGCTCTCTCAGATGGGGGCCACCGTCTCGGGCATGGGCGGCTGCTGTCCGCTGACCGTGCGCGGGGGGAACCTGCGCCCAATTCACTACCAGTCCCCCGTGGCTTCGGCCCAGCTCAAGAGCGCCGTTCTTCTCGCCGGGCTCTTCGCCGACGGGGAGACCTCGGTCACCGAGCCCGCGCTCTCGCGCAACCACACGGAGCTTATGCTTCGTGAAATGGGCGCTGAGGTGCGCATCGACGGCTGCACAGCCGCCGTCCGCGGACTTCCCACACTGCACGCCTGCGACATCACGGTGCCGGGCGACATCTCCTCGGCCGCCTTTCTGATCGTCGCGACTCTCATTCTCGCCGAGTCGGAGATTGTGCTGACCAACGTCGGTGTCAATGAGACCCGCACCGGACTTCTTGACGTGCTTCGCGAGATGGGCGCCGACATTGAGATCTTCAATCGCCGCGGCGGCTGTGAACCGGTGGCCGATCTGCTCGTGCGCGCCTCCACGCTGCATGGCGTCAAGGTCGGCGGAGACATCATCCCGCGCATGATCGACGAGATTCCCATTCTCGCCGTGGCTGCCCTGTTTGCAAGCGGCACGACAGTCATCCGCGATGCTGAGGAGCTCAAGGTCAAGGAGACCAACCGCCTGAGTGCCATCGCTGAGGAGCTGAAAAAGTGCGGCGCGCACATTGAGACGACCGCCGACGGGCTTGTCATTGAGGGCGGCCACCCGCTGCACGCGGCCGCTTTCTCCTCTCACGGAGACCACCGCATGGCCATGAGTGAAGCGGTTCTGGCTCTGCGCCTTGACGAGCCCTCGGCCATTGACGACTTTGCCTGCGCCGAGATCTCCTACCCCGACTTTCTCGGCACCATTGCAAGGCTGACGGAGGAGAGCCTATGACCTTTGAACAGTTCCTGCAATACCGGCCGACGCGGCGCACTTTTGCACTCTTCGGCCACCCCGTGGAGCACTCGGTTTCCCCCGAGCTCCACACTTTTTTATTGGGGCGCGCCGGCATCGATGCCGACTACATAGCCATCGACGTGCCGCCGGAGTCCCTCGGCGCCGCGGTGGCGCGCGCGCGGGAGATTCTCTCAGGCTTCAACGTCACCATCCCCCACAAACAGGCCATCCTCCCCCTGCTCGATGGCTGCGACGACCGTGTGCGCGCGCTCGGCGCGTGCAACACCGTCCGGGTCGAAGCGGGGCGGCTCACTGGATACAACACCGATTTTGACGGTTTTGCGCGGGCACTCGAGCGCGACTATGACCCGGCGGGAAAATCCGCTCTGCTGCTCGGCGCCGGCGGCGTGGCGCAGGTGATCGCGCGTGTTCTGCACGCGCAGGGCGCCCGGCTCTGTGTGGCGGCGCGCCGACCGGAGCAGGCACACGCTCTCGCCGAGGCCTGCGGCGCGCACAGCACCGGGTTCGACTCGCTGCCAAGCGCTTCTTTCTCCCTTGTCGTCAACGCGACGCCGGTGGGAATGTCGCCGGCTGAAAACGGCTTGCCGGCTGCGCTGCCCGACGGCGTGCAGTATGTGTTCGACACCATCTACAACCCGCCGCTGACCCGGCTTCTGCGCGAGGCCCGCTCGTGCGGCGCACGCGGGCAAAACGGCCTTGCGATGCTCGTGATTCAGGGCGCGGCCGCCGAGGACATCTGGCTTGACACCCACACGCCCGAGCCGATTCTTCTCGACGCCGAGCGTCTCCTGCTCGCCCGGCTTGCACAAAAGCGGCTTTTGCAGATTCACGGCCGCCGGAACATCGCCCTGTCCGGCTTCATGGGCTGCGGCAAGTCCACGGTGGGCCGCGCGCTCGCCGACGCTCTGGGCTTTGACTTTGTGGATGCGGACGTCGAAATTGAGCGGGTACATGGCCCAATCAGCGAAATCTTCCGCACACAGGGAGAACCCGCTTTTCGCAGGCTGGAATCGGCCTGTCTTACGCAGCTCGCCGGTCGCGAGCGCACCGTAATTGCACTCGGCGGGGGGGCCATGGTCTTCCCGCAGAACTTTGAGCTTTTACGGGAGCGCTGTCTCGTGTGCTGGCTCGACGTCCCCGTGGAATTCTGCCACCGGAATCTGATCGGCGATACGACGCGTCCACTTTTGCGGCATGAAGACCTGCTCGGCGGCATAAGTATGTTATACCGGCAGCGCCGGACGCACTATGAGCGAAACTGCCACCTCGCGCTGCGCGCGGATGCTCCGGTGGAGCAGGTGGTGCGCGCCCTGCTCAGCGAAATATAGCCCCGCAGGAAGGTGGAATACACGCTTGGAAGCACTCACAAATTTTTTCACAACCATCGGCGAGCGTCTCGCACCGGTCGCCCGCGGCTTTGAGAATGTCGTCAATACGGTCAACGCCTTTGTCTGGGGGCCGTTTATGCTGGTGCTGCTCGTGGGCACCGGTATTTTCTTTACGGTTCGGTGTAACTTTTTACAGATCAAACGGTTCTTTTTCATCTGCAAGAACACCATCGGCTCCCTCTTCGGCGGCAGCGGCCGCCGCTCGGGCAAGCGGGGCATCTCCCCCTTTCAGGCGCTGACGACAGCGCTCGCGGGAACCATCGGTACGGGCAACATCGTCGGCGTCGCCACCGCGATCATTGCCGGCGGGCCGGGCGCGCTGTTCTGGATGTGGGTATCGGCGTTCTTCGGCATGGCCACCAAATACGCCGAGATTGTGCTCGCCATCAAATTCCGTACGGTCAATGAACGCGGCGAGTATGTGGGCGGGCCCATGTACTACATTGAAAAGGGGTTGCATCTCAAGCCCCTCGCCGTCGTGTTCGCGCTGTTTGCCGCGCTCGCCTCTTTCGGCATCGGCAACATGACCCAGGTCAATTCCATCTCGGCGAATCTCAGGGCCACTTTCCACATCCCTCCCCTTGTCACAGGGCTTGTGGCTGCGCTCATCGTAGGGCTTGTCATTCTCGGGGGGATCCGCCGCATCGGCAGCGTCACCGAGAAGATGGTACCCTTTATGGCCATTCCCTATCTGCTTGGCGGTGTCGCCATTCTGGTGGTCAACCGCGCGGCTCTGCCCGACGCGCTCTCACTTGTGTTTCGTGAGGCGTTCAGCTTTCGCGCCGTCGGCGGTGGTGTTGCGGGCTATGTGATCTTCAATGCCATGAAATACGGCGTCGCGCGCGGCGTCTTCTCCAATGAGGCCGGTCTCGGCTCGGCCCCCATCGTACACGCTGCGGCGGATGTGGATCACCCGGTCAAGCAGGGCGTCTGGGGCGTGTTCGAGGTCTTCTTTGACACCATACTCGGCTGCTCGGTCACGGCGTTTGCCATTCTGACTTCGGGGCTGCTCGGCAGCGGAATCGGCGACGCGGAGATCAGTTCGGCCGCGTTTGAACTTGCTTTTCCGGGCTTTGGCAGCATCTTTGTCACCGTGGCGATGGTCTTTTTCGCGTTTTCAACCATTCTCGGCTGGTCCTACTACGGCGAGCGCTGCGTTGAGTATCTCTTCGGCGGTGGTGCGACCGTGGTCTACAAGATCATCTATCTCGCCGCCATTGTGGTGGGCGCGACGCTCAATCTCTCACTGGTGTGGAAGATCGCCGATACGCTCAACGGCCTCATGGCGATTCCAAACCTCATCGCGCTTCTGGGGCTGTCCGGCGTTGTCATCAAGACCACGCGCGACTACTTTCGCCGCCCGCTGGGACAGACCAAATTAAAATAGAGGCTTTTACCTGTCAATTGAAAGGGTCCCGTAAGCTTTGCTTACCGGACCCTTTTTTCATACTCTTCGATTGCGCAAAAGCACCCTGTATCGCTGCTGAAAAATCATTCTTCGCTGTCCCGCCCATAGGGAGCGGGAACCGGCTTCTGACCGGGCGGAATGTAGTTGATGCCCGCGCGGCGCGCCTGGCTGTGCTGCAGCCGGCGCGGCACACGGTAGAGCCGCCCATCCTTGATGAAACGCGCGCCGGTCTGCTTGAACCAGAAGCGGATTCCCTGCTCCATGCACTGGCGGCGCAGATCGAGAATCCACTCGTAGTCACAGGGGCGCGCGGTGCTGCCCGACTCCCCGCCGGCGACGAGTTCGTCGACCCATGCTCCAAGTCCGGCGCGCAGGTCGATCGGCCCGAGCAGCGGCTCACAGATGATCCCCTTGTATTTGATCGGGGCCGCCTTGAGCAGAGGCAGACGATAGTCTGCCCGATCCTGGTTTTCCATGGTACAGCAGATGCGCACGTTGTCATAGCCGTCGCCCCAGTCGGGCGGCACACAGTCCATGAGCCGCTCGATGCGCTTGGTGATGAACAGAAAGGTCAAATCGCTTCTCTCACGCATCATCCGCCAGGCATCGGGGCGCCAGATGTCAGCGTCCTCCACCAGAAAGTCCGATGTGAAACAGGTGTAGACCATCTCCCCCGGCGCGACCCGGTATTCTCCGCTTCGTGTACGCTGCACGGGCAGATTGAAATCTGCGGTCTTTGTGACAATATTCGGCGTTCTGCCGTGGCGCTCATCCGAGCGATAGACATAGCAGTTGAGACACCCCGCACTCTTGCGGTGGCACCCGTGCCAGAGATTCCAGGTAACCGACATGTCTCACCTCTCCTGCAAAAAGGTCATAATCCGCCCGTCCGACAGCGCAGGCGCGTAGCGGTAGCCATTCCAGTCAAATTCCATGACGCCGCCGAGATCGTCGATGCGGTTTTGAATCACGTGGCGCGCCATTTCCCCGCGCGCCATCTTCGCCTCGGTCGGCAAGACCACCCACCGCCCGCGCCGTGAGACGAGAAAACGCGCGCTCACCATACGGTCACGCGGGCGCAAATAGGGCGATACCGCTCTCTCGTACTCGCCCGACGCGAGACTGAGCACCGGCTCGCCCCGCTCAAACAGATCTCGGTACAGCCGGTCACCCCAGAAGCCGTATAAGTCGCGCCCCTCCACCCGAAGCCGGGTCTGCATCTCGAGACGATGGGGAGAAATGCCGTCCGACGGGCGCAGAGAACCGTACAGTGCGCTCAAAATACGCAGATGACCGTCGGCATAGGCATAGTCCTGCGCGGTGAATGAGGCTGCGTTCAAATGGGTGTAGGCGATGCCGTAATAGCCGGCGGCCGCCGGTGTGCCCGCTGCGTCCATATCAAAGTCACGGTAAGCTGCAAAGGCCCGAAGCGCAATCTCGGAATTGCAGCGCAGAAGACTCTCAAGCTGCCACGGGCTGCGTCTGCGAAGTTCGTCCACCAGCTGCCGCGTCTCAGGCAGAAAGCGCGGCTGTCTCGCCTCAACCGGCGCCTGGGCCGCGCGCATATTCAGTGCGGGTGAGAGAAAAATGAGCATATAGTCGCCTCCTGTCACCCATTATACCGGCTTGCGGTCAGGCTGTCCACCCGCTCAAAGGCTGCACTGTCACAGGTGTTCTCCCAAAGTACGCGTTCCCCCCGCAGCAGGCGCAGGCGCACCGTGCAGCGCGCCGCCTCGTGGATGACGCAGCTCATCGCGCCGCCGAGCGGCGCACGCAGCGGCTGGGTCTGCCCCGCAAGGCGCTGCGCCTCAAAGAGCAGATTGCCCTGCCGGATTCGGATGCAGTCTTCCCGTGTCTTTTGAACCCGCGCGCCGAGATAGCTCGCAAGCCGCGTCTCCCGGCCGCCCAGCGTGAGTGCGCAAAGGCACCCGGTAAAGCGCACCGGTCCCATCGGAATCGTGGCAACGGCCGCCATGACGCTGTCACGGGGACCTGCAAAGCCGTTGCACTGCACCCAGGCATAGCTCTGGGGAAAGGAGCGCCCGCGGTCGGTTTCAATATAGCCCGCGTCCCGCTCAAAGAGATAGCGCTCCCCGTCGAGTTCCACCTCGCCGTCGACGGTGTGGCCCATGCTCACCACGCCGTGGCGGCACTCCATGAAAGGCACCGCGCAAAAGGGGCCCATGATGTCATAGCGCAGCGGCGTAAAGGGTCCGTAGGCGAGTTCTCCACGGCAGCGAAAGTCCGGCCGGTCAATGTCGATACGAGCCCCCGCCGGACCGAAGAGACAATCGCCGACCCGCAGGCGAAAGTGCCTGCGGTCCGCTGAAAAACTCTCATAGGGGTAGTCCGCCTGGTAGACGCCCCTGTGTGTGATCACCTGAACAAACGCCGTGCGCCGCCCCCGCGCATCGGCGCTCACGCCGGGAATCAGTGCGAGCGTCCCGTCCGCGTTTTGATGCTTGATGTACCACCCCTCAAAATAGCGCCTGCCGTACATGCAGTCCCCTCCATATCAAAATCCATCGGATTATTATGGGGCCGCAGAGGCGTCAATATCCAAAAGAGGACGGCATTTGCCGTCCTCTCTTTTGTTCTAGGGCAGGTTGCGCCCATAGGGCCAGTTTTCGATGCCCCCGAGATCGTAGACTCTACGGTAGCCGAGGCCCGTCAGCAGCAGCGCGGCGCGTCTGCTGCGGCTGCCGCTTGCGCAGTAGACCAGTACCGGCTCGCCGCGATCGGGCAGCAGTTCGCCGGCATGGTCGAGAAGCTCATCCTCCGGAATTAGAATCGCGTTGCCGATGCGCCCGGTGTAATACTCGCTCTCGGTGCGCACATCGACCACGGTGCAAGATTCACTTTGCATCATCGCAAGAGCCTCCTGCGGCGTGATGCGGCAATCTGTGGGTTTTTGCATGGCACTCCCCTCTCAGTCGGCCGGCTGCCACCCCTTGCAGACATCGACGTCCCCGCGGCTGCCCGACAGGACAAAGAGTTCATCCGGAGTCAGCCGTACGGCGGAGTTGTCGCTGCCGCAGGCGGGGTACACCGTGTCGAAGCGTCGAAGCGATATGTCGGTGTAGCAGACGGCGGCCGCCGGATTGTCAAACGGGCAGACGCCGCCGACTGCATACCCGGTCAGGCGCTCCACTTCATCGGGCGGCAGCATTTTCGCCTTGCGGCCAAACTGCGCTTTGAATTTTGCGTTGTCGATCTTACTGTCCCCCGCGGTCACAAGCAATATGCACTGCTCCCCGCACTCAAAGGAGAGTGTCTTTGCAATGCGCGCAGGTTCGACCCCCACCGCCTGCGCTGCGAGCTCCACCGTTGCGCTCGACACGTCGAACATCATGACACGCTCGGCCATGCCGCGCGCTGTGAGATACTGCTTTGCTTTTTCGAGTGACATTTGATATTCCTCCCAGGCTGTTGTATTTTGCATCTTTTTCCGGCAGAGCCGGCGGCAATCCTGCGCAGGCCTAGCCAATGCCCATGGCGAGCAGCAGACCCGTGATGATGGCGACACTCAGCAGAATCGCCACCGAGTTTGTAAAGCTGGCAAGCGCTCCGTCGCCACCGCACTGCTCCGTGTAGACCGGTGTGACGGAGGTGATCGGCGCAAAAACCACAATTGCAAGCACCTGACGCACAACGAGCGGGAAAGGCGTCGCAAAGTAGAACAGTGCCGCGAGCACCGCCGCGAACCCGTAGCGGACACCAAGTGTGACGGCGGCCTGCTTGAAATAGGCTTTTTCAAAGTGAATTTCAAACATCATGCCGATCATGAGCATGGCCAGCACTCCGTTTGCCCCGCCGATGAGCGAGGTCAGCGTGACTACCGCATTGGGAACCGGGACTTTCGCAAGGCTCACCAGCAGCATGATGACATAGGTGTCAAGCGGCACCGAGGAAACGCATTTTTTGAGAAAGCCCTTTGCCGTGCCCCGCTCGCCCACTCCCAGAATGGTGGAAGTCAGCGCGTAGGAGCCGCCCATGCACATCATGGAGTTGCCGGTATCAAACATGCAGGTGGCAATGACGCCGAGCGGGCCAAGAAAGCTCTGCACAAAGGGCAGCGTAAAGCAGCCAATGTTGTAGCCCGGGTAATTGAGCATACGAAAGGCGCGCTCACCGGCAGGTTTTCCCCGGCTTGTGATGTAACCCACACCGAACATCAGTAGATTGCAGGCAAAGCCGATGACCACCAGTATCAAGAGAGAGGGCGGACTGTCGTAGGTGGCAAAGCTCGTGATGACCGCAGCGGGCAATGTGATGTTGAGCACCACTTTGGAGATGACCCGGTACTCACCCTGTTTGAACAGCCCCACCCGCTTGAGAATAAAGCCAAGAAAAATGAGAAACACAAAGCAGAATGCCCGCAGCAAAACGTCGCCCATGACAGAAAATCCCCCATCTGATTCAAAAAAATAACCTTGCATGCCATGCCTGACCATGTCTTTCGTTGTCCGCGGGGATAGAACTGCCCGCGTTCGATAGAGTGGCCATGGCTTCAGCCGTCCCGCAGGGACGAGAGCGGCCTGAAATCGATGACCATAGCCGCTCTGCGGCTTATTATATCACAAAGTTTCCGTTCGCGCCGCATTTTTGAGCGGCAAAATCGGCATACTAAGTCAAACTGCATTATCGTATGAGGAGCTGCCCGCATGAAACAGAACATCGACGGGATGAATCCCAAGGACATCAAAATACCGAAGAAACTCGATGACGCCATCGACATCATCCACTCGCTCTTCCAAAACGACCAGACCATCCGCTACCGCTTTGTCCAGAACCGGCACAACCCAAATGTACGGTTCTGCCTTGTGGTGGTGGACGCGATGGTCAATTCCCGTATCATCAATGAAAACATCATCCGCCCGCTTGCCGAGAGCGAAATTCTCACCCCCGGCGCGGGTCTTTTTGACGCCGTCTACACCCAGACACTCACCACCATTGAGCTCGCCGAGGCTGAGAATTTCGGCGATGCGCTGCCAAGTCTGCTCATGGGGGATACGCTGCTGTTCATCGACGGCTGCCCGCGCTGTGTCGGCATTGACACCAAGGGTTACTCCGCCCGCTCGGTGAGCGAGCCGCCCGGCGAAGAGATTCTCAAGGGTCCGCGAGAGGGATTCACCGAGACCATTCTCCCAAACTGTTCACTGATTCGCCGTAAGATACAGACCCACCATCTCAAATTTGAGTTCAGCCGCTGCGGCAAGAGCACCGAAACCCAGGTCTGCCTGTGCTACATCGACAACATTGCCGACCCAAAGCTCGTCGAGCGCATGCGCAGGAAAATCGACGAATATGACCTCGGCTCCATGCTCGACTCAAACTATCTTGCGGAAGTCAGCCATCTGGGCGCCCTGTCGCCGTTTAAAACCGTAGCCACCACCGAGCGGCCTGACGTGGTCGCGGCAAAGCTGCTCGAGGGGCGCGTTGCTGTTCTGGTGGACGGCACCCCGGTCGTCATCACTGCTCCCACTCTCTTCATCGAGCTCTTTCAAACCAGCGAGGACTACTACGTCAACTACATCTACGCCTCGTTTTCGAGGCTGCTGCGTCTTGTCGGCTTCTTTCTGTGCATCACCGTACCGGCGCTCTATGTGTCCATGGTTACGTTCTCCCAGGAGATGCTGCCGACCAAACTCATAGTCAGCATCTCGAATGCCCGCCAGGGCGTCCCCTTTCCCACGGTACTCGAGGCCTTTGCACTGCTGATCATCTTCGACATTCTCAAGGAGACGGGACTGCGCGGCACAACGGGCATCGGCTCGGCACTTGG
The DNA here is from genome assembly GCF_014384765.1 of Feifania hominis. NCBI lineage: Bacteria > Bacillati > Bacillota > Clostridia > Eubacteriales > Feifaniaceae > Feifania > Feifania hominis. The sequence continues at coordinate 350,052 of NZ_JACRSP010000001.1, read as the reverse complement.
CATCGTAGGCTCTCTTGTACTCGGTCAGGCCGCTGTCGAGGCGAAGTTCATCAGCGCCCCCATTGTGATTGTCATCGCATTTTCCGGCGTCACCAGTATTTTGGTGCCAAAACTCTCGGGCGCGATTCTCTTTTGCAAGTACACCATTCTCACAGCGACTGCTCTTCTCGGCATCTACGGGTTCTCTCTGGCGCTGCTCGCCATCTTTCTTCATCTGTTCTCCCTGGAGTCTTTCGGCGTGCCCTACCTCGCCTACTCCTCCGTCTCCGCACACCGCACTCTCAAGGACAGCCCGGTACGAAGCCCGTGGACTGTCATGAGGCGGCGGCCGTTCTTCGCAAGCCGCAGCAATCAAATCAGAAAGGGGCGCCGCCATGAGTAAGAGAAAACTCCTCTGCGCGGCGCTCGCGCTCAGTCTGTCGCTCGGCGGCTGTGCAGGCAACTACCGTGAAATAGAAAACATGGCCATCATCACCGGGGCAGCGCTCGACATCGGCAAGCGAGAGACCTATTCGCTCACCTATGAGCTCGTCGAGTTCGGCGGCGTCGACCCAGACTCGGCCGGAAAACCCCAGTATATCACCGTCGAGGGAGACACCCTTGCCGAGTGCGCACAGAATTTCGGGCTCATCACGGGAAAGTTCGGCTTCTGGGGCCACGCAGTCATTCTTCTGATCTCGGAACCCCTCGCGCGCGAGGGACTCACCGAACCGCTCGACTGGTTTTTAAAGCAGTCGCAGACACGGCTGAATCTCTACATCGCCGTAACATCCGGCAGTGCCAGAGCACTGCTCGAAGCGCCGCCGGTCGGCACTCAGCTCAGCGCAGGCCAGCTTGCCGATATGTTGAGTCCCCAGGTCGGCTCATCCGAGAAACACCACTTTAAGCTGTTTGAGGTCTTCAATACACTGCGCACTGGAGGGACTGCACTTTCGCTGCCCTGGTTCACGCTGCAGAACCCCGAGGACGGCTCGCAGGGCAAGCCCCTCGACGAGCAGGCCCTTGAGACTCTGCCGGAGGGCAGCGACCCGTTGATTGTCTACAGCGGTCTTGCGGTATTCGACGACGACCGTCTTGCAGGACTTCTCAACTTTGACGATGCCTTTGTCGTCCATCTGCTCAAAAACGAGCAGTCGCTTGGCGTCATCTCACATGACGGTGTCAGCATGCGCATCCAGACGTCGCACTGCTCCATCAAAAGTGAGGTCCGTGCAGGCGAGCCTTCTTTCCATGCGGAGCTGCGCCTTGGCTGCGACATCTCCCAGGCGCCCGACATCGCGCCGCTCGATGAGCGCCGCAGCGTTGAACGCATCACCTCGCAGATGGAGCTCTATCTCGAAGAGCACATCTCAAGCTCCGTTCGCCGCGTGCTGCGCGACACCCACTGCGACGTCTATGGCTTCGGCAATCTGCTTCGCATGTACCACCCGCAGGATTGGCGGGAGCTCGAGCCCCGTTTCGGCGAAGTGCTCGAACAGATTCCGCTCACGGTCACGGTGAGCATTTCCCTGACGGGCGATCCGCGCTTTACCGAACCCATTGCCCCGGCCGGAGAGGAGGATGTCACTTGAAACGAAGCCATTTTGCCCTCACCCCCCTGCAGCTTTACATTGTCGGCTTTACCCTTGTCATCTCGGGCACGGTCATTCTGACCAATGCCCTCAAGATCACGCTCTTTCCCTTTTTCGCCATCCTCATCGGCACGGTGTTTGCGCTGCCAGTCGGGTTTCTCCTCGGTGCGGCGGGTAGCATCACCGGGGGCAGGCCGCTGCGCGAGGCGCTCACCCTGGCGGTCGGAAAGCCCATTGCCGTCACGATAAGCGTTTTTGTGAGCCTGTTCTCCCTTGTTGCCGCGGCGGGGCTTCTGCAATTTATGACGGGGCTTGTCAATCTCCTGTCCGTGGTCAGCTTCCCCTCTTTCATCACCATTGCGTCGGTTCTCCTCGTTGCGGGTTACGGCGTTCACTGCGGATTTGACGCGCTCGGACGTTTTTCTCTCTTCGGCGTGCCGCTGCTGCTCGCCGGGCTTGTCCTGCTCAACATTCTCTCGTCGTCTCAGTTTGACTTCCGCTATCTGCTGCCAATGGTCCCCGACTGGAGCAGCCTCTTTGACGGTGCGGCCGTCACGCTGCTGATTCCCTTTACGCTGCCCATCCTGCTCATCAATCTCACAGGCAGCTTTCCCAAAGGTAAGAAATCCACAAAGCCCCTTGTACTCTCCTTTGCCACAGGCGGCGTCTTTCTTGCTCTTGTGGCGCTGCGCGATGTCCTGGTTCTCGGCTCGCCGACTGTTTCGGCGGCCGCCTATCCCACCATAGCGGCGCTGAGTGTGCTGCGCATCGACTCGGTGCTCGAGCGCATTGACGCGATTATCTGCGCAGCCTATTTCATTTTTATGATGGTTGCACTGATTGCCTGTCTGTGCTCGGCTGTTGAGGGGTTTGCCTCTCTCACGCCGCGCATCCGGCGCCCGGTGTGGACGTGGGGGCTCTGCGCTGTACTCTTTGTGCTTCTCTTCTGGGTAAGGCCGGCGCCGCTGCTGAACCTCTCCGTGATTCTCCATCTGCGCTATTTGCTGCTCGCCGTGTTTCTCCTGATCCCTGCCGCCTGCTTTGGCTGTCTGTTCTACGGGCGCAGGAAAGGAAGACTGTAACATCTGAAAGAAAAAAGGAGCTGTCGCTGACAGCTCCTTTTGTTTTGTGTATGTTAGCTCTCGATCAGGCCCTTTTCGACCAGAAATTCCCTTGCGACCTCCTCGGGGCTGCGGCCGTTGACATCCACCTCGTAGCTGAGCTGTGCCATGCTCTCATCGGTGAACTGACCGCCGAGCATGTTGAGAACCTCCTCGAGGTTGGGTGCCTTATCCCGGTAGTCGTCAAAGAGATCTTTGCGCACGAGGATTGCGCCGTTGTAATCCGGGAAAAACCCCTTGTCATCCTTGAGAATTTTCAAGTTTGCCTTGGCGTTGAGCCCGTCGGTCGCATACACCACGGTGACATCAATATTGCCGCTCTCCATCGCGGAGTACTTGAGATTGAGATCGACCGATTTGCCCTCTTTGAAATTGAGGTTGTAGAACTTGCACAGGGGCTTGTAGCGGATGCTGCTCTCCTCGTCGAAGAATTTGTGCTCTGCACCGAATACGAGCTCATCCGCCACGGCGACGAGATCGCTTACTGTCTCCAGGTTGTATTTGTCAGCTGTCTCCTGCCGCACGGCTACCTGATAGGTGTTGTTAAGACCGAGCTTGTCGAGCAGATAGACGTTGGTCTGCTGCTTTGCAACCTCGTTTGCATAGTCGTAGGTCGTCATACCCTCGGGGACATCGCTGTCGTCTTTCTTCATGAACGTGACAAGCAGACTGCCATCGTAGCTGAGCATCAGATCAATTTTGCCCGCGTTCATTTCATTGTAGCCGTAGATGGGGCTCATAGCGTCCTTGATTTCGGCCTTGAGATCGGTGTGCTCCTCAATGAGCAGCTTTGCCATTTCGGCGACGAGCTCCGGCTCTGCAAACTCCCCGTCCAAAATGATGATTTTGTCGCCCTTGCTGCCACAGCCGGCAAGCACACCGGCGAGCAGTAACACGCACAGCAAAAGAGAAATTGTCTTTTTCATACGATCACCTGTCCTCTCACATTTGGTGTTTGTAAAGTCTCTTTTCCATCAGGCTCATCAGCCCGTCAATGGCAACCGCCATGACCATCAGCGAAACAGTGCCAAAGAGTATCATTCCCATATTCTGCGTATGAATTCCACGGTAGATCACCTGGCCGAGCCCGCCGCCGCCGACAAAGGTGCCGAATACGGCAACGCCGATGGCCGTCACAGTCGAAATGCGAATGCCCGTGAAAATGACCGGGAACGCAATGGGCAGCTCCACACGGAACAGCCGGTAGGTGCGGCTCATACCCATGCCAAGCGCCGCCTCACGGACAGCCGGGCTCACGCCGCTGAGGCCCACATAGGTGTTTCGCACCACCGGAAGCAGCGAGTAGAGCACAAGGCCAATGATGACGGTGGTCTTGCTGCCGCCGAATACCGTCATGATGACGCCCAGCATGGCCAGGGCCGGGACAGTCTGTAAAATGTCGACCGACCAGAGAATGATTCTTCGCGCAACGCCGTTCCAGTAGGACACAAAACCGAGCAGCAGCCCAACAATGACTGTGAATCCTGTGGCGACGAGAACAATGTAGAGATGCTCCCAGATCCGATACCACTCCATCATTTCACCCCTCCCTGCTGAAGCCCGCGCGGGGTAACTTTCTTCTGAATCCAGTCGATGAGCAGCCCAATGCCGATTGCCATCAGGGCCGCCGGCAGCGCACCGATGAGGATCAGCTCATTGTTGTTGGTGTTGATGCCCCGGTAGATGAATTCGCCCAGACCGCCAAGGCCGATCATCGTACTCAGCACGGCCCAGCTCACAGTGTAGATCGCCGACATGCGAACGCCCGCAATGATGGTCGGCATCGCAAGCGGCAGCTCCACACGGGTGAGAATCGCCCACTTGCCCATGCCGCAGCCCCGGGCCGCCTCCTTGTACTTGTCCTCCACGCTCAAAATTCCCACATAGGTGTTCTTCAAAATGGGGAAAACCGCATAGACGCCGAGGGCGATAAAAACCGTCAGCGGAACCATGCCGATCCACAGAAACAGCACGCCGATGAAGACGATGCCGGGAATGGTCTGAAAAATGGAGATCACCGGCAAAATCACCTTGGACAGCCGCGGCACCCGCGAGAGCAGAACGCCGAGAACCAAAGCTACCACAAAGCCTGCGCTCACCGAGACCACGACGTACATCAAATGGGTCCCAATGGCCTTGAGCAGCATGAGGCCATATGTGTCAAAAAAGCGCTCCAGTGTCATGACTTACCTCCCCAGACCACGCTTGCCAGAGCCTTGGACATGCTTGTTCGAGTGATGATCCCCGCGACGCGGCGCTGTTCGTCGAGCACCACAAGATAGCTCGACTTTCGCTCGAGAAGCTGCTCAAACGCCTCTTTGGCGGGTGTTGTCGTCTGGACCGTCGGCACATCGCGAGTGAGAATTTTCGTCACCGACTCGCCCGGTGCGCCGTGCTCGTTGATGGCCTCAATGGTCACAATGCCCTCAAAGCGCTCTTCGTCATCCACTACAATCAGCGAGTCGATTTCAAGGCGGCTCATCATCTCGACGCACTCGAGAGTGCGCCATTTGTTCGAGACCTTGGCAATCTTTTTTCTCATGACATCCGCGCTGAGCAGATCCGTCTCGTGCCCGACGGACGCCACGTGCTTGCCCATGAATTCGCGCACGGTGTCGTTTGCCGGTGCGCGCAACATCTCCTCCGGCGGCGCGATCTGCTGAATCACACCCCGGTCCATAAAGACGATGGTATCGGCCATTTTGATGGCCTCGTTCATGTCGTGGGTGACAAAGATAATGGTCTTTCGAAGCCGCTTCTGCAGAGCCTTGACCTCATCCTGCAGTGTATCACGCGTGATGGGATCGAGCGCGCCAAAGGGTTCATCCATCAGAATAATCGGTGGTTCGGCCGCAAGCGCACGCAGAACGCCGATGCGCTGCTGCTGTCCGCCGGAGAGCTCGTTGGGGTACTTTTTTGCATACTCCTCATAGGGCATGTTTACAAGCGCCAAAAGCTCAAGCACCCGCTCGTGACAGCGCTTTTTATCCCATTTGAGAAGTTTTGGCACCACGCAGATGTTCTCTTCCACCGTCATGTTCGGAAACAGGCCGATCTGCTGAATGACATAGCCGATGCTGGTGCGCAGTCGCTCAGGGTTCATCTGTTTGACATTTTGGCCGTCGATGAGAATTTCGCCGGAATTCGGTTCAATCAACCGGTTGAGCATTTTGAGTGTCGTTGTCTTGCCGCAGCCGGACGGCCCGATGAGAACCACAAATTCCCCATCGCGGATGGTCAGATCGATTCCTCTGACCACTTCGACGTCGTTGTAGCTTTTGACTACTTTCCTGTACTCTATCATGTAAATTCCTCCCAGAACGAAATTGCAATGTGCTTGGCTTCCAGCTGACAACTCATATTTTACATCAAATTGTCACTTCTGTCAAAGTCTGGTCTCTCTGCTATTTTTGACGGATCCCCACAGAATAAACCACAGCCATTTCCCTCAATTCGTCCCTCAAAAAAGCCAGCCGGGTCTTTCGACCCGGCTGGCTTGCACGTCAGCGTCCCGTCCCACTTTGGGAAATTACTGCGCTTTTTCAAAACGAATCTGTGCATCCCCGTTGTTCACTGATACAGCGAGCGACTTTTCCCCCTCTGGCTTACTCTTCGGCAGATTGGTCTCCCCTTTTTTGACTTGAGTTGTAATGGAAAAATCGTCGTAGCCGCCGACCACCGTCCCGGTGATGTCCCCATTTTTCGCCTCAAGGCGAATGGCGCCGCCAACATCCAGCGGCTCAAATACAATGTCAGCGTTGTTGGTTTTGCAGGTCATCTGATCTGTCAGAGTGAGCGCAGTGGAAATATTCAGCTCTTCACCCGAAGTGGAAAGACTCACCGACGACAGCCCGTCGGTTGGAATTTGAAGACGGATGGTGCGCTTTTCAAGCGGAGCGCTCGTGCCAAAAGTCATCTGATTGCTGCCGCTTTGCACCGTCATCACGAGTTTTCCGTCCTCTTCGGTGATGTGGTAAGTCTCTCTGTCGCTCTCGCAATAGTTCAGATGAATCTGCCCGTCAGGCGAGGGTTCCACTTCGATTTTTCTGTCTCTCACATCAATTTCCAGTTGTGAAATTTCTCCGGCGTCCGCCTGGTAGCTCTTCTCCTCCCAATTCTCCGCCGTTGTGGAGCACCCTGTCAGAAGTGTTGTCCAAAGCAGCAGCGCGGCCGCAGCAGCCAAAACTTTTCTCATTTTATTCTCCTCCGTTTGTCTTAAAATTGGCATTGCTTTTTTCAATAGTCAATGGTACAGTGATTACTGTAAACCTTTGTGTTACACAAATGTCAAGAGGTAACTTATGAAAAAATTTTTTACTGTCGGCGAGGCGGCAAAGCTGGCGGGCACAACCTGCGAAACGCTTCGCCACTACGATCGCATCGGACTGGTCTGCCCCCACAAAAAAGATCCGTGGACCGGATATCGCTACTACTCCGAGGCAGAGCTTGTGCGGCTGAATGCGGTACAGGCTCTGCAGCTGATGGATTTGAGTTTGCGTGAGATCCGCGAAGTGCTGGAATACGAAAATCTCGAGGGCGTTTTGTCACTTCTGGAACGGGCGGACAAGAGCGCCGACGATAAGATTCGCCGGCTGAAGCAGGCAAAGGCGAAAATCAGGCGCGCCCAGATGAGTTACAAAAACAATCTGCAGGGCTTTGTGCAAACCGACATCCCCTTTACAAGGCAGCTGCCGCAGCGTGTGATTCTCCTGTCCAATACCCTGAGCGAGCCAAGATTAGAGTTACTGACCGATTATCTACGCCACTTCTACGAGCAAATCGGCGATGCGCACCGAAGCACCTATTCCTTTGAAGATCTCGCCGGAATCTACACCCGCGACGGCAATTCGCGCCTCTTCGCCGTCTGCACACGCTATCCCCCGGCGCAGGATTTGACTGTTCTGCCCGGTGGGCTCTACCTCTGCTCAAACTGTACGCAGGAAAACAGACAGACCGCTCTGGAACAGCTGGTGCGCACGGCGCGCGAGCAGTATGCAGTGAATCCTGCTTTCACCGTACAGATTGTCGTTGTCACCGGTATTTTGAACTGGAGCTACCAAATTCAAATTCCCCTGGAATGCGACAGCGACCCACTCCCCTCGGCTGCAGAAAAAGACCCCGCCTGAATCAGGCGGGGTCTTTGCTCTCTTTTTATCAGCCGCACTTGGAGTAGCCGCAGTTGTGACAGATCACACAGCCGCCCTCGTGCTCCATCTTGGTGCCGCACTCCGGGCAGTATTTCGCATGCTTGCCGAGATCCTTGAAATCGCGCTTGGCCTCCTCGGGAATCGCCTTGCTGATCGCCGCCTCCGCCGGGGTCTTGGGGGCGGCAGGCTCTCCGTTTTGGAACTTGAGAACCTTTGTGATGACCCGCGCGATGGCGTCCGGGCAGGACATGGCTTTCATACCCGACTGACGGATGGTCGACGGGCAGCGAATTCCCTTGAGCTGCTCGATGACGCTCTCGGGGCTGATACCCGAGCGCAGCGCCAGCGAAACAAGCCGGCTTGTCGCCTCGCTCTGCGACGGGCAGCCACCGTGGCGGCCGGTGTTGGTAAAGACCTCACACAGGCCGTTGTCGTCGTAATTGACCGTGACATACAGATTGCCGCAGCCGATGGTCATCTTCTCGGTAAAGCCGGTGGTCACATCGGGGCGCAGCCGGGGCTTGAGCATATTGGACAGCTCCAGGCTCTGGCGCTTGTACTGGCAGGCCTCACAGGCGCTCTCGTCGGGCTCGCCCTCCTTTTTGACCTTGCCGATATTGAGAACCTGTTCGCTGCGGCTGCCGTCGCGGTAGATGGTCACACCCTTACAGCCGAGCTCATAGGCCAGATGGTAGACGTCTGAGACATCCTCACGGGTCGCGGAATTGCCGAAGTTGACGGTCTTGGAAACCGCGTTGTCGGTATGCTCCTGAAAGGCCGCCTGCATGCGGATGTGGTACTCGGGGCTCACCTCGTGGGCCGAGACGAAAATGCGCTTGATGTCGTCGGGAATCTCCTCGACGTGGGACAGGCAGCCCTCGCTCGCGATTTTTTTCATCAGCTCATCCGAGTAGAGCCCGCGGGCGATGAGGACCTCCTTGAGGATGGGGTTGACCTCAATGAGCTCGGTGCCGTCCATGACGTTGCGGATGAAAACATACGCGAAGACCGGCTCGACGCCGCTCGAGCAGCCCGCAATGATGGAGAGCGTGCCGGTCGGCGCGATGGTGGTGACGGTGGCGTTTCTCATCTTGCCTTTCTTCTCATAGACGCTGCCGCGAAATACCGGGAACGTGCCGCGGGTCTCGGCGAGCTCACGGCTCATCTCATGGCCCTTTTCTTCAATAAAGCCCATGATCTTACCCGCGAGCTCGATGCCCTGTTCGCTGTTGTAGGGAATGCCCAGCATCAGCAGCAGATCCGCAAAGCCCATTACGCCGAGGCCGATCTTACGGGTGGCCTTGGTGGTCTCGTCGATCTTTTCAAGGGGATAGCGGTTGGCGTCTATGACATTGTCGAGAAAGTGTACCGCATCGCGCGTGACCCGCTCGAGTTTCTTGTAGTCGACAGCGTAGCTGCCGTCGCGGTTCTTTTTGGTCATATTGACCAGATTGATCGACCCGAGATTGCACGACTCATAGGGCAGCAGCGGCTGCTCGCCGCAGGGGTTGGTCGACTCGATCTCACCCATGTGGGGCACGGGATTGTCCCGGTTGAGCCGGTCAAGGAAGATGATGCCGGGCTCGCCATTTCTCCAGGCGGAGTCGACGATCTTGTTGAAGACGTCGCGGGCGTTGAGCGTTCCCGTGACAAGGTTCGTCGCGGGATCGACGAGCTCATAGTCCTCTCCCGCCTCCACCGCGCGCATGAACTTCTCGGTCATGCCCACGCTGATGTTGAAGTTTGTGATCTCCGTTGCGTTGTGCTTGCAGTCGATAAACTCCAGAATATCCGGGTGATCGACCCGCAGAATGCCCATATTGGCCCCGCGGCGGGTACCTCCCTGCTTGACGGCCTCGGTGGCCATATTGAAGACTTTCATAAAGCTGATCGGGCCCGAGGCGACGCCGCCGGTCGAGTTGACCGTCGACCCTTTCGGGCGCAGGCGCGAGAAAGAAAAGCCCGTACCGCCGCCGCTCTTATGGATGAGCGCCGCCATTTTGATGGTCTCAAAAATATCCTCCATCGAATCGGCAATGGGCAGCACAAAGCACGCCGAGAGCTGACCGAGCGGACGGCCCGCGTTCATCAGTGTCGGGGAGTTTGGCAAAAACTCCAGATTGGTCATCATATCGTAAAACTTTTTTGCGACGGTTTTGACGTCGGCCTGCTTGTCATAGAGGCGGTCGCTCTCGGCTATCGCATTCGCAACGCGCTCAAAGAGCTGCTCGACTGTCTCGGTCGGCTTTCCCTCAGAATCTTTCGCAAGATAGCGTTTTTGCAGAACAACACGGCTGTTTTCAGTCAATTTCATACCATCCACCATACTTCCTGTCTTTTCCTTTATTTTACAATATATTGTGTGCAACAACAGTTCTATTGTAAACTTGCCCATAGATCTTGTCAATGAGCCGCGGCGTTTTTCTGGCAAAGTCGAGCATAATTGTAAATTTTGTATGAAATCGCTTGTCATTCTTAGGTCACTTGGTGCATAATATGGTTGTATGGTTGGATGCCGATATGCCATACGATTTCAATTGGAAAGGAGGAATGAAACATGAACACGCAGAAAAAGACGAGTCAATACGTCATTGAAATCAAACAGACGCCGCGCAAGAAATCACAGGATATCGACGATTTCATCTTCAGTGACTACAACAACATCGTCATTAAAGAGAAATAAAGAAGAGCGGCTTTGGTAATCCACTGATCAAGCTGCTCTTTTTTATTACCCTTTTTAAGAGACAAAGCGGTTTTACCGCTTTACATAAGCGAGGGGAGCGCGCGCGGCGCTCCCCTCTTTTGTCAGGACAGACCCGTGTAGCAGCGGTCAATGGTGACCACGGTGTAACAGTTTGGGTCCTCCTGTTTGACGGCGGCATCGATGCGCGCGAGCAGTTCCTGGTCGCGCAGAGAACAATCAGTCGGCACTACCACATCAAAAATCAAATTGGTGTGGTAAACGCCCTTGACCACGCGGAAGTCGTGAATCGAAAAATGTTCCCCGAGTGTCGAGACAGCCCGCACCGTCATCCGCCGCAGATCCGTGATCTGTTCGTCGTCGGTGACAATGGGGTCGAGGTGCACGACAAGGTTGATGCCCTCCTGGGCAAACTCCCGCTCGATGCGGTCGGTGATGTCGTGGCTCTCCATTACGTCGCGGTTGCGGTCCATCTCGACATGCACCGAGGCAAAGCGCCGCCCCGGGCCGTAGTCGTGCACCATCAGATCGTGAATGCCGAGCACACCGTCGTAGGCGCGGATGCGCCGGTAAATTCTCTGAACCAGATCCGGGTCAGGTGCCTCACCGAGCAGCGGGCTTAACGTCTCGCCGATGAGCTTGATTCCCGAGTAGAGAATAAACACCGCCACACCGAGACCCACCCAGCCGTCGAGGCGCAGCCCCGTAAAGCGGGCCACCAGCGTGCACACGAGCACCGCCGCAGTGGAATAGACATCGTTCATGCTGTCCGCCCCGGCGGCTTCAATGGCGCTCGAGTGAATTGCGCGGCCCGCGCGGCGGTAGAACATGCCCATCCAGAGCTTGACGAGGATGGAAACCGCAAGCACCGCCACCGACAGCAGACTGAACGTGACTTCGTCCGGCGAAACGATTTTGCCGAACGCGCTCTTGCACAGATCAAACCCAATGAGCAAAATGAAAAACGAGACCACAAGTCCCGCGAGGTATTCGATGCGGGCATGGCCATAGGGATGCTGCTTGTCGGCCGGCTTTGACGCCAGCTTGAAGCCGACCAGTGTCACCACCGACGAACCCGCATCCGAGAGGTTGTTGATGCCGTCGGCCGTGATGGCGACGCTGCCGAAGACGGCGCCCACGATGAGCTTTGCCGCACACAGCAGCAAATTGCAGAGAATGCCGACGATTCCCGTCAATCTTCCATATGCGCTGCGCACTTTGGGATCGTCGGTTTTGTCACTGTCACGGATAAATGTGCGAATCAGAAAATTTGTCATATTCTCTCCCGCTCAAAACAATATCGGTATTTAGTGTATGCGCAAAAGTTGTTTCAGGATTCAAAAAAGAAGGCGGATTTTCATCCGCCTTCCTGCGTGGATTCTGATGTCATTCGCCCCTGAGCGCCTCGCGGATGGCGATGGAGAGCTGGTCGGGGCAGGAGGTGTTTTTAAAGCCGCAGCGGATGCCCTCGAGCCGCTGCGCCGCCTGCTCGGCATCCATACCGGTGACAAGCGCGCAGACTCCTTTGAGATTGCCGTCGCAGCCGCCGACAAACTGCGCGCTCTTGATGACGCCGTCGCTGATTTCAACCGTGACGCTCTTCGAGCAGGTCCCCTTGCACTTGTGTGTCTTGATCATGCCGCTTCCTCCGGTTACTGGTTCTTCTTTGCGAGCTCCTCCTGGAGCAGAGCGGGGATGCTGATTTTGCCGACCTTGGTCAGAGGCAGCTCGCTGCGGTACTCGAACAGGCGCGGCACGCTCCACTTGTTGAGCTGTGAGCGGCAGTACTCGATGATGGCGTTCTGGTTTTCCTCGGTCTCCATCGAGGGATCCTCCATGACGACATACGCCTTGACGCGCTCGCCGCTCTTCTCGTCGGGCAGGCCCAGCACAGCCGCCGTCTTGACGCCCTTGCACTGGCGGATGGTGTCCTCGATGACCGACGGATAGACCGGGAAGCCGCGCACCTTGATGATTCTCTTGATTCTCTGCTTGAAGTAGGAATAGCCGTTTTCGTCCATATAGCACATGTCACCCGAGTGCATCCAGGTGCGGCCGTCGGCGTGGACCTGCAGAGTCTTCGCGTTCTCCTCCGGGGAGTCGAGATAACCGACCATCACCGTGTCGCTCGAGATGCACAGCTCGCCCTCCTGACCGAGGGGAACTTCATTCTGCGTGCCGGGCTCAACCACCTTGACGAGCACGCCCGGCAGCGGCAGACCCATGGAGTTGAAAGGTTCGCCGTTTCTCGGCGCGAGCATGCAGCAGGTAACGCACTCGGTCAGGCCATAGCCCTCGCGCAGACAGACCGAGGAGTTGTGCGCCTTGAGATAGGCGTTAAAGCGCTTTTTGAGTTCCGGCGGCACCGTGTCGCCGCCGCAGAACGCGCCCTTGACAAAGCTGTAGTCGAGCTTGTCGGCTTTCGGTTCATTCATCAGCGCATCGAACATCGACGGCACACCCGCGAGGAACTGCGGTTTCTTCTTGCGGATGGTCTTGACAAACTCGGCCGCCGAGAACTGGGGCACGAGAATGCAGCACAGGCCGTTTGAGAGCATGGTATGTACGCAGATGCCAAGGCCGAAGCCGTGAAACAGCGGCAAAATGGTCAGGATCCGGTCGCCGGCGTCCGCCTCGGGAATGAATTGCAGCAGGCGCACCGACAGGACGTTGAAGTTGTCGCTCGACAGCTCGATGCCCTTGGGGTTGCCCGACGATGTACCGCCCGAAAAGAGAATGGCGGCGGTTTCATTTGGCTCCACCAGGCGCTCGTAGGGCTTCGCCGGGGCGGTGGAGTTCAGCAGCGTGCGAAAACGAACCACTTTCGACTCGTCGATGTTCTGGCGCTTGAGCACCTTGCGGATTTTCAATTTGAAAGCCGCCCCCACGACGGGGCTCAAAAACTCGGCAATGGACGCGAGAAACAGCTTTTCAAGGCCCGTCTCCCCCGCAATGTCCGCCACTGCCCGGTAGAAGAGATCTGTAAAGAAAATAGCCTTTGCACCTGTGCTGTTGACAAAGTCCCGTATCTCCTTGGAGGAGGACATCGGGTGGATCATACAGCTCTTTGCGCCCAGACGGTTTACCGCATAAAATGCGATGGCCGTCTGTGGGATATTCGGCATGCAAATGGCGACCACATCGCCCTTTTTGATGCCGTGGGCTGCCAGAGAGGCAGCACATTTGTCGACCATTTCCATGAAGCTGCGATAGGAGATGTCCCTGCCCATGAACTCAAGCGCCGCATAGTCGGGATAGTCCCGGCTCACCTGCTCGACGCGCTCATAGAGAGTAACAGACGGGACCGGCATTGGCTCTCCCAGACCGAGCTTTTCATACTCGCTCATCCAGGGCCATGTGTTGTCACTCATTTTCATTCCTCGCTTTATCAATTTTCCCTGTTCACTCAGGGTTGTATCCGGAGTTTACCACATAAACGTTATTATAACATCCGGCAAAAAAGCTGTCAATTCTCGCCAAATTGTCAGGGAAACCGGCATGTGGTATAATAGCCGCAAAACGGCTATTATATTAAATTCAGGCCGTTTTTCTCGCCCCTTGCGGGGCAACCGAAAAACATGGCCGCATTATACCATAATCGCTTCGCGATTATGGTATAATAAGCCGCAAAGCAGTCATTATATGGAATTCAGGCATCGTCTTCGATGCGGGGAGGCATACCATGAACGAGATCCGTCCTGTGCCGCGTGTTGCGGCCATTCACGATCTGTCGGGCGTCGGGCGCTGTTCACTGTCGGTCATTCTGCCGGTTCTCTCGGCAATGGGCGTGCAGGTCTGCCCGCTGACAACGGCGCTGCTCAGCACACACACCGGCGGTTTCGGCGAGGTTGACTTTGTCGATCTCACCGACCACATCGAGCCCTTTTATGCCCACTGGCAGCGTGAGGGACTGCACTTCGACTGTCTCTACAGCGGGTTTCTGGGCTCTGAACGCCAGATCGGCATGGTCGAACAGATGCTCGCGGCGGCACCGGCGGGCACTCTCAGACTGGTCGATCCGGTGATGGGCGACGGCGGCAAGCCCTACCGCACCTATACCGGCGCCATGTGCGCGGGGATGCGGCGTCTCGTCATGCGCGCCGATGTCATCACTCCCAATCTCACAGAGGCCTGCCTGCTGCTCGAGCGCCCCTATCCGCAAGCGCCTCTCACCCGCCGAGACGCCGAGGAAATGCTGCTTGAGCTCTGCGCCTTGGGCCCTACAAAGGCGGTCATCACGGGACTCTGTCTCCATGAGGGACAGCTTACGAATCTCGGCCTTGACCAATTCAGCCAGACATTCTTTGAGAGCTCCTGCGAACAGCTCCCCGCTCATTACCCCGGTACGGGCGATCTGTTCACCGCGCTTTTGACCGGCGCCCTTGTAACAGGCTCCGGCTTTCAGGCGGCGCTCGACCTCGCGACAGGCTACGTCCACCGCGCCATCCGTTTGACGGCGCAGGCGGACACACCGCCGCGCGAGGGCGTGCTCTTTGAAAAGCTGCTCACCCTGCGCCCTCTGTAGTCAAGAAGCCGCGTACACACCGTACGCGGCCTCTTTTGCATCAACTTTATTCCTCAACGCTCTCCCGGGAATACCTGTATGTCTTTGCCGCATAGGGCAGCACGGGAATGCCGAAGAGCACGGCGAGCGCCGCAAACACATAGACTCCCCAGACAGGGCTCTCGTCGATGCGTACGTACCAGCCGGTAAATGCGGCCGCAGCGGCAAAGGCAAGCGCGCAGGTCATGTGCATGTTTCGCAGCCGGCGGTAGTAGGCCGCTCGATCGGCGTTTGTGGTGTGCAGCGCAAAGGGCTCGCCGTCGGCTCTCTTCTCCACAATGAGAATCTCGCGGTTGAAAGCGCCCGGCGATGTCGCAACTTTACCGGCGCCTTTCGCCCAGGGCCGCACACGCACTTTTCCCACCGAGTAATTGAGATTGATGGACTTGTCAAAGCAGCGGTAGCCGAACTCCTCGAGAAACTGCCGGTATGCGAGTCGGTCGGCATTTGACTTCTCACCCACAAATTCAACGGCATAGCGGTACTCCCCCGCCTGACAGGGCTCAAAGGTGAAGCTCAGTCTCGTCACACCCGTGAGCCGCCAACCTCTGTCCGCCATGCGGTTAAGCCACCGCTGCTGGCTCTCCAGAAATCCGCCGAAAAAACGATAGACTTTTTTCATAGCAGTGTCTCCCCCTCCATAATACCGCGCGCCGTCTGTACCAGTTTCCGAAGACGTGCAAGCTCAGCGCGCGCCGCTTCGCGGCCGGCTTCGGTGATTCGATAGGTCCTGCGGCGGCCTGTCTCCCCGCAGGGCGCAAGCCACCCCTTTCTGACAAGCGTATCGATCGCGCCGTAGAGCGTGCCCGCGCCAAGGTGCAGCCGCCCGCCTGTCGCCCGCTCCACAAACCGCATCATGCCGTAGCCGTGATTCGGCTCCCAGGCTGCAAGCAGGATGAAAAATGTGGTCTCGGTAAGCGCCCCGCCTTTCAAGTGGTCGTGCACACTCTCACCCCCTATATCGTTTACCGTAATAATATATCATTAACCGTAATAGTTGTCAAGAAGAGAACCGCCCCCACGGGGGCGGTTCTCTCAGTCAAGGCCATAGTGGAACATCACATCGTCGCGCAGGACGCCGGGATTGTAGAGCACCAGCACCAGATCGGGGTCAGTGCGCTCAATGCAGTCGGTGAGCTTCTCGTCGTTGTAGCGCAGATCAAAGGTGATGACCTCACCCACCGCGAGCGACAAAAAGGGCGCCACCGCACAGGAGTAAGAATCCCGCACGAGAAGAATTCGCTTGCCCTCGGGCAGCTTGAGATTCTGAAAGCTGCTCAGCGGGTAGTCACCGCCCGAGTAGACGTAGTAGGGGCTCATCTCATAGAGATCGACGGTGTTGACGTGGTTGTAATCCATCACCGATTCGGCAAAGGGGCCCTGCTTTTCAAAGCCGTGAACGGGCACCGTATAGCGAATTTCAGTCTCAAACTCCGGCAACAGCACATCCACGTCATCCACCCCGGCGTAGAGCGACCCCACGCGCTTACCCTGACTGCCGAGGAAAATGCCCTCATAGGTCGTCAGAGCGAAATTCTCACGCCGGGTCACCTGCTCATCGATGACAAAGCCGTAGTCGGTCGAGAGCTTTTCACAGAGAGTTTGATAGGCCCAGAATGCAGCTTCGGTTGTCCAGTGGGAATCCGTCCGGTAGAACAGGTCGGCGTGGTCGAGGCCGTCCCGTTTGATCTCGGCGCGCAGATCGAGTGTCGCGACGCCGCGCTCCCGCAGCCCCGCGAGCAGGTTGTCTGCGTTTTCGTTGGTGTAATCTTCTATGCCCGTCGGCAGCTGCGGATCCTGTGGGTCGATTTTAAAAGGCGCCTGCACATAGAGAAGCGGGGTGTCTCTATCGGCGCACCAGTCCGACAGCGCGGCGAGGTTTTCCGCTTTCCAGTCGGTCTCGGTTTGCCCGACGGTAAACACCAGCCGACCGTCGTCGAGCCGTACCACGCGAAGCTGGGGATTCGCATCCTCGATGACTCGCTTTCCCATGAGCCGCTGCCAGTAGCCGTTGATTTCAATAAAGGCGTTTCGCATCGGGTTTGAGCTGTCAACCTGCTGGCCTACGCTGTCGATGATCGCGCCCATGGTGTCTGCCATAGTGGGATTCTCGGGCAGCTTTTGTCGGTATCCCTGCGTGGCGGCCCATTTGAGATCGTCGAAGCGGCTCAGCAGCAGCACGAACATGGCGGCGATCAGACCCAGAAAGAGCAGCGCCGTGATTTTCTGTCTGAGATTCTTCATGGCGTCCTCCTAAAAATTAAAGTAGATAAAGGGGTTGTAGACGCCCTTGACGAGGTAACTGACCGCGATGAGAAACATCGCGGTCATGGCGATCGGGTACCCGATCGCCGCGAGTCTGCTGCGCGCCGTCCTCTCGGAGAGCCACCGCGCGAGCGGAGCTGAGAGCAGTATGCCTAAAACGAGACACCACGCGCTCTCCGAGAGCCAGAGAATGGCTGTGGCGTCGACAGCAGGTCCGCCCGCAAGACCGAGCATTGCAAGCACATACTCCCCCGCCGCGCGCACACCCGGCGCGCGGAAGAGAACCCAGCCGAAGACAACCGCAAGAAGCGTGCTCACATGGCCGAGCACACGGCTTTTCGCGAGCAGCCTGTCAAGCCCCGTGAGCTTTTCGAGCGTGATCAGCGCGAAGTAGTAGAGCCCCCACAGCACAAAGGTCCAGGCCGCGCCGTGCCACAGCCCCGTCAGCGACCACACCACAAAGAGGTTGAACACCAGCCGCCCGCGGCTCTTGACTCGGCTGCCGCCGAGCGGAAAATAGACGTAGTCGCGAAAGTAGGTCCCAAGCGAAATGTGCCAGCGCCGCCAGAACTCCGAGACCGACTTTGAGATGTAGGGATAGTCGAAATTCTCCAGAAAGTGAAAGCCGAACATCTTTCCGAGGCCGATGGCCATATCGGAGTAGCCCGAAAAGTCAAAGTAGATTTGAAGCGTGTACGCCGCCGCACCGAGCCACGCCATGGCCGTTGAGAGCTCGCCCGACCCCGCGGCAAAGGCGGCGTCGGCGCACAGGGCGAGGTTGTTCGAGAGCAGCACTTTCTTTGAGAGGCCCACGATAAAGCGGCAGACGCCCGCTGAGAAGTCCGAAAAGGTCTCACGGCGGTTTTTGATCTGCTCGGCCACGGTCTCGTAGCGCACAATCGGCCCCGCGATCAGCTGGGGGAAAAAGGCGATATAGAGCCCCACGTTGAGCGGGTTCTTCTGTACCGCACCGTCACCGCGGTAGACGTCAATCACATAGGATACGGCCTGAAAAGTGAAAAAGGAGATGCCGATGGGCAGCAGAATGGTCGGTACCGCAAGCGACGCGCCGAAGAGCCGGTTGACGGCCGACAGCGTGAACATCAGGTACTTGAAGACAAAGAGTACGCTGAGGTTGCACACGAGCATCACCGTAAGCACTGCCCGCGCCGCTGCGCGGCGCTCACGCAGCCGGTCGACAAGCAGCGCAAACGTCCAGTTCACCAGAATGGAACCGATCATCACCAGCACAAACCACGGCTCGCCCCAGGCATAGAAAAACAGGCTTGCGACAAGAAGCCAGACATTCTGCGCCCCGCGCCAAAAGCGCAGCGGCCCATAGTATACGGCGAGTACCACCGGCAAAAACACAAACAGAAAAACGGAACTGGAAAACAGCATGTCCTACTCCTTTGGGTCTCGATTCAGTCAAATAAGATTATATCCAACCGCGCAAAAAAAGTACAGCCGAAAGCTGTACTTTTTTCGCTCTTTCGGGACCCGCCGCTGTTCCCCGGCGGCGGGTCCGCTCGATGGGGGCTCAGGCGCCAGGAGCGGGGCGTCCGGCCAGAAGCCGCAGTTTCTGCGCGGCGCAGCGGGCAATTTCTCGGCGGATACCGCGCGAGAGAGCCGAATATTTCTCCCCCACGCCCGCCGCGACAGCACGCATCGCCGCCTGACAGAGCTCGGTGTGAATGTTGAGTTTGCGAATCCCTCCGGCGACACACCGCCGGATGTCCCCGTCGCCGATTCCCGAGCCTCCGTGCAGCACCAGAGGCGTGGGCACCGCGGACGAGACGGCGGCAAGGGCGGTGAAATCCAGCTTCGGCTGCGTGCGGTACACGCCGTGCGCGTTGCCGATGGCCACTGCGAGCGCGTCGACACCCGTCCGGCTGACGTAGTCGAGCGCGGTCACAGCGTCGGTGCTCCGACAGATCGGAGCGCCGTCCGACGTCTCCTCCCCGAGATAGCCGAGCTCCCCCTCGAGGGAGATGCCGCTGCCCGCAAGCCGCCGTTTCGCCTCGCAGGTCAGCGCAATGTTTTCCTCGAGCGGCAGCGCCGAGCCGTCGATCATAAAGGAAGTGAAGCCGAGCTCCCCTGCGAGCTCCAGCTCCTGCATGGTTCTTGCGTGGTCGAAGTGAACTGCGATTTTTTGCCCGCTGCCCGCGGCGGCGCGCAGCATCATGGGCGCGAAGAGCCGAATCTCCTCCGGCGGGAGAAAGGCCGAGCCGGTGGCGAGCACGGCGCCGGTCTTCTCCCTTTCGATCGCATCCATCACCCCAAAGAGCATCTCGCAGTTCCACACGTTGAACTGCGCCACAGCAGTGCCATCACCGGCGGCCGAGCGCAGAAGATCCGAGAGCGGGCAGAGCATCCCCTATGTGTACGAGCCGCCCGAGACGACGATGCACTCGCCGTTGACGAAGCTCGAATCATCCCCGCAGAGAAAGGAGACCACCGCCGCGATCTCCGAGGGCTGTGCGAGCCGGTGAGCCGGGATTGCATCGAGAAAGCGCTGCATGGTCTGCTCCGGCACGGCGCGCAGCATTTCGGTGTCGACGTAGCTCGGCGCCACGGCGTTTACCGTGATGTTCTTCGCGGCGCTCTCGCGCGCGAGACACTTGGTAAAGCCGATCACCGCTGCCTTTGAGGCCCCGTAGTTCGTCTGGCCGACATTGCCGAAAGCCGACACCGAGGCGAGATTGACGATCTTGCCGTACCCGCGCGCTCTCATACCGGCGATCACCGCCCGGCAGGTGTTGCAGACTCCGTCAAGGTTGACCGCCATGACGCTGTCCCACTGCGCGTTATCCATTTTGTGAAACATGCCGTCGCGGGTAATTCCCGCATTGTTGACGAGCACGCTGACCGGCCCAAGCTCCCGCTCGATTGCCGCAAAGACCTCGTCCACCTGGTCGCGATCAGCCACGTTGCAGGCATAGGCCCGCACCGCACAATCCCCGCCGCCAAAGCGCTCAGCCGTGCGCCGCGCGGCGGCAATATCCATATCAACAACGGCGATCCCGCCAAAGCCGTCGCGGTGCAGCCGCTCGACGATGGCCTCGCCGATTCCCCGCGCGCCGCCGGTGACAACAGCGCATCTGTCCGTGTTTTTCACTGTCATCCCTCCTCTTCTCCATTCGGGTCCATCTTGTACACCGCCTCGCGCAGCGCATCGGTCCCGCCCACATTGCCCGGGAAAATCACATAGGGCATATGGGGAAACTTGCTCTCGTCGCCGGTCTCCCAGACAGGTACGCCGGGCAAAATCTGGCCCATGACCCGCGCCCGGCGGCACCTAAGCGCCCTCGTGCCGATGTCGCTCGAGGTGATGCCCCCCTTGGCGATGACAAAGTTCGGCCGCACAGTGAGCCGCGCGACAATCGAGGTCACGGCGTCCGAGATTTTCACAGCCAGCCGCAGCTCATCCTCGGGGTTTCCGGTGTTTCGGTCAAAGCGCTCGCGGCGGGTGTAGACAACGGTGCTCTGCCCCTGCCCGATCGACTGCTGCGCCTCGTTCACCACGCGCGAAAGCTCCTGCTCAAAGGCAGCGTCGTCGAGCGCCAGGTGCTGATTGAACTCGATGAAGTGAAGTCCCTCTGCCTCCCGCAGAGCTGCCAGCTGCTGCGTCGTGCGGTTGACGTGGGAGCCGATGACGACGATTCCGCCGTTTCGGTTTTTGGTGTTGCAGAGTTCCGCGCGCGTCAGCGGCGGTTTGTCGCTGATGCCTCCCATCACTTTGACAAGAGTTGCCGCTGAACGGAAGAGAAAATGCCTGCCCTCGCCCATGACGCGGCAGAGAGCCGTGACAAAGACGCGAATGTCGTCATCCGACAGGGCGTTTACTATGAGCTTGGAAAAGCCCTTGAGTGCGCGCAGCTTCTGCTCAATTGCCCCGTAGTCGCACCGGCGCAGCTCATCGAGCGTGACGCTTAAAACGCCCGCGGCGGGATACTCGCCGCCGGTCTTCTCCTCGACCCACTCGCGCAGATCGGAGCTGCGATACCCAAAGGTACGATCGCCTGCAAACTCGGTCTGTCCGGCGGGCACGAGCGTGTCGCCCGAGGCGACGTAGTGCACATCGTCCGCGGTGTAGCGTCCTCCCTCGCGGAAGAACGGGACGATGATCTCCCCGTTTGCCTCGATTCCGCTGTACTGCGCCATCGTTTGGCGCAGTACAGCAGTCTCCAGGGGATAGTGGCCGCGCAGTGTGGAGTCTGAGCGGCTGATGATGGCATAGGGAACACCTCTCTCACCGGCAGCCGCGGCGACCGCCCTGCCGATGTCAAGGTGCATGCGCCGCGACTCCTCCGCCGTGACGCCCCGGCTGTTGGTGAGGAAAAAAGAGACCTTATTTCCATCGTCAAAGGCCTCGGCGACGGTCTCCGGCTGCCAGTCGGTGTAGACGTATACGTCGTGGACCGTCTGCGTTCCGGTCGGGTCGTCGTCGAGTACGATGAGCTTGTGGCGGTCACTGTCGACTGCCTGCGCGCACTCCTGCCGGACACGCGCGCTGTCATAGTCGGGCACGCTGCGAAGCAGCTCGCTGAGGCTGCGGCTTGTTTCTCTCATGGTGCCGCCCCCTCAGAGGTTCTCGTAGAGAACCGAGAGCCCCTGCCCGCCGCCGATGCAGAGCGTCGCGATGCCGTAGCGCACATCCCGGCGTTTCATCTCGTTGATGAGTTTGATCGAGATGATCGCGCCCGTCGCCCCGATGGGGTGGCCGAGCGAAATGCCGCTTCCGTTGACGTTGACTCTCTCCATGTCGAGCCCGAGCTCGCGAATGCAGACGAGCGCCTGCGCGGCAAAGGCCTCGTTGAGCTCATAGAGACCGATTTCCTCTCTTTTGAGACCGGTTTTCTCAAGCAGCTTTTCGGTCGCGCCGACCGGCCCCATGCCCATGTAGTTCGGGTCTACGCCCGCCAGCGCGTAGTCGACGACCCGCGCCAGGGGGCTGCATCCGCTTGCCGCGGCAGTCTTTGCGCTCATGAGCACAACGGCCGCCGCCGCATCGTTCACGCCGGAGGCGTTGCCCGCCGTGACGACGCCGTCCTTTTTAAACAGCGGTCGAAGTGCGGCCAGCTTTTCAAGCGACGTCTCACGGGGGTGCTCGTCGGTGTCAAAGATCACGCTGCCCTTCTTTGTGTCAATCTCCACAGGGACAATCTCCTCTGTAAAGTACCCCGCCTTGATAGCGGCGGCAGCGCGCTGCTGACTCATGAGAGCATACTCGTCGAGCTCCTGTCTGGTCAGCCCGTACTTGACGGCAATGTTCTCCGCCGTGATGGCAATGTGCGTGCCGGTGAAAGGCTCGGCAAGCGCAGTTGTCAGCGCATCCTTGAGTACCGTGTCGCCCATTCGGGCGCCGAAGCGCGTCTTGTAGGAGCAAAACGGAAAATTGCTCATGCTCTCGGCGCCGCCCGCGACGGCCACCGACAGATCGCCGTGGTCAATGGCCGTCGCAGCCGTCACAATGGCCTGAAGTCCCGAGGCGCACAGGCGATTGACAGTCTGGGCCGTGCTCGTTTCGGCGCAGCCGGCATTCAGCGAGGCGATGCGCGCGAGAAAGCCGTTGAGACCATACTGCCCCACGCAGCCGAGCACGGTCTCCTCCACCTGCCCGGCCGGAATGCCCGCGCGCGCAATCGCCTCGCGGATGACAATTTCGGCGAGCTTTGTCGTCTCAAGCTCCCGCAGGGAGCCGCCAAAGCTCCCCACGGCCGTTCTCGCGGCCGAGACGACGACTACATCTTCAAACATATCAAGTTCCCCCTATTCGCATTCCACGACGAGGCCCACGCCCGCCTCCATCGCCGGGCAGGCGTTGGCAAGCTGCAGCACACAGGGCAGATCCGTGTCGTGACAGATATAAAAGCGGTCGATTTTCTCGTTTCTCACATACTCGCAGGTTTTGTCCATCTGGTGCTGCGTCACCTCATCCGAGCGCAGATGCGACCCGCCGAGATAGGTGTGAACATGGCTCGCACCCGTGAGCTTTTTGGCGTACTCCATGATGTTGGCGATGCCGTAGTGCGCGCAAGCGGCGAGCACGCTGCAATTTTTGCCGTCCGCATGGCGGTAGCAGAGCTGGGTGTCCTCGTCGACAAAGTCGTCGCACCACTTGCCGTCGCGCAGAATCTTCGGGCTCTGGGGCACTTCGCGCTCAAAGTCGTTTGTGATCTCACACTTGCCCATGTAGCAGAGGTTTTTGGTCAGCCACAGCGGCCCCGGCACAAACTGCACATCAAAGAACTTGTGCAGCACTTCCATGCTTACGTCCATGCCGAGCGAACAGTTCCAGGTGAACTGGTAGCGCGGCGTCATGATCTCGGGGTCGCTCATCAGCAGAACAGGCTTGCGGTACATGGCGTTTTTTTCATAGTACTGAATGAGGTATTTCAGCCCCCCGCTGTGATCGTAGTGGTTGTGCGAGATGATCACATAGTCCGCCGTGCGCAGGTCGATGCCCATCGCCTCGGCGTTGTGGATGAATTTATCCGAGTAGGCCGTGTCATAGAGGATCTTCTTGTCCTCGTCCTCGACCCAGGCGGAGAAACCGTGTTCCGCGTTGTAAAACTTGTTGAAGAGACTGTGGTTTTCCACGAGCAGAGTTATTTTCATATCTGTTTCCTCCTATTTCACCATCAAATTCTTTGTGGAGCGGTCGCTTGTCAGCGCCATGGCGACAATGATAAGCCCGCCGAAGACAATCTGGCTCCAAAAGGCGTCGACGCCGATGATGGTCATCCCGTTCTCAATCACCGTCACCATCATGACGCCGGTCAGCGTCATCAGCACGCTGCCCTTGCCTCCCGTCATGGATGTGCCGCCGAGCAGCACCGCCGCCACCGCCAGAAGCGTAAAGGGCGAACCCACCGTGGGGGCTGAGCTCTGCAGCTTGATCGCAAGCAGCACTCCTGCGAGCGCACTGCCCGCGCCGCAGACCGTAAAGGCAAAAATCTTGGTGCGGTCCACCCGGATGCCCGAGATGCGCGCCGCGCGCTCATTGGCTCCGATGAGGCTCAGGCTCTTGCCGAGCACGCTCTTCTTCTGCACAAAGTACGCGATGACCATGATGAGCACCGAGACGATGGTCATCATGTTGATCACGCCAAATGAGGTCTTGCCCCAGTTGATCAGGCTGCGGTACTCCGCGGGGATGGTCATGGGCATCGGCGTGATGAGCAGAGCCACGCTGTTGTAGACGTTCATCATGCCGAGCGAGGCGATGAACGACGGGATTTTCAGCTTCGTGTGGATGAGTCCGAGAATCACGCCCGTCAGCATGCCGAAGAGAATCGCCACCACATAGGCCCCCGCCCCAAGGCTCGGGAAGAGCCGGATGAGCATGACGTTTGCGCAGGAGCAGACCGCGCCCATTGACAGATCGAGCGAGCCGAGCAGCCGCACATAGGTCGCGCCGCAGGCCATGACAAGAAGCGGCGCCATATTGGTCAGAAGATTCTTCGTATTGAACCGGTTGAGAAAACTCGGATTGATGATCAGAAAGACCACGACAATGGCGATCAGCGCAAACACGCTCGCGTAGGTCCCCGCGAGAGCTCTGAGCGACTGGAGGGTCCGCTTTCCGCCCTGCTTTTCGGCAGCCGGCGTCTTTTCCTTTGTTGTGTTCATGTTGTCGCCTCCCATCACATCATGCACTGGATGATATCCAGATGCTCGGGCTTGTGTTCGGCCGGGGCGTCGAATTCCCCGGTGATCAGCCCGTCTTTCATCACCAGAACGCGGTTGCTCAACCCGATGCACTCGTCGAGCGTGTCGCCGAGCAGAATCACCGAGCACCCGCGCTGCGCCATCTCGCGGATGATGCCGTAGATCTCCACTTTTGCGCCGACGTCGACCCCGCGGGTCGGGTGGTTGAGCAGGACCACGTCACTGTCGCTCGAGAGCATCTTGGCGAAGACCACTTTTTGGGCGTTTCCACCCGATAGGCTGCTCACCGGCGTTTTGGGCCCCGGTGTGCGGATGCGAAGCCGCTCGATCCATTCCCTTGCGAGCGCCACGAGCTTCTTCCCCGAGAGAAAACCTGCCCGCGCCCGTTTTTCAAGGCTGGAGGCGGCGATGTTATCCGTGATGTCGAGCATGCCGAAGACCCCCTCGGCGTTTCGCTCCTGGGGAATCATGGTGATGCCGTCCGAGAGCGCCGAGGCGGGTTGACGGTAGCGAACCACTCTCCCCTTGACGCTCATGCGCCCGTCGGTCGCGCACTCGTCGCCGCAGAGAACGGAGCAGAGCTCCTCCTTACCGGAGCCGACCACGCCGCAGATGCCCAGTATCTCCCCCCTGTGAAGCTGAAAGGAGACATCCTTGAATACCCCGAACAGGTGCAGATTCTCCGCCTCGAGCACCACATCGTCCTCGGGCGCGCGCTGGTGCTCGAGATCGTAGTACTCGCTGGTGGTGGCCCGCCCCACCATGGCCTCGTAGAGCATCTCCTCCCGGCACTCGGCGGTGACAAACTCACCCGCGTTCTCCGCGTCGCGAAAGACATAGATGCGATCGGTGAGCGTGAGCACCTCGTCGAGCCGGTGGGAGACAAAGATGACCGAGTGTCCCCGTGACGCGAGGTTTCTCACCTGGCTGTAGAGCAGCTCCACCTCCTGCTCATTGAGAACGGATGTGGGCTCGTCGAGCAGAATCAGCGCATGCTCGACGTTTGCGGAGTTTGCCTTGTTGATGACTTTGGCGATCTCAACCATCTGGCGGGTGGCAAAGTTGAGCTCGCGCACATACTTCTCCGGGCGCACCGAGTCGAGCCCGACCTCCGCGAGGGATTTCGCCGCCTGCTCATACATTTTTCTGTAGTTGATCATGCCGAGAGTCGAGAACATCTTTTCGTCGCCGAAGAACATGTTCTGACCCACGGTCAGATTGGTGATCAGAGACTGTTCCTGAAACACCATACCGACGCCGCGCTCATTCGCCTCGCGCGGATTTCTCGGCGCATAGGGCGCCCCCGCGAGTATCATCTCGCCGCTGCTGGGCGGCTGCACGCCCATGAGAATCTTCAAAAGCGTACTCTTACCTGCCCCGTTCTCTCCGACAAGGCCGATGATCTCGCCGCTGTGCACAGTCATATTCACACTCTTGAGAGCGGGGTTGCCGCTGAAATTCTTACTGATTTGCCGTACCTGCAAAAGAATGTCGCCGCTTTTCATCTCACCCCTCCTCACTTGCAGATGGCGCGGCCGTTTTTCATAACAGTCAGCGCCACGGCCGCCACGATGATCAGGCCCTGGATGCCGGTGCGGATGTAGGTGTTGACTCCCATGAGCAGCAGCCCGACATTGAGCACCGTTACGACCAGCGACCCGACGAGGGTGTTGACAACGCCCCCGCGCCCGCCGGACAGCGACGTGCCGCCAATCACCACAGCCGCCTGAGCGGGAAAGAACTGGTCGAGTCCGATGTCGACAAGGCCGCTGCCGAGCCGCAGCGCCGCCAGCACACCGGCAATGGCCATACAGCCGCCCGCCCACATGAAGACCCTTATTTTTACGCTGTTGACATTGACTCCCGTCATGCGCGGGATGGCCTCATTGGTCCCCACCGCGTACATGTGACGTCCAAACGGCGTTCGGCGCTGAATGACCAGCGCCACGGCAAATACCGCGAACGCAATCCAGGTGATCAGCGGAATACCGAGCAGCGACAGCGACGGAATCGACAGCAGAACGGGATCGTGAATGGAGGCAAAGAGACCGCCGTATGACATGATGGCAAGCCCCTTGGCCACCGCCGACATCGCATAGGTCACCATAAACGAGCTGATTTTGAGTTTCACATGCAGAAGTCCCGACGCGAAACCGCAGGCAACGCCGACGGCGACCGCGATCAGCACGCCCCAGAAGCCAAGGTTGTTTGCGTTTTTACTGTTGAGCACGATGACGGACAGCAGCGAGCCCGCAAGCCCCACAACGCCGTCTACCGACAAATCGACAGAGCCCGTCAGAATTACGAATGTGATGCCGACGGCAATAATCAGAGTGCCCGACAGCTGGTTGAGAATGGTGCGCAGATTGTAGAGTGTCAGAAAGCTGCCCGGACAGGCGACGGAAAAAAACAGCACCAGCGCCGCCAGCACAATCACGGGCATGATCTGCACAAGCCGGGCGGTTCGCTGCTCCTGCGCGGCTTTGATCACAAACTCCTCTCCAATTGTCGAGGCTTTCAGTTTAGGGTTCATCTCGACTTTCTCCTTTTTTATCGGAATGTGGCCGGCTCAACCTGACCTCTCAAGTCAAACCGGCCACATTCAGTTCTGGTTCAATGTCTTATCACACAGGGTAATCGCCGATGCGGAATTCCTCCCAATACTTCGTGAAATCCATTTTGACGCCCTCTTCGTAGAACTCTTTTTCAAACTCGTCGACATTGCTCTTATCGACCATGGTGTATCCGGTTCCAAAGAGCCGGTGGTCGTGGTCAAGCTCCGCCACGTTGATCTTGCCAAGCCATGCATCATAGCAGATGGCGAGGCTGTAGCCGCCCTGCTGCCAGCCCTGGCAGTCGACGGACGCGGTCAGATTTCCCTTTCTGATGTCGTCGAGCACGGTGTTGATCGCATTGACGCCGCAGACTTTCACCTTGCCGGCAAGGCCCTTTGCCTCAAGCGCCTTGATGACGCCCATGGCCATTGCGTCGTTTGCGCACCAGATGCCTGCGATGTCATCGTGAGCGGCGAGCAGCGTCTCGGTGACTTCGAGAGCCGTGTCAGCGCTCCAGTTGGCCGTCTCGTCCGCCACCAGCGTGACGCCCTTGAACTCGTCGAGCGCTTTCTGAAGACCCTCTCTGCGGTTTACGGCGGTGGTGTTGCCGAGCAGTCCCTGGATGCAGATGATCTTGCCCTCGTTCGGGGTTTCAAACTCGGCAAACATGGCCTTGGCAACCTGGTATCCCATGTCGACGTCGTTTGGCGAATGGTGGGCCACCCAGCCGTCATAGTCCCAGACATTGATGTCGTCGGGCTTGTTCCAGGTGGTGCACATGTAGGCGCCGGCGTCGGTTACCATTTCGGCAATGGTGCCGCAGACAGCAGCCTCATTCGGGTCGCAGAAGAGAATGGCATTGCCGTTGGACTTTGCGAGAAACGCGCTGATCTGGTTGATCTGGGTGTCGCTCGAGCCCTCATTGAGCATGGTCTCAAAGACATACTTCTGGCCGATGGAATCGAGATACTCGCAGAACATCTCACATCCCTCGTTGATGGTCACCATATAGGGATTGGAGAAAGAGCGCACCGAGCAGCCGACATAGAGTGTGGTGTTGAGCTTTTCCTTGTCGCTCTTGCCACCGCATCCCGCCATCAGGGTGAGTACCATCAGGGTTGCCAATAGGATCGCCACTAACTTTTTCATACTTTTCCCTCCATATTCTCATGATGTCTTTTTTTATTGTGAATCACAGCGGGCGCCCCTGTCCCGCGCCCCCGCAAGCGGCGCGGGGCCCGCCGTGACAGCGCCTAGAATTCGACCTTGTCCGCTCCCTTGAGTGAGAAGGTCTCGCGGACCTCGTCGGGCGTCGCAATCTCGAAGTCGAGATCGTGAAGAATTTTGATGATCTTCTCCACCTGAGCGGCGTTGTTGACGGCCAGCTCCCCGTTCGGCTTGATGTAGATGCCATCCTCGAGGCCCACTCGCACATTGCCGCCGGTGACGGCGCAGACCGTCTCAAAGCGGAACATTCTGCGCCCGCCCGCGACCATGGAGTACATCACATCCTCGCCGAGCAGCTTTTTGGCCTGATCGATGACAAAGAGCAGACACTCGAGACTCATGGGCATGCCGCCCATGACGCCGGTGATAAACTGCAGATAGATCTGCTTCGGCAGAATGCCCATCTTTTTAAAATACTGGAGATTTGCAAGCTGGCCGTAATCAAACACCTCAAATTCCGGGAACGTGCCGCAGGCATTCATGGTGCGAATGCAGTACTCCATATCCGCAAAGGTATTTTTGAACACGTTGTCGTAGGTCCGCTTGAGAAACGGCACTTCCCAGTCGTGAAGCGGGGCGTCCATTCCCGGTCCGTCCGCCAGACGCGACAGGCAGAAATTGATCGACCCGCCGTTTGCCGAGGCCATCTCAGGCTTGAAACGCTCGATGACCGCAAAGCGCTCCTGGGTCGTCATGCCCTGCGCGCCGCCGGTTGTAATGCCGATGACGACGTCGCTCTTCTTTTTGACCCCGCTGAGAATTTTCTCAAAGGTGTCAAAGTCCGCCGTGGGCTGGCCGTTGTCCAGTCTCGCGTGGATGTGTACGATGGAGGCGCCCGCCGCCGCTGCGTCAAGGGCGTTCTGCATCACCTCGTCCGGCCCTTTCGGCAGGTAGGGCGTCATGGTCGGGGTGTGGATGCCTCCTGTCACCGCGGCCGTCACAATGACCTTTCTCTGTTGTTTTGCCACAATAATCTCCTCCTTTTACTCTTCACGGTCTCCAAAGACGGATTTGTTGACATCGTAGTGCTCGCTGCCATCGGGGTAGCGATAGCGCCGGATGTTCTGATCCTGTGGATAGGTAAAGCGCCCGGCGCAGCGCATAATCACGGTTTTGATCTCGGGGGTGTTCTCCGCGACAATCCGCTCGAACTGATTGATGATCAGATCGGGGTCGCCGGCGCAGTTGACCCAGTTGTCATAGTGGTCGGGAATGAGCACTTTGGCGCGCAGCGCCTGGCCGAGTCTTGCGCCGTCGTAGGGCGTCATCTTGTCGGTGGCCCCCGGTGCGTTGAAGCCGAGGTCGAAAATCGCCACATCAATGTCGTAATCGAGGCCGACCTTGACGTAGCCGTCATGGTACCAGGTGTCCCCCAGGAAGAGAATGTTGCCCCCCGATGTCTCAAACAGAAACGAGCAGCAGCACTCCTCAAAGGGCAGCAGTTTTTTCGTGCCGGTGCGGATTGCTGTCTCATCGTAGCAGCGCAGAATGTGGACTCTCGCCCCCGGCACCTCAAACACATCGCCGAGATGGGCAATTTTCAGCCGGTCTTCCGGCACATGGAACTCCCGCAGCCGCTCAGCCGTTACCGGCGGCGCGTAGAACTTTGCCTCACTGGTCTGCAGGGCTGCGTTTACCGTAAAGATATCGCAGTGATCTGCATGGGTGTGGGTGCAGAAAACGCCGTCAATCTTCTCAAATTCCCACGGATCGATCACCTGGGGATTGAGGCGCAGCCAGTTGATGCTCTCAGCGCCCGCCTGGCGGCAGACACCACAGTAGTCATAGGTCGTATAGTGGGAGGGCGCACAGTTTTGATCAATCAGAAAAATGCCGCCCTCATCCGTCTTGAGAACCCAGGAGGGGCCGCCGCACCACCACAGGCTCACCTGCCCTTTCGGCACCTGTGTGCGTTCAATTTCCCTGTTGAGAAAGGAACCCCACTCCGGGAAAGCCTCGTGAAGCCAAACATCCTTCGTGATGGGATGATCGTTATTGAGATAGCCGCCCCACAGAATCCCTCTGCCGTCCGTCTTCTTTGCCTCGCTCATCGTCAAACCCCCATATCAATATTTGATGTCTGACAACATACATAGATAGTTCATTTTCATGTTTTTGTTATCATACAATCATTGGCTGTCTCTATTATATCGGAGCTTTTTTGCTTTTACTATTCCGCAAATTTGCCAATATTATGGCGTTATTATTGGCGCTTTTTCACAAGAATGGAGTTTTTTAGCTAAAAATCTTGTTGTCAGACATCATATAAGAATATAGAGTATTTCAGGCGCAATTATCATCATATTTCAATAAATTTAAAATTATGTAATACAATAGTGATTGTAAAAATACACCAGTCGTGTTATACTGGTTTCAACAGAAAAGCGGCGCTGCGGCAAGCTGCGCGCACAATGCGAGGTGATTGTTTGGACCAGAACATTCTGCAGAGTTACAACGAAAAAATGACTCAGGACATGTACACAAATCTTGACAGTGTCACAAAAAAGAGCATCACGTCCACCCTGCTCGACAAGCTGACCGATCTAATTATGGATGAGACACTCAAGCCCGGCTATGTCTTTCCCAACGAAAACGAGATGTGCAAGCAACTCGGAATCGGGCGCAGCACTCTGCGCGAGACACAGAGCGCCCTCGCCGCAATGGGATTCATCACCCGGACAAAGGCCGGAACTACAGTCAACGACCGGCTGCGCATCATCTCTTCCATCCCGCTGCGCTACATTTTCAAAAACTCGGATCTCGACGAGATCATGGAGTACCGCATCATGCTCGAGAGTCAAAATGCCTATCTGGCCGCAAAGTTTGCCGATGACCGGGCGATTGAGGACATGGAGGGCATCATCGCCGAAATGCGCGAGAACGCCGGCAGCGATGTCACGCGGCTGTCACAGCTCGACTTCAACTTTCATTTCGCCATTGCGACTGCGACCAACAATTCGCTTCTCAAAAATACGCTGGCCGCCGTCGCGGGCGAGTTGGAGCGTAGCTCCTATTCCGGCTACTACATCAACCCGACGAAGACCATATCCACCTCCATCGACTTTCACGAACAGATTCTAAGCGCCATCAGGGCGCACGATCAAACCCGCGCAAAGCACGCCATGCGCAACCACATTAAGGACATCTACACGAATCTGCGAAAAGTGATGTACGAATAAGCAAAAAAAGAGAGACGAATTTCCAGGGAAATTCGTCTCTCTTTTTATTTAGAAAGATACCCCCACGGGAACCATAGTTCCCGCGAGTGAGCGCGCAGCGCGAACTGGCGCGATAGCGCCCAGGAAGCCCGAATTCATTTCGGGCTTCCGCACATCAATTGTAAGGGGCCCCCACGGGAACCATAGTTCCCGTGGGGAAACCAAAAAAAGCCGTCGCAAGCGATATGGCGCTTGCGACGACTTGGAGCGGATGACGAGGCTCGAACTCGCTACCTCAACCTTGGCAAGGTTGCGCTCTACCAGATGAGCTACATCCGCATTTTGTGACTGCCTTATCATTATACTGGCTTTGCCCGAGCTTGTCAATCGCTTTTTCTCGCAAAATGCGACAGGCCGCTCGATACGCTTTCAAAGCTCTGACAGGCGGCCTGTAAATGTTGCGCCCGCAATAAAACAAAGGCCGCGGGAGCTTCCCGCGGCCTGCTCTATTCGGCGGCTTCATCCTGTTCGAGTGTCTTGGGATTGACCGCCTCAAGGCGGTTGATGGCAAACCCCTTCTCGGAGAATGTCTTTTCGTACTCCGTGACAATGTTTTCGGCAAAGTCGCTGTTGTGCAGATCATAGCAGACGTTTTTGAGCTGATACCCCTCGTTTTGAAACGACTCCACCGAAAAGTCAAACAGAGGCCGGTTATCGGTCTTAAAGTGGATTTCACCGCCCGGCTCCAGCACGCGTCGATAGCTCGCAAGGAAGCCCTTCGAGGTCAGACGGCGCTTGGCGTGGCGCGCTTTCGGCCAGGGGTCGCAAAAGTTGATGTAGATGCGCTGGCATTCGTTTTGCTCAAAGATCTCCTCAAGCATAGCGGCATCTCCCAGAATCAACTTGACGTTTTTCAACTCGAGAGCCGCGATCTTCTCATTCGCCATGACGATCACATCCGGCACTTTTTCAATTGCGACAAAGTTGATCTCCGGATGGCGCGACGCCATCTCGCAGATGAACTGCCCTTTTCCACAGCCGATCTCCACCATAATCTTCTGCCCGCTCGGGCGTTCAAAGGCCTGCTGCCAGCGTCCGCGGTACTCCTGTGGGTTTTCCATTCGATAATCGGCGACCCGCTCCAGACGCGCCGCCAGATTCTTCTTTTTTCTCGGTCTCATAGTCTCCCCCGTTTTCCTGTTTGTCTCTATCATACCGAAAGCAGCGTCCGGTTTCAAGACCGGGCAGTAAAAAGCCCCCGGCCTTTGCCGGGGGCTCTTAGCTGTCAAATTCAGATGAGAACTTTCTGCAGCGCAGCGCGCATGTTCTCCTTGTCCACGAAGTTCGTCACGGTGACGACTTTCACAGACTCTTTCGGGCCGATTTTCTCGGCATACTCCGGAGAGGTGACGATCACATCGGGGCTGTAGTTCGCAATTCCTTTGACATCCGTTGATTCGACGACAGCATCAATACCCATTTCCTTGAGGACCGCTTCGACTGTGAGCTTGAGGATCACGCTGGTACCCACGCCGTTTAAGCAAACTGTGTTGACTTTTAACATTGACACATAACCCCTTTCTCTGCAAAAGCACTGCCCCACACTCTGTGAAGCAGAGACATTTTTTCGTTGTTAGTTTACCACATTCGTGAAAAATATGCAATCATTTCTTCTCGGCCGCACCGACATTTGTAAAACCTCGCCAAGCGATGCCGAGAGGTACAGCTCCAAACCCGCCTCCTATTCCAATGAGAAAGCGGCATCTACTGCGCACTTCCGTTTTGGCAATATCAGATTCGGTCCTCTGCACTTGCTCGCTTTCGGCAAAAGGGCTGTTTTCTACTGCAATTTTTCCTCTAGCCCGACGACAAACTCCATTAGTTCCTCATCGGTGTTGTATTCGCCCACGCCGCTCAAAAAGCCGTCCGCGAGCATCAACTGGCCCACCTGTTGCATGTTTTCAAGATGGGTCGTCTCGTCATACGAGGTAAAACAGATCATAGTGCTTACCGGGTCGTTGTCGGGATGGTTAAATTTGACCGGCTCGTCGAGCGTGATGAGCATCATGGAATTTTTGTGGACCCCGTAGCCCGCACGCGCATGCAGCAGCACCATCCCCGGCACAATCACCATGTAGGCGTGAGATTCCTCGAGCTGCTGTTTGATCAGCTCGACATATTTCGGCTCGCAGCAACCGCTGTTGAACCAGAATTCCGCCGCCAGGTCTACCGCCTGCTTCCAGTCACTGGCATGACGTTTGGCATAGACCATTTCTTTGAAAATCCTGCTTGTCATCTAATCGCTCCTCCTTGTGTTACACCGTCTGCTATTATCTCATTTAAACACGCCAAAGTGAATACGTCAATACGTCGCTCATTTCAAAGTACCGCAGAACCTCCGTTCGTCCCGCCCTGAAAAAAGACAGGCCCGATTGCTCGGGTCTGTCTTTTCTCAAACAGATATCTTTTTTGCTGCTCCGGCATGAGCCACCGGAAACTGTCAGGCGTATTGGCGGCGCGAGTCCCCCCGTTACCAGATTGGGGGATCTTATAGCGGATATCATCAGAGTTTCTACACAGATACTACCCTGCTGAATATCTCTGTATTCCCACTGAGGCAGCTAAGCTTCGCCATCGTTGAGGCTTTCCCCCAGAGCCATATTTAGATAGGAGGTGATTTTCTGCACCATGTTCACACTGGGGTTCGCAAGACCATGCTCAATCTGCCGCAGATAGGATTGGCTGATAAAAAGATCGTTTGCCACTTTTTCCTGCGTGTAACCACACTGTTTGCGTTTCTGCCTGATCTCGATTCCGATTCTTTCGCCTTCGGTCATAAACTATCCCTCCTCAAAAAATTATAAGGGATAATTTATCTTTCACTCCAGCCGATATAATGGCGGTTTTGAAAAAATTTCCACTTTTTTAGGGGGTTTTTCTGGTATCAGCGCAAAGGGAAAGATAAATTTCCCCATAAAACTCACCTTTCATTCGCGCCGCCTACCTCGTCTTCCTCGAATAGTGCTTCCAAACTCACCTGCAACCCCAAAGAGATCTTTTCCAGAGTGTCAACCGAGGGCGTCGCTTCGCAGCGCTCCAGTTTTCCCCAGAATCTGGGGCTCAGATCGCAGAGTTCGGCCGCCGTCTCCTGTGTTAAATTCATGGACGAGCGCAGTTTTCTCAAATTTCTGGACAATTTCTCTTTGAGCATAATCGTTCCCTCCATATAGTTTCATGGTATCGGAACCGGCTTTTTCAGTACAGGAACGATAGTGCCTGAACACAGATACTTTGAAGTCAATTTCCCGCTTATTGTAACGTATTGGATCCGCCCGCCCCCTGGGTTAGTGGAATCTACTCTAAAGGGAATGAGAAAAAAAGTGAAGATTTTTAAAAAAAGTACTTGCAAAAGACAGCGATATTTCTTATAATGTACAAGACGTCTCAATCGAGGCGTCATCCATTTGGGGGTATAGCTCAGCTGGGAGAGCGCTTGAATGGCATTCAAGAGGTCAGCGGTTCGATCCCGCTTATCTCCACCAGAGAAAAAGCCTGTAAACGCTAGTGTTTACAGGCTTTTTTCTATTTCAATCTCATTTTCCTTTTTTGAAAAAGAAGCAATACGGGTCAGACGCTACAGGCTCCCTTTCGGCTGTCAAATGGCACCAAGATCGATCAAAGCGTTCCAAGCAAAAAACAGGCAGGACCACTGGGCCCTGCCTGTTTTTGTGAAAGTCAATCATCCAGAAAGAGCTTGTATGCCGGAATCTCCAGCGCCTCTGCAAGCATAAAGATTGTCTCAAGCGACGCGCCCACTACTTTCGTTGGTCTCTCAAGTTGAGCGATGAACGACCAGCTCTTTCCGATTTTATCGGCGAGCGTTTCCTGGGTGTAACCTTTCTTCTTTCGGTAGTAGGCCACTTTCAGACCAAGCGTTATATATTTGTCTTCAAAATTTGTGTGCAAAATGATACTCCTTATTTGTTTCTATCGTTAGTGTATCATTTTCAGCAAATCTTATTTAGAGAATTTTGTTGCTATTATAGATAATTTGATTATATAATTAGAAAGGATTCTTTCATTTTACGAGTTGAAGCGTGACTTTGACGCTTTAACAGAGGCGCAGTTGCGCCAAATCCCCTTTCCACGCCGGATGGTTGCGAATTTCTCATCCGGCTACTCCCATGCCGGGCACCCTCCATCCATGCCCGGCAAAAAGGCCTCTGGAGCTTGCTCCAGAGGCCTTTCCTTTCCTCACCAATAAGCACCCGCGGGCTCTATGTCTATTCCCATTCGGTTAGACAAATATTCAAATCCACTCTCCCACTGATTCCATCCACAGCACCGCTGCTGGTGTACTGCCACATGTGGTAGTGGTAGGGAAAGCTCGTAGGTCTCCACCCGGTTGTGTAGTGGGCCAGCCAGAGCGGGTACTCCGAAAGCTGTGAAAGGTCAATTTCGGTGTTGATTTTCGATGGGCTGCCATAGACCATCGGGGTGTAGCCGGCGTCGGCAATCACCTCGCAAAAAGCTCTCGCGCAGGCGGTGATGGTCGGGCCATCGGTTTCGTTTGTGCGCGAGTTGCCCTGTTCCACACGCTCCCAGTCAAACACGACCGGATATGTAATATCATACTGTTCGATCCACTCGAGCAGCTGCTGCGCCTCCTCCCTCGCCTCCTGAGGTGTGACCGCCTGAGAGAAGAAGTAGACACCCACATCGAGCCCCACTCTCAGAGCGTTGTCAATGTTGTATCTGAAGTAGCGGTCCTCGTGAATCTCTCCGACAGTATAACCGCGGTAGCCGGCGCGAATCATGGCGAAGTCAACGCCTGCCGCCGCCACTCGATCCCATTCGATCCACTCCTGATGGGCGGAGACATCCACCCCAACATAGCTGGGCGCATCGCCAAGGTAGCTCAAAAAACCGCCGTCAATCACAAAGGCGCTGCTGTCGTACTGATTGGGGGTGAGAATTCCCGGTTCCGACTCCGGCGGTTCGGTTTCATCCTGAGGCGGCGGCTGCGGCTCATCTGGGTCGCGTTGCCCGAGATAGCGCGTCAGGACAACGGCCGCCTCCGCCCGCGTCGTGTCGCCCTGCGGGTCAAAACAGTTGTCCTCTTTTCCCGCTATGATGCCGGCGGCTCTCGCCCAATCCACCGCCTGTCCCGCAAAGGCTGAGATGCTCTGCTCGTCGTCAAAATCCTGCCCGCTCTCGGCTGACGGGCTCCCCTCATATCTCCAGAGAGTCACGGCAATCTGTTCGCGGGTCACGGGGTCTTCGGGGCCGAACAGTCCGTCTCCATAGCCGGACATATAGCCGGTTGCAGCAGCCCAGTTCACAGCGTCACTGTACCAGGAGTCTGCCGGGATATCGAAAAAGCCGGCATTCACCGTCACCTCAGGAGTGCCGGATACCCGGTAGAGCGCCGTTGCCAGCATGGCGCGCGACATTTTTGTTTCAGGTTCAAACTGGCCGTCTGCAGTGCCGCTGATGACACTGTTGTCGCGGCACCAGACAACAGCGTCAAGGTACCATGCATCGGCGGGAATATCCGCAAAGACTGCGGCTGACACAACCCGCAGAGAAAGAGTTCCAAAAAGGACCAGCAGCATTGCCAAAAGGCGGCGAAACGACAATTTTCTCTTCTTCATCTTCAGCTCCCTTATTATGTCCGGCGGTTTTGCAGCGTCGCATTCTGTCGACAGCACAATATATTTGATGAAAAACAGTATAACACGCCGATCGCCTGGCCGTAAATACCCTGGCCTCACATCTAATTTTTCCATTATTTCACAGTTTCTTGCAACAGTTTTTTCTTTCTATTATAATAGCCGTATATTCTCAAAAGGGAGGCGGACGAGTGGAGCAGGCGATCTTCACCACGCTGTGCATGGTCTGCGACCGCGAGGGGCGCGTTCTGATGCAGCGCCGCACAGGGACAAACTGGGCCGGTGTTGCCTTCCCCGGCGGACATGTGGAACCCGGCGAATCCTTCGTGGAATCGGTGATACGGGAAGTCCGTGAGGAGACGGGCTACACCATCCACGCCCCCACTCTCTGCGGCGTCAAGCAGTTTCCGACGGACGACGGCGCACGATATGTCATCTTCCTCTACCGGGCCGACCGCTTCAGCGGATCGCTGTGCTCTTCGGCCGAGGGCGAGGTCTTCTGGGTCAAGCGTGATGAAATGGGGCGCTACCCCCTCGCCGCCGACATGCTGGAAATTCTGCCCGTATTCGACGACTGCTCCAAATCGGAGTTTTACTATTATCAGGACCGCGGACAGTGGAAATACAAAGTATTGTAGGAGAGACAACTATGACGGATTTGATACGTGCAAAGGAGCTTCTCGCAGCCGGAGAGCACACCTGCGTTCTCTGCCGGGGCGAGCAGACGCTGACAAGTGACCTGCGCGGAGTCGCGCCTCTTGTCGAGTGGCTGACGGCCGGAGTGGATCTTTCCGGATACAGCGCTGCCGACAAGGTCGTGGGAAAGGCCACTGCCTTTCTCTATGTACTCGCGGGGGTCGTGGCTGTCCATGCTCCAGTTGTGAGCGATGCGGCGGCGCAGGTTCTCGAGCAGCATGGCGTTGCACTCACTTTCGGACAGCGGGTCGGGGCAATCCGCAACCGCGCCGGAACGGGCCGCTGCCCGATGGAGTCGGCCGTACAGAACATCACTGACCCGAACGAAGCGCTCGGCACTATCAGAGAAACACTGCATGCTCTTCGGTCAGCAGGCTCCAAATAGAACCTGTCCTCTATTGTGATGTTTGCTTTTATATTGGGCACATTTTCGCCGCGTATAAAAAGGGTCCCGCAAATGCGGGACCCTTTTTATACGAAAGCAGAGTTAGAGCTGATCGGGTGTGATGCCAAAGTGGTTGCACCAGACTCTGGTACAGACCTCGAGGTCCTCCGCATCCGGGTGGACATCAAAGCAGAACTCAAAGATCTCTGCAATCTGCGCCATGGTCATGGCAACGCCGCCGATGGTCTTCAGACCGAGCTGTCTGGCCTTTTTTACAACCGTGGTCATCGGCGGATTGACGATCGCCTCCATCACCACCGCATGCGCCGGTAGTTTCTCCATAAAGCCGAGATAGGGATGATCCGCGCCAAAGCCAAACATGCCGAGCGGCGAGCACTGAATGAAGACGTCGGCATCCCGTGCGGCGCGGTCGAGTTCCGCCGGAGTGGACTCTCTCGCCTCAACCGCAAGACCGGTGTTGTCGCGCAGGCGGCGCGCAACCTCCTCGGCATTTGAAAGAGTCCGGTTGAGCAGCGTCAGGCTGCCGATGCCGCTGCGGTAGAGCTCATAGCCCACAACGCCGCTGATGCTCCCAGTGCCGAGCAGCATGACATTCGCTCCCTCGAGCTTCGTTCCCGCCTCGCGAAGCGCGCCCACGCAACCCTTGCCGTCCATGCCCGCGCCGACGGTCTTCCCGTCAACCGTCTTGACAATGTTGACGGAGTTGAAGAGCCGTGAGCTCTGCTCCACCTCGTCGAGCAGCGGGATAATATCCGCCTTGTGGGGCATGGTGAGGGCGAACACGTCAATTTGGAGCGTCCGCGCGGCCTGCATAAAGGACGCGAGCTCTCCCTTTTTGATCTCAACCGGCCACATGATGCGGTTGATGTCAAAGCGCTCGAGCAGACAGTCGTAGACAAGCGACGCGCTCGACTGGGCCATCGGGTAGCCGATCATTGGCATGAGGCGGGTCTGCGTGTTGATTTTCAGATTGTCAAATGTCATGGCACATGCCTCCTTTTCTTTTATCGTATCCGAGATCGCCCGGTGTGTCAACAAACGGCAGAACCGCCGGTACAGGCGAAAAAGGAGCTCTGCCTCACCTGTGCCGGCCTATTCTCCGATGATTTTGACAAGAATCCGCTTGTCGCGCCTGCCGTCAAATTCGTAGTAGAAAATCTGCTCCCATGTACCGAAGTCGAGCCGTCCGTCTGTGACGGCAATCACCGACTCTCTCCCCATGACGCTGCGCTTGATGTGCGCGTCGGCGTTGTCCTCATATCCGTTGTGACGGTATTGGTCATAGGGTTTTTCGGGGGCGAGGCGCTCAAGCCAGACCTCAAAGTCGTGGTGCAGTCCCGGCTCGTCGTCGTTGATGAAGACGCTCGCGGTGATGTGCATGGCGTTGACAAGGACGAGCCCCTGCTGAATACCCGAGTCGCGTACTGCCTGCTCGACCTGCTGGGTGATGTTGACAAGTCCCCGCCGCCCGGGCACATTGATGTGAATTTCTCTGCGGTATGATTTCATAAACTCACGCTCCTTTTTTCCATTTTACCAAAAAAAGAGCCGTTTGAAACGGCTCTTTTTCTATGATCTCTATTACACCAAGCAAAGCGAAACATCGTAACATGCAGCCTTTGGCGGGAAAGCGTTCTTACCCGTTTTATCCAAAGTATCCTTATGATTTGACTTTCGCCGCGCTCCTCTCACGAAAGCCGTTGAAACAGACCGCCACGATGACCATCAGACCGCTGACCGACTCCATGATAAAGGGATCTATGCCAAGCTGGATACCGCCGTTTTGAATCAGCATAATCAAAAACGTACCGAGTGCGGCGCCAAACGGTGTACCGGTCGCGCCCGACATGGACACGCCGCCGATGACAGCCGACGCGATGGCGTTCATTTCAAAGCCCGTACCGCCGGTCGGCACGGCGCAGTTGAGGCGCGAGGTCATGAGAATACCTGCGACCGCCGAGAGAAAGGCGCTGATGATGTAGGCCATATACACGTGGCGGCGGGTGTTGATGCCTGAGAGGTTCGCCACTTCGTCGCTGCTGCCGAGCACATAGAGATTGCGCCCGAATTTGGTGAACTTCATCACAAAGAACGCAATCGCCACAATGACAAACCAGAAGTAGATCAGCGAGGATACGCCGAGAAATTTCGTCAGCGCAAACTGGTTGAAGCCCGGGTCGAGATTGCCGATGGTCATGGCGTTACTCATGTATTTGATCAAGCCGCGCACCACGCCCGAGGTTCCCATGGTTGCAATGAAAGGCACGACCTTGAGGTCGTAGATGATGATGCCGTTGAACAGGCCGCAGAGCGTCGACAGCCCCACCGCAATGATGATTGCGAGCCACGGGTTCATGCCGAGCTTGCTCATCAGCAGAGCGACAATCATGGCACTCAGGCCCGCCGTGGTGCCGACCGACAGATCGGTTCTGCCCGTGACAAACACAAAGGACAGCGCAATGGAAATGATGCCGATGACCACAGACTGTTTGAACAGATTGTGAATGTTATACCAGGAGAAAAAGTTCTTGGTGAAGAAAGAAAACAGCACAAACAGCAGAACAATCAGCAGGAAAATGGACAGCTCTGTGTTCGAGCGTTTGAAAAAGCTCTTGGCTGCGCCCTTTTTGGGCTGCTGCGCGGTCATCTCTGGTTTACTCATTGAAACTCCGCTCCTCCCATATTCTGCGAAGCCATCTTGAGAATGAGTTCCTCGGCCGCTTCGCTTCCGATTTCATTGATTTTGTTCTTGGTGATCTCCCCCGAGACCCGGCCCTCGCACATGACGACCATCCGGTCGCACAGCCCCATGACCTCAGGCAGGTAGGAGGAGACGAGGATGATGGATTTTCCCTGTTGGATCAGCTCCTCGATCAGCAGGTAGATCTCCTTTTTCGCGCCGACGTCGACGCCGATGGTCGGCTCGTCAAAAATCAGAATCTCTCCGCCCTTTGCGAGGATCTTGGAGATGACGACTTTCTGCTGATTGCCGCCGGAGAGATTGCGCACAATCTGTTTTCCCGAGTAGGCCTTGATGTTCAGCCGGTCAATGTACTCCCGGCTGCGCTGCTCCTCCTGTTTGCGGTTGACGATGCCAAGTGTGGAAATCGAGTCGTAGTCTGCCATGTTGATGTTGGCCGTCACCGACAGAGGGAGTGCCAGGCCGTGGTTGCGCCGGTCCTCCGGCACAAGACCCAGTTTTGCGTTCGTCGCATCTTTGACACAGCTGATTTTCGCCTTTTTCCCATATATGTAGATGTCCCCGGCGGTTCGCCTGTCCGCGCCGAAAATGCAGCGCATGATCTCGGTTCTGCCCGAGCCGACAAGCCCGAAGAAACCCAAAATTTCACCTTTTCTCAGCGAGAAGCTCACATTTTCAAACACATCTCCCCGCGCCAGATTCTCCACTCTGAGAACCTCTTCGCCCGGAGTAACATGCTCGATGCTGTAAATCTCCTCTATGGTTCTGCCGACCATCATGGACACCATCTTGTCGACGTCCAGCGTTGAAGCGGGTACCGTGTCCACCACGGCGCCGTCCTTGAGCACGGTGACCGTGTCGCAGATGGCCATGACCTCCTCCAGTCTGTGGGAGATGTAGATAATCGATGTGCCGCGGGCCACCATGGCGCGGATGACTTCAAAGAGCTTGTCGACATCCTCGTTCGGCAGCAGCGCCGTCGGCTCGTCAAAAATGACGACGTTGGCGTTCTCATTGGAGATCTTCGCAATGGTCGCCATCGCCTGCTGACTGACCGTCAGACTCTTGATGGGCTTTTTGGGGTCAACACCCACAATGTGGCACTCCTCGAGCACTTCGCTCGCCTTTTGATACATGGTATTCCAGTCGACAAAGCCCAGTTTGTTTCTGGGAACTTTGCCCAGAAAGAAATTCTCACCGACCGAGAGTTCCTTTGCGACCGTCAGGTCCTGGTAGGCTGCGCTGATTCCATACTGTCTCGCCTGAAGCGGGTTTTGAATGTGGAGTACACGGTCCTGATACGCGTAATCGACCACACCGCTGTCCAGGGAGTAAACCCCGGTCAGAATCTTGATGAGCGTCGACTTTCCGGCCCCGTTTTCGCCGACCAGCCCGTGCACCTTGCCCCGTTCAAAATTGATGGAGACATGTTTGAGCGCTTTCACACCAGGGAAGCTCTTGCTGACGTCCTTTACCTCAATGATGTTGTTTGGGTTCATATCCGCTTCCCTCTCTTCCGTTGTGGATAGAACGGACGCGGATACGCCATGAAGGATTCACGGCGTATCCGCGCTACCTGATCCTTCCGTATTGTGATACGCTATACCGAAAAGGAAACTATCTCTTCATTTTCTCCGGCCAGAGATCGCCGATGTACATCTGCGGGAAATCCGGATCGGTCAGATCCGCCTTGCGGAAGATGACAGGATCTGTACGGATGTACTTCGGCTGCTCTTTGCCGCCGATGAGCGCGTCGATCGTGAGCTCGGTGAGCTCATAGACCGCGCTGTAGGAACGGCTGACGGCCAGCGCGTCCATGTCGCCTTTCTCAAGGGAGTTGAGCTGCTCGACGTCAGCGTCGACCGACACGGTCGCCATCTTGCCGGAGAGATTGCTCTCGGCGAGCACGCGCGCGATGGCGTTTCCACTGATGTTGTTGCCGCCGTAGAGGCCGACGATCTTGTCGCCGTGGGTGGAGAGAACAGTCTCAACCTGCGCTATTGCCTTGGTGACATCGCCCTCGTTGTACTGCACATCGAGAATGGTCAGCTCCGGTCCAAGCTCCTGGAGTCTGTCGCGGAAGCCGTTGAGCATCAGCTCGATGGTGGAGTTGACAACGCCGTTGAACATGCCGACGACGCCGTCCTCCGGCAGATTCTTCTCCTGAATGGTCTCCCACATGGCCTCGGCGGCCTTAGCGCCCACTTTGGCCTGATCGGTACGGATGATGGTTCCCCAGTTCTCATCGGCCGTTGTGACCGGGAAGCCGTAGAGATTGACAAGGATGCCCTTCTCTTTTGCCTCGGCGACAACCGGTCCCGCAGGGTCAGCCACCAGCGTCGAGAGAATCATGCCGTCGAGATCCTCGGAGGCAATGACATTTTCCATAATATTGATGAATTTGTCCGTCTCTGCCTCGTTGGTCGGACCTTGAACGATGACGTCCACGACCCAATCCGGATATTTCTCAGCCGCATCGAGAGCCGCATTCTGAACGCCATAGGCAACGTTCGCATTCCAGAACTGCGAGTCGAGACCCGGGAGCATACAGGCAATCTTCAGATGCTTTTTGCCGTCAGCTTCGGGCTCTCTGTCTTTTGCCTTAAAGGTATAGGTTGAATCGTTGTCCACGCCCTGGGTTTCGCCGCCCTGCTGTTGTCCGCCGCCTCCACCGGAGCATCCGCTGAGAACCGGAAGTACCAGAAGCATGAGCGCCAAAAGGATCGAAAGTGCCTTTTTCATAAATCTTACCTCTCCTTTGCCATTGTTAATATTGAATCTTCCACAAAATCGCATTGCTGCGAATTTTTCAACGCGCCAGAGAAATACATAATTCTGTAAAACTTTTATTGGATTATAACATTTTGTGTGATAATTTACAATCGTTTTTTCGGATATTATCATTTTTTGTTAATAATGTTCAATTTTTGATGTGAAATATCCACATACAGATCAATTGACAGAACAAATAATCCTCTGTATATCCTTTTCTATTGATAATTTTGTTATGATATTCACATTTTTTGTGTATTTTTTATCAAAAGTATTGATTTGCTTTCGGGAACCCCATATAATGAAGACAAATCGCAGCCATGGTTTTCACTATTATGAGATATGGAGGTTTTCAGCATGAAAAAGTACCCGTCGTTTCACGGCGCAATGACCGAGGTCACAGTTACATACCGGCCGGACGGCAGCATCGACCACGAACAGATGGCCCGCATCATCGACTGGCAGATCGGTGAGGGCATTACCGCCATTTTTACCAATGGCTTTTCCAGCGAGTGCTTTATGATGACCATGCAGGAACAGGTCGCGCTCACTGAGACCATTGTCAAGACGGCCGCCGGTCGTGTGCCCGTGATGGCAAATGTCATTGAGACCGCCTACGGCGACGCCATACGTCTCATTCATGAGTTTGAG
Organism: Feifania hominis; assembly: GCF_014384765.1. Lineage (NCBI taxonomy): Bacteria > Bacillati > Bacillota > Clostridia > Eubacteriales > Feifaniaceae > Feifania > Feifania hominis. Next base: position 305,171 of record NZ_JACRSP010000001.1, on the reverse strand, counting down.
CGCGTCGGTGTGGACGCCATCAGCCTCACTCAGCCCACCTTCACCACCTATCCCACGCTGGCGCTCCGTCAATACTATGAGTCGCTGATCACCTGCACCGAGCTGCCCGTTTACATCTACAACGCCTCTCAGCCCCACACGCCGATGTCGCCGGAATTCATCGCAGACCTTGCCAACCGCTATGAAAATGTGCGCGGCTACAAGGACAGCACGCAGGACGTCGTACATCTGCAGTCGCTCATGGAGCTGGTCAAGACCGAGGGGTTTGAGTACATCGCCGGCAGTGATTCCACCATCTACACCACGCTGATGCTCGGTGGCTGCGGTATCATTTCATTCATTTCCATCGCTTTCCCCAAGCCCATCATCGAGCTCTGCGAGGCCTTTGACGCCGGCGACTACGCCCGTGCGCGCGAGGCGCAGTCCTATATCATGAAGATCCGCACGCTGCTGCGCAAGGGCGGCAACAGCGCGGGGTACAAGTACGCAAGCGAGCTTGTGGGCTTTCCCATCCGCGGCACCCGCTATCCTGCTGCTCTGATCGATCTGCCGGAACAGACCAAGGCCGAGCTCAAACAGGGCATGATCGATCTCGGCCTGATCAAGGGGTGAGACCGTGAGTGAGCGCGTCTTTGTACTGAACAGCTACGTCTGGCTCTACACCTTTTACAGCCGCAAGCTGCCCGCCGTGGGCGAGACGGTCCCCGGTCACCGGCTCTACGAGTCGGGCGGCGGCAAGGGCGTCAATCAGGCCTATGCCGCCCAATACGAGGGGGCCGAGGTTGAAATCGTCGGCCGCGTCGGTGACGACCCCGCAGGACGTATGTGCTTTACCGAGTGCGAACGCGTCGGCGTGGGCTGCCGCTATGTGCAGATCGATCCTGAGACTCCCACCGGCGCCGGTGCCATTCTCAGCGACGACGCTGGAAACAATGAGATCGTCATTGTGCCCGGCGCCAGCGACAAGTTCTGCCCGCAGGACTTCGAGGCGGCGCGCGCGTACATCGAGACCTGTAAAATCGGCGGTTTCCAGTTCGAGGTCAATCCTGAGACGGTCGCCTACGCCATTCGCGAGACCCACCGGATGGGAATTGAGACCTTTCTCGACCCGTCGCCAGTAGTCCCTTTCGATGAGGAGCTCTACCGGAGCCTGACCTACATCAAACCCAACGAACACGAGGCCTCGCTGCTGACCGGCATACCGGTCAGCGACGTGGCGAGCGCTGCACAGGCGGGCAGATGGTTTCTCGACCGGGGCGTGAACCGCGCCGCTATCATCACGCTCGGCGCGCAGGGCTGTGTTCTCGTCACACGCGACGGCCACCGCCACTACCCCGCTCCCGAAGTTCCGGTGCTCGACACCGGCTGCGCGGGTGACACCTTCGCCGGCAGTTTCATCGCCGCCGTCGCGGGAGGATGCAGTCTGGAAGAGGCCGTGCGCCGCGCGAGCTGTCTGTCGGCGCTGATCGTTTCGCGGCCGGGGGCAATGCTCACCAATTTCTTCAACAGTGACAACGATCTCGCGGCAATACGCGCAAACTACCATCCATAGCAAAAGCCCCCGCCAATGGCGGGGGCTTTTCTTTAAGTAAATAGGTCCACTCTGCTGACAGAGCGGACCTATTTTATAACGAGCGAAGTGAGTTTCATAAAACACAACCGCTAACGGAGGGAGCGTCCTGTGCGACCGACCGTTTCATCTGTAGCTGTTTTTTATAACGAGCGAAGTGAGTTTCATAAAACACAACCACTAATGGAGGGAGCGTCCTGTGCGACCGACCGTTTCATCTGTAGCTGTTTTTTATAACGAGCGAAGCGTGTTTCATAAAACACAGCCTTAAACTAGAGCACCACGGCTGTTTTTTTATACGATTTGCAGTTCGATGCTCATACGGTGAATTTTATCCACCCACTCCTCCGAGACGCCGCTGTCAGTGATGATCGCGTCTATTTTCGAAAGCGGCGCGAAAAAGGCGGGACGGATTTTGTCAAACTTACTTGAGTCAACCAGGAGGATATGCTTGAGACCAGACTCGATGATCGCGCGCTTTGTCTCTACCTCATAGAGGTTCGCACAGGTGATTCCAAGGTTCTCGCTGACGCCCGCCGCCGAAATGAAGACCTTGGTTGCGCGGGTGCGGCGGATGAGGTTGATGCCCTCCGGGCTCTCAAACATCTGGGTATTGGCGTGGTAGACGCCGCCCGCGAAGAGAATGTTGCTGCTCTTTTTCTTGAGCATTTCGAACATTGTGTTGGCGTTGTAGCACAACACCGTAATCGCAAGGTCATCGTCAATGTAACGAACCAGTTTTTCCGTTGTGGTGCCAGTGTCAATGATGATGATATCACCGGGCTCGATCATAGCGGCAGCCGCCTTGCCGATGCGGATTTTCTTCTCCTCGTTGACCAGCTTCTCGTCCGACAGCTCATAGTTCCTTTTGTCGACGACGTCCGCATTCTCGGGGTTGTAGATGGCAACGCCGGAAATGTAGTTGATCACATTCTGCTCACGCAGCTCGTAGAGGTCGCGGCGGACCGTCATCTCGGATACCCCCAGCATGTCTGCAATCTCTTTGATGGAGGCCCCGTTATTCACTTTCAAGTAGCCGATGATCTGCTCGATTCTCTGTGTCTTCTTGCTCATATGGCACACTCCCATTCGTCGCGGCTCGCGTAAGCGGCCTGTCGCCGATGCAACACAGACCTCTTATCTATAATTTAACACAAATATCATACAATGTAAATAAGTTTGCGCCTGTTTTTGTTACCTTTATTAGCGTGAAAAAATCAAATATGAAAATATTCACAAAAACGTTTCTGATTTTTCGGCATTTTGATATTTTTTACTGATATTTGCTAAAATAGTTGACATTTATAGAACTGTAAACTATATTAATGTTAATAAATGATAATTTTATTAACATTTTTATTTTGCTCACATTTTATTTTTTACTTTCTAAGGAGGACTGTATCATGACCCACAGCGAGATTCTGAGCCACATTGACCACACTCTCTTAAGGCCCACATCCACCTGGGAGGAAATCAAGGTCATCTGTGAGGACGCGCTCAAGTACCGGACCGCCTCCGTCTGCATCCCCCCCTGCTATGTCAAGCGTGCGAAAGAGGCCTATCCGCAGCTGAACGTCTGCACCGTCATCGGTTTTCCGCTTGGCTACTGCGTCACCGAGGTCAAAGTGTGTGAGGCCAAACAGGCCATTGCCGAAGGCGCGAGTGAGATCGACATGGTCATCAACGTCTGCGACGTGAAAAACGGCGACTTTGACAGAGTGTCCGCCGAGATCGGCGCGCTGCGCCGCGCCACCGAGGGCTCTGTGCTCAAGGTCATCATCGAGACCTGCTATCTCACCGAGCAGGAGAAGATTCGCCTGTGCGAAATCATCACCGAACAGAAAGCCGACTTCATCAAGACCTCGACCGGCTTCGGCACCGCCGGCGCCAAGCTCGAGGACATTCAGCTCTTCAAACGCCACATCGGTCCGGACGTCAAGATGAAAGCCGCGGGCGGCGTCAAGACGGCCGCTGACCTTGAGGCATTCCTCGGCGAGGGCTGTGAGCGCATCGGCACAAGTTCAGCCGTCAAAATTCTCGCCGGCGAGGCGGCTCAGGGGTACTGATATGGGCGCGCTCAATCTGCGCGGCGTATCAACTGAGATGTTCACTCCCCTGCGGGAGGACGGCTCCATCGACTGGTCCGCTCTCGAGAGGCTCGTCTCATTTCAGATTTCCGCCGGGGTCCGTGCGCTCTTTCTGCACGGCGTGGGAACCGAGACCATTTTCATGACAGCCGATGAACAGGTGGAGCTCGTTCGCCGTACGGCGGCTTTCGCCGGCGGCAGACTCCCTGTCATCGCAAACGTCATCCACCCCTCACTGGAGCATTCTCTGCAGCTGCTCGAATGCTTTGAGCAGGCCGGCGCCGACGCCGTCTCCCTCTGTCCGCCGGGGCTTCTCGCCTACAGCGAGGCGGGGCTTTCGGACTACTTTGAGACGCTCATGGCTCACGCCGGTGTCCCGGTCTGTCTGTACAACATGCCGCAGTCGCAGAACACCCTCTCCCCCAGCCTTACAGCGCGGCTAATTAACGAAAATAAGAATGTCTTCGCCTACAAGGACAGCACGCAGAACATCATCCATCTGCAGTCCGTCGCAGGGCAGCTCACCCGACAGGATGTCTGTCTGCTCGCTGGGAGCGACGCGACCATCTTCCCCACTCTGGCTCTCGGCGGCGAGGGCGTGGTCTCGTTTCTGTCCACGGTTTTCCCCGCTCCCGTAAAGCGGATCTGTGAGCGCTATTTTGCCGGCGATCTCGCCGGAGCAAGATGCGCACAGTATGAGCTTCTGCGGCTGCGCGACGCGCTCAAGGCCGCGCCGAACACAGCGGGCTACAAATATGCCGGCGTTTTGACGGGGCTGATGGAAAACGACGTGGTACGCCCTCCCCTGACGCGCACGGACGCGGCTGCCGCACAGCGTCTTCGCGGGTCTCTGCAGGCACTCGGGCTTCTGTGAATCCACCAAAAACAGCTTCTCATATTTTCCCCCTTGCAGACAGACCTGCCGACCCGATTGGCAGGTCTGTTTTTTCGCTTTATCATGCTACTTTGCGGGGCTTTTGTCGCTTTACATGACTACTAAGCTGACTACTTTTTCAAAACGATGGAAATTTGCCGGACAGTTCGCTATGATGGACTCAAAGGACTTTTCCTACAACTAATACAAAGCTAAGGAGGCAGTATGAAGACACAGCTTCTGCACCCCGCCGACTACCGCACCACCGACTGGTCGGGCGGGTCCACAACCGAGCTCTTTCTCTATCCTCCCGGCGCCGACTATGCGGCACGAAACTTCCTGTTTCGCATCAGCTCCGCCACGGTGAACGAATCGCCGTCCGACTTTACGCTGCTGCCCGGCTTTGAGCGCTATCTGATGATTCTCGGGGGGGAACTCTCGCTGAAATTCGATGCGCTCGCGCCCGTAAAACTCGCCGCCTTTGACTCGGTGAGCTTTCCCGGCGGCATCCGCACGGTGAGCGCCGGTACGGGGCGCGACTTCAATCTCATGGTGGCCGAGGGGCACGGCGGCTCTCTTCTCGCCATACAGCCGGGCGAGACCCACGCGCTCAGCGGCGAGAGTTCGCCCGATTTTGTACTTCTCCATGCACCGCTCGGCGCGGCCGAGCTCGCCATCGGCGGGGTGCACCATACGCTCGGCGAGGGCGACAGTTTGCTTCTGAGCGAACTGCCCGCGAGGCTTCAAGTCACAAACAAAAGTGAACAACCGGTGATCTGTTGCAGCACAACGCTGAAAAAAACGCTTTAAATTCTGTTGTATTTCATACACCAGACCTGAATACAGAAAACTCAAAACATGATATTATGTAAAAAATAAGGAGGAACCAGTATGTCAACCATCTATCTTGACGGCGAGACTCTCTCCATCGACCAGGTGGTCGAGGTCGCGCGCCACGGCGCAAAAGTGGAGCTCACGAAAGAGTCCATCAAAAAAATCGAGGACTCCCGCAAGCTCGTGGAGCGTTTTGTCGAGGAAAAGCGCGTCATCTACGGCATCAACACCGGCTTCGGCCGCTTCTCAGATGTCGCCATCTCCGACGAGGAACTCGACGAGCTGCAGCGCCGGCTGATCTATTCGGATGTCTGCGGCATCGGTGAGCCCTTTGACACCGAAATTGTGCGTGCTATGATGGTGCTGCGTGTCAACGCCCTCGCAAAGGGCTTTTCAGGCATCCGCCTGGTGACGGTGCAGACTCTCCTTGACATGATCAACAAGGGCGTCCACCCGATTGTCCGCGAAAAGGGCTCGGTCGGCTCGAGCGGCGATCTCTGCCCGCTGTCCCACATGGTGCTCCCGCTCATGGGCGAGGGCGAGGCTGAGTATCAGGGCGTTGTCATGCCGGGCGGCGAGGCCATGAAGAAAGCCGGTATCACCCCCGTGACTCTCAAGGCCAAGGAGGGCCTTGCGCTGATCAACGGCACCTGCGCCATGATGGGCGTCGCGGTGCTCGCGGTCCACGATGCGCTCATCCTCTCGAAGTCGGCCGACATCACCGCGGCTCTCTCCCTCGAGGCGCTCGAGGGCATCACCGACGCCTACGATCCGCGTGTGCACCACGCCCGCCCGCACGAGGGGCAGATCCATGTCGCCGAGAATCTGCTGCGCATCGTTGAGGGCAGCAGGCTCACCACCCACCAGGGCGAAAAGCGCGTACAGGATGCCTACACCCTGCGCTGCGTCCCGCAGATTCACGGCGCGAGCCGCCCGGCGCTCGAGTATGTCAAGGGCGTCATTGAGACCGAGATCAACTCCGCCACCGACAACCCGCTGATCTTCCCCGACGACAAGGGCGGCGCGGTCTTCTCCGGCGGCAACTTCCACGGCCAGCCGGTCGCGATTGCCATGGATACGCTCGCCATTGCCATGAGCGAGTACGCCAACGTCTCCGAGCGGCGCATTGAGCGGCTTTTGAACCCCGCTCTCTCCAATGGTCTGCCGGCTTTCCTGTGCAACAACGGCGGCCTCAACTGCGGCTTTATGATCCCGCAGTACGCGGCGGCTGCCGTCGTCAGCGAGAACAAGGTGCTCGCCCATCCGGCGAGCGTCGACTCCATCCCGACCTCCGCCAACCAGGAGGACCATGTCAGCATGGGCACCATCGCCGCGCGCAAGGCCCGCACTGTCATCAGCCACGTCGCGTCGGTCCTCGGCATTGAGCTGATGTGCGCCGCTCAGGGCGCCGATTTCCGCGGGGCCGACAAGCTCGGCCGGGGCACAAAGGCCGCCTACGATCTCTTCCGCAAACACGTGGAATTTATGGAAGATGACCGGATTTTCTGCTATGATATGGATAAGGCCGCAAAGCTCATCCAGAGCGGCGAGATCCTCAGTACGGTGGAGCACGCGATCGGTGCTCTGAAATAAGACGACATTTGAGTGAGGAGGCAGTACCATGATTGACAATAAGACGATGGCCCAGGCCATGACCGTGAAGCTCGACGGGGAGCTTCCCCCCTATCCGAAATTTGTCGAAGGCATCCGCCGCGCGCCCGACCGCGGCTTTCGCCTGACGCAGGCGCAGGCCGAACTTGCACTGAAAAATGCGCTGCGCTACGTCCCCGAACAGTGGCACGAGACCCTCGCGCCCGAATTCATGGAGGAGCTTGTGACCTATGGGCGCATCTACGCCTATCGCTTCCGCCCCGAGGGCAGAATCTACGGCAAGCCCATCGACGAGTACAAGGGCAACTGCATCGAGGGCAAGGCCTTTCAGGTCATGATTGACAACAACCTCGACTTTGAGGTCGCGCTCTACCCCTATGAGCTGGTCACCTACGGCGAGACCGGCAGCGTCTGCCACGACTGGCTGCAGTACCGCCTGATCAAAAAATATCTCGAGGTTCTCACACAGGATCAGACCCTTGTCATGGCCTCCGGCCATCCGGTCGGCCTGTTCCCCTCCAAACCCACGGCGCCGCGTGTCATCATCACCAACGGCCTGATGGTCGGCATGTTCGACAATCTTCAGGACTGGGAGATTGCCGAGGAGATGGGGGTCGCCAACTACGGTCAGATGACCGCCGGCGGCTGGATGTACATCGGCCCCCAGGGCATCGTCCACGGCACATTCAACACCATTTTGAACGCCGGCCGCCAGAGGCTCGGCATCCCCGCCGACGGCGATCTGCGCGGATACACGTTCGTCTCCTCCGGTCTCGGCGGCATGAGCGGCGCGCAGCCGAAAGCGGCTGAGATCGCCAACGCCGTCGGCATCTTCGCCGAAGTCGACGCCTCGCGCATCAAGACCCGCCACGACCAGGGCTGGGTTTCAGTTGTGACAGAGAGCCTCGAAGAGACTTTCCGCATCGCCGAGGAGTACCTCGCGAAAAAAGAGACCATCTCCATCGCCTACCACGGCAACATCGTCGATCTGCTCGAATACGCCGTCAAAAACAACAAGAAGATCGATCTGCTCTCGGATCAGACCTCCTGCCACAACGCCTATGAGGGCGGCTACTGCCCGCAGGGGCTGACCTTTGCCGAGCGCACCGAGATGCTCGCGCACGACCGCAAAAAATTCCATGAGCTCGTCGACCAGTCGCTGCGCCGCCACTACGAACTCATCAAGACCCTCACCGAGCGCGGCACCTACTTCTTCGACTACGGCAACTCGTTCCTCAAAGCCATCTACGATGCCGGCGTCAAGGAGATCAGCAAAAACGGCGTCGACGAGAAAGACGGCTTCATCTTCCCGTCCTACGTCGAGGACATCATGGGACCGGAGCTCTTCGACTACGGCTACGGCCCGTTCCGCTGGGTATGCCTGTCCGGTGATCCCGCAGATCTGCACGCCACGGACGAGGCGGCGATGAGCTGCATCGACCCGAGCCGCCGCGCGCAGGACCGCGACAACTGGGTGTGGATTCGCGACGCCGAGAAAAACAAACTCGTCGTCGGCACGCAGGCGCGCATTCTCTACAGCGACGCCGAGGGCCGCACGCGCATCGCCCTGAAATTCAACGAGCTTGTGCGCGAGGGCAAAATCGGCCCTGTGATGCTCGGGCGCGACCACCACGATGTCAGCGGTACCGACTCCCCGTTCCGTGAGACCTCAAACATCAAGGACGGCTCGAACGTCATGGCCGACATGGCCACCCAGTGCTACGCGGGCAATGCCGCGCGCGGCATGAGCCTTGTCGCGCTGCACAACGGCGGCGGCGTCGGCATCGGCAAGTGCATCAACGGCGGCTTCGGCATGGTGCTCGACGGCAGCGAGCGCGTCGACGAAATTCTCAAATCCGCCATGATGTGGGACGTCATGGGCGGCGTCGCGCGGCGCAGCTGGGCGAGAAATCCCCACGCCATGGAGGTCGCAAAGGCCTACAACGAGAACTATGCGGGCAAGGGTCACATCACCCTGCCGTTCATCCCGGACGACGAGCTGGTCAAAAAGACCGTCGCCGCCAAAGTCAAATAAAGAGGAGAAAAATTATGGCTAAACTCATTGAGTGCATCCCGAACTTCAGCGAGGGCCGCCGCAGCGAGGTCATCGAGGCCCTCGTCAGCGAGGCGCAGTCCGTACCGGGCGTGATTCTGCTCGACCACTCGTCGGACGAGAGCCACAACCGCAGCGTGTTCACCATGGTCGGCTCCCCTGAGGGCATTGGGGAAGCGGCGTTCCGCCTGGCAAAAAAGGCCGCCGAGACCATTGATCTGACCAAGCATACCGGCGAGCATCCGCGCATGGGCGCCGTCGACGTCGTGCCTTTCGTGCCGATTCAGGACGTGACGATGGAGGACTGCATCACCCTGTCGAAGCAGGTCGCCGAGCGTGTCAACAGCGAACTCGGCATTCCGGTCTTCCTCTATGAGGAGTCGGCAAGCGCCCCAGAGAGAAAGAATCTCGCCGCCATTCGTAAGGGCCAGTTTGAGGGTATGCCCGAAAAGCTCAAAGACCCGAAGTGGCAGCCCGACTACGGCAAGGCGGAAATTCACCCGACAGCGGGCGTTGTCGCCATCGGCGCGCGCGCTCCCCTGGTGGCGTTCAACATCAACCTCTCCACCTCGGATATCCAGATCGCCAACAACATCGCCAAGATCATCCGCGAGTCCTCCGGTGGGCTTAAATATGTCAAATCCATCGGCGTCATGCTCGAGGACCGCAACATCGCCCAGGTCTCGATCAACATGTGCAACTACGTCAAGACCCCGCTCTACCGGGTGTTTGAGCTCGTGCGCGCCGAAGCGGCGCGCTACGGCGTGCAGATCATTGGCAGCGAGATCATCGGCCTGACGCCGATGAACGCTCTGGTCGACAGCGCCGAGTACTATCTCAAGCTCGAAAACTTCGACTCCAAGGTCCAGGTGCTCGAAAACCACCTGCTCTGATCGGGGGTACGGGATGAACAGTCATGCCGATCTGCTGATCAAAAACATCGGTCTGCTCGCAACGCCCACCGGCAGCGTCCCCAAAGCGGGCGCTGCCCAGGGCCAGATCGAGACACATGAGAACGTCTGTGTCGCGATGGGCGGCGGCGTCTTTCTCGGTGTGGGCAGCGAAGAGCAGCTGCGCTCTTTCGTTGACGCCGACACCGCCGTGCTCGATGCGGGCGGCTGCCTTGCGACGCCCGGCCTCGTCGATGCGCACACCCACCTCGTCTTCGGCGGCTGGCGGCAGCATGAGCTCGGGCTCAAGCTGCACGGTGTTCCCTATCTCGACATTCTCAAAAGCGGCGGCGGCATCCTCTCGACGGTACGCGCGACCCGTGCGGCCTCGCTCGATGAGCTCGTCGGCAAGGGCGTGGGGCTGCTGCACACCATGCTGGAGCACGGCACCACCACCTGCGAGGCCAAGAGCGGCTACGGCCTGTCGACCGAGGAGGAGAAAAAGCAGCTGCTGGCCATTCGCAAGCTTGACGACATTCAGCCGGTCGATCTCGTGGCGACCTTTATGGGAGCTCACGCATTGCCCGAGGAGTACAGTGACGACCGAGAGGGCTATGTGCGCCTGCTCATCGAGCAGATGATCCCCCTCGTCGCGAAAGAGCGTCTGGCAGAATTCTGCGACATCTTCTGCGAGACCGGCGTCTTCTCCGCGGAGGAGTCCCGCCGGATTCTCACCGCCGCGCGCGAGCACGGTCTCAAAACCAAGATCCACGCCGACGAGATCGACGCCATCGGCGGCGCCGTCCTCGCAGGCGAACTGCCGACCCACTCGGCCGAGCATCTGATTGCGGCCGACGACGAGGGCCTCGCCGCCATGGCCAGAGGCGGCACCATCGCCGTCGTGCTCCCTGCGACCTCTTTCTACCTCGGCAAGCCCTTTGCTCGGGTGCAGGATATGATGTCTCTCGGCATTCCAGTTGCGGTGGCCAGCGACTTCAATCCGGGCTCGAGCCCGAATCTGTCGCTTCAGCTGCCGATGAATCTCGCCTGCTACCAGTACAAAATGACGCCGGAGCAGGTGCTCACAGCGGTCACGCTCAATGCGGCGGCGGCCATCGGCCGCGCCGAAACCGTCGGCACGGTCGAACCGGGCAAAAAGGCCGATCTCGTGCTCTGGGACGCGCCGGATCTCGACTTTATCTTCTACCGCTACGGCAACAACCAAGTCAGAACCGTCGTCAAAAACGGTACTGTCATGATAGAAAGGGGATAACGACCAATGAAAACCGACATCGAAATCGCACAGGCCGCAAAGCTTGAACCCATCGGCCAGATCGCAGCAAAGCTGGGGCTTCATGAGGACCAGATCTCCTGCTACGGCAAGTACAAGGCCAAGATCGATCACCGTCTGGTCGCCCAGTATGAGGGCAAACCTGACGCCAAGGTGATTCTTGTCACCGCGATCACCCCCACCCCTGCGGGCGAGGGCAAGACCACGACGACCGTCGGCCTCGGCGACGCGTTCACCAAGCTCGGCAAGCGCGCCGTGGTGTGTCTGCGCGAGCCGTCTCTCGGCCCGGTCTTCGGCGTCAAGGGCGGCGCCGCCGGCGGCGGCTATGCCCAGGTTGTTCCGATGGAGGACATCAACCTGCACTTCACGGGCGATCTGCACGCCATCGGTGCGGCAAACAACCTCTGCGCCGCCATGATTGACAACCACATCTACCAGGGCAACGCCCTCGGCATCGACCCGCGCCGCGTCACCTGGCGGCGCGTAGTGGACATGAACGACCGCCAGCTGCGCTGCGTCGTCGACGGCCTCGGCGCGAAGACCAACGGCATGCCCCGTGAGGACGGCTTCGACATCACCGTGGCGAGCGAGGTCATGGCGGTGTTCTGCCTGGCAAGCGACCTCGAGGATCTCAAGGCGCGCCTTGCGAAAATGGTCGTCGCCTACACCTTTGCGGGCGAGCCGGTCACCGTCGCCGATCTGCATGCCGAGGGGGCCATGGCTGCTCTGCTCAAGGACGCTTTCGACCCGAATCTCGTACAGACTCTCGGCGGCACGCCCGCCATCATCCACGGCGGACCGTTCGCGAACATCGCCCACGGCTGCAACAGCGTGATTGCGACCAGACTCGGCATGAAGCTCGCCGACTACACCATCACAGAGGCCGGCTTCGGCGCGGACCTCGGCGCGGAGAAATTCATCGACATCAAGTGCCGCAAGAGCGGCATCCGCCCGTCGGCGGTGGTGCTCGTCGCCACCGTGCGCGCGCTCAAGCACCATGGGGGCGTCGCCAAGGCCGAGCTCAACAGCGAGAATCTCGACGCGCTCAAAAGCGGCTTTGAGAATCTCGAGCGCCACATCAAAAACGTCACCGAGGTGTTCGGTCTCCCCTGTGTGGTCGCCATCAACCGCTTCCCCTCCGACACCGAGGCGGAGCTCCAGTTCGTCAACGACGCCTGCGCGAAGCTCGGTGTGCCGGTCTCTCTGTCCGAGGTCTTCTCCAAGGGAGGCGACGGCGCCGTGGATCTCGCCGAAAAGGTCATGGCCCTTGCCGACGGGGAAAACCACTTCCAGTTTGTCTACGACGAGAACGACTCCATCAAGGCCAAAATTGACGCTGTGGCGAAAAAAGTCTATGGTGCGGCTTCGGTTACCTTTGACCGCGGCGCGGCCAAAACAATCGCCGATATCGAGGCCATGGGCTATGGCAATCTGCCCATCTGTGTGGCAAAAACCCAGTACTCTTTCTCGGACAATGCAAAGCTTCTGCGTGCGCCGAGCGGTTTTGTGATGAATGTGCGCCAGGTCCGCCTGTCCGCCGGCGCGGGCTTTGCCGTCGTCATCATGGGCGACGTCATGACCATGCCGGGTCTGCCGAAAGCCCCGGCGGCCGAGAAAATCGACATTGACAGAGACGGTGTGATCACCGGCCTGTTCTGATCGAAAGGAGCGCATATGAATCTGTCTGAATACCGGGTAAACGACTTTATCCACGAGCTCGCAAGCGACTCCCCCGCTCCCGGCGGCGGCTCGGCTTCGGCGCTGGCGGGCTCCATCGGCTCGGCACTCTGCTCCATGGTCGCATCGCTGACCGCCGGCAAGGAGAAATATCGCGAGCATGAGGCGCTCATGCAGGAGCTCATCGAGCAGACGGCGGTGCTCACCGACGGCTTTCTCGACAGCATCGACAAGGACACCGAGGCATTCAACGGCGTGAGCGCCGTCTTCGCAATGCCCAAGGGCACCGACGAGGAGAAAGCCGCCCGCCGCGCCGCCATGCAGGACGCGCTCAAAGCGGCGACCAGGGTGCCCTACTCCATGATGGAGCTCTCGCTTGCCGCGCTCGAGCTTGTCGAAAAGGCAGTCGGCCGTTCCAACACCAATGCCGCATCCGATCTCGGGGTAGCGGCTCTGAATCTCAAGGCTGCCGTGCAGGGCGCATGGCTCAACGTGCGCATCAACCTCGCCGGTATCAAGGATGAGGCCTTTGTCATGAAGTACCGCAGCAGAGGCGAGGGAATCCTCGTCAAGGCCCTCCCTCTCGCCGACCGCATCTATGCAGATATTCTCAATTCCCTGTAACAGCCCCATAAAAAGAGCCCCCGTCCAAAGCGGACGGGGGCTCTTTTCTCTCCATTTAGTCGTAGGACTGCTTTCGCCGCATCAGCGCCGAGCAGACCGGCACCGCAATCAGCGGCGCGGCAGCGAGCTCGATGAGGCCGTTTACCGTCAAAAAGGTCGCAAAAATCGCCTTGAACGCAATGCCGTCGAAGAACAGCCACAGGCACCCGAGCACCATGACCGTGTGCAGCACGGAGGCGAGCGCGGCCGCAACTCCCACACTCACAGGCGTGTTGTGGATACACCGGCGAAACGTCCGGTAGAGAAGCGCTGCGAAGACGCCGAGCAGAATGCGCGGCAAAAAGCACATCACAATACTCTTGAGCGCATCGAGCGGCGACGCGGCAAAAAACGGCGAGAAGAGCATATCAACCGGAGATGCCGCCGCATAGGAAGCCTTGATCATACTGAACAGGCCAAACGAAAAACCGAGCACACCGCCGTAGACCGGCCCCATGAGCACCGCCCCGATGATCACCGGAATGTGCATGATGGTGATGGACACCGGCGGCACCATGATGAAGCCGAGTGGTGTAAAGGTGAGAATCGCCAAAAGGGCGATCAGAAGAGCAAGCTTCGTGAGATTTTGAATTCGCTGCTGCTGTTTCATGGGAACCCCCTCCTTCTGTGGTCGCATTATACTCCGTATTCTGCCGTGTCGTCAAGAGTTCTTTCCCCGCGAAAGAGCGTGCTCGCGCTCTCCTGTTCAAACTGGTGGACATAGAGATTGTAGTAGTAGCCCCGCCTGCCGAGAAGCTCCTCATGGGTGCCCCGTTCGATGATCTTTCCGCCGTTGACCACGAGGATCACGTCGGCGTAACGCACAGTTGAGAGCCGGTGGGCAATCAAAAAGGAGGTTCGCCCCTTGAGCACGCGGCTGATGGCGTTTTGAATGAGGGCCTCAGTGCGCGTGTCGATGGAGCTTGTCGCCTCGTCGAGCACAAAGATCGGCGGGTCGGCGAGTACCGCGCGTGCAAAGCTCACCAGCTGCTTCTCACCGGTCGACAGGCGGTCTCCCCCCTCGCCGACGTCGGTATCGTAACCCTGCTCAAGCCGCGCGACCACCGTGTCGAGCGACACGAGCTTTGCCGCGGCCTCGATTTCGGCGTCGGTCGCGTCGAGCTTGCCGTAGCGGATGTTCTCGCGGATGGTGCCCGAGAACAGATGCGGCGACTGCAGCACATAGCCGATATTGCCGTGCAGCCAGCCGACGGAGCGCTCCTTGTAATTTTTGCCGTCAATGCGGATTTCGCCCCGTGTGGGCTCAAAAAAGCGGCACACGAGATTTACAAGCGTGCTCTTGCCCGCGCCCGTGTCACCGACAATCGCCACCGTCTGTCCCGCTTCCACCTTGAGATTGAAGTGCTCGAGGATGTTCTCCTCGGCGTCGCTGTAGTGAAAGCTCACGTCGCAAAATTCAATCTCTCCGCGAACGGGCTCGAAGTTCTCGCGCTTCGGATGAAAGACGTCGCCATAGCGCTCGACAACCTCCGGCGTATCCTGAATGTCGGGCTCGCGCTCGAGCAGAGCCGACACTCTCTCGATGTTGACCTGGGTCGCCACAAAGTCGGAAAAGATGCGCGCGAGCATCTCGATGGGCTCAAAGATGCCAATGGAATAGGTGATGAAGACCGAGAGCGTGCCGAAAGGGATCGCACCGTCCATGACGAGCCGGCCGCCGCGCGCGAGAATCAGAGCCGTCGACACCGCGCCGAAGAAGATGATGATCGGCATGTAAATCGAATTGTAGCGCGCAAAGCGCAGACTCTCCCGCTTCATCTCCCCTGTGGTCTCGCGAAACTGCGCGGCGCTTGTGTCCTGCAGAACCAGCGTCTTCGTGGTCACGGCGCCGCCGATGCCCTCGTTAAACTCCCCCGTGATGCGCGAATTGATGTGGCGCACCTTGCGGTTCTGGCGCAGCATGCGCCGCTGAAACCAGACGGTGGTCAGTGCGATGGGCGGCACCACGGCAATGACCAGAAGCGCGAGCTTCCAGTTGAGAATGACCATGGCGATGACCACGCCGATCACATAGACCGCCGACCACATCAGATCGACCAATCCCCACGCGACCATGGAGCCGATCTTGTTGGTGTCGCTCATCACGCGGGCGACAAGATAGCCCACCGGCGTGACGTTGTAAAAGGAGAAGCTCTGCTCCTGCAGCTTTTGGAAAGCCTCATTTTTGAGATCGCGTCCAAAGCACATCTCCACGCGCATCGCAAGGCGGGTGAAGAGCACCACGAGCAGCGCCTGCGAGAGCACGGTGAGAAAGTAGACGGCAGTAAACGGCCAGATACCGCGGGTCGTCTGACCCTCGATAAAATGGTTGATGGCATAGCGCTGAAACAGCGGCAGAATGATGTCGATCACCGATACGACCAGCATCACCGACATACAGCCGGCAATCTGGCGCGAATAGGCCCGAAAGAAGCGCCCGAGCTTCGCCCACACCCGCAGATCGAAGTTGCGCTTGCCCTCGATGGTTTCAAATGAATTCAAAGCGCACCCTCCTCTCCCTCGGCCGCGGACGACTCCACGCTGCGCTGCATATCATAGATTTTTCGGTAGATGCCGCAGGCTTCGACAAGCTCCCCATGAGTGCCCTGCTCGCTCACGCGCCCGTCCTGCAGCACGAGAATGTGATCGGCGTGCATGAGCGTCGTGATCCGGTGCGAGATGATGAACACCGTCTTTTTTCCGGTGCTCGCGAAGAGCGCCGAGCGGATTTTCTGATCGGTGCCGGCATCCACCGCCGAGAGTGAGTCGTCAAAGACCATCACCGGGCTGTCCTGCATGAGAGTTCGCGCAATGGCGACACGCTGGCGCTGGCCGCCCGAGAGTGTGACCCCCCTCTCGCCGACAACCGTGTCATACCCGTCGGCGAAGCTTAGAATCTCCTCGTCCACACTCGCGATGCGCGCCGTGGCACGCACCGCTTCCATCGACTCGCCCGGCCTTGTGGCCGCAATGTTCTCGCGGATGGTCCGCGAGAAGAGAAAGGGCTCCTGAAGCACAAGGCCGATGTTGCGGCGCAGTGTGTCCCGGTCGATATCCCGGATGTCCACCCCGCCGATGGTGATGCGCCCGCAGTCGGGCCGGATGTCGTAGAGACGGGTCAGAAGATGCATCAGTGTGCTCTTGCCGCTGCCTGTGCCGCCGAGAATGCCGAGCGTCCCCCCGCCGGGGATGGAGAAGCTCACGTCTTTTAAAACGGGGGTTTCCCCGTCGTAGGCGAATGTGACATGTTCAAAGCGGATCTCGCCGCCAAAGTCCACCTCACGCGGGGGCTGCGGGCTCTCCTCACGCGCGTCCATGATCTCCTTGAGGCGGCCGAGCGACACGCCGGACTTGCTCATCTCGGAGAGGATTCGCCCGAGGTTTCTCACCGGCCAGATGAGCATGGAATTGTAGGTGGCAAAGGTCAGCGCGGCACCGAGCGTCAGCCCGCCGCCGACCACCACCCAGACCGACGCGACCAGAATCACCATGGTCTGAAAGGCTGTGATAAAGTCGCCGAGGCCCCAGAAGACGCTCAGCAGATTGCCGAGCTTGAGCCAGAGATTTGTGAAGACGTCGTTCTGACGCCGGAACTTGTCGAGCTCGTAGCTCTCGCGCCCAAAGGCCTTGACCACCCGCACACCGGTCAAATTCTCCTGTGCGACTGAGGTGAGCTTGCCCTCCGCCTCGTCGGCCACGAGAAAGCGGTTGCCGAACTTCTGATAAAATGTGATGGTGTACAGCGCGATAAAGGGCATAAAGGCAAGCGCCAGAAGCGAGAGCCCCAGGTGTATTTTCACCATCAGCACAAACGCGAGTACCACCAGCAGCACCGTGCGCACAAGCTCCATCATCTGCGATGCGAGAAAGACGCGCACCGTCTCCACATCGGAGGTGCAGCGCTGGATGATGTCGCCTGTCTGATTTTTCATGTGCCAGTCGAAAGGCAGGCGCTGTATGTGAGCGAAGAGGCTGTCGCGCATGCGTTTGGCAACCGACTCGGCAGCCTTATAGGTGTTGTAGCGCCGCGCAAAATTGAACAGGCCCGCAAAGGCTGCACAACCCATTGAGAGCAGCGCCAGAACCCACAGGTTGCGCCGCAGCGCCTCCCGTCCGCCGCAGGCCTCGAGCAGCCGCACCAGAAAGCCGGGCAGCGCAAAGGGCTCGCTGTCGATGACCGAGTCGACGGTGACGCGCACGATCTGCGGCGTCAGAAACGAGAAGAGAATCGCCCCGACCGTCGCCGCCAACGCGAAGACAAAATATTTTCCAAAACCGGCCGAGCACTCGTAGAGAAAGCGCCAACGGCCGCCTTGTTTCCCACGCATTTTTTCATTCCTCTCCCTGTTTTCCAAAGCGGCCGGCAGCGTCGCCGGCGGCCGCGTACGGTTATTGTACCACAATCCCTCGCCATTTGAAACAGGAGAGCTTGTCATAAGCGTGTCCCATTTTTCATAGGATGGAGTAGTCAGCGGCGGGTGTTCCCTTCCGCCGGCTGCGAACCACAAAAGCAAAGGAGTGAAAAATGTGCGTCAGCCCTCCCATTCCAGACACGGTCTCTCCCCCGAGGAGGTGGAGCGTTCCCGACGTGAAAATGGCTCGAACCAGCTGAGCCATAAAAAGAGAAATTCCTTTTTCCACCAGTATCTGGAGAGCTTTGGCGACCCCATTATCAAAATTCTGCTCGCGGCGCTGGCCATCAACCTGATCTTTCTGTTTCGCCACGCCAACTGGTTTGAGTCGGCCGGAATCGCTGTGGCGCTGTTTCTCGCCACCTTTGTCTCCACCCTCTCCGAGTACGGCAGCGAATCAGCCTTTATCAAACTGCAGGAGGACGCCGCGCGCATCAGCTGCCGTCTGCGCCGCACCGACGGGGTCAAAAGCCACCCCATTGGCGAAATTGTCGTGGGCGATCTGGTGCTGCTCCAGGCGGGTGAGCGCGTACCGGCCGACGGACTTCTGATCTCGGGCAGGCTCACCGTCGATCAGTCCGCCCTCAACGGCGAGAGCAAAGAGGTCACAAAGCACCCCGGACCGGGTGACTTTTCCTCGCCCGACCTGCGCGAGAAAAACCAGCTCTTTCGCGGCAGCGTCGTCACAGCCGGTGACGGCGTGCTGCTTGTGCAGGCGGTCGGCGACAGAACTTTTTACGGCGCGCTCTCACTTGAGATGCAGGAGGACACGCGCGAGAGCCCTCTCAAGGCGAAACTCGCCCACCTCGCCCGTGTCATCAGCCGCTTCGGCTATGTTGCAGCCGCCCTGACCGGCATCGCCGATCTGCTCAACTCCGTCGTTCTCAACTACGGCGGTCACCCCGAGCTCATGCTCGCAGAGCTCCAGAATCCCGGGGCCATGCTCTCAAATATTCTGCACGCGGTCACACTGGCCGTCACCGTTCTCGTCGTCGCCGTGCCCGAGGGGCTGCCGATGATGATTACAGTGGTGCTCTCGCGCAACATGTTCCGTATGCAGAAAGACCATGTCATGGTGCGAAAGCTCGTCGGCATTGAGACGGCCGGCGGCATCAATCTGCTCTTCACCGACAAGACAGGCACACTGACCCGCGGCAAGCTTGCAGCCACCTGCCTCATCACGGGCGACGCAGTCTGCTACGACGACACCCGACCTCTGCCCCGGGGTACCCGGCTCTTTGATCTGCTCGCGCTGTCGAGCGTACACAACAGCGAGAGCATGCTCTCCGACGGTGAGCCGCTCGGCGGCAACGCGACCGACCGGGCTCTGCTGGGCTTTGTCCTCCCTCTTCCGACAGGGCTTCCCGTCTGCCAGAAGCGCGGGGGAATTCCCTTTGACAGCGCGCGCAAATTCTCAACTGCCGCCGTCACGGGCGCTTTTCAACACACCTTTGTCAAGGGGGCACCCGAGAAGCTTCTCGCCCACTGCCGGCGCTATTACACCGAGAGCGGTGATATTCGGCCGCTGACGCGCGTGTATCCGCTCAATCAGAAGTGGCAGGAACTCACCCGCGACGCCGTGCGGGTTCTGGTTCTCGCTGTGAGCGAATCACCCGTCACCGAACAGGGCGACTTTGACGACCTCATTCTCATCGGCCTTGTCGGTATCCGCGACGAGATTCGCCCCGAGGCGCGCCGGGCCGTACAGCAGGTACAGGGCGCAGGCGTTCAGGTGGTGATGATCACCGGCGACAACCGCGACACGGCCGCCGCCATCGCACGTGAAGCGGGGCTGCTCACCGGCAGCCGCAGAGAGAGAATTCTCGACAGCGCCGAGCTGCGCCGCCTCTCGGACGGCGAGCTCGCCCGGCTTCTGCCCGACATCCGGGTTGTTGCGCGGGCGCTGCCCACCGACAAGAGCCGCCTTGTGCGCATCGCCCAGGAGCAGGGTCTCGTCGTCGGAATGACCGGCGACGGCATCAACGATGCGCCCGCCCTCAAAAAGGCCGACGTGGGCTTCGCCATGGGCAGCGGCACCGAAGTCGCCAAAGAGGCGGGCGACATCATCATTCTCGACAACAACTTCGCCTCCATCGGCAAGGCCATTCTCTATGGCCGCACCATCTTCAAGAGCATTCAAAAGTTCATTGTCTTTCAGCTGACCATGAATCTCTGTGCCGTCGGCGTGTCCATCATCGGTCCATTCATTGGCATTGACGCGCCTGTGACCGTCATTCAGATGCTGTGGATCAACATCATCATGGACACTCTCGCAGGGCTTGCTTTCGCCGGGGAAGCGCCGCTTGCGGAGTACATGCAGGAACCGCCGAAAAACCGGCTCGACCCCGTTATGACAGGCCCGATGTTCGGCCAGGTATTCTGCATGGGCTGTTTCACCGTCGCGCTGTGCATCTTCTTTTTGAAGACCGACTGGATACGCCCCCTCTTCCGCTTTGATGAAAATCCGATCTACTTCATGACGGCATTCTTCGCTCTGTTTATCTTCACCGGCATATTAAACTCGTTCAACGCGCGTACCAACCGTTTGAATCTTTTGGCCCACCTGCGGGAAAATCACTCGTTTATCACCATCATGGCGCTGGTCACCGCCGTTCAGCTCGCGCTGATCTACTTCGGCGGCTCACTCTTTCGCACAGCCGGCCTGCGGCTTTCGGAGCTGCTCTTTGTGCTCGCACTCTCTCTTCTCGTCGTGCCGGTGGACCTGCTTCGAAAATGCTATCGAAAACTCAAATAGAGAACAGAGCGAAAGCGCCGTGCTCTTTCGCTCTGCTTTTTTCAATCGTACCAACTCGTCAAAAAGCCCGCCTCTCGGCGGGCTTTTTACACTAGTGAATGGGCTGATCCGGCTGCGTGGGATCCACGGGCGGATCGGTCGGATGCGTCGGTGTTGTGGGATCATCCGGCGTATTCGGGTCTGGTGGATTTTCGGGATCCGTCGGATGATTCGGATCGGTCGGGTTGTTGGGATCCACCGGGTTATTGGGATCATTGGGGTCAACCGGCTCTGTCACAGTCGGGGCCGTATGGTAGGTGCACAGGCAGTTTGTCGGGTACTGAACCGACGACGAGAGACCCGTATAGGAACCGGCTGTGAGCATATTGGTGTAAACCGGTACCAGTCCCGTCGGGTAGGTGTAGCCGTCGGGCAGAGGCAAATAGGTGTACTGGGCATCCGCAATCGTCAGATTGTACTGGTATTCGCGCTTGATGTTGAGCAGACCCACCGTTCGATTGGTCGCCACCGGGCAGTAGGGCCCCGCAATCATCAGCGTATCCGCGCAGATGGTCGCCGGCACATGCACGTCGCAGTACTCCGTCGGCTCCGTGCCCTTGATATAGCTTGCAGTCGCGATGCGCCCGCCGCGCTTGTCGATCTTACAGTACTCAGTGGGAATCTTGCCGCTGTCGAGGCAGTACTCCGCCTGCACGATTCCCGTGGTGGAGAAGAACTGCTTGTTCGGCAGGCCCTCGTGAATCTCGCTCATCACCGCTTTCCAGAGCTTGAGCGCGGGATTTGTGCCGCTGTACTTGATCTCCTTGGGCTTTTCATAGCCAAACCATACCGTTCCGACATAGTAGGGCGAATACCCAACAAACCAGCGGTCCTTGTCGTCGCTCGTGGTACCGGTCTTGCCGGCGATGGTCATGCCCGAAATTTTTGCCGGGGTACCGGTTCCGCTCTGTACGACATTGACGAGAAGTTGGTTGATCAGATAGGCGGTCTGCTCGCGCATGGCGATGGTGGTCTCCGGCACTTTCTCCAGAATGACCTTGCCGTTGGAGTCGGTCACCTTGGTGTAGGTGTAGGGTTCGGTGTAAATGCCCTTGTTGACAAAGGCGCAGTAGGCCGCCGTCCAGTCAAGAACCGAGACGCCCTTGGTCAGACCGCCGAGAGACAGCGGCGCAAGGTCGATATCCGAATAGGTCTTTCCGTTGATGACCTGCTTTTCAACCAGTGAGTCGACACCGAGGTTGTCGTGCAGGAAGTGGAACGAGCGGTCGGTGCCGAGATCCATCAGCACGCGCATGGCGACAGTGTTCGTGGACTTGGCAACCGCTGTCTTGATGCTCATCATACCGGTAAAGCCCTTGGAGTTGCTGTCGTAGTTCTTCGGGTAGAGCTTGTCGGTGCGAACCGGTGCATCGTCGTAGACGCTGCCCGGGGTGATGACGCCGTACTCAATGGCCGGGGCGTAGACCGCCAGCGGCTTGATGGTCGATCCGGGGCCACGATAGGTCTGAGTCGCATAGTTGAGTCCGCGTGCTGTGGTCTTCTCTCCCCTGCCGCCGACAATGCCGAGCACCGCGCCGGTGTAGGGATCCATGACCACCATCGAGGCGGTCGGCTGCACGTCTCCCGCGAGGGTCGGGAAATTCTCCTCGTTTTGGAAGACGCTGTCCATGGTCTTCTGGATGTCCTTGTCCATGGCGCTGTAGATGTGCAGTCCTCCGGCGTAGACCATGCGCTCTGCGTAATCGTAGGTGTATCCCTTGGTCTCCATCAGATCGGCGATGACATCCTCAATGACCTGGTCGACATAGTAGCTCTGCACACCGGAGAAGTCGTCGTCGCTGTTGTCGGACTTCTTGCGGAAGACGAGCTCCTCGGCAACCGCGTTGTCGTACTCCTGCTGGGTGATCATTTCGAGCTCGAGCATTTTGCCCAGTACGAGCTCCTGTTTCTGCTTGTTGTTGTCCGGGTGTACCAGTGGGTCGTACTTGCCCGGGTACTGGGTGATGCCGATGATGGAGGCGCACTCGGCGAGGCTGAGCTCGCTGACGTTTTTACCAAAGTAGGTCTGCGCCGCCGCCTGAACGCCGTTGCAGTTCTGGCTGAGAAAGATCGTGTTGAGATAGTACTCGAGAATCTGATCCTTGCTGTACTGCTTCTCGAGCTCCAGTGCGCGCATGATCTCCTGAATCTTGCGCTTGATGCTCACATCGTCCTCGCCGGTGAGGTTCTTGATGAGCTGCTGGGTGATGGTCGAGCCGCCGTAGCGGCTGCCGCCAGTGACCAGCTGAACGACCGCGCCGGCAGTGCGCTTCCAGTCCACGCCGTGGTGGCTCTCAAAGCGCTGATCTTCAATGGCGATGGCAGCATCCTGCATGTACTTCGGTATCTGGGAGAGATCGACCCAGACTCGCTTGGAGCCGGAGTAGAGCTTTTCAAGCTCCACCGGTTCGCCGGTCTCCTTGTCGGTGTAGTAGATGTAGCTGGTGTAGTTGAGCTTGAAATTTTCAAGCCCCGCGTCAAGTGTCGGATCCACGATGCGGAACACATAGTACGCAAACGCGCCGAGCACGATGACGCCCGCGATACAGCAGATGAGAAAGATGGTCAAAAGTACCTTTCCCACCGTGACGCCGCGGCGTTTTTTCTTCGTTCTGGGCGCGTCTGCCCGCGAGCCGCTGCGGCTCGGCGCGCTGTGCGCTCCCCGTCGATTCACATGCTGATTGTCCTGTTCCATGAGTATCCCTCCCAAAAGGCCATGCAAGCATGGGATTTGGAATCTATTCCAGCGAATGTTGGTTTTGTTTTACATTTCAGTGTCAAAACCATGATACTGTTTTGACTCGAATTTGTCAAATTGCCCTCTCGGTACACATCACCTCGCAGTATTCCCGATTTGGGCCGATTTTAACACAGAAGAGCTTTCGTGTCGCGGTTCTTCATAGAAATTTCATATTTTCTTCATTCGGCATTAATTTTATCGGACTTGCAGATTTCGGCGGCTTCTCTCATAAAATGAGACTACTACGGGGAATTCGGGAGGTCACAATCATGTTTTTATCGCTCTCATTTGCGTCGCTCAATCTGCTGTTTCTCATTCTCTACATCACGGGCTCCAGCTCCTTTCCAAAGCCCCTCTCGGCCGAGGAGGAGCGAAAGTACCTGCTGCTCGCCAGAGACGGCGACCGCGAGGCGCGCAATCTGCTCGTCGAGCGAAATCTGCGGCTTGTCGCACACATCATCAAAAAGTACTACTCCCACTCCCGCGACCAGGAGGATCTCATCTCCATTGGCACCATCGGCCTGATCAAGGCCATCAATACCTTTGATGTCGACAAGGGAATCCGCCTTGCGACCTATGCGGCAAAGTGCATTGAAAACGAGATTCTCATGTATTTTCGCAACATCAAGAAAAAGCAGACCGACGTGAGCATCAACGACACCATTGAGACCGATAAGGACGGCAACAACTTAACGCTTCTCGAGGTACTCAGCTGCGAGGACTCCATTCTCGAGGACGTGGAGCTCAAGATGAAAGTGCGTGCGCTCTACCAGGCGGTCGACACCATGCTGACCGACCGGGAGAAAAACATCGTCGTGCGCCGCTACGGCCTCTATGATACGACCCCGCGCACCCAGCGGGAAGTCGCAAAACAGCTCGGCATCTCCCGCTCCTATGTCTCCCGCATTGAGAAGAAAGCCCTGCTCAAGCTCAGGCGGGCCTTTCACGAATAGATCCGGCGCCGGTCACCCGGCGCCGGATCTGCGCCCGGGCGTATTCTATGCGGCAATTCTGTCAAGATTCAGAGAAAGCCCCTTGACTTGGAGTATGCTCCAGATGTTACAATGAAGATCACAGTATCACGACCGGCCGTATGGCCGTATTCATCCCGCAGAAAGGGCTTGCTGATATCATGAGTGAAATGCAACAGATCGCCGATGTGGTCGCCGAGGTCAAAAAGGCCGTCGTCGGCAAAGATACGGTTTTGGAAAAGGTGCTACTCGCAGTTCTCGCGGGCGGCCATGTGCTTCTTGAAGACATTCCGGGTGTGGGAAAAACCACCATGGCTCTCGCTTTCTCAAGAGCTCTCGGGCTGCGCTACAGCCGGGTGCAGTTCACCCCCGACGTCATGCCGTCGGACATCACGGGCTTCTCTGTCTTCAACAGAGAGACCGGGCATATGGACTACCAGCCCGGCGCCGTATTCTGCAATCTCTTTCTGGCCGACGAGCTCAACCGGGCCACCAGCCGCACCCAGTCCGCACTGCTTGAGGCCATGGAGGAGGGCCAGGTCACAGTGGACGGCAAAACACACCCGATTCCCCAGCCTTTTCTGGTGATTGCAACCCAGAATCCCACCGGAGCCTCGGGGACTCAGCTGCTGCCCGACTCGCAGATGGACCGCTTTATGCTGCGCCTGTCCATCGGCTACCCCGCGCCGGAAGACGAGCTCGAACTGCTTCGCCGCAGTGGGACAAGCCGCCCGCTCGACCAGGTAAAACAGGTGCTCGGCGAGTCACAGCTCTGCGCTCTCAAGCAGGCTGTCGGCCGGGTGCACATCTGCGACGAGGTGCTCGCCTATGTGATTCGGCTCGTCTGCGCGACAAGAAGCCACCCCCTCATTCTGCAGGGGGCAAGCCCCCGCGCTACCCTCGCACTCGCGACAGTCAGCCGCGCCCGTGCGCTGAGCTGCGGGCGTGACTATGTGATTCCTGAGGACGTGGCCTCCCTCTTTGAGGATGCGGTCGCCCACCGTCTGCTTCTCTCCCCTGAACCGGGACAGGCCCGCGCCGACAGCAGCGCGCCGGTTCGGGAGATTCTGCGTTCGGTCAAGCCGCCGCGGATCCGCTGATATGCTGCGCCGGCGGCTGCTGTACGGGGGCGCGCTGCTCGTTGCGACCCTGTTTCAAATTTTCAATACCACCTATCTTGCCCACTTTCTTTGGGTGCTTGTCCTCTGTGTGCCTGTACTGTCTCTTCTGATCAGCCTTCCCGCCATGCTCAGCTGCCGCGTGACGGTCTCAGCGGGCGACGCAGAGGTCCCGCGCGGAGGCGACGCCCACTGGCGCATCGAGATCGCAAACGGCATGGGGCTGCCTCTCGCTGGTATGAGCTTCACGCTCCGCACCGAAAACCGTCTGACCGGCGAGATGCAGTCGCTGCCCGCGGCTCTCCGCCCGGTCTCCTCCCACAGAATTCTCTCCCATCCCGCCGCTACAGACCACTGCGGCGAGCTCGTCTGTCAAATCACACGCGTTCGGGTGTGCGACTGTCTGGGGCTTGTCGCATTTCGCCGCCCCAGTACATCGGCTTCCATGCTGATTTTGCCCCACTGTAACCCCGTATCGGTCCCTGCATCCGCACCGCTTCTCACTACCGCAGAACAGAGCCCGCAGGCGGCCGGGCGCCGGGGAGAGGAATACGAACTGCGCGCTTACCGCCCCGGCGATCCGCTTCGCTCCATCCACTGGAAATTGACGGCGAAGTTTGATGAGCCTGTTGTCCGCGAACCGACCGGCCAGCAGCGTCCCCCCTGGCTTCTGAGCTTCGACCATGCCGGGACGCCGCAGGAGCTCGACGGTGTGCTCGATCAGGTCTGCTCGCTGTGCCGGGCTCTGCTCGACTCTGGTGAAGTCTGCTATGTGCAGTGGGCCGGCCAGGACGACGCGCTGCGCCGTCATCCGGTTCGCTGTGATGCTGAACTGTCCGCCGCTCTGGCAGCCGTGCTCGGCGATCGGGCCGCGCCGCAGAGGCCTGTCCCGGCGCCCGTCGTCCTCGACGGTCTGGCGGGACCCGTATACCATTTGCACATTCCGCCCACCGAGGAGGTGACGCCATGAGTACGGGTAAGACTACCCATCGTCTGTGGTGCATCCTCGGCCGGCTCAACGAGGCTCTCGTGCTTCTGCTTGCTCTCTCAGGGCTTCTCTTCGGGCTTGCCACCGCCTATGGAATCCAAACTGACACGGTTGTTCTGGCCGTCTGCTGTCTTGGTTTTACCGCCTACTCGTATGCCGTCCTCTCCCTGCCGCGATACCGCTGGGCGGCGCTTCTGCTCACCGCTCTCGGCTACGTCCTTGCACTGAAGCACTATTGGCAGGCGCTCCTGGAAAGCGATCTCTATCTCTACGGGGCTGTGGTAAACACACTTGCCGATGGGCTCGGTCTCTTTGATCCCATTGAACTCCCGGCCGGCTACATCGCCGAGCAGGGGACACGCGCGGGCACCCTCTGGCTGGGTCTTCTGGCAGTGGGATTTGCGCTGCTGCTCGGCTGGACAATCCTCTGCCGGCGCTCCACCCTGCTCACGGCCCTCGCCGCTCTGCCCCCACTGATTCCCGCGCTTCTCGCGGAGTCCTTTCCCGCCTGGGGCGCCGTCATGGCGCTCACGGCAAGTCTGCTTGTGCTTGCTCTGGGTTCTCTCGTGCGCCACAGCAGTGCGGCGGATCGCAGCCGCTTCACCGCAGTGAGTCTGCCCACTGTTGCGCTGCTGCTCTTCTTTCTCACCGCCGCGCTCCCAGAGGACTCCTATCGGTTTCCCCGCTGGGCGGCGCAGGCGCAGAACACGCTCATCAATCTCGGCAGCAAACTGACTCGCACCGTGCTGACAGCCGGCTCCGACGAGCGAGTTCCTCTGTCCGGCGGGCCGCTGCGCTACACGGGCCGAACGCTGCTGCACGTGACGGCCGATCAGCCGGGGAGCCTCTATCTGCGCGGCTACTCCAGCGCCGTCTACACCGGTGTGAGCTGGGAACCTCTCGACGAGAGTGCTTACCAACACCTCACTTCGCTGTCCGGCCTGGAAAACCCATTTTACTTCCCCGCTCTCGTAAATTTACAGAAAGATTTTCACACCATCACGGTTGAAAACCTCGGCGCGCCGAACGGCTGCGTTTACATTCCCTACCAGCTCGCCCCTGTCTCGGGTGGTGTGGAGAACGCCGGTTTTGTCGGCGACACGCATCTCGCGCCGCTGGCAGGCAGTCACATTCACACCATGGTTTACAGCTGCGCTCCTCTGCGTGAGGATACGTTCGATCCGCTCACGGGAGTGGCCGCTGACGCTGAGGCCGCCTATCGTGAATTTGTCTACCGCAATTACCTCACACTTCCCGAGGGGTTCTATGAGGGAATTCGTCCCTGGCGGGAACTTGCACAGACGCTCCCGCCCCCCGATACCGGCGATCTGTCAGAGCTTCCCGCTCTGTACCGCGAGCCGATTCGGCAGGCTTTGACCGTGGCGGCACTTCTCGACATGACAACCGAGTATGACGCGCAGACCCCCGCCGCACCGGGCGAGGACTTTGTGCTTCACTTTCTCACAGCAAGCCGGCGCGGATACTGCATGCACTATGCAAGTGCGGCCACACTTCTGCTGCGCGCGCAGGGAATTCCCGCACGCTATGTCGGTGGTTTTGCCGCGCTTCTGCCCGAGGCCGGCGGCTTCGACATCCCCGATTCTGCGGCCCATGCCTGGGTCGAAATCTACCTTGACGGCTACGGCTGGTATCCTGTCGAAGTGACACCCGGCGGCGGCGAGATGGCCGAGCCGCCCATCACGCCGGCCGAGCCCAATGATGTGCCCACAACAGACGACCCGCAGCCCGAGCCCCCTGTACCGGATGAGCCCGACGAACCGGAGAGTTTGGATACCCCCGAGCCGGAAGAGGAAGCTCCGCGGCCGGGCGGCTCCGGCGCAGACGCCATACGCATCGCAGTGGGAGCCACGCTTCTCATGCTCTGTCTGCTGGCGGCGCGCCGGGCGCTTCTGTGCCGCCGGCGCCGGCGCAGGCTGAACGACCCGAATCCCAACCGTGCCGCCATCCACGCCTACAGCTGTCTTCAGCGGCTTCTCCCGTGGGGGGCGCACTGTGACGAGCAGATGGAGTCTCTCGCCCGCAAAGCCATGTTCAGCCAGCACACTCTGACAGCCGATGAACGGACCGCCATGCTGGAGTATCTCAACCGCGAGACTGCGCGTCTTGACCGGGAGCTCCCCCGGCTGAAGCGTCTCTGGATTCGTTACCTGCTTGTACTCTATTAGCGCAAAGGAGGGCGGACAGCCAAAGCTGTCCGCCCTTTTTCTCTGGGAAAATCATCAGGTTTCAAGAAGACCTGCCGTACGCATGTTCGCAAGCAACTCGTTGAACTGCGTCACGACGTCTGTCGTACTTGTCGCATCCGCGACGGGGGCGGCAGGCGTGACGGTACCCGTCGGACCGGTGGGACCCGTCGGGCCAGTCGGGCCGGTGGGACCCTCTGCACCCGCGGCGCCGGCGGCACCTGCATCACCGGTGGCGCCAGTTGGGCCAGTCGGACCGGTAGGACCGGTCGGGCCCTCTGCGCCGACAGCGCCTGCGTCACCGGTTGCACCGGTCGGGCCAGTCGGACCCGTCGGACCGGTCGGACCTGCTGCGCCGACAGCTCCCGCGTCGCCGGTGGCGCCGGTCGGACCCGTCGGACCGGTGGGACCAGTTGCACCCGCATCACCGGTTGCGCCAGTCGCGCCCGTCGGACCAGTGGGACCAGTCGGGCCGGTTGCGCCCGTGGGACCCTGCGGACCCGTGGCACCGGTCGCGCCGGTACCGGAGAGACCGGTGGCGCCAGTCGCGCCGGTCGCACCCTGAATGCCCTGAATGCCCTGGGCACCGGTAGCGCCGGTCGCACCCGTTACGCCTGTGGCTCCGGTCGGGCCCGTCGGGCCCTGTGCGCCGACGGCGCCGGCGGGACCCTGCGGACCTGCAATGCCCTGCGGACCCTGCGGGCCCACCTGGCCGGGCAGACCCTGGGGCCCTCTCGGGCCGATGAGGCCCTGCGGTCCCTGCGGCCCCGTCGGACCGGTCAGGCAGCAGGTCGGGCGGCAGTTGTTCTGGCAATTGCAGCTCTGATTTGTGCCGCAGTTCGCTCTATTTTGAAAATCGTAGTAGTTCACAGATATGTTCCTCCTAAACTAGGTATTTGGACTCCTCTTTATCATATGTGACTTTCAAAAAGTTGTGTATCGAACTCGACAGCAAAAACGGCCCGCGAACAAATCTGTTCACGGGCCGCTGTCTTTTTCCTAACGCATGGACGGTTCCGGTTTCTCCATACGAAAATTCTGTGCGCCGCCTGCCTGCTGCTTTTCACGGCGGGCATTGGCGAGCATCATTTTGATTCTGTTCTGCTGGTTGACCTCGCTGGCGCCAGGGTCGTAGTCGATTGCCACGATGTTTGCTCCCTCGTTTCGGCGCTTGAGCTCGTTGACGACTCCCTTACCCGCAATGTGGTTCGGCAGACAGCCGAACGGCTGGGTGCAGACAATGTTGTTCACCCCGCTCTCAAGCAGCTCCGCCATCTCGCCGGGCAGCAACCACCCCTCGCCCATTTTGACGCCGAGATTGACATACTCCGACGCGAGGCGGACCGTCTTGGAGAAGTCCCCCGGTGCGGTGAAGACACCATGACGCCGAATGGCATCGGCCATCTCCCTGTTTCGTCTGTCAAAAAAGCGATAGGCAACATTGGAACCCAGCACACGCAGCAGCCCGCCCCCATAGAGTTTGCGGTCGACACGCGCATTGTAGGCACAGTACATACAGAAGCCGACAAGCCCCGGCACGACGGGCTCTGCCCCCTCGGCGAGCAGAAATTCCTCGAGGTGGTTGTTGCCAAGCGGTGAATACTTGACATAGATCTCGCCCACAATTCCCACCCGTACCTTTTTTTCGCCGTGTCTTGGAATTGATGCGAAATCCTGCAGAATTTCCGGGTAGAGTTTTTTGAGCCCGGCGTAGCGCAGCACGCTGCGGCCGCTCATCTCGCGGATGATTCGTTCGGTCCATCTGCTGACCATCCGGTCGGTATCGCCCGGCGTCTTCTCATAGGGCCGGCACTGGTTTTGCAGCAGCATCAACAGATCGCCGATGACCACTGCATACACCAGCTGCATGCAGAAAGTCGGCGTCAATTGAAAACCCGGGCTCGACTCGAGCCCCGCAAGATTCATGGAGATGACGGGAATATCGCCATAGCCGTTTTTCTCCAGCGCCTTGCGAAGCAGCGCAATATAGTTTGACGCCCGGCAGCCGCCGCCCGTCTGGGTGATCATGAAAGCGATTCGCTTGGGATCGTATTTCCCGCTGCGGATGGCATCGAGCATCTGACCGATGACCAGGAGCGCCGGGTAGCAGGTGTCGTTGTGCACCGACTCAACACCGGCCTCCACCACACTTCTGCTGTCGTTTGTCATGACCTCAGACTTGTAGCCGTGCTCATGCATCAGATGGTTGATCAGTGCAAAGTGCGTCGGCAGCATCATGGGCAGCAGAATTGTGTGGGTCTTTTTCATCTCTTTGGTAAAAACGGCGTACTCAGATGCGCCGTCATGTCGTTTTTTCATGCCTGTTCTTCCTCGTTTTCTCGTCTGGTGTTGCGCTCCTCCATTGCGCCGAGCAGACTACGGATGCGAATGCGGGCTGCGCCGAGGTTGCTGATCTCATCAATTTTCAGCGCCGTATAGAATTTACCGCCCCGCTCGAGAATGTCGCGCACCTCATCGGTCGTGATGGCATCAAGTCCGCAGCCGAATGAGACCAGCTGTACCAGTTCGGTGTCGTTTTGCAGCGTGCAGTACTTTGCGGCGTTGTAGAGACGCGCATGATATGTCCACTGGTTGAGTACCCTGACTCTCTGCGGGTCGACCAGATCCGCCACACTGTCCTCGGTGAGAACCGCGATGCCGAACGAAGAAATCAGCTTATCGATGCCGTGGTTGATCTCAGGGTCTACATGGTAGGGGCGCCCCGCAAGTACGATCATCGGCCTGCCGGCCTCGCGCGCCGCCGCAATGGCACGGCTCCCCTCGGCGCAGAGCTCCTCATGCCAGCGCGCATACTCGGCGTAGCCAAGATCCGCCGCTCTTCGTACCTGCGGCAGTGAGATGGTGGGGTCGAGCTCTCGAAAATATCTCGTGGCGCGCTTGACAAAGTCCCTGGGGCGGTGAAGGCCGAAGTACGGGTAGAGAAAGCGCACCTGCGCGAGCCGGTCAATGTTGCCGCGCAGCAGCTCCGGGTAGTAGGCGACGACGGGACAATTGTAGTGATTGTCGCCCTTTCCCTCGTCAAAATTGTAGCTCATACAGGGGTAAAAGATGGTGTCGATCCCCTTGTCAAGCAGGTTCTCAATGTGGCCGTGCATCAACTTTGCCGGGTAGCAGGCCGTGTCGGACGGAATGGTCCGGCGGCCGCTGTTGTAGAGTGCCGGCGACGAGAGATCCGACAGCACCACCTCGTAGCCGAGCTCAGTGAGAAAGGTGTGCCAAAACGGAAGATTTTCAAACATGTTGAGCCCGAGCGGCACACCGATCTTCCCCCGCGGTCCGGGGCGGCCCCGCAGAGCCTTGATGCGTTCGAGCTTGTACTCGTAGAGATTCGGCAGCTTCTTCTCGTGCCGGTGGCCGAGCGGGCGCTCACAGCGGTTTCCCGATATGTAGTGAGAGCCGTCCGAAAAGGTGTTTACCGTCAAATTGCAGTGGTTGGTACACAGACCGCATGTGGTCGCTTTCGCCGTGTGGGCAAAGCCTTTGAGCTCTTCGAGGCCGAGGGTTGTCGAATAGCGAAGCGGCAGCTCTTTCGCGTAGAGCGCCGCGCCGAACGCACCCATCAGCCCCGCAATGGCGGGGCGCGTGACCTCGAGGCCGAGCTCCCGTTCAAAGCTCCGCAGCACAGCGTCGTTGTAGAACGTGCCGCCCTGCACCACCACGCGGGAGCCGAGTTCCTCTGCGCTGCGCGCGCGGATGACCTTGTAAATGGCGTTTTTGACTACGCTGATGGAGAGGCCCGCCGAGATGTCGGCAACGGTCGCACCCTCTTTCTGGGCCTGCTTGACGGAGGAGTTCATAAACACCGTGCACCGCGAACCGAGGTCGACCGGGTGCTCGGCGAGCAGGCCGAGCTTCGCAAATTCCTCAATGTCGTAGCCCATGGTGCTCGCAAAGGTTTCGACAAAGGAGCCGCAGCCCGACGAACAGGCCTCATTGAGCATGATGCTGTCAATGGAGTTGTTTCGGATTTTAAAGCACTTGATGTCCTGGCCGCCGATGTCGAGGATAAAGTCCACATCCGGGCAGAAGTGGCGCGCCGCCTTGAAGTGGGCCATGGTCTCAACCACGCCCGCATCAAAGTGGAACGCACTCTTGACCAGGTCCTCGCCGTATCCCGTTGCCACGCTGCCCGCAATGGTGATCCGCTCGCCGCAGAGCTCTCGAATCTGCATCAACTGACCGCGGATCACCGAGACGGGGTTGCCTCTGTTGGAGCTGTAATACTGGTAGAGAATACGGTCGTCCTCGGTGAGCAGCACAACCTTGGTCGTCGTGCTGCCGCAGTCGACGCCGAGATAGGCCCTGCCCTCGTATGTCGACGCATCGGCCGTCGCAACGCCCGCAGCACTGTGCCGCGTGAGGAAAGCCTCATACTCCGCCTCATCGGCAAAGAGTGCGGGCAGCGTATTTCTGTGGGTGATTTGACCGGTCGATGCGCGCAGTTTGTCGAGCAGCGGATCGCAGGCAAAGCTCTCGCCCTGTTCCTGCGCATAGAGCGCCGTGCCGATTGCGACGGCATAGATGCCCCAGTCGGGAAAGAGCGCCTGCTCCTGCGCAAGTCCCAGCGTCTCGACAAAGCGCCGTCGCAGTCCCTCGAAAAAGTAGAGCGGCCCGCCGAGAAATGCAATGCGCCCTTTGAGCTCACGCCCCTGGGCAAGACCTGTGATCGTCTGATCGACCACAGCCTGAAAGATGCTCGCCGCGACATCCGCCTTGTTTGCACCCTGGTTGAGAAGCGGCTGTATATCCGATTTGGCAAACACACCACAGCGCGACGCGATGGGATAGATTTTCTCGTGCTCGAGCGAGAGACGGTCGAGCTCGTCCGCCGTGACATTCAAAAGCGTCGCCATCTGGTCGATAAAAGCTCCGGTGCCGCCGGCACAGGAGCCGTTCATACGCTCATCGAGCCCACCGGACAAAAAGATGATTTTCGCATCCTCTCCGCCGAGCTCAATGACAATGTCGACCGATTCACCGCTGTGTTCCACCGCCTGGGCGGTTGCAAAGACCTCCTGAATAAAAGGCAGGCCCGCAGCCTTAGCCATGCCGAGGCCAGCCGAGCCCGATACCGCGACGGAAAACTCTCTGCCCTCCAGCAGTTCACGTGCCTCGCCGAGCAGCTCCACCGTCTTTTGCCGCACCTGTGACAAATGGCGCTCATAGCGCCAAAAACGGACGATGCCATCATCCAGCACCACCACTTTGACTGTGGTGGAACCGACGTCGATCCCTACACTCAGACCCATGACAGTACCTTCTTTACCATACAATGTACAAATATTGATTACTATTTTAGTGAAAATACGACAAATTGTAAACCAAAGGCCCCAATATTAACAGAAAATTAACATATTTGACAGAAAAAAGCCAGATTCCCGCCGACGCGGAAATCTGGCCTGAAGTCCCTCATCTCACAGGGTGCGGTACTGCTGCGCCCCCGTCTCAAAAATGTTGCCGCCCACACAGTCTATGGCGACCGTCACGGGAAACTCCTCCACCTCAAGGCGCTTTGCCGACTCGCAGCCAAGCTCGGGGAAGGCGATGACATCGAGCTTTTTGATCTTTTTCGCCGCGAGCGCGCCCGCCCCGCCGATGGCGCAAAAGTAAACCGCCCGGTTGCGCCGGATGGCCTCGATCACCTCGGCGCTTCTCTTCCCCTTGCCGATCATGCCAATCAGACCGCAGTCGAGCAGCGTGGGTGCAAAGGGATCCATTCGGCTCGAGGTCGTCGGCCCGCAGGAGCCGATGACATCTCCCGGCTTTGTCGGCGTAGGGCCGGCGTAGTAGATGACAGCCCCTTTCATTTCAAACGGAAATGGCTCGCCCTTTTCGTGCATGGCCATGAGCCGCTTGTGCGCCGCATCACGCGAGGTGTAGATCGTCCCGCTCAGGTAGACCATGTCGCCCGCACGCAGCGCGGGCGCCCTCTCGGGCAGCTGCTCCACTCGGATATGGTATTCCATCTGTCAACCCTTCTTCTCGCTTAGATTTCTTTGTCCGGCAGATCCTGCTTTGTGAGCGCTATGGTGCCGGGATCCCGGCAGAGCAGGCTGTCCACCGCGATCTTGTCCAGAAAGCCGTCCATCTGGAGCATGGCGCAGCGCGCGGCTTCAATGTTCTTGAGGGTCTCCCGGCGCGCATAATTGACCTGCTGCTTGACGTTTTCAAAGACGTCCTGGCAATCCCGAATTTCGTTAATCAGTTTTGTCTTGATTTCGTTTGCGCTGGTAATGGCCGTATCGACAATGTCGTCGGCCTCCTTTTTTGCCTTGAGTAAAATATCCTCCGCCGTGGTTCTGGCGCGGTCAAACTGATCGAGCTTCTCCCGCAGCGCGGCGCAGGTGCGTTCTCTCTCGGAAATTTTAGCCGTGTACTCGCCGTTGACCCGGCGCACGGCGTCAAAGCTCTCGGACAGGCGGGTCTTCTCCGCCGTCACCGTTTGCAGCTGCTGCTCAAGTTCCGCAATGCGGCGCTCAAACTGCGCGCGCTCGGCTGTGATATCCGCCTCGCGGCGCTCGAGCTCCTCGGCGCGCTTCCTGGCCTCCATTAGCGTCTTTTCACCGGCCTTGGCTTCGTTTTGAAGTGTGCGCAGTCTTCCGTTGAGCTCCTCAATACAGTCGTGGACATCCTTTTTGTTGTATCCGCCCACAGAAGTGCGAAACAGTTTCCCCTCCAAAGCGCAGCCCCCCTGATTTTCTTTCTTTTTAGTAGTATATCATAACAGTCTCTGTTTGAAAATAGGAAACTGGTACCGCTTGAGCGCGGGCAATACAACCCGCTCAAGCTCTCCCGGGTGGCTGCACCACTGTTCCGCGGCGAGGGTCAAAGCCTCTCCCGTCATGCGGTAGGCCGTGACGGCAGACGCCCCCTCCAGCTCCCGGCGGCAGCACTCCTCGAGCTTGACACGCACCATCTGCGCGACCTCTTCCCCGGGTGCAAACGGCTCGGCCGGTTTTTCCAAAAGATAGATCT
The DNA here is from genome assembly GCF_014384765.1 of Feifania hominis. Lineage (NCBI taxonomy): Bacteria > Bacillati > Bacillota > Clostridia > Eubacteriales > Feifaniaceae > Feifania > Feifania hominis. The sequence continues at coordinate 269,398 of NZ_JACRSP010000001.1, read as the reverse complement.
GCGCATATTCACGGTCGTAAAATGGCCCCTTTTGTATCGTCTCAAGCGTGGAGCCGATCTCGATCAAATCACTCTTTTGTATGTGCAGTCCCGCCTCCTCTTCAATCTCGCGACACATCGCGTCGAGAGGTTCCTCTCCGGCCGAGACATGACCGGCGACTGCAAGATCATAGTAGTCGGGAAAATCATTTTTCGTGTGGGCGCGTTGCTGAAAGTAGAGCCATATGCCGTCCGGCGTGTGCTCGCAGATCCAGCAGTGCACCACCAGGTGCAAAAGGCCCCTGCGGTGCGCCTCGCTGCGTGGTGCGCTGCCGCAGGGGCGCAGCTTTTCATCCAAAAGAAAGAGCTGTTCTTCGCTCATGTTCCATTCCTCCTGTCTCACTGTCGTCTATTATAGCACAGCAGACAAACGCGTGACAGAATTTCTCTCTGTCCGCTTGACGGCGGCGGCGGTTGATGTTACTATAATTGAGCAACCCCATATGCGCCCGTAGCTCAGCTGGATAGAGCGTTGGACTCCGACTCCAAAGGTCGCAGATTCGAATTCTGTCGGGCGTACCACGTCAGAAGAACCCCTTATGGCACGAATCCCCGCCTTGCGGCGAGGCTTCTTAGCCGAACGGGGTTCTTCTTCCTTTTCCCGACGAAACTTCTGTTTCGTCGGGAGACAAAAGCACGTATAAGAACTCCCTCATGGCACGAATCCCCGCCTTGCGGCGAGGCTTCTTAGCCGAACGGATTTCTTCCTTTTCCCGACGAAACTTCGGTTTCGTCGGGAGGATAAGAGCACGTAAAAGAACTCCCTTATGGCACGAATCCCCGCCTTGCGGCGAGGCTTCTTAGCCGAACGGATTTCTTCCTTTTCCCGACGAAACTTCGGTTTCGTCGGGAGGGCAAAAGCGCACGTACAAGAACTCCCTTATGTCACGAATCCCCGCCTTGCGGAGGATTCTCAGCTAAAAGTGTTTCCTTTTATCAAACGGTCCAAATTATGGCATTCAAAAGGCAGGGCGATTGCCAACAGGCAAATCGCCCCGCCTCTCTCTGTGCTTTAAAAACCGTAAAGTCTGGTCTGTTTAAATCCCTGCGCAACTGAGATGATGCCCTGCTCCATGGGGATAGAGTCCGTGGCTGAGCCTCCATAGAAGCCGTCAAGGCCCGCAATGCTGTTGAGCAATAGCTCAACTTCCCGCGGGGCGGCCAGCGGACCGCCTGTACAGAGAACCGTGACAGATTCGTTTTCCCCGCGCGCTGCCCGAACGATGGACTCGGTGAGTTTGCGAATTTCATCATGATCGAGTGTCGTTTTGACGCCCGAAAGGCCACCCGCCGTAGGTCCGAGATCTGCGACGATAAAGTCGGCGCCGGCACGGGCCATCTCTCCTGCCTGCCACGCATCATAGCAGCGGGCAAGCGTAATCAGATTTTCTCCGTGTGCAACTGCAATCAGCTCTATCTCACGGTCGTAGCCCAACCCGACTCTGGTGAGATTCTTGGCATTGAAGCTGTCGTTCCAGCCGACTGACGGTGAGTTGAACACACCGCTGTAACCGCACTCGCTGCACTCACGAATCGTCTGTCTGATATCAGCAAACGGCTCGGTCGCAGCGACTCCTGCAAGAACCGGCGTGTGCTCTACTATGGGCAAAATTTCCGGCGCGAGCTCCGCAATCAGACTGTTGGCCCGTTTGACGGCAAAATTTGCACTCATGGCGCCAAAGCCCGCCATCCGCATCCGTGCAGCCATATCGACCAGAATCAAATCACTTCCTGCAACTTCCTGGCAGCGTGCCGTAATTCCGATTCCCGCACCCGTTGCGATGATCGCACGGTTCTCGGCCTTGAGCTTTGCCACACGGTGAAGCAGAACCTCTCTGCTGACCTTTCCCATTTCACTCACCTCCTGATTGTAATGGCCTTGAATGCCCTTACCGCGGGGATGAGAGCATTCTCAGTCGGAATTCGCTCGGCGGAAGAAGCCCCGTAAAAGCCGACCGTCTCAGGGACTCTCTCGTAGATGTACTGCGCATCCTGCGGCTCTGAGACCGAGCCGCCGTGGCTGATGACAAGGACGTCCGGATTGACCTCTTTCGCGGCGCGCGCGATCAGCCCGATCTTCTCCACACAGGCGTCCAGATCGTTGGCCTCGGCAGCACCTATGAGCCCTTTTGTCGTCAGTCCCATGTGGGCAACGACGATATCGGTTCCAGTGTCAGCCATGCGCCTGGCCTGTTCCGTCGTAAAGCAGTAGGGCGTTGTGAGCAGGCCGAGCCGGTTTGCAAGGCGGATCATTTCAACCTCACGCTCATAGTCATAGCCGGACTCTTCAAGATTCTTTAAAAACAAGGGCATATTGATGTTGCCGACTGTCGGAAAGTTCTGTACACCGGAGAAGCCAAGCTGTGCGAGCTCGTCTAAAAACCGCTCCATATCCCGGTAGGGATCGAGTGCGAGCACCCCTGCAATGACCGGCGTATGATGGACACAGGAGAGAATTTCCCCTGCAAGATCCAGTACGACCTGATTTGCGTCGCTGTATGCGAACCGCCCGCAGGATGAGCCCCGTCCCGCCATGCGAAAGCGCCCGGAATTGTAGATGATAATCAGATCAGCGCCACCGGCCTCGGCGCACTTTGCCGAGATACCGACTCCCGCTCCCGATCCCGTGATGGGAATGCCTTTGCTGATCTGTTCGTGAAAGCGCCTGAGAATTTCCTCTTTTGGAATGCGTGCCATGTTTGCCCTTCTTTCTACCTTTATTCCGACGCGCAGCGCCGTGTCATCATCTCATCGAGCCTCTGCGCCATTTCAAGTGCAAAACTCTCGTCGTTGATGTTGCGCGGCGACTCATGCAGCTCCACGCGCCGGTCGAGATTGCTTTTGATCGCCTCAAACAGGCTCTCATCGGCCTCCGGGTCATAGGTCGCCCCGCCGGGCACGTCAACCAGCGAGAGGCCACCGCACGGCAGGTACACCGCACAGTCCGCATGAGATTTGTTGAGCTGCTGCGCGAGATAGACGCCCGATCGTTCCATATCACGCGCGTTTGGTCTGAAGTGGGACGGAGTCGTATTGTGGCAGTAGACTCTGCGGTCCTCAAAGCCCGTGAAATCCGTGGTGGAACACATATCCATCCCACCCGGGCAGACAACCTGAGGAATGTCTTTCCGCGCTGCGCCCGCGCAGCGCTCCGGTCCCGCCGTACTCGACGGCACGCCGAGCACATGGGCATGGATTTCCGGCAGAGTCATGTCGAGGACACCGTCGAAAAAGCCCTCTCGGATGAGCTGCTCCATGGCCCTGCCGCCGGAACCGGTTGCGTGAAAGGTGATGACCTCATATCCTCTGCTCTCCAGGTATCTCTTTGCAAAGGTCACACCGGGAGTGGTGACGCCGTACATGGACGCGGCGATGCGCAGACGATGCCCGGAGGGCTCCCTGTATTCGCCGTTCACCGCGCCGGCAATGACTCCGGCGGCTCTTGAAAAGATCATCTTCGTAATGGAGTTGAGCCCCGAAATATCAACGATCGACCCCATGACAATGATGTCCGTACCGCCGACATAGTCGGCCATACGTGCCGTTCCGGCCAGCGTCGAGACCAGAAGCTTCGGCACGCCCAAGGGCAGTGTCCGCATGGCGGCCGAGGCGAGCGTGGTGCCGCCGCTGCCACCCATGCCAAAGATGCCCTGTATCTCCCCTCTGCCATGGAGCTCTTTGACGCACTGCTGTGCGCCTTTGAGCATGGCGGAAAAAGCATCCTGACGGGAGAGCCCGTGCAGCCGTTCGATCTGAGTGCCCGCGAGTGCCGCCACCTCGGCGCTTGTGATATCGACCGCTGACGGGGCAGCGTTATGTGTGCCAACGTCAATGGCAAGGGGCCTTACACCATGCTCCCGCATACGGTCCATGACAAAGCCGTACTCCTGTGCCTTTGTGTCAAAGGTTCCAATGACGGCAATCGTCTTCATGCTCCGCCTCCCGCCCGCTTGCCGCGCAGGCCTCTCCAAAACTTCTTTTTGAAGACGGGCAAACCCAATATTCCATTTGGCATCACAAAAACCGCCACAATAAACAGCACGCCGAGGATGGCGTCATCATAGACCGTGAACTGGCTCAGATAGTTTTCCAGCACCAGAAACAGACCCGTTCCCACCAGAGCTCCGGTGATGCTGTGGCTCCCGCCGAGCACGCCCATGAACAGGCACATCATCGACATATTCACACTCACGTTGTCGGGGCCCATGGTCGCGTAGAAATTCGCCATGAGAATACCGGCGATTCCGGCAAACAGGCTGCTGATCACGGTGAGAGTCACCCGCAGCAGACGCACGTTGAAGCCCAGGGAACTCATTTTTACTTTGTTGTCTCTCATGCCCTGAATCGCCATGCCGTAGGGGGAACTTGTCAGGCGTTTGAGCAGAAAGAAACAGATGGGAACCACCAGTGCGATGAGATAAAAAGTCATGCGTGTGCTGCTGTAGCTCACACCGAAGAGCTCGGGGCCACGGATGCCGACAATGCCGTTGTAGCCCCGTGTGAGATCGGTCCACTGCAGCGAACACAGATGCACCAAGTTTGCCAGCGCCAGCGTCATCATCATGTACGCCGTGCCGTTGCAGCGCATGGAAAAGAGGCCGAAGAAGCCGGCTACCAGCGCCACCAGCAGCAGCGCAAGCAGCACGCACTGTGCATAGTTCCAGTGGTAGACCACCCGGCAGATGGCGAGAGTGTATCCCGCGATCCCGGCAAAGGCCCCCTGCGCAAGCGAGGCAAGCCCTCCGAATCCGAGCAGCAGATTCAAACTCATTGCCATCAGACCCATAAAGAGGATGCGGCTGATCAGATACACGGAGTATTTGTTGAAAAACCTCGGGGCCTGCCACAGCAGAACAATCGCAATTGCCGTTGCCGCAAGCTGGAGCACAAGCTGAACCGCTCTGTTTGCGCCAGTTTTCATCTCGAGCGCGCCTCCTTTCCAAACAGGCCGCCGGGCTTCAAAATCAGTACGAGCATCACGGCCATAAAGACAATCACAGACGAGAAATTCGGCACAAAGGCCATGGTAAAGCTGTCGAGCAGCCCGATGATCAGCGAAGCCACGGCAGTGCCCACAAAGTTGCTGTGGCCGCCGACGATGATCACCATCAGCGCATACATCTGCATGGTGGAGGCAGTCGCAACATCGAAACCGCCCATGGTGCCGCCGAGCACGCCGCCGATACCCACGAGCAGCCCCGCGACTGTGAACACGCCGAGAAACACCCTCTGGATGTTGATGCCGAGCGCCGACACGATCTCCCGATCGTCCACGCCTGCGCGAATGATCTGGCCGATTCTGGTCTTCTTCAGCACAATCATCAGAATCACGCACTCGACCAGTGCGCAGAACAGCACGAACATACGCGACATGGGATAGGTCAGTTCCCCAATGGTGAACGTCGAGCGAAAAAATCCATCGGGTGAGAAGGTCTTGGTCTCCCCTCTTGTCAGCTCAAGGCAGATGTCGATGATGATCCAGCTGATACCAAGCGATATGAGGATACCCGCAGTGGCGTTGTTAAACGCCCGGCTGAAAACCGTGAGCTCGAGCAGAAAGCAGATCACCGCCATGGCGATACCCGCCGAGACAATGCCCAGCATCCAGTTGTTGCCGTTTGCCTTGTAGACCAGATAGCCGATCATCGCACCGAGAATATACATGCTGCCGTGAGCCATATTGACCACACGCATCAGCCCGTAGATGAGCATCAGTCCGCTCGACACGACAAACAGAAGTCCCGCGTAAGTGAGGCCGTTGAAAAGAAGCGTCAGATAGTAACTCATGTTTCAATCCTCCTTCGGCTAACCGACGCCGAGCAGCCGGCGGCTCTTCTCCGGATCACGGAGCAGCTCGCTCAGGGATCCCGTGTAGGCGATGCTGCCGAGGCTCATGACATTGGTTTGATCTGTGACCCGGCCGCAGAAGCCGAGGTCCTGTTCCACAAGCAGAACATTGATCTTTCCCTCAATGCGCCGGAAGAAGTCGACAAGCACGTCGATGACCGCGGGAGCGAGTCCTTCGGAGGGCTCGTCCATCACCAGCAGCTTCGGCGCGAGAACAAGTGCCCTGCCGATGGCGAGCATCTGCTGTTCTCCCCCCGAGAGGGCAGTTCCGGAGAGGGTTCTCCTCTCATAGAGTCTTGGAAAGAGCTCATAGACGCGCTCTTTATTCCACACATCCCCACCCGTCGGCGCTTTTCTCGCACAGAAGCTCAAGTGCTCCTCAACGGTCAGCGAGGGAAAATTGCGTCTGCCCTGAGGCACATACCCAATGCCCTTTTGCGCGATCTGGTAGGGCTTGAGCGTCCCGATCTCCTCGCCGCAGAACCGGATGGATCCGCTTCGCCTGACAAGACCCATGAGGGCTTTCATCAGCGTCGTTTTGCCCATTCCGTTTCGACCGATGACCGAGGTGATTCCTCCCGTAAGCGTAAGACAGGAGTCCTGTACGATACGCAGGTCGCCGTAAAAGGCGTTGACATGGTCCATCTCCAGAACGGCGGTATTCATGCCCGACCACCTCCCAGATAAATTTTCTGGACATACTCGTCGCCTCTGATGGCCTGTGGTGAGCCCTCGCAGACAATTTCTCCGTTTTGCATCACAGTGACATCGGTTGCCACTGCAAAGGCCAGTTCCATGTTGTGCTCGACGAGGAGCAGCGTAATCTGCGGGTCGAGATTTTGTAAAATGGCCTGAATTTTCTGGCGTTCACTCGCCGAGAGGCCGGAGGACGGCTCATCGAGCAGCAGCAGCTTTGGCTGTGAGATCAGTGCGAGCCCCAGTTCCAGCTGGCGGCGCTCGCCGTGGGAGATGTTGTCAATTACTTCGTCGAGTTTTTCCTGAATGTCGACAAGGGCTGCCGTCTGCTCAATTTTCTCGTTGTAACTGCCGGAATTTTTGTAGTTGGTAAACAGGTTGAAATGGTGGCGCGTTGACCGCTCCCCGAGCAGGGCCAGATAGAAATTCTGGCGGACCGTCAGCTTATTGAACAGGGCCGTGGCCTGATAGGTGCGCCTCATACCCATCAGCGCGCGGCGGCGCAGGTCCAGATGGGTGACGTCTCTCTCGAACAGACGCACCGTACCGGACGTAAGGGGAATATCGCCGCAGATGAGATTGAACAGCGTCGACTTCCCCGCCCCATTCGTGCCGATTATCAGACGGCGCTCACCGTGCGCGACGTCCATCGAGACGTCGCGCACGGCGACCACGCCGCCGAAGCTCTTGGTCACGCCGCTCAGAGAGAGGATCTGCGAATTCTGTGCCATGGTATTTCCTCCCGTTGAACAGCTCTGCGGGCTGTCACTTTGTGTACTCTGCGTTTTTGATGCTCTCCACTGTCGGATTCGTCCGATCCGGGTCAGGCTGAGCCGCATACCAGTCAGGGTCAAAGTCGCCATACTGGCTGACGTCTTTGTACTCTCGAATCACCTTGTTGCGGTAGACACCGGCTTCGTTCTTTGTCACTTCAGTGATAAAGATGGTGCAGATCGCCTGATGATCCTCATCGAGCTTGAACTCTCCCCTGGGAGACTGGTAGTTGACATTGGCAAGAGCGGCGCGGAAAGCCTCGCGGTCTTCGATGTTCCCGTCTACTTCCTCCAGTGCCTTTGCCGCAATTTCACAGGCCATATAGAAATCACAGGCAAAGCTGCTGGGGTCCTGTCCATAGTAGTCCGCATAAGCCTTGACAAAGCTCTCATACTCTTCTGTGCCGAGATCATCGGCGTAGTAGCTCGATGTCAGAATGCCGTCGTAGTAGTCCGCAATATCGCTCGTGATGCAGGAGACGTCGGTGAAATTGGAGCCGCCCATCAGCGGAATTTTCATACCGTACTCGACATACTGGCGAACAAAGTACATGGAGTCGGACGCGCCAATGCCGCAGAAGATGGCGTCGACATCCTTGTACTGGGAGATGGCCGCCAGCGTGGAGCTGTAGTCGGTTGTGCCCTTGGTAAACCAGATGCGGTCAACCACCTCGCCGCCTGCCGCTACAAATCCATAGAGAAAGCCCGCGACCTGGGAGAAGGTAAAATCGTAGTCCGAGGCAACGGTGAGAATCTTCCGGTAGCCGAGCTCCTCATAGGCGTAGTGTCCGAGGGAAAAGCCCGACTGCGCACCTGTGGCACAGACGCGGAAGAGATTTTCCGGTGTGTCAAACGTGATCTGTGTCGAGCCGGACGAGCCGACAATGATGGTAGTGTCATCCAGATAGAATTCCGCGTACTCCTTGACCGCGGTTCCCTCTGAACCCGAGAGCGGCCCAATGATGAGCTGGCAGCCATATTCGTCGACGCATTTGACCAGTTTCTCAATGGCGATGTTGGGATCGCTGGTGGTGTTTTCAAAGTAGACCTTGACCGGTCTGCCTGCGAGTTTCTGGGCGTTTTGCTCAAAGTAGAGCTCCACCGCCGCCTTGGCGCCAAGACCGGTTGCACCATCCAGCGTACAGAGTACGCCGATGTTGATCGGCTCGGTGCTGGCCCCGTCTCCGGACGAGGTCGGGCCTTCGGGATTTTGCGCACCGGGGCTCTGATCCGAGCAGGCGGCAAACGACACCGCCATCACCAGTGCCAGAACAAACGCGAATAATCTTTTCACTTTCTTTCCCTCCATTTTTTTATTTTTCGGGCGGCCTCCTGCCGCCAGACCAATCCGAATCATAAAACGTGCAGACTCTGGAACAGTACGATCCAGCCGAACAGACTCACCGCTGAAAAGGCGGAGCTCAAAACAACGGCGTTGCCTGCGAGAACCTCGTCGCCTCCCTTGCTCTGTGCCATGGTAAAGCAGGAGGTTGCGTTGGGCGCTGCGAACAGCGCAAGCAAAACGGCAAACTCCTCACCGCGAAAGCCCATCAGAAAAGCCACGCCCAGAGCCGCTGCCGGTACCAGCAGGAGCTTTCCGACGATGCAGAAGACCAGTTCCCGCGAAAAACGAAGCCGAAACCGGAAAAAGGCGCCCAGCCAAAACAGCAGATAGGGCGATGCCACCTGTGCAAGACTCGCTGCGGCGGACTCCACAAAAGCCGGCAGTCGAATTTCTGCGGCAAGAAACACCGCACCGAGCAGCGACGCAATCACCAACGGATTTTTCATCACATCCCCTGCAATTTGCAGAGGTTTGATCCGCTCACCGCCGTAGAGCTCAAGCACCGTCACCGACAGCAGATTCATCATGGGAACGGCTACGGCGAGTGCGATCGAGACCAGATCTGCCGCGTCGTAGAGGGCACATACAATCGGCATTCCGACCAGGACGAAATTTCCCCGGAAAACCGCCTGTATGGCCGTGCCCAGCTGGGAGCGCTCTCTTACAAGCGCAAAGGCCAAAAGGGTGGCGAGCAGAGCGGTCACAGGCAGCGCAACCAGAATGAAAACTACCAACTCCGTTCTCACGGCGCAGTGGAGGTCTGCACGGTAGATGTTGCAAAAGAGCAGAGCCGGCAAAAAGACCTGAAAGCCAATGTGGTTCATTCTCGGCTGTTCCCGCTCGTCGACCACCCCCAGCCGCTTGCAGAGATACCCGGTCATGATGACGGCAAACATGGGGGCCAACGCCTGAAAGGCCGATGCAAAAGCTCCCATAGTCACTCCCCCGCTGTTGTGATCAACTCATGCGTCTTTTTCTATAACTTTCCATATTTTTCTATTTATTTTGCAATGCAAAAAACATACAATATTGAAAAAAAGATCTATTTAAATCAGACTGTTTTAGTGATTTTGTACAACTTTATTGATAATTTCACTTAGATTATATCCTTTTAGTGCAATAGCGCCAAATACTTTCTTTTTTCACAAAATATAATGTAATACTTATAACTAACATCAGAATCACCAAGATATTTCCCTGTATTCCGGCAAATTTGCATAAAAAAGGGAGCGTTTGAAACGCTCCCTTTTTTATCAATAGTCCAGATAGGACTTGATGCCTTCAATTTGACTCACTTCAATATTGAGATAGTGTAGAAATCGATCAATAATATCCGCCTTGCGCTCATTGCCTCGCACATAGTAGACAATGCGGTCCGGCGGGCCGTTGACGACTCTGCGGAGATAGAGCCTCTCCTGACAGCTGACTTTCTGTGCAACGGAGTACGGCATCAGCGCCCAGCTGTCCCCCGTGAGAAAGTCCTTCCAAAACGCCATGGTGTCAAGCGTAGCCCGCGGATAGATGGTCGAGTCAAACCATCGGTCGTGCCAGTCGCTGAACTCGTTATTCCAGTTGATCTTGATCTCCTTGCGAACATCGAGATTTTCCACCCGGATCGTTTCCGGATACTCCCAGGGAGAGGCAAAGACCATTGGCTCGCTGTATGCCGGGATCGCCTCGCCATACTTCAGGAACCTCGGCTTGCCTATGATGGCAAAGTCAAGCTGGCCGCTCTCGATCATCCGGCAGGCCTCGGCCGAGTGGTAGTTCATAAACGATATCTGATACTCGAGGTTGTCCCGCAAAAATGCGCGAAACACCGGGGAGAGGATAAACGTGCTGATGCTGTTAATGGAGGAGAGATTGAGCACTTTGTTGTGGCGCAGCATGGAAATGGCGCCCGCCTCCTGCCAGAGATGCTGCCACTTCTGTGCAACCGAGATAAACGCGGCGCCCTCATCGGTGAGCTCCACACCCCGAAAGCCCCGCTGGCGGCTGAAGAGCCGGTAGCCGAGCTCCTGCTCGAGCACCTTGATTCTGCGGCTCAATGCCGGCTGTGACACATACAGCTTTTCCGCGGCCGACGAGATGCTCCCATATTTGACAATACTCAAAAAGGCGTCGATCTCCAGCCGTGTCATAAACATCCCTCCTCTAAGCGTCAATTTCCTCGTCCGGGTCAAATTCCTCACACTGGAACTCACCGTCCTCGTCGCGCCAGTAGGCTGTGCCGTAGGGTGAATCCAGCAGCGGAATGATGTCCGGGTCGTAGTTGCAGATGGTGTTGAGTTGATAGACCTCCGAGTTCGCGGGGTCGTCCATATACTCGTCGCTCTCGTCGCCCGCCGTGAAACGCCAGCCGCTGTCGGGTCGGTCCTCATCGGGCCGCTCACGGTACATGTAGCCCACTTCGCAGCCGTCGACGAGAATCCGGTCGGTGGCAATGCAGCCGGTCGGCCCCTCCCAGTCGGTCAACAATTCGCGGATCTGGTCCGGCGCGATGGCCCACTGCTTGCCGCCCTCTCCCTCGCAGACATTGGGCCGGCCAATCTCGACCACCACGGGCAGCGGCTCAAGCCGCTCCAGAAGCTCATCGGCACTGTGGGAAATTTTAAAGCCCATCTCCTGCTCATAGAGTGGAATAATCTGATAGAAATTCACGAGCTCCCCATTCGGCAGCTCACAGACATCGGCATTCTCCCCGCCAACCAGAGGCTGCGTCAGAAGCGAGCCCCAGAGCATGGTGTTGTCGGCAAAGGGACCGTCGTTGGTCACCGTGTGTCCCCAGCCGAGCCAGGTATCATTCTCTCCCGGCAGCCGCGCGAGCGCCTTGAGCCAGCGAATCGGCCAGTACCAGCGCTCATCGCTGCTCTGGAGCTGCCAGTCGGCCGGCAGACAGATCAGAAGCTCCGCCCGGTCGATTCCCTCGGTCTTGAGATCCTCGGGCACCGCCATACGGTGGGCTCCCATTCCCATGGTGACCAGCGTGTAAAAATCGCGCCCGGCGCCGGGGGGAATCACGGCAATATCCACATGCAGATCGGGCGACACAATCTCGTGGAAAACGCTCTCAAACGCGCCGAACTGTGAGGCAATATGCGCCTGTACCGCATCGGCCTGCGCCTCGGTATAGAGTTCCGGGGCCAGTGACTCAAGCGCCTGCAAAAAGAGCGGGGCGTCTTCATTCTCCGGGTCGAGCGCAAGCGTGAGCTCAAATTGACGGCGCGCCTCGTCGGCGCTGCCCAGATGGTAGAGAGCATACCCGAGCCGCGCGTGCCACATGGGGTCCTCCGCTCCCTGCTGCTCGACAGCGAGCAGCTCATTTGCCGCCGCTTCGTATTTTCCCAAATTGTTCAGCGCCCGGGCAAGCAGATTCTGAGCCTGATAGTCACGCCCGGCGCGCGGTGTTTTCTCAAGGTAGTTGACAATGGTCTGATGATCCCCCTCTTCATGCCATTTGCAGAGGGTCTCAAAGGCAGCCTGATCCATAAATCCTCCCAAGCTCTCCCGCTTCAGCGCCTGCCCAACACTTCATGGCGAATGTAGGCAAAGGTCTGCTCCTCGCCGCGCTCCATCAGCATGCTCAGCAGCTGCTCGAGCAATGCCTGTGTGTTCGGGTGGAGCAGATAGTGATCGCGGGACTTCATATAGTAATCGTAGGCGTCGCGGTCCTGATAGGCCTCTTTTTTGTAGGTCTTACACGCCGCAATCCGGTCACAGAACATCTCTGCGACATAGCGCACCGGCATCTCCATGCCGGCGAGCGCGTGGTCCCCCTCCGGGCTGTAGTCGATCCAGTACTCGAGATGGTGCTTGTTGCGCCCCTTGTGGTGAAGCCAGGCGCTGCTGCAGCCGGTCGCGGCCCGCTCGGCGTCGTTGGGGCTGCGGTTCCCCTGAAAATATCGCGCGCCCACGCGGAACTCGCAGGGCGAGTATTTTGACAGGTCGTGCAGCAGTCCCTGGCGGTAGAGGCCGATTTTGAAACAGTACTTCATGACAAGAGCCTTGTGGTGGTTGATGGTCTTCAGATGGGAAAGCCACTTCATGTTCTCACTCAATTCTATGAAAAGATATGCCCTACGTCCCACGCGGGGACGTAGGGCATGTTGGCACCGGTTTCCAAGCAAGTGTCAGTTCTCGCTCTGCGGGACGGGTGACGGCTCCTGAGAGACACGCGTCTCGCACGCACAGTCGCCGCTCTCACTCAGGAAAGGCAGAAAACGCCGCATCGAGGCGGCCAACGTGCCAAAAAACACGCCAAGCGAGAAAATCGCCAGCGGCTTTTTGTGTTTTTTCACACCCAGGCCAAGCAGCAGTCCTGCCGCGCAGACACAGACTTTAATCAGTGCGAGATCCGTCCAGTCCGCCTGTTTGAGATAGCGGTTTGTTGATTCCAAAAGACACTTTTTCATGCTATCGCCGCCTTTCTGTCATCAGTATAGCACAAAAACAGAGCCCGTCAAAGAGGCTCTGCAGCAAATATTTAATCATGAGTGAACTGTGGCGCTTTTTTATCCCTGTCAAAATGGGAATCACCGGTCAAAGAGGCTCAGCTGTATCTCACCGTAGCCCAGGCGCGACAGAGCAACGATATCCCTCATGCGGTAGGCGATCCCAAGTCGGTCACACTCCCCGGCGAATGCCGCATAGAGTTCCCTTGCGCGCGGGCTTGTACAGCGGTACCGTCCCCCATAGCGGCGCTCATAGCGCTCTCTGAGCCCCTGCCCCGGAAATTGCTCCTCGAGCTTGCAATAGTACCACTCGCGCTGGTTTTGGCGCAGAGTCATGCCGAAAGCGGGATAGATAAACCGCGCGCCGCACTGCGCGGCACGGCGCACGAGAGCGAGCACATTTTCCTCGCTGTCCTCGAGAAACGGCAGCACCGGCATCAGCAGAATTCCGCAGAATAACCCCTCTGCGCTCAGGCGCTCTACCGCCTTGAAGCGGCCGGTGGAGTTGGTCACACGCGGCTCGATTTTAGCGCACAGCGCATCGTCAGCCGTTGTAATGGTAAACTTGCACAGCACCGGCGAGTGGCGCGCGATCTCCCGCAAAACGTCGGCGTCGCGCACAATCAAATCACTCTTGGTTGCAATGGCAGCGCCGAAGCCATAGGCGTCGATCAACTCCAGTGCGTGCCGGGTGAGCAGCAGCTCCCTCTCAAAGGGATTGTAGGGGTCGCTCATGGCCCCCGTCGCAACGACGCCCGGGCGCAGCTTGCGGCTGAGATCGTCGCGGATGATGCGCAGCGCGTCACGCTTGGCGCGAACGCGGTCAAAATCCTCAATCCCGTAGCAGTCGCTGCGGCTGTCGCAGTAGATGCAGCCGTGGCAGCAGCCGCGGTAGATGTTCATGTTGTAGTCACAGCCAAACCAGTCGGCGCCGCCTTTGTTTCGCGTGACAATGCTCCTTGCCGCAACCAGCTCTATTTCGGCGCTCATTCCCGGCCGTCCTCTGCTCCGCTCGCCCTCACCGGGTGGCGCAGCACCGTGCGCAGCTTCTCCGGCGCGACACGGCGCGGGTCGCTCAGGTAGATTTCGTGATGGCGTCTCCCTGCGCCGACATCATCACGGAGCCCATGCTGCGCGAGATATTCCTGCATGAGGCGAAGACTCTCCGGCTCAGCCGCATAGGGGCCGATGTGGAGCATCTGTACGCAGAGCCCCTCCCGGTAGACCTCGCGGCGAACCCGGGCATAGTCGAGCCCCGGCTTCTTTCCATGTGCCTCGGCGAGCGCCCAGGCAAAAACTTCGTCCGTGACATAGTCCGGCAGGCGGATCATGGCCGTCCAGCTCCACCGGTCGCGCTCGCCCAGGCCGCCGGCCGGGCTGTCCCACAGGCCCTCGAGAGGCGGCAGCACATAGTCGACGTATCCCTGCGGCTGGTGCGGCCCGAATTTGCTCATCTTGACGGTGAAACTCAGCGTGTACAAGAGACCGATCGCCGACTGATAGCTCTCGCTCTCCGGCGCCCCCTCCCCGTCGACCATCAAAAAGGGCATGGGCGGCACTTCAATGAGTACCGGACGGGACTTCGGAAGATAGAGATCCCGGTACTCTTTTTTAAAATCAAGCTTGTCCATGGCAATCCTCCTGTGTCCGATCTTCCCGGTAACGGTCGGCGGCACGGCTCAGCCGCTCGGCAAGCTGCTCGCGCACACTGTGCGGCTCGAGCAGTTCGGCCTGTGGGCCAAATGACATGATGTAGCTGTAGAGCCACTCCCCCACGGGGAACTCCGCCGTCGCAAGAAAGCTCCCGTCGGGCTGGCGCTCTGTCTGGCCCGGCGAAAACTCGTCGCAGACGCGAAACGCAAGCTCCGGCTCGAAGCGCAGAACCACCCTCACCGTCGGGCCGTCAAAAGACTGCTGCGTTGAGATTTGGTCCGGGCATGTGCGGGTGAAGCACTCGCCGGTGCTCTCCACCGCCTCCATGCGGCAGAGCTTGAAAAAGCGGTAGTCCCCTCTGATGCGGCAGTAGCCGTAGAGATACCACCCGGCGCCCTTGAAGAGAATTTTCAGCGGCTCCACAGTGCGCACGGCGCGCTCCCCACGGGCGCTGTAGTAGACAAAGCGGAGAACCCGCTTTTCCATGACGGCATTGCGCAGCGCCGCAAATTGCTCGCGGACGAGCCGCCCTGCCCCCCAGTGGGTAAAATCGACGTCAAGCCAGGTCTCCGCACGCTCCTGAAAGAGGGCGCCGAGTTTTTGCAGTACGGACTTCGCCTCCGGCAATTCCAGCGCGCTCATACTCTGCAGTCCCGCCAGAAGCGAACGGCGCTCCGGCTTTGAGAGAAGCGAGCGGTCAATGATAAAGTCTGGCAGCAATCGCACACCGCCTCCGCGGCCCTTGCTCGCATAGACGGGGATGCCTGCCCCCGAGAGCACATCCAGATCCCGGTAGATGGTTCGCGGCGACACTTCAAAGTAGTCCGCCAGTTCCCGCGCGGTCATGCTGCCGCGCTCAAGCAGCAGATAGGTCATGGTAAAAAGCCGGTCGATCTGCATGCGCTCTTCCTCCTCTCTGCTCTGTAGTATACCACAGAAAATATGACACCCGCTGTCAGATTTCAAAATGTTTTACCCACAGACAGCAAGAGGGCGGCACCAACGTGCCGCCCTCTTTGGCAGAGGCTTTATTTTTTGTTTTTGATGTACTCGTTAATGGCGGCAGCGGCGCTCTTTCCCGCGCCCATGGCGAGAATGACGGTCGCCGCGCCCGTGACCGCGTCACCGCCGGCAAAGACGCCCTCGCGGCTGGTCGCGCCGTCCTCTCCCTTGGTGATGATGCAGCCGTGCTTGTTCGCATCGAGACCGGGAGTCGTGGAACGAATCAGCGGATTCGGGCTTGTACCGATGGACATGATCATGGTGTCGATGTCGAGCACAAACTCGCTGCCCTCTTTGACAACCGGGCGGCGGCGGCCCGACTCGTCAGGCTCGCCGAGCTCCATCTCGACGCAGCGCATGCCGCAGACCATACCGTTCTCGTCGCCGAGAACCTCAACGGGATTTGAGAGGGTCTTGAAGATGATTCCCTCCTCCTCGGCATGCTCCACTTCCTCTTTTCGGGCCGGAAGCTCATTCATGCTGCGGCGGTAGACAATGTAGACATTCTCCGCCCCGAGGCGCTTGGCGCAGCGGGCAGCGTCCATCGCGACGTTTCCGCCGCCGACCACCGCAACGCTTCTGCTCTTTTTGATCGGGGTCTTGCTGTCGGGCCGGTAGGCTTTCATCAGGTTGATGCGGGTGAGGTACTCGTTGGCCGAGTACACGCCGTTTAAGCTCTCGCCCGGAATGCCCATAAAGCGGGGCAGACCTGCGCCGGAGCCAATGAAGATGGCCTCATTGCCCATCTCAAACAAATCGTCGATGGTGAGCACCTTGCCGATGACCATGTTGCACTCGATGTCCACGCCGAGCTCTTTTAAATTGTCGATTTCTTTCTGGACGATGGACTTCGGCAGACGGAACTCCGGAATGCCGTAGACCAGAACGCCGCCCGGCAGATGCAGCGCCTCATAGACGGTCACCTTATAGCCCATCTTGGCGAGATCACCCGCCGCGGTCAGACCGCTTGGGCCGGCGCCGATGACGGCGACCCTGTGGCCGTTTTGCTCGGGCACACGGGGTTTCTCATTCGAGTGCTCGCGGTGCCAGTCGGCGACAAAGCGCTCGAGGCGGCCAATGCCGACCGGCTCGCCCTTGATGCCGCGCACGCATTTGCCCTCACACTGGTTCTCCTGCGGGCAGACGCGCCCGCAGACAGCGGGCAGAGCACTGGAAGCGGAGAGGATCTCAAAGGCCCCCTCCATATCCTCCTGCGCGACTTTTTCAATAAAGGCCGGAATGTCGATGCGAACCGGGCAGGCGCCCACACAGGGCTTATTGACGCAGTGCAAGCAGCGCTTTGCCTCGTTGACCGCCATCTCGTATGTATAGCCGAGGGCGACCTCGTCGAAGTTTTTGTTTCTGACATTCGGGTCCTGGCTGGGCATGGGGCACTTTTTGGGGTCCATATTGCGCTGGATTGCCATATCAGCGCACCTCCTTTTTGAGCAGCTCGCACTCAGCCTCGCGGGCATGCTGTTCAAATTCGCGGTACATGCTGCCGCGGTGCAGCGCCTCGTCAAAATCAACGAGATGGCCGTCAAAGTCCGGCCCGTCGACACAGGCAAATTTGGTCTCACCGCCGACCGTCAGGCGGCAGCCGCCGCACATGCCGGTTCCGTCGATCATGATCGGGTTCATCGAGACAATGGTCTTGATGTCATACTCCTTGGTGAGCTTGCAGACAAACTTCATCATCACCAGCGGCCCGATTGCAATGACCTCGTCATACTGGTTTCCCTCTTTGATAAGCTGCTCGAGCGCGTTTGTCACAAGGCCTTTCTCGCCGTAGCTGCCATCGTCGGTCATCATTTTCATTCTGTTGCTGACGGCCTTGAACTCATCCTCCAAAATGACAAGATCCCTGTTGCGAAAGCCGACGATTGCGTGCACCTCGGCGCCGAGTTCGTGGAGCTTTTTCGCGATCGGATACGCGATGGCGCAGCCGACGCCGCCGCCCACGACAGCGACTTTTTTGAGGCCCTCAACGTGGCTCGGTGTGCCGAGCGGGCCGACGAAATCGTGCAGACAGTCGCCCTCATTCAGGCGGTTGAGCTCCATGGTCGCGCCGCCGACAATCTGATAGATGATCGTGACGGTTCCGGCCTCGCGGTCGTAGTCGGCAATGGTCAGCGGCACGCGCTCGCCATCCTCCGTGGCGCGAAAGATGATAAACTGGCCGGGCTCGGCCTTTCGGGCAATCAGGGGCGCCTCAATGACCATCTTGGTGACGGTCGGGTTGAGTTCCTGCTTTTTTACAATGCGAAACATGTATCTCTCTCCTTCCAAGAGTTCATACTCATCATAACATTATAATAGATGTTTGAGCGCTGTGCAATCACAGTTTTTGACATCCATCGAAAAAACAAAGCCGCTGGCGCGGCTTTGTTTTCATCGTGAAGAGAGATCTTAGAAATCGATCTCGAGATCGTAGTAGCAGGCTTTGAGGAGTTTCTCCATCTCCTCCTGGGTCGGGATACGCGGGTTGGAACCGGTGCAGGCGTCGCCGATGGCGAGCGTGGCAACAGTCGGCAGTTTCTCAAGGAACTCTTTCTCGTCGATGATGCCGCCCTCGTAGTCCTTGATGCACATCGGGATGTTGAGCGAGACGTTCATCGCGCGCAGCTCGGCGATCAGGGCGTCGACAAGCTCAGCGGTGGTGTTGCCTTTCAGGCCGATGAAGCGGGCGATATCGGCATAGCGCTCCGCCGCGACAGCGTTCTTGGAGTTGAATTTGATGACTTTCGGCAGGTACATCGCGTTTGCGCAGCCGTGGACAATGTGACCGCCGGAATAAGCAGCGCCGGTCTTGTGAGCCATGGAGTGCACGATGCCGAGCAGCGCGTTCGAGAACGCCATACCGGCGAGGCACTGGGCGTTGTGCATGTGGTCACGAGCGTCCATATCGCCGTCGTAGGATTTCTTGAGCAGCTCGTGGATCATCTTGATCGCATGCAGCGCAAGCGGATCGGTGTAGTCGCAGTTCAGGGTGGACACATAGGCCTCAATGGCATGAGTCATCGCATCCATACCGGTGTGAGCGGTGAGCTTCTGGGGCATTTTCTCCGCGAGCTCCGGGTCGACAATCGCAACATCCGGGGTGATGTTAAAGTCAGCCAGCGGGTATTTGATGCCCTTCTGGTAGTCGGTGATGACCGAGAACGCAGTCACCTCAGTCGCCGTGCCCGAAGTGGACGGGATGGCGCAGAAGCGGGCTTTCTGACGAAGTGTCGGGAAGTTGAAAGGCTTGCAGAGGTCCTCAAAGGTCACATCCGGATACTCATAGAATGCCCACATCGCTTTCGCGGCGTCAATCGGGGAGCCGCCGCCCATGGCGACGATCCAGTCGGGCTGAAATTTGCGCATGGCCTCGGCGCCTTTCATGACAGTCTCAACACTCGGATCGGGCTCGACATTCTCAAAGAGTTCCACTTCCATGCCAGCCTCTTTGAGGTAGCCGACCGCTTTGTCGAGAAAGCCGAAACGCTTCATCGAACCGCCGCCGACAACAACAATCGCCTTGCTGCCCTTGAGGTTTTTCAGCTCTTCCAAAGAGCCCTTGCCGTGGTACAGATCTCTCGGTAATGTAAAACGTGCCATAATGGTTCCCTCCATAAATTATATTACATGATTAATTTGATATTTTTTTCACAGTCTTTTCCGATAAAAGACAGCCTCAAAGTCGGCTGTTTGTGAAACATTTATCAATTTCAACTGTATTGTAGCACCACTTAACCCGTTTGTCAATTATTTAACGAGTAAAAAATTTGTAAAAGTGTGCCGGAAAATCGGTCATATTTTCAGCAAAACGGGAGATGCTTTCTACTGTGCGGCGGCATTAAATATTTTCCAATATCCCTTGACACTCATTTGACTTGTATGCTACAATGTTCGAGCACCCTGAGGGGTTTTGCGATCCACTAGCTCAGTTGGCAGAGCATTTGACTTTTAATCAAAGGGTCCGGGGTTCGAATCCCCGGTGGATCACCACGTCGCCGCGGACGTCATATCGTTCGCGGCGACTTTTTTCAAAAGTCACCTCTCACTCATTTTGTCGCGGCTCCTCTCCAAATCGAACCCGCTGCGCTGGGCTTCGATTTGGTTTTGGGCGTAAAAGCTGGCATCTATACTATTTCGATGTTCCATAAAAATACCCACACCTGAAAAGGTGTGGGTATTTTTATGGATACCGCAAAGATTAAAATGCTCGGGCAAAATAAATTCGCCCTACGCAATTCTCCGCCGCGTTGCTGCTCCGAATTAACGCGGCAAAAGCCGCGCCCCGCTGTGCGGGGTCCCGATTCTGCTGGCATCTAAAGCGACCAGTAGCGCCAAAAAGAAAGACACGCAGTGTATGTCTTTCTTTATTTCTATTATTATAGAGACGGGGGCCGGTATTCCGGCCCCCGCTTCAGGCTCTTTCTTCGAGTTTTGCGTCGGTGTAGCGCTTGGCGATGATTGCGGCTTTGAGCTCGCTTCGGGTGACGCCCAGAGGCGACACGCCGTCCCCGCCGATGGCTCCCGCATCAACAAGCTGCTGTGTCTCCGCCTGCCAATATGCAGGTACCTGCTCTACCGTGTTGTAGGTCGGGTTGTTGCGGGCGTTGTAGTCCTGCATCATCCTGTCAAAGTCCTGCTGTGTCATGGGTTCCTCCTGTTCCATCCGGGTTTTGACCGCCGAGCGGAAGCGATCCATGCTCAAGCCGAGCTCCGGGTACCTGCTCCAGAGAGCGTCCGGGTCGTCGTGGTCGCTCGCGATGCCCATTCTGTGGCCCTCGGCGTGGCTGATGATGTCGCGCATGGGGTCAAGGGAGTACTTTTTGCAGAGCTGGGCAAAGAGCTCGACGGCAACATGAAACACCTCATTCAAAAAGGTGCGCGTCGCCGCGGGGTCACTGTCGGTGAAGCTGCTGCCCGAGCCCGTGTAGTGTAAGCTGGCGGGTTCGGTCATCTCCACGCCGACATAGCCGCAGCGCACCCCTGCGGAGTAATAGCTGTTAGCAAGCCCGCCCGCATGCCATGCCTTGTAGTCCCACGGCAGTGTCTGATAGACCTTGCCGTCGGCCTGGGCGAAAGCGTGTACGCAGACCGATACCTCAGGGTTGTTCCAGCGGTTGATGAAGACCTCTGCCCGCGGCTGGCCGACCCCCACCGAGTGGAGCATCAGCCCCGTGACCTTGATCCCGATCGCATTGGTGTAGCATCTGTTTTTGGTCAGGAATCGTTCGATCAGTTCCATATAGCCCTCCTTGTAAAAGCGCCGGGTCACTCCCATTCTATTCCGCAGCGCGCCGGGTTGACACCCGCCAAAAATGAGGATATGCTGATGATTGCGCCGACCAGGGCGCTGATAGGGGGAATTTGAAATGCGTCACAGGGAACCGCCGGCCTTTCTGACCGGCCAGCCTCTGTTCTCTCAACTTGATCTCAAGCGTCTGATCTTTCCGCTTGTGGTGGAGCAGGTGCTCGCCATAACCGTCGGCATGATCGACACCGTGATGATTTCCAACGTCGGCGAGGCCGCTGTCTCAGGCGTTTCACTGGTCGACATGGTATCCAACGTCATCATCAGCATCTTTGCAGCCCTCGCAACCGGCGGCGCGGTGGTTGCGGCCCAGTTCATCGGCAGCCGCAACTACGACGAGGCCCGCGAGAGCGCAAACCAGCTCGTCATGGTCATGGGGCTCATCTCCGTGGTCATCACTGCTCTGGCCCTCGCGTTCAAACGGCCCCTGATGGAGCTCTTGTTCGGCCATATCGAGCCCGACGTCATGGCAAGTTCGGTCACCTATCTGACCATCACAGGTCTCTCCTACCCGTTTCTCGCCGTCTACAACGGGTGTGCGGCCCTCTTTCGCTCCAACGGCAACTCGCGCATCTCGATGAAAATCTCCATCATTATGAACCTGATCAATCTCGTCGGCAATTCCATTCTGATCTTCGGCTTCCGAATGGGCGTCACCGGCGCGGCGCTGGCCACCCTCGCCGCGCGCGTGACGGCGGCCGTCGTCATCTTCTGTCTGCTGCGCCACCCGGACAATGTGATTCGCATCTCCTTTTCCCGGCGCACACGCTTTCGCCCCCATCTTGTGCGGCGCATTCTCGGCATCGGTATTCCAAACGGGCTAGAAAACAGCTTTTTCCAATTCGGGCGCGTGCTGGTGCTCGGCATCATCTCCTCGTTCGGCACCGTGCAGATTGCGGCAAACGCCGTGGCAAACAATCTCAGCGGCCTCGGCTGCATACCCGGGCAGGCAATGAATCTCGCCATGATCACGGTGGTCGGTCAGTGTGTCGGCGCGCGGGACTATCCGCAGGCCGACTGGTTCGCCAAAAAGCTCATGCGCATCACCTACCTTGTGACGGCGGCGCTCAATTTCGTCATACTGTGTGCTCTGCCGCTGCTGCTGAACATCTACAACCTCGCCGGCACTCTCTCGGCCGACACGCTTGATCTCGCCTACCGGCTCGTCTTCATCCACAACGGCATGGCCATTCTGATCTGGCCGCTCGCCTTTACTCTGCCAAATGCCCTGCGCGCGGCAAATGACGTGCGCTTTACCATGGGGATTTCCATCTTCTCCATGCTCGCCTTTCGCCTTGTGTCGAGCTATGTAATGGGGATTCAGCTTCAGATGGGGGCTATTGGCGTCTGGGTCGCCATGATTCTCGACTGGCTCTTCCGCTCCGTCTGCTTTGCGGCGCGCTTTCTCTCCGGCAAGTGGAAAGTGACCGCCGAGCGGGTCCAGCATCAAAGCGTTTCATGACTCCGGGAGGAGACCGCTTTTGCGGTCTCTTTTTCTGTATGAAAACGAAAAAAAGCGGCAATGTTGTCAGCGGAAGCATTTGCATTGAAAGGGCAACTATGGTACATTGGACATAGTGCTTTTTTGACCAAAGACATGGAGGATTGTCAATGGATTACAGGCAGCAATATCAGGCCTTTCAGTCGGCTCTCGAGGGCACGGTGTACGCGGCGGAACTGCGCGCGCTCGCCCTGGATGAAAAAGCCCTTGAGGACGCCTTTTACAAGGATCTCGAATTTGGAACCGCCGGAATGCGCGGCATCATCGGCCTTGGTACCAATCGTATGAACATCTTCACTGTGCGGCGCAGCACGCAGGGCCTCGCCGACTATCTCAAGCAGCTCGGGCGTGAGAGCGACGGCGTCGCGATCGCCTATGACTCGCGGCTCATGAGCGAGACTTTTGCCCGGGAGACGGCGCTCGTCCTCTGCCAAAACGGCGTTCGGGTATACCTTTATCGCACGCTTCACAGTGTGCCGCAGCTCTCCTACGCCGTGCTCAAGCTCCACACAGCGGCCGGCGTTGTCATCACGGCGAGCCACAACCCGCCCCAGTACAACGGCTATAAGGTCTACGGCGACGACGGCGGCCAGCTCGCTGTGGAGGATGCCGCCATCGTCACGCAATACATCGCTGCGGCCGACCTCTTCTCGGTGCGTCCCATGGAGGAGACCGAGGCTCTTCGCCGGGGTCTTCTCACCTACATCGGCGACGAGCTCGACGAGCAGTACTACGCCGATGTGGAGAGCCTTGTTTTAAACCCCGGGGCGGTCGAGCAGGCGGGCGGTTCCCTGTCGGTCGTCTACACGCCGCTCCACGGGACGGGCAACATCCCCGTGCGGCGGGTTCTCACGGACATCGGCATTCGCAAGCTCCATGTGGTGCGCGAGCAGGAGCTTCCCGATCCCGAGTTTCCCACCGTCAAAGCGCCCAATCCCGAGGAGCCTGACGCCTTTGTCCTCGCGCGCCGCCTTGCCGACAGAGTGGACGCCGACCTCATCCTCGGCACCGACCCAGACTGCGACCGGCTTGGCGTCTGCGTGCGCGGCCGCGGCGGCGACTTTCATGTTCTCACTGGCAACCAGATCGGCTGTCTGCTGCTCGACTACATCCTCTCACAGAACGAGGGGCGCCTGCGCGGCGACGAATTTGTGGTAAAGTCCCTCGTCTCCACCCGCATGGCGGACGTCATCGCCGCACACTACGGCGTGGAACTGCGAGAGGTTCTCACCGGCTTCAAGTTCATCGCCGAGCAGATTAAGCTCAGCGAGCGCAGCGCAAAGGGACGCTTCCTCTTCGGCTTTGAGGAGAGCTACGGCTATCTCGCCGGCACCTTTGTCCACGACAAGGACGCCTGCATCGCCTCCATGCTGGTCACGGAGATGGCCTGCTTCTACTCCCTGCGGGGTATGACGCTCTGGGATGCTCTCGAGTCGCTCTATGAGCGCTACGGCATGTTCTGCGAGAAGGTGCTCTCCTGGACTCTCACCGGCATCGAGGGACTCGGCAGGATCAAGGGGGCCGTGGCGTCGCTTCGCAGCGCTCCGCCGGAGACCATCGGCGCGCACCGCGTGCTCGCATTGCGCGACTACGAGCGCCGGGTGCGCGTGGATTTCGTGCACGGCGGCGAGAGCGCCATCTCTCTGCCTCAGTCGGATGTGCTCTACTTTGAGCTGTCGGATGATGCGAGCTTCATCGTTCGCCCCTCCGGCACCGAGCCGAAGCTAAAAGCCTACCTCTGCGCGAGCGCGGCATCGCGCGATGAGGCCCAGAGAAAGTTCAACGCTCTCTTCGAGAGCGTCACAAAACTGCTTGACAAGCTCACACAGGAATAAAGGAGGAACCACCATTGGGAATCCAATTAAAGCAAAACGGACTTGCGGGCTTTTTAGAGCCTGAGGATCTCGCGGGGATGGCCCCGCTTGTCGAGGCCTGCGCCGGACAGCTTGCGCGCGGCGACGGTCTCGGTGCGGACGCACTCGGCTGGATCGAGCTGCCCCGTCGCTACGACAAGGCGGAATTCGAGCGCATTCAGGCCGCGGCGAAAAAAATCCAGGCCGACAGCGAGGTGCTTGTTGTCATCGGCATCGGCGGCTCCTATCTCGGTGCGCGCGCGGCGCTCGAATTTGTGCACTCCCCTCTCTACAACAGCCGCGCGGGCAAGAGCACGCCCGACATCTACTTTGTCGGCAACAACCTGAGCTCCACCTACATCAACGAGGTGATCGAGCTGATCGGTGAGCGCGACTTCTCGGTGAACGTCATCTCGAAGTCCGGCACGACCACTGAGCCCGCCATCGCCTTTCGCGTCTTCAAAAAACTCCTCGAGCAGAAGTACGGCAAGCCGGGCGCGGCGCGGCGCATCTACGCGACGACCGACCGCGAAAAGGGCGCGCTCAAGTCTCTGGCGGACGCCGAGGGCTACGAGACCTTTGTTGTACCCGACGACATCGGCGGGCGCTACTCGGTGCTCACGGCGGTGGGCTTACTGCCTATGGCGGCGAGCGGCATCGACCTTGGCGCCGTCATGCGCGGTGCAGACGACGCGCGCGCGGCCTGCGCCGAGAGCGACTTTTCCAAAAACCAGTGCCGTCAGTATGCGGCGCTTCGTCACTGCCTGTTCAACCGCGGCAAGGTCATTGAAATTCTTGTCAACTACGAGCCGCGCCTGACCCAGTTCGGCGAGTGGTACAAGCAGCTCTTCGCCGAGAGCGAGGGCAAAAACAAAAAGGGCATCTTTCCGACGAGCGCCAACTTCTCGACTGATCTGCACTCAATCGGCCAGTTCATTCAGGACGGCAGCCGCAACCTCTTCGAGACGGTTCTCTGGTGCCCCAAGGCCGAGCGGCCGCTTGTGATTGAGGCCGACGAGGCCAATATTGACGGGCTGAACTTTCTCGCAGGCCGGAGCATGCAGTTTGTTAACAGCAAGGCCTACGCCGGAACGCTTCTCGCCCACATGGACGGCGGTGTGCCGAACATCGTGCTGGAACTCGACGACATCGACGCCTACCACTTCGGCTACACGGTCTATTTCTTCGAGATGGCCTGTGCGCTCAGCGGCTATCTGTTCGGCCTGAATCCGTTCAACCAGCCCGGCGTCGAGAGTTACAAGACCAATATGTTCACGCTGCTTCACAAGCCCGGCTACGAGCAGGGAGCAGCGCAGCTCGAGCAGCGTCTGTCGCAGTAGCCGAACCGGGAGGGTACGCTCATGAAAAACAAGTGGATGACAGGCGCGCTGAGCCTCTTTCTTCTCATCGGCGCGGTGGTGTTTCTGTGCTTTGGCTATGTGACGGTCTTCGTGCTGCTTCTCGCCCTGTGGTATCTGCTCTATGGCTTCACGTCGCCCGCCTACGCCGCCTGCCGGAAAAAGCAGACCAAACAGGCGATATTCTGGCTCTCGGTCACCGTTCCCTACTTTCTGCTGCCCCCTTACCGCACCATATACTACTGGACACGGGCCATGGTCGCCATCGACCTCAACCGGCAGGACGCCGCAAAGGCGCTGTCCTACATGGACCGGGCAAAGCCGCAGAGTCTTCTGCGCGAGGAGGACAGGAGCCTGTTCTATTTCTACAAGGCCTGTCTCTGTGTCGACGTCAGGAACCTCGACGAGGCGCTGCGCTGCTACAAGGCCGCCGTCGGGCTTCCCCATTCGCGCGAGCTTGCAAAACAGTACAAAAAAATCCTGCCGCTGCTGCGCGCGCTGCAGCAGGAGCAGGGTGTCGCCGGTGAGATCCCGGCGGAGGTTTAAAACATTTCCCGTCTGTCAAAGCAAGACGAATAGAGCCGCCGGCGGTGCGCATGGAGCAGAACAGTCCATTCGCACGCCGGCGGCTCTTCTTGTCAGAGTGGCCGCGGGATGGGTCACTCAATGTGGTACTTCTCCCGTATGATGCCGCGCACCTCTTCAAAGGTCTTTGGCGCAGGCTGGGCACTTTGGTGCTCGCCGATGTGTTTCTCCATCCAGACCATGTTGTACCAGCGGTCGAATTTATAGCCGCACTTGCGAAACTCTCCCACCCAGCGATAGCCCAGATGTTCGTGAAACCCCACGCTGTTTCTGGTCAGATACTCGTCCTCGACCTCCGGATAGGCAATGCAGGCGTTGACATTCAAAATCCCCTGCTCTCTCAGCGTTGCCTCAAGCGCCCGGTAGAGCATGGAGCCGATGCCCGTTCTCTTTTTGTCACGGTCCACATAGATGGAGACCTCCACCGCCCAGTCATAGGCCGGGCGCGCATGAAAGCTGCCGGCATAGGCGTATCCCAAAATCTCGTCTCCCCGCTGCGCCACAAGATAGGGGTATTTCTTCAAAACGCTTTCGATGCGGCCGGCAAACTCCTCCACAGACGGCACGTCATACTCAAACGTTATGGCAGTCTCTCTGACATAGGGAGCATAGATTTTCAAAAGATTTTCGGCATCGGCCGCAGTCGCGGCCCTGAGCACTGCAGTCTGACTTTCCACTGCTACGTCACCCTTTCTTTTCCTATGGTTTTTTATTCTGGCGGTCACAGGACCGCAGAGCGTTCGCTGACATCGTACATCACCCGGGCGTGGTTGCGTTTGATAAGCTGTCTTGCAATCGTCTCCCCTGTGGCCTTGTCGATCTGGGTGCGGTACACTTCGCCGGTCCGGTAAACCTGGCCGCCCTCGCGGACAAAGCGCTCGTTCTGCGTGACAATATGGTACTTCACCGGCAGGGCCGCCGTTGTCCGAATTTCACCGCAGAGATACTCCTCCGTGGTGTAGACAATGAGCTGGTATGCCTGATCGGTGTTGTTTTGAAACCGGTAATCCAGATAGTTGTACATGATGGACGTGCCCGTTCCAAACGGAATCTGCCGCCCATAATCCGGGAAGAGATCCATGCCGTCGTGGTGGTGGTGCTCGACGATGGTAAGCGGCGTGTGGAGCACCAGCCAGTGAATCAGATTGGTGAACTGACACATGCCTCCGCCGATTCCGCGGCCCGTCCGGCCGCGGGTGATGACCAGCCCCTCCCGGTAGCCTCTGCGCGCGCTGCAGGGCCCGACGAGCTTCCAAAACGAAAAGGTCTCGCCGGGCTTTATTATAATTCCCGACACCCTCGGCGCGGCAATGTTCAGATTCACAACCTTATTCTCCTGCAAAAGCATGTCCACGTTGCCGAGTCTGCGGCGCATCAGGGATTTCTGCTCATAGACGACAACCGGCAGCCGGGTCTCGCTCTTCTGTCGGGCACAGTTTTTCAGCCGCCACAGATTTTGAATGTGCCGCATGGCTCTGCATCTGCAGACCGAGATCCGGTAGGTCAGCGGCGAAATTTCACAGAACAGCCTGCGTCCCATTGCGTCTCCCCCCCTCTATTTCTTGCTCATCGAGAACTCATAGGCCTCTCTGAGCCAGCCCATCAGTTCGGCGTCAATCTCCTGCGTGTCTGAGACCGTCACGTGGTGAGTCCACCGATTGGGATACGGCTCAGTCGCTACGGCAATGCGCGCAGACAGGAGGCGCCTCCCCAGACCGAATGTGACAATGATGCAGACCTCCGGCCAGCCTTTCACTCTGCGCACAGGCAGCGAGATGCAGGCAAAGTTATACCGGTTTTTATAGGTGATCTGCGTTCGCTGAACCTTGCGTGTCGACGCGCCGAGCTCACTGGCGATGCGCTCGTCGAGCGCCTCAAAGAGCGGCAGTGCCGCCGGCAGTTTGTCAAAGAACAGAAAAAGGTCCTCACTCGGCTCTCTGAGCATGGTGTACCTCCCTGATTTAAAAATCCCCGGACAGCTTGTCCGGGGATTTTTGCTTGCTCTTACTTGTTCAGGCCAAATCTCTTGTTGAACTTGTCAACACGGCCGCCCGAATCGACCAGCTTCTGTTTGCCGGTATAGAAAGGATGGCACTTGGAGCAGATTTCAACCTTGATGTCGCTCTTCGTCGAGCCGGTTTCGATCACCTCGCCGCACGCGCAGCGGATGGTCGTCTTCTCGTACTTCGGATGGATACCCTCTTTCATGAAACTCACCTCACTCTTATCAAGACCACGCGGCATTCGCCACGTTCCCATTGTCAATGCTCGTTAAATCATAACACAGGATATCGAAAAATGCAAGTTATTTTTCATCAGACAGGGATCTCCCGCCCGAGTTCAAACGAGTAGAGATAACGCTCTGTCACAGGCATTCCGGTAATTTCACGAAGCGCCTGCTCATAGAGCTCAAGCTGCGGCCGGTAGCATGCGGCGAGGGCGCTGCCGTCGTCGGTCACACGGTCGGTTTTGAAGTCGAAAAGCACATAGCCGTCCCCCTCCAGAAAGGCACAGTCGAGCACGCCCTGCACGACGATGACGGCGCCCGGGTCGCCGGCGGCGTCGGCAGCGTACTGCTCTATCTCACCCGCCGGGCGGGCAATGTTAAAGCGCATCTCCCGCAGAACCCGCGGCGAGACTGCAAGGCGGCGGCCGAGGGAGCTTTCAAGAAACCGCTCGACTCTCTGCGTCTCAACGGCGCCCGCCTCGGCAGCAGTGAGAAACTCACATCCTACAAGCCGCTCGAGCTCGCCCGCCACGTCGCGGCTGCGCACGAGATTCTCAAGATCGGCAAATTGCATGAATTTGTGCATGGCGGTGCCGCGCTCGGCCGGAGTGAGGGCGGTGGTCTGCGTGAGAAATTTCGGCCGAGCAAAATCGAGAGTCCGCTCACCCGTCTGGGCAAGAGAGCGCAAGTCGCTCACCGAGATCTTCGACGGCACCCGCCGAAGCTCTGCCGCCGGGTAGATAAAGTCGAGCCTCTCGCGGATCTCCTCGAGCAGTGCCCAGTCGAGCGGGGCGTCCGGCGGCGCGGGAGAGTGTTCGGGCACCGGCTCATCCTGCGGGCGGATGAGCCGCACCGCAAAGCGCCCCTGTTCGTCCAGGGCGGCGGGTGTAAAGCCCGTCAGCTCACGCAGGGGCTGCCCGTCCCGGTGCAGGGAGAGCGCCGCGAGAATCCACTCGGCGTAGCTGCCGCGCGAGCGCAGATAAAACGGCAGGATGCGCCCGTTCTCCTGCGGGATGAATGCGCAGCGCATCAGCTCTCTCTCGTCGGCGCAGGAGACGACGAGCACCAGCTTCTCCTGCGCGCGGGTGAGCGCGACATAGAGCGTGCGCAGCTCCTCAGACAGACTCTCGGCCTCGCGGCGCAGCTTCACGGCGGCGCGGGGCAGCGTGTCAAACTCAATGAGATCTTCCGTGTCACGCAGCTTCGCCCCCGCGCCGAGCTTTCGGTGGAGCATGAAGTTTTCGCGCAGGTCCATTTTGTTGAAGCGTTTTGTCAGGCCGCACAGCACCACAACCGGGAACTCGAGCCCCTTGGACTTGTGTACGGTCATCAGCCGCACGACGTCGCTGTTCTCGGAGAAAGCGCGCGCCGACTCGTACTCCCCGCCAGTCTGCAAAATGCGGTCGATGTAGTGAATGAACTGAAACAGTCCCTTGAAGCTCGTCTGCTCAAAGGCGCAGGCATAGTGGTAGAGCAGCTGCAGGTTCGCCCGGCGCAGCGCGCCGTTTCGCATGGCCCCCGCGACGCTCAGATACCCCGTATCCTCATAGATGTAGGCGAGAAGCTGGTCGATCGGAAGACTTGCCGCGAGCAGCCGGTAGTCGCCGAGCTTCCTGAGAAAGGCGGCGCTCTTTTCGTCACCGGCGGCGCAGAGCGCGTCGTAGAACGGCCCCTCGCGGTGCGCGGCCCGAATCAGCGCGAGCTCGTCCTCCGTCATGGCAAAGAGCGCCGAGCGCAGCGTCGCGATCAGGTGGACGTCCTGCAGAGGGTTGTCGATGGTGCGAAGCAGTGAGAGGATGGTCGAAATCTCCTCGCGCTCGAAGAAGACGCTCGGCACATCGGAGTAATAGGGGATCTCCTCCTCCCGCAGAATATCCTCAAAGAGAGCGGCTGTGTTCTTCAGGTTCCGCGAGAGAATGACGATGTCACGGTAGCGCACCGGCCTCATGCGGCCGCTGACGCGGTCGCGTACCAGCTCGCCCGTCTCCACCATGTGCCGGATGCGCCGTGCGGCAAAGCGGAATTCCCGCTCGGCGCGCTCGCTGTCCTCCCCGTCCGGCAGCAGCACATCCACCTCGACCGGCGTGTCCTGCGCCGGGTCGTAGTCCGCGAGAAAGCGCAGCTTCTCCCCCTCGTCGTAGTTGACGTCGCCAAGCTCGGGGGACATGAGGCGCTCAAAGAGAAAGTTGACCGCGTCGACCACCGAGCGCCTGCTTCTGAAGTTGCCGGTCAGGCGCAGCACCCGCCTCGCCTGCCGGCGCAGAAAGAGCTCCGGCTCGGCCTGGCGAAAGCGGTAGATGCTCTGCTTGACGTCGCCGACAAAAAAGAGACTCTCCCCGCCGCGTGAGAGCGCGCGGAAAATCGCATCCTGCAGCTCGTTGGTATCCTGGTACTCGTCGATGAAGACCGCATCGTAGCGCTGCGCGGTCTGCCGGGCATCCTGCGTCGGCGTGAGAGAGCCGCTGTGTGCGTCGTAGTCCTCGACCAGCAGCCGGTAGGCATAGCGTTCGACATCGGCGAAATCGAGAATGCCGCGCTCGTTTTTGCGGCTCTCAAAGCGCCGCTCAAAGTCGACCGCCATGGCAAAGACAATCTCAAACACCCGGCGCAGCGCAAGACAGTCCCCGGCAAACTGCTCCGCCGTCGGCGAGAAGAGCTCACGGAGCTTACCGAGCTCCTTTTTCACACCGGCGCGCGACTCCTTGAGGCGGTCGGCGAGCGCGGTGTCCTCATAGCCGCGAAGCGCGCGCAGCGAGACGGCCTTGAAGCCCGCAAGCCGGTCGTGTACGCCGTCGTAGTCCCCGCATTCGAGCAGTGAGCGCAGCTCGAGAATGGCGCGCTCGTCGTCCTCAAAGGCGGGCAGATAGGCTCGCTCGAGCCTGTCGTCCCCGCGAATCTCGCAGATGCCGTGGCGGCACAGCGCGAGCAGATAGTCGAGAACTTCCCCCGCGTGGCGCGCAAGCTCGCGCCCATAGGGCGTCTCAAGAACCGGCATTTCGGCGCAGCCGGCGAGGGTGTCGAGCGTCCACCTGAGAAAGCCCTCACGGTCGGGAAAGGTCAAAATCCCCTCGCGCACGGCCTTGACAACCTCCAGAAAGGCGTCGTCGTTTCTCGTGCGGGCAAAGAACTCCACCGCATGTGAAAACGGCTCGCAGGCAGAAAAGTTCTCATACCAGTCATCCAGCAGCTCTCCGTAGAGCTCCTCCTTGAGGATACCGGTCTCGTTCGGGTCGCCGATGCGAAATTCCGGCGACAGGCCGAGCTTTTGAAAATTGGCGCGCAGCAGCTTCAGGCAGAAGCCGTCGATGGTGTCAATCGGCGCGCGGGAGAGCAGAATGAGCTGCCGGCGCAGGTGGGCGTTCGGCGACTTCGCGAGTTTCCCGCGCAGCGCCCGCCCGATTTTTGCGCGCACGTCATCGGCCGCGGCATTGGTGAATGTGACGATGAGAAACCGGTCGATGTCGCCGCCCGCCTCGATTTTTTCAATCACCCGCTCAACGAGCACCGCCGTCTTGCCGGAGCCCGCGGCGGCGCTCACCTTGACGCTGTCGGAGGGCTCCGAAATGGCGCGGCGCTGCTCGTCGGTAAAACGCAGTTCGCTCATGATCCGCCCTCCTTTTCCACGCTGTCCCAAAATTCCTGCGCGCTCATGCGCGCAAGCGAGCGCACATGCGCGCCCCGCTCCGGCGAAAAGCGGCAGACCGGTCTCATCTCGCAGAAAGCGCAGGAATCGAGCCCGCGCCCCGGCGCGTCCTTGTAGGGGTTGATGTCAATGCTGCCGCGCTTGAGCTGGCGCGCGATGGACAGCAGCTTCTTTTCCGCGAAGCGCTCGAGCTGGGCAAAGCGCGCGCCGCTTGCCACCTTGGAGCGCCGGGGATTCAGCTCGATTTCCTGCTGCTCCCCTCTCATCGCGCTCACGGGCAGCGTCTCAAAGGTTCCGCTTGTGTCCATGGCGAGCAGAATGTCGGTGTCCTCGGTGAGCAGACCGTCTGCTCTCACCCGCCCGCGGCGCAGCTTCGCGAGCTCGTCGGGCGTGACGTCGCGGTGGTCGGCTGCGACCACCTCCAGGCGCACCGGCGCATAGAGCATGCCTGCCGGTACGATCTCGCGGCCGAAGTACTCCCTACCCCCCGCGCACAGCGAGAAGAGGTAGAGCATCATCTGCATGCCCATGCCCTCGTGAATGGCGGCGTAGTCGAATTCCTTGCGGCCGGTCTTGTAATCGACAATTCGGATGTAGAGCTTTCCGTCTCTCTCATAGCCGTCCACCCGGTCGACGTAGCCGCGTATGGCCACCGAGCTCTGCTCATCCGAGAGGATCAGCGGGCGGATGGGCTGCCCCTCCCCGATCGGCAGCTCAAACGCCAGCGGCTCAAAGTGGCTGCGGCGCAGGTCGGCCGTCATGTCCTCCAAAAAGGCGTAGAGAATGCGCGACAGGCGCGAGAAGAGATAGCGAAAGCGCGCGCCTCTCTCATCAAAATCGGGCAGGTAGACCGCGATGTACTCGCGCACCAGCTCGTCGGTCACCCGGCGCACGGCCGCCGCGTCAAAGCGGCGGATCTCATCGGGCCGGTAGCGCCGGCCAAACTGCTCGAGGATATAGTGCATGAACGTGCCGGTCTGCATGGCGTCAAATTCCACCTGGCGGCGCGGCTCGATGCGCAGCCCATACTCGCAGAAGTAGGCAAAGTTGCACAGCTGAAAGCGCTCGAGGCTCGTCGCCGACAGCATGGGCCGCTCGCCGTAGAGAAGCCGCGGCGTATCGGCGCCGTCGAGCGCAAGGCGGCCCTTTGCAAAGCGAATGGCGCCGTCGATCTCCCGCCGGCGCGCGGCATAGTCCGCAAGGCCGTCAAAGTAGCGCTCCAGCGCCGTTTTGAGCGGGTCGTCGGGCGGCAGGGTCAGCAGATAGTCAAAGGACGGCTGACGGCCCTCGATGCGCTCAAGGCGCGCCGCGGGATCCGTCAGCTCGCGCTCGTCGAGATAGAGCATCTCAAGGCGCGGCAGCAGCGCGAGAATCTGCGTGAGCAGATAGGAGGGCCTCTTCTCTCTGCCTGAGGCGCCGCTCTTGGGATAGCTTATGTAGAGGCGCTCCCCCGCCGAGGTCAGCGCACAGTAGACATAGAAGAGCTCCTCAAAGGCGAGGCGCTCGGTGGTCGGCGAGAGGAGAATATCGTGCTGCTGCAGTTCGAGGCGGTCCCGGTCGTTGAGCAGGCCCTCCTCAAAGTCACTGCGCGGAAAGTCCCCCTCGCCGAAGCCCACGACAAAGCAGCAGCGAACGCCGTGGGTGCGGGTGCGCTCGGCCGAGGCGACCGCGACCTCGTCGAGCGAGGTCGGAATTTTGCCGATGTCAGCCTGGGCGAGCACGAGCTTGAGCACCTCGCAGTAGGTCTTCGCCGTGATCTCATCGTCGAGCAGCAGCACCATCTGGTCGAGCGCATGCATGAGAATGTTCCAGATCTGTTCGTACTCGGCGGCAAGGCCCGGGCGGCCCGTCTCGGTGAGCTCGGCGACTTTCTGCTCGATCATGCCGGGTACGCCAAGCGCGAGCAGAAGCTCGTAGACCGCGGTCGAAATGGCGCGTGCGCCGCACTCTCGAAGCGCAGCGCGAAAGGTCTCAAGCGGCCCGATGACGGCGGCGCGGGTCTTATTGATACGCCACAGAAGCTCCTGCGAGCGCTCGTCGGGCTCGCGGTTGAAGCCGAATGGGTTCGCCGTCCACGGCACAGTCCACTTCGAGCCGGATATTTTTTGGGTGTAGACATAGTTTTCCAGAACGTCGATCTCCTCGGCCGCCACGCCGACAAGGCCGGTCTTCAAATAGGCGAAAACCGACTCGTAGCGGTAGCCCGAGAGCACCGCCTCAAACGCCGAGAAGAGAAGCATCACCAGCGGCTTTGTCAGCGTGTCGGTTCGCGTGTCGAGAAAGTAGGGAATCCCATAGCGGTGAAAGACGACCTCGATGACATTCTGATAGCTCTCCATGCTGCGCGACAGAACCAGAAAATCGCTGTAGCGATACCCCTCGGTCCGCACAAGGCGCACAATGGTGCGCGCGACATAGTCGGTCTCCTCGTAAATGTCGGCGGCGCAGAGCGCTGTCAGCGCCCCGCAGGGGATGTCACGCGGCTTACCCGCACTCTCGAAGAGCGACGCCTCCAGATGGGCGATCTCCGGCGGGAAAGCGTTTTTCCCGTTCAGGTGCACCGGCCTTGCGACCGGTACGCCGTTTGCCCTCGCGAGAGCAAACAGCGAGCAGGCCGTGCGCTGCAGCGGAGCGAAGACACCGCTGTCGTCAATCTCGTCCGCATCGGGGTCAAAGGCGTCGGTGCAGAGAGTGACAGTGACCGACTTTGCCTGCCGCATCAGCGGGCCGAGAAGGCTCATCTCCGCCGGCGAAAAGCCGGTGAACGCGTCGCAGAAGATGTCATAGGGCTCAAACACCCGCTCTTTTACAAGCTTGCTCCCCGCGCGCTCGAAATCGTCCTCCATGTCGCTGTAGTGCTCGTGGAGCAGGGCGTTGTAGGTCTCATAGATGGCTGCAAGATCCGTGAGCTTGTCGGCAAGCTCCGGCTGCGCCACGGCGCCCGCACTCCCGCGCAGATCGGCCGGGGCGATGCGGTAGGTCTTAAACTCCGACACAGTCAAAAGCAGCTTGCGGATAAACTCCGGCCGCAGCGCCGCCCTGCCGTAATAGCGAAGCCCGCCGCGCAGCTCGGTGAGCGCGCGCTGCATGACAATGGACTTGCCGCCCGCGTCGATGTAGTCGGCCGTGACGCCGCCGGTCTCACGGAATACGAAGTCGCAAAGCCGTGAGAAGTTCAAAATCTCGGCCGAGGCGCACAGACGGTTGCCGAGCTCCAGCAAAAGCTCGCGCTCCTTGCGCACAGTGTACTGCTCCGGCACAAGGACGATGACCCGGTCGCCCGCCTCGCAGTGCGCGCGCACACGGCGGTTGAGCTCGCGGCTCTTGCCGCTGCCCGCCCGGCCCGTTATCAGCGTCAGCAAAGTCATCGCCCCCTTTCGACAATATATTCTATTCTAGCACAGATTGACGGCAAAAAACAGACACGCCCCTGGCGTGTCTGTTAAAATGAGAGCCGCCCGGCGGGCGGCTCTCTCATTCGGTCTGTCTTAAAACAGCTGTTCTTTCAAATCGTTCAGCCATTCGATCAGCTTGAATTTGTAGGTGGTCTTCACCTCGGCGTCCCCTGCGACCAGGTCGAATTCCTCTTCGCTTAATGTCTCGCGCAGATAGTCAAGCGAGCCGTCGTCGGCCGTGACAAGGTCCTGCGTGTAGCAGAGCGTCGGGAACATCACGCACCACCAGTTCTGGCCCTCGGCGCTGCCGAGTTCGACGACGAGCGCCTCATACCGCCCGGCGGGCAGCGTCAGCTCGCCGTATTGACGGGTGGGAAAATACTCCGTATCGAAGACCGCGCGGGCCCGGTAGGGCATGTTGTGCTCGGCGAGCGTCTCGTTTGCCGTCTGCTCAAAGAGTGCGAGATTCTCCCTTAGAATTTCAGCCGCCTCATCGCGGTCGGTGACGCCGTCGAGAAGACCGCCCGTGCGCTTGAGAACCTCGTCGCGCACCATGAGCTTTACCGCCTGATCGGCGCTGCTGTCGCTGTCCGCACGCACATGCAGCCGGAGCACGCTCTCGGAGATGTGAGTAAAGCAGCTCTGGGCATTCGCCACCATCACGAGAACCGAGACGAGCACCGCCGCCAAAAGAGACCATTCAAAAAATTTGCCGCGTTTCATAGCAAAACAAAACTCCCTGCTGTCGATGATGTCATCATTATTGACAGGAAGTTTTTCTTTTAACCCATAGGCGAAAATTTTTGTACCGGCCGCTCGAGAAAGCAGAGCGTGCGCCGCATTCGTCTTTTCACTTCGTCGCGCGCGCGCGCCGCCGCCTCAAAGTCGGTGAAGATGCCAAATACGCTCGGACCGCTGCCGCTCATCACGGCGCAAAGCGCCCCGTGGCGCAGAAAGGTCCTCTCGAGCTCCAAAATCTCGGGGACACGCGCGCTTGTGACCTCCTCCATCACGTTGCAGCACTGCTGCGCCACCTGCGCCGCATCGCTGCTTTTGAGCGCGGCAAGCATAGCCGCCGTATCGGGGCGGCGAACGATCTCGCACCGGTCGATGGCTTCATAGATCTCCCGTGTCTTCACGCTCTTCGGCGGCTTTGCAATCAGAATGTGGCAGCGCGGCATGGGCGGCGCCGGGGTGAGCCGCTCCCCGATGCCCGAGGCGACACAGGTGCCCCCCGTGAGGCAGAACGGCACGTCGGCGCCAACCCGCAGCGCAAGCTCCGCAAGCTCCCGCCGCCCGAGCGGGCGCCCGCAGAGACGGTTGAGACAGTGCAGCACGCCCGCGGCGTTGGCGCTGCCCCCCGCGAGGCCCGCCGCCACCGGCACCCGTTTGACAATGTCGATGAAGAGCCCGGTGTTCTCGATGCCCGTCTGCTCAAAGAAGAGCAGCGCCGCCTTGTAGGCGGTGTTGCGCTCATCGCGCGGCACATAGGGCAGATTGCAGCGAATGCGAATGGAGTCCGCGCACCGGCCCCTGGTGTCGAGACGCACCGTCAGATCGTCGTGCAGGCTGACCGACTGCATCACCATCTCCACCTCGTGGTAGCCGTCATCGTTTTTGCCCCGCACGTCGAGCGTCAGGTTGATTTTGGCGTAGGTCTTGCAGGATACGGTCCTCATAGGGCAAACAGCTTCCTTTTCTTGATGGCGATCGCCCGCACCGGACACATCTCCTGGCAGCAGAAACACCGGATGCAGTTTTTGTAGTTGATGAACGCCTTTTTCTCTCGGATGGCAATGGTCTTGGCCGGGCAGCTCTCCGCACAGGCGCCGCAGCCGATGCATACCGCCCGGCTGATGACCGGACGCGGAGCGCCGTAGCGGCGAAGCGGCTCGTTTAAAAACTTTGGCAGACGGCCAAAGCGCGTGATGTCGTCATGGCTCTTCGGCAGCTGAAATCCCTCGACGCGCACCGAGGAAATCGGCTCGCCGAGTATGGTCAGTTCCCCCGCATCCGCGGGCGCGAAGCCCCGCTGCGCGGCCCTTTCCAGCGTGGGTACCTGGTCCGGCCCGAGCCCTACAACCGCGGCTGCGGCAAGGTCGAGCGCAAAGGGGCTCTCGCTCGCGAGGGTCAACCCCACCCCGCGCGGCGTACCGCCTGAGGGGCCGTCGCCCTCCATGGCCACAACGGCATCCATAAAGGCGAGCGCAGGCCGCGCGGCGTCGCACAGATCGACGAGCATGTCGCAGTAGTTTTTCCGCTCGGGGAAGCGGAAGTGAAACTCCGGCTTCTCGAGCCCCGGCACGAGGCCGAACATGTTTTTCACCGCGCCCGTGTAAGTGGTCATGGCGTGTGTCTTGAGCTTGCACACCGAGATGACAAGGTCGGCGTCGAAGTAGGGCTGAATGAAGTGGAAGTTCCGGCAGAGCTTACCCTCTTCGTGGCGCTTGAAGTCGGCGCCCGTGTCAAAGTTGAGCCGGGCGCCGGCGTTTGCCGCGGCCTGCTCCATGCCG
The DNA here is from genome assembly GCF_014384765.1 of Feifania hominis. Classification (NCBI taxonomy): domain Bacteria; kingdom Bacillati; phylum Bacillota; class Clostridia; order Eubacteriales; family Feifaniaceae; genus Feifania; species Feifania hominis. The sequence continues at coordinate 231,212 of NZ_JACRSP010000001.1, read as the reverse complement.
GTCACCCGGTAGATCTTGCGCAGCGCCGCCTCTGTGTAGAGGCCGCCCGGGCTGTCGGCGATGGTGACGGCGGCGCCGGCCTCGACAAGCGTTTTCGCCAGCGCCTCGACGAGGGCCGGATGGGTTGTCGTGGCCGCATCTGGCTTTCTCGCCATGAGCAGATTCACCTTCAGCAGAACTCTCGTCCCCGGTTTTACAAACCGGCTGACGCCGCCGAGGTGTTCAAAATGAAGCGCAATGTTCTCGCGAAGAAGCGCCGCGTCATACTCCTGCGCGCGCGCAACGGACACTGTTGTGCTGTACATGTCAGTCCTCCGTAATGGGTACAAATTGCGGCTTTCGGCCGCGGTACAGAGCGATGTGGGAAAAGCCAGCCTCCCGCGCGAGCGCGGCGCCGCGGCGGATACCGGAGCCCACATGGGCGGGCTCGTGGGCGTCGGAGCCGATCGTCACGATCTCGCCGCCGAGCTCACGGTAGAGGCGAACCAGTGGCAGATCGGGCATGGTCACGCCCATGCTCATGCGCAGACCCGAGGTGTTGATCTCAATGCCCCGGCCGGTCTCAATCAGCCGCCGATAGATCAGGCGAATCTGCTCCTCATAGTTCTCCCACGGCTGCTTCATCCCCGCCTCGCTCAGATAGCGCCAGGGGTAGCTCAGATGGCCCAACACGTCAAAGTCCTGTTCCACCATCTCAATGAGCTCATCAAAGTAGCGCGACAGCAGCGCCGGCACATCGAGGCTGTGGTAGTCGAGAAAATAAAAATCCCGCTCACCCCTGAGATTGTGAAGCGAGCCGATCACAAAGTCAAACTCGGTTTCACGCAGAATCTGCTCCGCTTTCTCCGGCTGCTGATTCGGCTGGCCGAGCTCGAGACCGAAGCGCACGTCGAGCCTGTCCGCAAAGAGCGGCGCCACGGCGTCGTACTTGCGCCGCTGCCGTTTCACATCGATGTCAAAGGGGTCGTAGAACGCGGGACTGCCGAGATCGCAGTGGTCGGTCAGGGCAACGGCTCTCATTCCCGCCGTGACAGCCGCCCGCAGCATATCGTCGGCCTTGTAGCTTCCGTCAAAAGATTCCTCTGTGTGCATGTGATAATCGGCCAAAAGCACGGCGGGTTCCCCCTTTTATTGCCACCTGTTTTATGATAACATATATGTTATCAATTTGCCGGGCAAATGGCAAGGAAAATTGGCGCCGGCAGAGAACCGGAGGGAAAAGTATGCGAGCAGTCATCACAGTAATCGGCAAGGATATGGTCGGCATCATCTCGAAAGTGAGCGGCATCTGCGCCGAGGAGGGAATCAACATCCTCGACATCACCCAGAGTATTTTGAAAGAATTTTTCTGTATGATCATGATCGTCGACATCTCCAAGAGCAAACTCCCCTTTGCAGAGCTTGTAGACAGGCTCGACAAACTCGGCAGCGATCTCGGCCTCTCCGTACACACCATGCACGAGGACATCTTCAATTCCATGCATCGAATCTGATAAAGGAGCAAGCCGATGATCAACACCAACGACATTCTGGAAACCATCAACATGATCCAGGACGAGCACCTGGACATCCGCACGATCACCATGGGCATCTCTCTGCTCGACTGCTGCGACGAGAACATCGACCGCGCCTGCGAGAAAGTCTATGACAAGATTGTCACGCGCGCCGAACATCTCGTCAGAACCGGCGAGGACATTGAAAAGGAGTACGGCATCCCGATCATCAACAAGCGCATCTCGGTCACGCCCATCTCCATTGTCGGCAACGCCTGTCACAGCGGCGATTTCGTCAAATTTGCAAAGGCCCTCGACCGGGCCGCCGAGACCACAGGGGTCAACTTCATCGGCGGCTTTTCCGCGCTCGTTCACAAGGGGTACACCCGCGGCGACCGCAATCTGATCGCGTCAATCCCCGAGGCTCTGGCGGTGACGAATCTCGTCTGCTCGTCGGTCAACGTCGCCACCACAAAAGCCGGCATCAACATGGACGCGGTGCGCGAGATGGGCGAGGTCATCAAGCAGGCTGCCTATCTCACCCGTGACCGCGACTGCATCGGCTGCGCCAAGCTCGTCGTCTTCGCCAACGCCCCCGAGGACAACCCCTTTATGGCCGGGGCCTTTCACGGTGTCGGCGAACCGGAGTGCGTGATCAACGTCGGCGTCTCGGGGCCCGGCGTCGTGCGCGCGGCGCTCGCAAAGGCCGGTGACTGCGATATCACCGCCATTTCCGACATCATCAAAAAGACCGCTTTCAAAATCACCCGCATGGGTCAGCTCGTCGCCCACGAGGCCTCGCGGAGGCTCGACGTGCCGTTCGGCATCGTCGATCTGTCTCTTGCTCCGACACCGGCTGTCGGCGACTCTGTCGCACATATCCTCGAGGAAATCGGCCTTGAAAAGTGCGGCTGCCCCGGCACCACTGCGACGCTCGCCATGCTCAACGACGCGGTCAAAAAGGGCGGCGTCATGGCCTCGTCCCACGTCGGCGGTCTCTCGGGCGCTTTCATCCCCGTCTCGGAGGATGCGGGGATGATCGACGCCGCGCGCTGCGGCTCACTGACCATTGAAAAGCTTGAGGCCATGACTGCGGTCTGTTCGGTGGGCCTCGATATGATTGTCATCCCCGGCGACACGACCGCCGAGACCATTGCGGCCATCATTGCCGACGAGATCGCCATCGGTGTGGTCAATACCAAGACGACCGCCGTGCGCGTCATCCCCGCGCTCGGCAAGCGCGTCGGCGACGAACTCAGCTTCGGCGGGCTTCTCGGCTCAGGGCCTGTCATGCCGGTCAACAACTACTCGCCGGCGAAGTTCATCCGCCGCGGCGGGCGCATTCCGGCGCCGATTCAGAGCCTGAAAAACTGATAAGGAAGTGGCACACATGCCGAGAGAACTCAGCGCAAAGGTCCACGCGACTCTCTTGAAGATGCAGCGCGGCGAGATCACAGAGTATCACATCTACAAAAAGATCGCCTCGCGAATTGAGAAAAAGGATCCCCACAACCACGATGTGCTCGAGCGCACCGCAAACGAGGAGCGGGCGCACTATGAAATCTGGAAGGGCTACACCGGTGAAGAGCCCCGACCCAACCGCCTGAAGATTTTCTGGTACAGCTTTCTGAGCGTTGTGTTTGGCATTACGTTTGCTCTCAAGCTCATGGAAAACGGCGAGGACAATGCCAACACCGTCTACACGGAGATCATCGCCGAGGTGCCCGAGGCGCAGCGCATCTCGGAGGACGAGCAGCGCCACGAAAACGAGCTGCTCTCGCTGCTCGACGAGGAGCGGCTGCGCTATGTCGGCTCCATGGTGCTCGGGCTCAACGATGCGCTCGTGGAACTCACCGGCACGCTGGCGGGTCTCACCTTTGCCCTGCAGAGCAACCGTCTCGTGGCCCTGTCCGGGCTCATCACCGGCATTTCGGCAACTCTCTCCATGGCCTCGTCGGAATTTCTCTCCGCCAGAAGCGAGGGGCGAAAGGACGCTTTCAAATCCTGCACCTATACCGGCATCGCCTATCTGATCACGGTGACACTGCTGGTGCTGCCCTATCTGCTGCTGCCGGCGCACGCCTACGCGCTCGCGCTCGGCATCATGGTGGCGACGGTGGTGCTGATTATTTTCGTGTTCAACTTCTACATCTCGGTCGCCCAGGGGCTCAACTTCAAACGGCGTTTTCTCGAGATGGCCGGCATCAGCCTCGGCGTCGCCGCGCTGTCGTTTGTCGTGGGTCTGCTCGTCAAGCATTTTCTCGGCATCGATGTGTAAAAAAGATTGAAATAGCCGCCTGATCGCGGTATACTAACTCAAAAGAAAAACAGGAGGAATCCGCATGGAACTGTCCGTCACTCTGACAAAACAACCCAAACAGAAGCCCGCCGATGAGAGCAAACTCGGTTTCGGCAAGATTTTTACCGATCACATGTTCGTGATGGACTATGATCCCGAGCACGGCTGGCACAACGCCCAGATTGTCCCCTACGGGCCGCTTGAAATTCTTCCGGCCTGCACGAGCCTGCACTACTCGCAGAGCGTCTTTGAGGGGCTCAAGGCCTATCGTACCAAGACCGGCGAGATCCGCCTGTTCCGCCCGACGGAGAACTTCAAGCGCCTCAACAACTCGAATCGCCGCCTCTGTATTCCCGAAATTGACGAGGCTTTCGCTCTCGAGGCGCTTAAAAAGCTGCTTGAAATCGACCGGGAGTGGGTTCCGAAGAGCCCAGGCACGTCTCTGTATGTGCGCCCCTTTGTCTTCGCGACAGAGGAATTTCTGGGGGTCCACCCCTCGTCTCACTACAAGTTTATCATCATTCTCTCACCCTCCGGCGCCTACTATGCCAGCGGCCTGAATCCGGTCGGCATCTATGTGGAGCGCCACTATGTGCGCGCGGTTCGCGGCGGCACGGGCGAGGTCAAGGCCGGCGCGAACTATGCCATTTCACTCAAGGCGCAGGACGAGGCGGAGAAAGAGGGCTATTCCCAGGTGCTCTGGCTCGACGGCGTCGAACAGAAGTACATCGAGGAAGTCGGCGCGATGAACGTCTTTTTCGTCATCGGCGACGAAATCGTCACGCCCGCGCTGCGCGGCAGCATCCTGCCCGGTATCACCCGCAAATCGGCAATCGAGCTTCTGCAGCACTGGGGCTATCAGGTTGTCGAGCGCCCGCTCGCGGTTGATGAGTTGACCGAGGCCTACCGTGACGGCCGGCTCAGAGAGGCTTTCGGCACCGGAACGGCTGCCGTCATCTCCCCCATCGGCAAACTCAAAATTGACGACCTGGTCATGGAGCTCGGCGGCGGAAAGATTGGCGAGATTTCTCAGAAACTCTACGACAACCTCACCGGCATCCAGTGGGGCGAGCTCGCCGATCCGTTCGGCTGGAGCGTCAAGGTCTGCGACGTTTAAACCAACCGGCGAGACGGCGCCAGGAGACAAACATATTACTTCATAAGAATGATCTCTTACCAAAATTCAAAAAGTGCCAGGGCAGCCGTCCCGGCACTTTTTTTGATTCGGAAAAATTAACCAGTCTCTGCGTTGAAATAATGTCTTCTTTGTGGGTAAAATACCGAAAGAGAACCATTCTCTAATCATGTATTTCGATACTTTACAGAAGGAGGAGACACATCCATGCAATTTTTGGACAGACTCGCGCTGATTCTCGTCGTCATTGGAGCGCTCAACTGGGGCAGCATCGGGATCTTCGGCTTTGACGTCGTTGCCTGGATTTTCGGCGGACAGCTCGCCGCTATCAGCAGAATCATCTACACCATTGTCGGTCTTGCCGGCATCTGGTGCATCTCTCTGCTCTTTCGCGAGCACTCACTCGTCGAGGACCGAATCGACCACTGACATTCCATAAAAAGCAGCCGCCTGTGGCGGCTGCTTTTTATTTTCCTAAATAAACATTAGGTAATTGACAACCAGATTTATTTGTGATAATATTCTAATTAGTAATTAATATCATTAAGGTGATCTTATGACAATCAAGCGCAATACCATTCAACGTACTCTGGTTCTGGAGGCAGTAAACAGGCTGAAATGTCACGCAACGGCCGACGAAATCTATGAGCAGATTGTCGCAAAGCATCCCCACATCAGCAGAGCGACCGTTTACCGAAATCTAAATCAACTCTCCGATGCCGGTGAAATTCGAAAGTTGGAGGTACCGGGCGGCGCTGACCGGTTCGACCACCGGTGCCACGACCACTACCACGTCAGATGTCTCAAATGTGGCCGGGTCTTCGATGTGGAGATGGCCCATCTCGACGGATTGGAACAGCAGATTACCGACACCCACGGCTTTGAATTCAGCGGTCACGACCTCATGTTTCGCGGTATCTGCCCGGAATGTAGAAAGTGAACAATGCGGGCACAAGCCCGTAAATAAATATTATAGGAGGCTTTTGTTATGAGAAGTATCACGACCTTGGACCTGCAATACGCGCACAGATTCTACGGTTTTAAGGGTGAAGCCCAGTATTTACATGGACATACAGGCGTTCTGACCATTGAAGTTGAGGATTCTGTAGAACCCGGTGTCAATATGGTCTTCCCCTGCAACGAGATTCAGAAAACCGCCTGGTCTGTGCTGAAAAATTTTGACCATGCGCTTGTTCTCCGGCAGGACGATCCCCTGCTGCCCGCGATTCTCAAAGTCTACGAGGAGCAGGGCATCCGCGACGGCGCGCCGAACAACCAGATGAAAGGGCCCGCTTTCAAGACAGAGCTCGCCACTGCGTATCCGGACTGTCGACTGGTCGTCACAAAAGAGACCATGACCGTCGAGGGGATGATCAAGATTGTCTACGATCTGCTCAAGGACAAACTGAACATCGCCAAGATCACTTTCACCAGCGGCGTCAACGCGGCCTCTCAGGAGTACGAACCTGCCAACAAGATCGACCGCTGCCCGCTGTGCGGCATTGCGCTCAACGAAAACGGCGTCTGCCCCAAGTGCGGCTACAAGAAGCAGTAAATCCCTGTCTGTGATAAAGTACATACCGAAACCGGTTGAAACAAAAAGCACCGGGGCCTGCAAAATATTTTGCAGGCCCCGGTATCTTTTTTGGTGTAAATCACGGTTTTACAGCGTCACACCGTTCACCGAATTGCGCGCGACGCCTCGGGCGAAGCTCAGCGCGTTTTCAATGGTCTCGTCAATGAGCCTGCGGCGCGCCTCAAGCGTTGCCCAGGCGATGTGTGCCGTAATAAAGCAGTTGCGCGCACTCAGCAGCGGGTTGTCTTTGGCCGGCGGCTCGGTCGAGAGCACATCGACGCCGGCGCCTGCAATACGGCCCTCGTTCAGGGCGTCGGCGACATCCTGCTCGTTGAGCACGGGGCCGCGCGATGTGTTGATCAAAAAGGCGCTCGGTTTCATGAGGGCGAGATGCGCCCGGTCGATCAGTCCCGTTGTCTCGGGAAACAGCGGGCAGTGGATGGTGATGACATCCGCCTCACGGCAGAGCGTCTCGAGATCGACCCAGCGAAAGCGCGGATCGTCAGGTGTGTCGCGCTGCGTGCGGCTGTTCGCGATGACGTTCATACCAAAGGCGAACGCAATCTGCGTCACTTTGCGCCCGATTGAGCCAAAGCCGATGATGCCGATGGTCTTGCCCGCGAGCTCATGCAGAGGGAAATCCCAGAAGCAGTAGTCCCGGGCGTTTACCCAGCGGCCCTCATGTACGGCGCGGCTGTGGTGCCCAACCTGCATGCAGTGTTCGAGCAGCAGCGCGAACACATGCTGCGCCACCGAGTCGGTGCTGTACGCCGGCACATTGGTGACCAGAATTCCACGACGCCGCGCCGCCTCAATGTCGACGACATTGTAGCCGGTTGAGGCACAGCCGATATAACGGAGCTTTGGCAGAGCCTCCATGCGCGCCTCGTCGAAGATCACCTTATTTGTGATGATGAGCTCTGCGTCCCGGCAGCGCTCCAGCACAAGCTCGGGCGGCGTGCGGTCGTAAACCTCATACTCCCCGATCTGACCGAGCGGTTCCCAGGAAAAATCGCCGGGGTTTAAAGCATATCCGTCAGTAACTACCGTTTTCATATTAGTCCTCCCTCTCGCCGGTGTAGCGCCAGACGATCTCATCGCCGTCACCCACCGTCTTTTTTGCCGCGCTCTGGAACACTGCCTCGCCGTTGATCTCATACACCCAGCCGGACGATGCGCCGTGCTCCTTTTCCGCAAGTCCCGCAAGCGAGCTGATGTAGCCGCCGCTGTTTACATAGTCGATTCCCGCCCTGTCGCAGTAGGCTGTGAGAATGTCGAGCACCGTCTGCTCCCCCGTGACGTCAATGGTCTCCCCGTCACAGAATTTCTCATCGTCCCACTCGATGCTGAGCGTAATCTGCCCGGGCTGCGCGGTACTCTCTTTCGGCGCACAGCCCGCGAACAGCATCAAAATGACAAGGGCGAAAATTGCAAAACTCCTACTTCTTCTCATTCTGCTCTGCCGGTACCGCACCGCGTACAAAAAAGCTCTTTTCCGCCGTGACCGCGTCAAGCGCGGTGAGCGCCTGATAGGTTGTCATGCGGTTCGCCTGCTTGTCCTGCGGCTCGTTTTTGAAGCCTCCATCCTCCAGCTGATACGAAATCAGCTCGTCTACAATTTTGTTCCAGCGCTTCTCACTCAGATCGACACCGCAGTCCTGAAGCCCGGTGATCACCGTCGCGAGCGTCGTCGCATTTTCGAGTCCCATCTCGGCGAAGCCTCCGTCTTCGAGCTGCACTTCGTCGAGATAGGCGACTGCCTCCTCCACAGCCTGCCGAGCCCGGTCGTCGTCGTAAAGCGAGAGAGCAGACAGGGCCATTCCCGTCACGTCGACGCTCTCCCCCCACTCGGGCGAAAAGCAGAAAGCGCCGCTGTCAAGCTGTTTTTCCAGAATGGCGTCGAGCGCCGCCGTACGGTTGTAACTCTGCGAAAAGTGCTCGAGCGCAAGCACCGCGTACACAGTCTCGTTGAGGTAGCCAAAGCCGCCGTCCGCCTGCTGGGCATTCGCAATTTCCTGCGGCAGATCGACGCCGAGGGCTGTATGGGGGTCTTCTCCGATGGCCTCGAGCGCGTAAGCGGCGCCGACAAGGTTTGAAACGCCCTCATCGAGTTTGATTTTCCGAATGATCGTCAAAGCGGCGTCATGGTCCACCTCGCCGCCGGACGCGGTGATTGCCGCGATCTCCCACCAGTGGTCGGGAGGATTCTGCTTATAGAAGTCGAGCACCCCTTTCTTACTCGCACAGCCGGAAAGGGCCGCCACAATCAGTATCACCACGCAAAAAAGTGCTGTTGTTCTCTTTTTCATCGTCTCACTCCATATGCAAGGGGCGGGTCATCACCCGCCCCGCGTCCTTTCACTATTTTCCAAGCTGCTCCATCAGCAGATGTCCCACTGCGCCGTTCGGGTGATTGCACAGAAACGCCTCTTTGGAAAACTGCGGATACTGCTCCATGGCAATCGCCATGGCGTCAAAGGCTGCAATGACTGCGAGCGTACTTGAAGTTGCAAGCATTCCGAGCGGGCAGGCCTCCTGTTCCACCGTGGCCGACACAATGACGTCAGAGAGCTTTCCGAGCGCCGACTCCGGCTTTTCCGTCACCCCGATGAGCTTTGCGCCTTTCTCCTTGATCGACGGCAGAATCCGCACGAGCTCCTCGGAGGAACCGCCCTTTGAAATGGCGATTACCACGTCGTCTCTCTCAATGACGCCGAGTCCGCCGTGGGCCGCTTTTCCCCCGTCGAGCATAACTGCCGGCACATTGACCACGTTGAACGAGTGGGCGATTTTCTCCGCCGCACAGGCCGAGGTGCCGAGGCCAAAGGTGACAATTTTTCGTCCGGCCGCCACACAGTCGGCCACCATTTCAAGGGCCACACAGAAACTGTGGCGGTCAATGCGTTCGCAGAGCGCCGCAATGCTGCGGCTCTCATTGTCCCAGACCCGGTTGGCCTCCTGCCACATCTGATCGTAGGTCATACTCATATTCTCCTCCTCAAGCGCGGTCGCGCTGCTGCTGACGCAGCGCTTTCATGCGCTTCATCACATCGTTGACGCCGGTGCCGAAATAGTCGTGAAGCAGCTGATACTCTGCAAAGATCCTCTCGTAGACTCTGCTGTTTTCCGGATTTGGATGGTATCCTTTCGGCGAGAGTTTGCACAGTGCGCGCGAGGCCTGCTGGATGCTGTCGTAGCCGCCGAGCGCGCTCCCCGCCGCGACGGCGCCGTACATGGCCGCGCCGCAGGCCGAGGACTGTTTGGAGGTCGAGACCTTGATCTCCCGCCCCGTGACGTCGGCATAGATCTGCATCATCATCTCATTTTTTCTCGCGATGCCGCCGCAGGCCCGAATCTCACGAATCGGCACGCCGTTCTTCTCAAAGTTGTCGACAATGATTTTGGTGCCGAACGCGGTGGCCTCAATCAGCGCGCGATAGATCTCCTCCGGCTTCGTCAGAAGCGTAAGCCCCAGAATGAGGCCGGTCAAATCCGAGTCGATCAGCTTTGTGCGGTTGCCGTTTAGCCAGTCGAGCGCGATCAGGCCGCTCTCACCCGGGCGCAGCGCCTGTGCCTTTTCCGTGAGCAGCGTGTGGATGTTGATCCCGCGCTCACGCGCCTGTCGCTCATAGTCCTCGGGCACACAGTTCGACACAAACCAGTCGAGCAGATCACCTGTCGCCGGCTGGCCTGCCTCATAGCCGAAGTAGCCCGGGATGAGCGCGTCTTCGACAACGCCGCAGATGCCCGGCACTTTCTGCTCGCTCTCGCTTAGCACCATATGGCAGCTCGAGGTGCCCATGATGATCATCAGAAGCCCCGCCTCGACTGCGCCGACCGTCGGCATGGAGGCCGGCGCGTCCGCGATGGCAACTGCGACCGGCGTGCCCTCACACAGCCCCAGGCAGCCCGCCCACTCCGCATTCAAGAGGCCCGCGCGCGAGCCCACCGGGCAGATGTTGTCGGGCTGAAACTTGTCTTCGATGAGGTTTTCCACTCTGGGGTTGAGGCGTTTGAAAAACGCCTTGCTCGGAAAGCCCAGCCGCTTGTTCCACGCGGTTTTAAAGCCCGCGGAGTAATTGCTCCAGGTGCGCTTGCCCGTGAGGGTCGCCACCATGAAGTCCCCCGCCTCCATAAAGAGGTCGGCGGCGTCATAGATCTCGGGGGCCTCGTCTGCAATCTGCAGGGATTTCGCGAGCATCCACTCCGCCGAGAGCTTGCCGCCGTAAAAGTCGAGAAACGGCTCGCCCATCTCCCGGCCAATGCGGTTGATCTCGTCGGCCTCGGGCTGCGCGGCGTGGTGTTTCCAGAGCTTCATATAGGCGTGCGGGTTCTCACGATACTCCGGCAGAAAGCACAGCGGCGTGTTGTCTCTGTCCACCGGCAGCATGGAGCAGGAGGTGAAATCAATGCCGATGCCGATGACGTCCTGCGCCGCGACGCCGGAATCCTTAAGGACTTTCGGCACGCAGACCCGCAGCACCTCGAGATGATCCGCCGGGTGTTGAAGCGCCCAGTCGATGTCGAGGGTCACTTCACTGTCGGGCAGACGTTCGTCGATCACGCCGTGGGGATATTCGAGCACCGCCTCGGCGACCTCCTCGCCCGTGCGCACATTCATCAGCAGTGCGCGGCCGGATTTTGTTCCATAGTCGACGCCAAGGGCGTATTTGTTCTCTCCCATAAGAGCCTCCTGTTCAAAGGGGGCGCGGGCCGCCGGCTCATGCCCGGCGGCCGCTCCCCCATGTGTTCTGATTGATTACAGAGCCTCGACGATCTCTCTTGTATCGCGCGCGATCATCAATTCCTCGTTGGTGGGAATGACAAACAGCTTGACTTTCGAGGAATCTTTCGAGATGAGCGCCTCGCACCGACGGGTGTCGTTGCGCTTCTCATCGAGCTCGATGCCCAGATGCTCAAGGCCGCTGACAATATCTCGGCGAAGCTCAATGCCGTTTTCGCCGACGCCCGCGGTAAATGTGATGGCGTCCACCCGTCCGAGCACTGCGAGGTAGGAGCCGATGTACTTTTTGACCTGGTAGACCAGCATGTCGCGCGCGAGCTTGGCGCGGGTGTTGCCCTCAGCGATCGCAGCGTCGATGTCGCGCATGTCGCTCGACACACCCGAGAGTCCCAGAAAGCCCGACTTCTTGTTGAGCAGATCGTTCGCCTGTGCAGGTGTCAAATTCTCCCGCTCCATGATCTCAAAGATGGCCGCCGGATCAAGGTTGCCCGAGCGGGTGCCCATAATCAGGCCCTCAAGAGGAGTAAAGCCCATGGTGGTGTCAACGCACTTGCCGTTTTGCACCGCGCAGATGGAGGAGCCGTTGCCGAGGTGGCAGGAGATCAGATTGACCTCGCCGCTGCTCTTGCCGAGCATCTCCGCCGTGCGGCGGGTGATGTACTTGTGCGATGTGCCGTGGAAGCCGTACTTGCGAATGTGATTCTCTTCGTAATATTTATAGGGCAGCGCATACATGAACGCGACCGGATCCATGGTCTGGTGGAAACTGGTGTCAAAGACCGCAACCTGAGGCACGCCCGGCATGGCCTTTTCGCAGGCGCGGATGCCCATGAGATTTCCAGGCATGTGCAGCGGGCCGAAGGGCACGAGTTCCTCCATGCCGGCCATCGTCTCCGGCGTGACGAGAACCGACTCCTTAAATGTCTCGGCGCCGTGGAGCACACGGTGTCCAACCGCCGTGATCTCCGACAGGTCGGCGATGCAACCGTTCTCACTGTCCGTGATGGCAGAGATGACCTGCGCGATCGCCTCGGCGTGCGAGGGCATGGCGACATCCATTTTGATCTCCCGGTCGCCGGCTGTCTGGCTGAACTTGCCGTCGATGCCGATTCGCTCGCAGAGACCCTTTGCCATGACCTCGGAGGAGTCCATGTCGATGAGCTGATACTTCAGCGATGAACTTCCCGCGTTGATTACCAGAATTTTCATTACAACCACCCATCCGCCGCAATCGCGGCAAAATTAATTCGTCTCCCGAAGAGCCGCAAAAACCTGCCACTTGATTCAGCGGCAAATTTCAAATAAAATGAGTTCGGATTCTTTTTCCAGCGAACTCACGGAATTATTATAATATAAATTGTCCGCCGCCACAATAGTTTTGCCGGATTCCTGCGGTAAAAAACGCGTTCTCACCGCGGTTTCGGCTCCTTTTTTCCACTTTTCCGTCTAAACCGGGTGTAAAGCTCCCATATTCTCTGTAAGGGGGATCTCAGACATGAAGACAGCCGCCGTCATTGCCGAGTACAATCCATTTCACAGCGGACACGCCCACCAGCTCAGGGCGACCCGCGAGCGGGGCGCGACCCATATTATCTGTGTCATGTCCGGCAACTTCGTGCAGCGCGGCGAGTGTGCCGTGTTCGACAAGTGGACGCGTGCCGAGGCCGCACTGGCGGGCGGCGCCGATCTGGTCCTCGAGCTGCCGACGCCGGTTGCCACCGCCTCGGCGGAACAATTCGCCGCGGGTGCCGTCGAACTCATACAGGCCTGCGGCTGCGTCGATTTCCTCTGTTTTGGCAGCGAAGCCGGAGAGCTCTCACTGCTCGAGGAAATTGCCGGCGCCCTGCTGGAGCCCTCCTTTCACCCCGACATGCGCGAGCTGCTCAAAACCGGTGTCTCCTACCCCGCGGCCCGGGAAATCTGGCTCTCCCGCCGGCTCGGCGAAGCCGCGGCGGACGCCATCCGACAGCCAAACAACATCCTCGCAGTCGAGTATCTCAAGGCTCTGCGTAAGCAGCGCTCGCCGATTGTCCCCATCACGGTGCTGCGCCGGGGTGCCGGCTACCATGACCACGCCGCAACAGCGGTGTACGCATCGGCCGCCGGAATTCGCGCGGGCCTTCTCGGCGGCGACCGCTCCATGCTCGACACTTTCACCCCTGCCGAGTGTCTTATCCCCTATGAGCAGGCTCTGCGCGAGGGCCGCGCACCGGCCTCTCTCAGGCCGCTGGAGTCCGCCATTCTCACGCGGCTTCGCACACTCTCTCTGGACGAATTCGCCGCTCTGCCCGACGTCAGCGAGGGGCTGCAAAACCGGCTGTACGAGAGCGCCCGGGCCGCCTGCTCCCTCGAGGAATTCTACCGGCTCGCCCACGCGCGGCGCTATCCCGACGCCAGGCTGCGGCGTATCGTGCTCGCAGCGCTGCTCGGTACGCCCTGCGGACCTTTTTCCCCGCCCTATCTCAAGCCCCTTGCGGCCAATGGGCGCGGTGTGGAACTTCTCGGGCGCATCCGCCGCGAGGGCACGCTTCCCCTGGCGGCAAAACCCGCCGACATCCCCTCGCTCGGGCCCGCTGCGGCCGAGCTCTTCGCCTTTGAAAACCGGGCCACTGACCTCTACCATCTCTGCACACCGAGGCCGCGCCCCTGCGCAATGGAGTACCGTTTCTCCCCCATTATCAAACAGTGAGGTAATATCATGAAACATCGGTCGATTCTCCGAGCACTCGCCCTTGTGTTGGTCATGGCCGCTCTTCTGGGCGGCTGCTCCAAAGAGCAGCCTGATCCCTCCGACCCCATACTGCCCGACGGCCTTCCTCTCCCGTGGGAGGAGCATGAGGTCCTTGCCACCATCACCGATTCTGCCACGCTCGCCGAGGCCTGGGACCCGCTGCTCTTCAACGCCAGCTACTCCTTTCAGGACGGCTTTGCCGACTACGATGAGCTCACGACCATCGAAGTTCTGACCTTTCTTCGCTACTGTGCGCTGCACGAGGGCGACTGGGTCAGCGACGGCCCCTTTGACGACGCTTTCTATGAGAATATGGAAAACCAGCTCTCCAAAGAGCGAGCCCTCGCTCTGGCCGGGCGCTATTTCGGCCGCGATGTCATCAACGACGAAAACTACCCCGACCTCTACACCGACGCCGCGACCGGCATGGAGTACTATCTCGGATTTCAAAAGGGGCCGGACTACGACACACCCGCATACGACGCCGGCGAGCCGTTCCGTCTGACCAAAATCGAACAGGTCACAGAGCGCGACTACATCGCCTTTGTCGAGCGCATCGAGTCACGCGACGGCGAGACCGTGGTCGTGCGCAATCAGTACTACTATCTCGGCCGGCATGACGACGGCACTTTCTACCTCACCGGCGGCGTCTCGCGGTGGGATGAGTACTACGATGCCGAGCTCTCGGGTGAGCTGACACACTTTGATACGGTCCTCGGCCGCAGCGCTCAGCGCTACTACTCACTCGAGCTGCTCGGCGAGCCGATGGCAGTCGGCGAAAGACTGCTCTTCGTCGGCCTGCAGAACAACAACTACGCCGCCGAATACAAGAGTTCTGCAACTGGGGAATCTCTTCTGACGCGCGAACTCACGGTGGACGGGCAGAATCTCGCGTTCGCTTCACTCGGCGAGACCATCCACGGCGCGCTGTATCGAAACGACTGCCTGGTCATCACCAGTTCCCGCGCACTGTATCTCTTTGACGGAGATCTCGAATTCATCAACCGCGTACCCCTGCCCGTTGTCATCGGCGAAGCCTATGACGTCAGCGACGATCTCACACAGGTTGTCGCCTGCAACGACAGCGGCGTCAGCCTCATCAACCTGGCGGAAAACAGCAGCGAGCTGCTGCTCGCCCACCCGAATGCAGACGGCGACGAGGAGCAGCAGGTGCGCTATGTGACAGCCGGCTTTGTACAGGGTGACAGCAAGATCTTTGCCATGGCAAACGGCTACGAGTGGACCGACAGCTTCGCGCTCTACGACCTTGCGCAGCGCAGTGTCATCACCTACCCCGCACCCTACAGCAGGCTCCTGTACTCCAGCGACGACGGCGGCGCCGTGATTCTCAGTGCGGACGAGGATTCGATCGCTCCCGCGCTTCTGATCGACTTTGCAACCGGCGATCTGCGCCAGGCTGATTTTGATCACAACGTCTCTCTCATGCCGAGCCGTCTCGCCGGGGACGATCTCTACTTTGTCGAACAGAGCGAGCGTGAGGACGGAAAACAGGTCTATGCGCTCAAAATACACTCCTTTGAGACCGCCGAGGACTCGCCGGCCCTCTTTACCGCTGTGACCGAACCGCATGGCTACATCGGGGAATTTGATCTGCTCGCCATTCTGCCCGACGGCCGGGCGCTGATTCGCTACTACTTCCTCGGGACATTTGGCTACGGTATCACAGCCGGCTGATCAAACGGCAGAGGTTCTCTCCACCTCTTTTCGTGCGCAGCCCAAATAAAAAGACCGGCGGTCGAAATCGGCCGCCGGTCTTTTATCTTTATAACAGATTTTTGATCAGTTCATCGCGTCCGAGAGGCGACAGCGCTGTGAGCGGAATGTCGAACACGGTCTTTCCCCCGCTGACGCCCTCGCGAGAGAGACGCACTGCCGCGCGCGCATAGGCCGCGAGAATGCTGCCCGTAAACTCCGGATTCGAGTCGAGCTTGAGCGCGTACTCAATCACATGGCGGTTCTCCTCGCCGGTGAAGCCGGTTTTGCCGGTGCGGAACACAAAGCCGCCGTGCGGCATACGGCTGTGTTTCTCGTGCAGCTCCTGCTCGGTGATGAAGTGCACGGTTGTGTCATAGTCGGCAAAGTAGTTCGGCATGGTGACAATATCGTGCTCAATGCGCGCCCGGTCGGCGCCCTCCTGCGCGACCACATAGCACTCGCGTACATGCTTTTGACGCGTGGTCAGCGCGGGATTCTCCCCCGCGCGCACCCGTTCGCAGGCCTGCTCGATCGGTACGGTATACTGGATGGCATTTTTGACCCCCTCGACGCGGCGGATGGCATCCGAGTGGCCCTGGCTGACGCCGCGGCCCCAGAACGTGTAGTCGTTGCCGTCAGGCAGAACACTGCCGCCGATAGCCCGCATGATGGAGAACAGGCCCGGATCCCAGCCGACGGAGACAATGCTCAGCGTGCCCGCCTGTCTTGCAGCCGCATCGACCGACTGCAGATATTCCGGGATCTTCGCGTGGGTATCGAAGCTGTCGACCGTGTTGAACAGCGCCGCGATCTGCGGCCCCTGCACCGGCAGATCGGTCGCCGAACCGCCGCAGAGCACCATCACGTCGACGGCGCCGCGATAGGAGGCAATCTCATCCATGTGCACCAGCTTTGCGCCGCTGCGGGTTGTCACGCTCTTCGGGTCGCGCCGGGTGAAAACGGCGACCAGCTCCATATCCTCGGCCGCCGAGATGGCCGCCTCCACGCCGCGGCCAATGTTGCCGTAGCCCACAATACCAACTCTGATTTTCTGCATGTTTCATCGCTCCTGACCTGAAAAATTTCTGTACAAAGTATAACACAGATCAAAAAAGTCGCACAGCACTTTTCAAAAAAATCCGCCCAAAATGGGCGGATTTTTGCAGATCATTTCCTCTCAGATCTTCTCAAAGACTCTCTTCGGCGCATGGCAGACGGGGCACTCGTAGTCTTCGGGCAGCTCGTCAAATTTTTTGCCCTCGGCCTGCTCGTCATAGATGTAGCCGCAAATGGCGCATTTGTAGCGGCCGCCGGTCGCTTTCTGCTCGCGGATGGCACGGGCCTTGCGCTCGCGGTATTCGTTGTAGCTGATCGGCGCCTTGTCGCTGAACAGTTTCGCTTCAACCGGACGCACAACAAAGATGGTGTGGGTGTAGACGTCGATCACGTCAATGACTTCGCCCTCAAAGTAGCCGAGACTGTTGTCTTTCAAAATCGGGGCGCCGGTCACACCGGTCTCATAGTCCACCGTCGCAAACTTATCCACCGCTCTGCCCGACTGCATGCCAAAGTGGTTCACCACCGACATGTCGAGATCCTCCGGCAGGATGTTGACCGAGATCTTCTTCGATTTCTTGACAAATTCGTTGGTGAGATTTTCCCGGTTCAGGCTCACGGCAATCGTGACAGGGTCGTTTGAAATCTGCATGATGGCGTCCGCAATCTGTGCGTTGACTCTACCCTCGTGGACGCTGCCCACCACATAGAGGCCGTAAGTCATTTTAAAGAACGTTTGAATGTCCATTTTTTCTCTCCTCACTTTATACGGATACTGTCTCTAATATATACCAATTTGCTCTGTCCTTACAATCCCTCTGGCAAATTTCTCATTTTTTCTGCACAGCGGACTTTTGTTTGTCCGCAAAAAGAGGTACAATAGTCAGGTCAAAGGAAGTGAAATCATGTGTCAAAAAAGAGAGTTCAAGCTCTTTGGAAAGACCGTCAGCGCTGAATTTCTACGTCAATTTGTGCGCTATCTCATCATCGGTGTCTCGGCGGTTGTTGTGGAATATCTGCTCTTTCTCGGGATGCTCACCTTTTTAAAGGGTGTCACGATCAACCTGGGCTTTGCAGCGTTTGACGGGGAGTTTCTGGCCAATTCCATCGCCATGATTCTCGGCGCAGTCTACTCCTTTCTGCTCAACCGGTTCTGGTCGTTTCAGTCCAAAGCGCCAGTCGGAATGCAGATGGTCAAGTATGCCATTCTCTTTGTGTTCAATCTCTTCGCCTCCAACTTTCTGCTCTACTGTCTGAGTGGTCTGCTGGTGCATCTTCCGGTGGAGCTTGCAAAAGTTCCCGTAATGGGTATTATCGCCCTGTGGAACTTTTTCATGTACCGGGTCTTTGTCTACCGCTGAGCAAAACGGCGCCGAGAATTCGGCGCCGTTTTCATAATCGATCTTCTGCCTTCATAGAGTGTATCACAGGCGTGCGCACGCCCCGCAGGGGGAGCGCGGCCATTCTCTTTGTCAAAGGAGACGGTGCGCTTGACGAAAGCCGATCAAAAAACTCTGTGGACGCTCGAGTGCGTCGGCATCGGGTTTGGGGTGCTCAGCGCCTTTTTGCTGCACTTTCTCTACGGATGGTGCGGCTTTTCTCCCGTTGTCGGTTTTTTCTCTCCGGTCAACGAGAGTGTATTCGAGCACACAAAGCTTGTCTTTTTCCCGTATCTGCTCTTTGCGCTTTTCGAGTATCTGCTGCTCAGACGGCGCGGCGTAGTTCCCTGCGGCTTCTTTGAGACAAAGTCGGCGGGGGCGATGCTCGCGGTCGTCCTCACCGTCTCAATCTACTATCTCTACAGCGGCATCCTCGGCACAAATCTGCTCGTTTTCGATATTCTGATCGCCCTCGGTGCAGTCTTTTGCAGCTACCGGTTCTCCTGCCGTCGGCTGCATGACGGCGCGCCCGCCTGCGGCAGAGCTGCGGCCTTTATTGCCGTCTCGCTGACGCTTCTGTGCTACTTCGTCTTCACCTACCGCCCGCCCGAAATCGGGCTCTTTTTCGACCCTATGCACTTTGCCTATGGTCCCTACCCCTATGTGTGAAAAGCGGCGTGCCTGATGCACGCCGCTTTTTCAGTAGCCCATCTCTTTGAGAATGCGCGAGAGAGTGCGAAAGCGCTCACCGAGCATCTCATCGTCCGCTGAGAGAGTAGAGGCGAAGAGCTTGATGTCCTCGTCGAGCATGGGATTGTCCCGGCAGACTGCCACCGTCATGGCGTCGCCCTGCAGGCCCACCCGGTCGATGATCTCGTTTGACTCATCGTAGAGCTTCGGGAAGCGGTAGGCCTCGCGGAAATACTGTTCGGCGCGGCACACAAGAATGGCAAGATCCAGCACCCGGTGCAACGGCAGCTCCTCCGACTGGCGCGACCACTTCTCACCCGTGTGACGCCAGACCTTGGCCGAGATGTCGACTTTGCCACGGTCGTTCCACTGCGCAAGCCCCAGAGACAGGCCCTTTGTGTCGGAGCAGTAAGCATTGCGTCCGTCGATGTTCTCGTAGTTTTCCGATACGATGACCGGTTTGTGTTTGAGCGTTGTCGGGATTTTCATGGCATTGCTCCTTACTAATTTAGTAAATTACTATTTTACTATATATAGTATAACTCTTTTTTGCTCCAAAAGCAAATAAAAAAGCCGTCAGAAACGACGGCTTTTCGGTAAAAACAGGTCCTTTATCAAATTCAGCGGTATTTTCCGTTGCCCTCGAGCGAGACATAGCTCGTATCGTCCCGAATGGAGATGACAATGTCAGGCTGGTACTGCTCAATGTACTCGTAGAGAGTCTTTTCCTCATAGTAGCGCAGATCGAGAATGCGAGTCTCATCGAAATGGTAGTAGATCAGCGTCTCCACGGGGTTTGAAAATGAATCGCCAAACAACAGCAGCTTCGGCAGATCAGGCCGATCCGTGGTGATGATCGTCTCGGCGTTGTCGCCGCCCATATAGACCCCGTAATTCGATGGTTCACCCTCACCGGGTATAAAAAAGATTTTGTCGCCGAGCTCGACGTCGCCATCGCGCCGTGAGAGGGGAACTTTCACCTTTGGCTCGGCAATGACCGCGTGTTCCTCGCAGGGATAGAGGTTGTACAGCTTTCGATTTCGCGAGCCGTAGTAGTCGTTTGGCAGCGTCTCAAAGACCAGATCCTGCTCTTCGAGAGGCGCAATCTGCCACTCGCCCGAGGCATTGATGGCGTCGACAATCTTTCGGTAGGTCTCATAGGCGCCGTAAAAATTGAAGTGGTGGTCCACCGCCGAGTAGTACTGCCGGGCATTGTCCGGGGTAAACGTGTCCGCCATGTCGACACAGGGCACTCCCCCGGCGCGCAGAGACGAAAACAGGCGCTCGGAAACGGCGTCAAGTTCGTCCTCTCTGCTGTTGAGATAGCCTGGGAAATACCCGCGCAGCGCCGACGACTGCTCGGGAATGCCGACGTAGTAGAACTCTCCGCCGTTTTCTCTGACCCACTCGCGCAGCGCCACAACCTCCTGCGCCGCGGCGTCGGCAGCCGCGACAAGTGCCTGTTCGTCGGCACGTTGAAAGCTGTTGAGCGGCAGCAGCACCTCGGGCGTTACGACCACGTCGTTTACCACCGGCAGGCGCAGCAGCTTCATATTGAGCTCCACATAGGCCGTGAGCAGTTTGTCACGCCCGTAAATATGGTCGGAAAAGTAGGTCTCAAGGTCTTTCATGTACTGGCCGGAGAGAACCGTTTGGGCCGAAAGCTGCGGCGCCGCGGCAAGGCTGCGGTTTTCGTAAGGTGAGAAATCCTGTTTGGGCTCGAGTTTGGTAAGCACCGGCACGGAGAAGATGGCGAGCAAAAACAGGATGACAAGGCAGATCTGACCACTCTTTTTCATCGCGTCTCCTCCTAAAAGCGAAAGTAGATAAAGGGGTTGAACGTCGAGCTGACGAGATACACCACCGAGAGTGCGAAGAGCCCCGCCAGACACAGATTTCTCGCATGGTAGCGCACAAACAGCGCCGCACGGCACGCCGAACGGCGATCAAGCAGGCGCTGTACCGCCGGAACCACGGGGAGCGACGCGACAAGCGCTACGGCAAAGAATGCCCCGTATTCGAGCAGGACGTAGAGAGCCTGTCCCGAGAGGAACCCTCCCGCCCCGAAGCCGAACATGGCGCGCAGATAGGCGCCCGCCGCCGGCAGATCATTTGCGCGGAAGAGCACCCAGCCCACAAGGATGAGCACCAGCGCGTAGAGGTGCTGCACCGCGCCCGGCAGCCTTTTGAGCAGGGCGCCCCAGAGATATTTCTCACCGATCAGCAGCACGCCGAAATAGAGGCCCCAGACGAGAAAGTTCCACGCAGCGCCGTGCCAGAAGCCGGTCAGGCACCACACGACCAGAATGTTGCGCAGATGGCGCGCCGTGCCGCCGCGGTTGCCGCCGAGCGGTATGTAGACGTAATCGCGAAACCAGGTGCCCAGTGAAATGTGCCACCGGCGCCAGAATTCGGTGATCGACTTCGAGAGATAGGGGTAGTCGAAATTCTCCAGAAAATGAAAGCCGAACATCTTCCCGAGACCGATTGCCATATCAGAGTAACCCGAGAAATCAAAGTAGACCTGAAAGGCATAGGCTGCGGCGCCGAGCCAGGCGAGCGCCGCCGAGAGCTCTCCTGCCGGCACCGCAAACGCCGCGTCGGTCGCCTGGCCGATGGTGTTTGCGAGCAGCACCTTTTTGGCAAGCCCCACGACAAAGCGCGAGATACCGTCGGCGAAGTCGTCGAGGGTCTCACGGCGGTTTCTGATCTCATCGGCCACCGTCTCATAGCGCACGATCGGACCCGCGATCAACTGGGGAAACAGCGACACATAGAGCGCCACATTGAGCGGGTTCCTTTGAGCCGCCGCGCCGCCCCGGTACACGTCGAGCACATAGCTCAGGCCCTGAAAGGTGAAAAACGAGATGCCAATCGGCATGACGATGTTCCAAAGCTCCACCGACAGACCGAAGAGCCGGTTCAGATTCCCAACGAAAAAGGTCGTGTACTTGAAATAGGCGAGAATGCCGATGTTGCAGACGACAGCCCCCGCCACCCACCATTTTCCCGCCCGGCCGTCAAAGCGTGAGACGGCCAGACCGAACAGATAGTTGAGCAGAATGGAGCCGAGCATCACCAGCACATACTTTGGCTCGCCGTAGGCGTAAAAGCCGAGGCTTGCAATCAACAGCAGCAGATTGCGCAGCCACCGCAGGCGCCCTGGCACGGCAAAGTAGACCGCAAGCAGCGCCGGCAGAAACAGAAAGATAAAATTGACACTTGAAAAGAGCATAATACCCCCAAGAGAAAGGCTGTGCCGAAACACAGCCCTTTGATCAGTCGGCCGCCTCTGCCTCTTCCTGCGGCGGGGTCGCCTCAACCTTGTCGGGCGGCACCTCGCGATTCTTCAGCCTCCGGTTGACATATCGGCCGAAGAGCGTGTAGAACACCGAGAAAGTCGGAATGCCGAGCAGAATGCCCGTAAAGCCCATCAGCGCGCTGCCGCAGAGCATTGCAAACATGACCCAAAGTCCCGGCAGACCGATGGAGCTGCCCATGACCCGCGGGTAGATGAGATTTCCCTCCACCTGCTGCAGCACGATGATGAAGACGAGAAACCAGATCGCTTTCATCGGGTCGACAAGCAGAATGATAAACGCCCCGAACGCCGCGCCGATAAATGCACCGAAAATTGGGATAAGCGCTGTGATGCCCACAAAGGCACTCACCAAAAGCGCGTAGGGCATGCGCAGAATGCTCATACCCGTAAAGCAGAGCACCGCGATGATAAAGGCCTCGGTGAGCTGGCCCGAGACGAACTCGCTGAACGTCCGGTTGGAGATCTTCCCGACCTCCAGAATCTTGTCGGCGGTTTTTTCCTGCAAAAAGGCATAGAGCAGTTTTTTGCTCTGGCGCGCGAGCTTCTCCTTGTTCGCGAGCATATAAATGCCCATGATGATGCCCATAAAGACCGATACCACCGACGAGGTCAGGCTCTTGGTAAAGTTGAACAGGTGCGGCAGAAAGTTCTTCAGGGCGTTGACCGCCATGCTCAGAAAGTCGTTCCACCAGGCGGTCATCTGCTCCCAGATCTCCTCGGGAATGACGATGTTTTCACCGATGTCGGCGACAAACTTCTGAAGCGTGTCCGCATAGACGTAGATGTTGTTTGAAAACGTCACAACGCTCTGACTGAGCCCCGGAATGATAAAGGAGAACAGCGCCACAATCAGGGCGATGGCGAGCACAAACACAATCAAAATGCACACCGGGCGGTGAATCTTCTGCCAGAGCCTGCTCTTTCGCTCGAGAGAGGCGAACACTCTCGTCTCAAAAAAGCGCAGGGGAATGTTGAGCACAAAGGCCACAAAGATGCCGTAGACCACGGGCATGAGCACGCTCAGAAAGCCGTCAAAGTAGCCCTTTACCCACTTGAAGTTGGTCAGCAGCACAAACAGGACCACCGCGTAAGTGATCAAAAACATCGGCCGCCGCAAACCGCGGCGCTTCATTTTTTCATTGAGTCCTTCCATCCTGTCCCTCACAGATCATAGTATCCGGGGGCGAGCTCCCCCAGGTCGCGGACGAATTCACAGAGCGTTCTGGTCGACTCCGGTTTGCCGATGAGCTTCATGTTTTCCATCATGCCCGCCCGGTGCTCCGTGTAGCGGAAGAATTGAAAGATCACATCGCCGATCGGCGCAGTCTTGGAGGCATACATTGCGACGCCGTTGTTGAGCAGAAATTCGAGGTTGCGGTCCTCCTGCCCCGGAATCGGCGTCATGGCAATCATGGGCAATCCCTTGGCGAGCGCCTCCGACGTCGTCAGCCCACCCGGCTTTGTGATGATGCAGTCGGCGGCGTCCATGAGGATGTTGACCTCGGTGGTAAAGCCGAAGTTGAAGAGCTTCTTTTTGAGCTTGAGTCCGTCGATCTTCTCTTTGGCCGATTTGTTGTTGCCGCAGACCGACACAATCTGAAAGTCGAGCGGCACCTCATCGAGCTGTTCGATCATCTCCTCCATGTGGCCGTAGCCCATGCTTCCGCTCATGATGAGCACCGTGAACTTGTCCAAATCAAAGCCGAAGTGCGCACGGGCCTCCCCTTTCTCATGGTGAACGGAGAACTTGGGATTGATCGGAATGCCGAACGGGAGCATCTTTTTGACGTCCATCCCCTTGCGGCGCATCTCGGCTTCCATCAGGTCGCTCGCGACTACAATGTACTCGATCTGTGCCACATCCGGCCAGAACGGGTGGATGTTGAAGTCGGTGACAATGCCGATGGTCGGCAGCTCCCGGTAGACACCCTTGAGCTTGAGGGCGTTGAGAATCTGTGCGGCAAAGACATGGGTGCAGACCACGGCGTCCGGCTTGTAGGCGTCAATAAAATGGCGCAGCTTCGAGGAGAGCACACTGTTTGCAAGATTGGAAACCGAGTAGCGCGAGGTGTTTCGCTGCTTGTTCTCGGCGATGCGGTAAACTCTGCGATAGGCGCCCTTGGTGTATTTTGACGTGATGAGATAGCCCTTTGAAATGGTATGGCAGAGAAGCGGGCTTATGTACTCAAAGGTGTCGAGCACCGTGCTCTCGATTCCCATGCCGGTGAAGTAATTGGATATTGCCTTGGCAGTCGAATTGTGTCCCTCCCCCGCGGTGATGGACAGAATCAATACTCTCATAAGGCCTCCATACGATTTGTTCTTGATTTCCCACGGAACCATTCTATTCTATTTTGGCAGGTTTTTCAACCGACAGATTTCTTAACATTTTCCCATTTTGCGCGGCGGCGAACATGAATAAAGCGGCATCCGACCGGATGCCGCCGTCTCTACTCACCCGGCGCCTGCTGCTGGCTTCGCCGGTCGAGTTCTTCGTGGTAGGCCTTGAGCACTGACTCCTCGAGAAACGTGCGAAAGGCGCTGTTGATCGGGTGGACAATGTCGATGAACGTCCCGTCGCTCGTGCGGCGGCTCGGTGTGGCGATAAATTCCCGCTGCTCCCCCGCAATTACGCGGATGTCATGGCAGACAAGACTGTCGTCAAAGGTCACTGAGACCACCGCGCGCACCTTTCCCTCATCGATGAGCTTTCTGATTTTGATGTCTGTGATTGTCACTGCAAAGCCGCTCCTTTCGTGGTGTCACTTGCACTAGTATCGGCCTTGCGAAGACAGAATATTCCTTTTTCCTCTGTAAAAAAGCGGGCGGAGAAATCCGCCCGCTCGTCTTTCTATTCCACTTTTGGCAGCTGCGCAAAGCTCGCCTCGAGCTCTTCGTCGCTGGGGATGGTATCGGTCATCCTGCCGTCGTTGTACTTCTCGTAGGCGGTCATGTCAAAATAGCCCGTGCCGGTCAACCCGAAGACAATGGTCTTCTCCTCACCGGTCTCTTTGCACTTGAGCGCCTCGTCGATGGCCGCACGGATGGCATGGCTCGACTCGGGCGCGGGCAGCGTGCCCTCGACCCGGGCGAAGAGCACCGCCGCGTCGAAGACCGAGGTCTGCTCAACCGCTCTGGCCTCCATCAGCCCGTCGGCGTAGAGCTGAGAGAGCACCGAGCTCATGCCGTGGTACCGCAGGCCGCCGGCGTGATTCGCGCTGGGAATGAAGCTCGAACCGAGTGTGTACATCTTCGCAAGCGGACAGACCATGCCGGTGTCGCAGTAGTCGTAGGCATAGCGGCCGCGGGTGAGCGACGGACAGGACGCAGGTTCCACCGCGATAAAGCGATAGTTGGCCTCGCCGCGCAACTTCTCACCCATAAAGGGAGAGATGAGACCGCCGAGATTCGAGCCGCCGCCCGCACAGCCAATGATGATGTCGGGCTTGATTTCGTACTTGTCGAGCGCCGCCTTGGTCTCAAGCCCGATGATCGACTGGTGCAGCAGCACCTGCGTGAGCACCGAACCGAGCACATACCGGTATCCCGGCAGGGAGAGCGCCGTCTCAACCGCCTCCGAAATGGCACAGCCAAGGCTGCCGGTCGTACCAGGGTGGTCCCTGAGAATCTGGCGTCCCACTTCGGTGCTCTCGGAGGGCGAGGGGGTCACACTCGCACCGTAGGTGCGCATCACCTCGCGGCGGTGCGGCTTCTGTTCATAGGACACTTTGACCATAAAGACCTTGCAGTCCAGTCCGAAGTGGGAACAGGCCATGGACAGCGCCGTACCCCACTGGCCGGCACCGGTCTCAGTGGTGACACCCTTGAGGCCCTGCTTTTTGGCGTAATAGGCCTGGGCGATGGCCGAGTTGAGCTTGTGGGAGCCGGAGGTGTTGTTCCCCTCAAACTTATAGTAGATTTTGGCTGGCGTGTCGAGCGCTTTCTCCAAAAAATACGCGCGCACCAGCGGAGACGGGCGATACATCTTATAAAAATCGCGGATCTCGGGAGGAATCTCGAAGAAAGGCGTATCGCAGTCGAGTTCCTGACGTACCAGATCGTCGCAGAATACGGGTGTCAGCTCCTCAAAGGTCATGGGCTTGTGCGTCGCGGGATTGAGAAGCGGTGCAGGCTTGTTTTTCATATCCGCCCGCAGATTGTACCAGGCTTTTGGCATCTCGCTCTCTTCAAGATAAATTTTGTAAGGTATTTTTGCCATGGGGACCATCCTCTCTTTTTGATTGCTCAAGCTCCCATGAAAAAACGCACCTGTCCTCTCATTTAGGACAGGTGCGTCATGCATCTGCGGTGCCACCTAATTTCGCCCAAGACGGGCGCGCCTTGTTCGCGTACCAACATACGCTAGCTGATATAACGTCCAGCAGCCGTCTTCCCTAACGCTCTGCGCTCGGTTCGCCCTCACGGGTCCATTCCCTCTTCGCCGCGCTGCCGTGATCTCACCATTCACGGCTCTCTTGAAGCGCGGGGAGTGAAAAGGTACTACTCCCGCTCATCGGTTTCATGGTCTCTTGATGAGTGAATGATAGCACCCCGCCGGCACTTTGTCAAGCAAATTTATCTCACGCTTTTGACGATTGCCAGCGCCGTTTGCTCGTCAATACCCTCGGAAAACGAGAGAGAAAAACTGTACCCGTCACCGCTCCAGGTCGCGAGACGAACCAGGTCCTGCGAGCTCTTGAGTGTGAGTGTCACATCTCCGGCGCGCTGCTCATAGGTCCTCTCGTACTGGTTGTAGTCCCCGCTGATATCCTGCTCGCCCTCGGCCATCCGATAGCAGATCTCCGCCGTGCCGTCGCCGAAGACAAGCTGTGCGAGTGTGCCGGCGACGACCGAGCACCGGTCGAGTACATAGCCCGCCGGCAATTCACCCGGCAGCTGCAGAACAAAGGGCAGCTCCTTTTGGAGCTCTTCGAGATCAGCCATATCGGCGTAGGGGTTGACCAGCTGCACACCCGGCTCACGGCTCGCCGAGAGCAGCGCTCCCATAGCTGTGAGGCCCACCGCGAGCAGCAGGCAGGCGGCAACCAGTACCGATGTAAAGCGGCGGTGCGGCTGCGAAGCGGTGCGGGGCGTCCTCTCTGCGCGCGCCAGAATACGCGCGGCCATGTCGTCGGGTACTTCAATGGGATCGAATGCCTCTCTATAGCGCTTCATCGAATCGCCCCCTCTCTTGAAACTGTTTGCGCAGCATCGCCCGCGCGCGGGAGAGCCGCTTTCTCACGGCGGATTCCCCCGCACCGAGATAGGCGGCGATCTGCGCAGTGGATGCGTCTTCATAGTAAAACAGGTGTACGACCTCACGGTATTTGACCGGGAGAGAACCCACTGCCTGGAGCAGCGCCAGGCTCTCTTCGGATTTCCCGTCTGCCGGGTAGTCCTCAGGCAGCTGCTCGTAGCGCCGCCACGGAGTTCTGAGTCTGTTTTTGCACAGGTTTGCCGCCACGCGCAGAAGCCACGCTTTCTCGTGCTCATCACTTTCAAACTCGGGCGCCTTGCGTAGCAGCTGCACCATGGTATCCTGCAGCACATCCTCCGCGTCGGCGCGGTTTCTCAGATAGGAATACGCCAGATGCAGAATGCTTTTCCCGTAATCGGCCAGCGCCCGCTGTACCTGCTGCTGGTTCACAGATCTCACCTCCCGAAGACCAGAATACCCTCAAGGGCCCGCCGTGTCAAATGTCGCGGATGATCTCCAGTACGGTCTGCGCGCTGAGCCCTTTCTCGCTAGAAAGGCTGTAGCTGACGCCGTCTTCGCACCACTTTGCGAGATTCACAACGCCGCCGTCACCCTTGAGCTCTACTTTCACGCCGTTCACCTCGACAGCTTTGAGCTCAGAGTAAACATTGTAGTCTCCGCTGATGTCCTCATCGCCGAGAGCCGCACGGAATGTGACGGCGTCGTCCCCACTGCGATAGGCAACCTGGAAGAGCGTACCGCCGATGACACTTGCCGCCTCCATTTTGTAGTCCTGAGGCAGCTTGGGCAGCTCGATGTCAAGTCCCGCAGCAGCCATCGCCGGCTCCACAGTGTCAAAACCCTCAATGGGATTCGGAATCTGTGTACTCTGATTCGGAATTTCAAAGCAAACATTCCTCTCGCCGGAGGTAATCGTCGCAGCCCCGTCAGACGTCACAACCGTGTCGCCGAGCAGCGCAAACAGATCAATCGGTACGAAGCTTGAGCCGTCAATCGAGACCGGCGCCGCGCCGAAAGACTGCGGCGCCGACATGCCGATGGCTGTGCTGCTGATTTTACAATAGCTGTCCACGCCGAGCGTCACATAGGTGTGGCTGACGCCGTTGTCCAAGTCAACGCGGCTCTGCTCGCCGTCCCAGGTCACGGTGTAGCCAAGGGCCTCGGCAACCATGCGAAGCGGCACCATCACACGGCCGTTTTCCAGGTAGGCCTCTCTGCCCGTGAGATCGAGCTTTTGTGTGTCCTGCGAAATGAGCGGTGCAATCAGAGCATCCCCCGCAAGGGCAGGTACGGCGGCAGTCGCGAGAAGCGCGGCGCCAAGTAAGAGAGCAATCGTCTTTTTCATTGTCGTTCATCCTTTCTGTTTCGAGCCGCTTTGCTGCGGTTCTACTCCGTATACAACCGGCCGCGCCGCTTTGTGACAAAAATTTGAAAATCATATTGACTTGGAGTCAGCTCCAGGTCTTATGCTGAAAGCAGATGTGTTGCCACATAGGGCAAAGAGAGGAGTTCTGTCATGGAATATGTTAAACTGGGGCACTCGGACATTGAGGTTTCCCGCTTTTGCATTGGCTGTATGAGTTTCGGTGACCCCGCGAGCAAGATGCACGCCTGGACACTGGACCCCCGCCAGAGCGAAGCCATTATCCGGCATGCGCTGTCACTCGGCATCAATTTTTTTGACACCGCGAACACCTACTCCGCCGGCACAAGCGAAGAGTATCTGGGGCGGGCCATTAAAAACAGCGTCGCCAGGGACCGGGTGGTTCTGGCATCTAAGGTCTACTTCAACGAGGGGCATCTCTCGAAGCAGGCCATCGCGCGCGAGATTGACGGCACACTCCAGCGCCTCGGTACCGACTATCTCGATTTGTATCTCATTCACCGGTTCGACTATGACACCCCCGTGGAGGAGACCATGCTGGCGCTCGACGGCCTTGTCAAGTCGGGAAAGGTTCGGGCAATTGGTGCGTCCGCCATGTACGGCTATCAATTTTACAATATGCAGCTCGCCGCTCGCGACAACGGCCTGACGCCGTTTGTCTGTATGCAGAATCACTACAATCTGCTGTACCGCGAGGACGAGCGGGAACTCATTCCCCTCTGCGAGCAGATGGGCGTGGCACGCACTCCCTACAGTCCGCTCGCCGCAGGGCGGCTCTCTCGCCTCGGTTGGAAAACGGATACTCTGCGCAGCAGAACCGATCAGACCGCCATGTCAAAATACGACGCGACACAGGATACCGACTACGGCATTGTGCTGCGCGTGCACGAGCTCGCCGGCCAATACGGCTGCACCATGTCTCAAATTGCGCTGGCGTGGCAATTTAAAAGAGGAGTCACGGCTCCGATCATCGGCGCGACAAAGCCCGAGTACCTTGATGATGCGGCAGGTGCGCTCGGCGTAACGCTGACGGATGAGGATGCCGCCTACCTCGAGGAGCTCTATGTGCCCCACAAAATTGTAGGGGCGCTGTAGGCTGTTCAGCGCAAGCTGTCCCGACTTCAAATGCGCACAAAAAAACGGAGCAGACGAGAAATCGTCTGCTCCGTTTTTCGTATGGTTACCAAGTGAAACGGTACGCATCAAAGCTCGCTGCGACGTGAAAGCAGAGACTTCATTCAATACCAAAAGGAACGTCTCGCAGACATCGCAGTCGCACACTCGAATTCTTAGACCCAATATGATGATTGAAATCTCGGCGTTTACTCAACGAATTTCATAGCACCATTTTTGTATCAGAATAAAAAATGGGCGGTAAATCAGCGATACAAAGGAACCCGTACTCACAAAAGGTCTGTCAGTCGTTTGTGATAGAAAAAATCGTGAACCAGCTGGTCATACTCTTTCCAGAGAGGAAGCGTTTTGCAATGTTCGGCTCTTTCGCAGGGAGCAGCACCTTCGACCAGACAACTTACCGTTGCAAGCGAGCCCTCCATCCATTCCAGGATTTCGCCCACCACGTATTCCTCCGGCTCACGACAGAGCACATAGCCTCCGCCGTGTCCTCCCTGCCCGGAAACCATTTTACCCTTTACCAGTTCTTTTACAATGATCTCCAGATATTTTTTGGAAATTTCCTGCCGGGCAGCAATGTCTTTTAACGGAATATAGCCTTTTCCGCTATGTTCCGCCAAGTCTAACATAACTCTCAGCGCATAGCGTCCCTTTGTAGAAATCACTACTTTCACCTCGTTTGACCTATTGTACCACAAGGTCAATAGGCAAATCAATTGAAAATGAATGTAAATTTTATTAAAACATATTGACATAGTAGGTCGATAGTAATACAATTCGTCTATAGAACGGTTTGCGCAGGCAAGTTGCAAAAGGAGGCGAACGTAATGACCGGATACAACAATTACCATGTAAATATCATCGCGTGTTGTCGAATGTTTAACTCCCGGGCATATGATATGGCTGGGGTTGAATTGTGCGCATTATGCAGCTGTTCGCCTCGAGATTGTGCTTGACTTATCAGCACAGTGTCAGCCATTTGCCCGGGAGCTTATTGGGAGCTTCCGGTTTTTGTTTTTTATGGACCGGTCTGTTTGATTGCGCTTAAACCGACAATATTGACAAAGGAGAACGCCATTATGAGTGAGTATAAATTTGAAACTCTGCAGCTTCATGTTGGGCAGGAACAGGCTGACCCTACCACCGATTCCAGAGCTGTTCCGATCTATCAGACCACTTCCTACGTGTTCCATAATTCAGCCCACGCCGCCGCCCGTTTTGGCCTGGCGGATGCCGGCAATATCTACGGGCGTCTGACCAATTCCACGCAGGATGTTCTGGAAAAAAGAATTGCCGCCTTGGAGGGCGGTGTCGCAGCACTGGCGGTTGCCTCCGGTGCCGCAGCGATTGCCTACGCCATAGAAGCACTTGCCCGGAAAGGCGATCACATTGTTTCGCAGAAGACAATTTACGGCGGCAGTTACAATCTGTTGGCGCACACGCTGCCTGCCTATGGCATTGAAACGACCTTTGTGAATGTACATGATCTTGCCGAGGTGGAAGCGGCGATTCAATCCAACACAAAGGCAATCTATCTGGAAACACTGGGCAATCCGAACTCGGATATTCCGGATATTGATGCTGTTGCAACCATTGCACACAAATACGGCCTACCTCTCGTCATTGACAATACTTTCGGCACTCCCTATCTGATCCGTCCCATCGAGCACGGTGCTGACATTGTGGTGCACTCAGCTACCAAGTTCATCGGCGGTCACGGAACATCTCTGGGGGGCATAATCGTGGACTCCGGCAAGTTTGACTGGAAAGCCAGCGGCAAATTTGCTCCCATCGCAGAGGCCAATCCCAGCTATCACGGCATATCCTTTGCGGACGCTGCAGGCCCGGCAGCGTTTGTCACTTATATCCGTGCCATTTTGCTTCGAGACACCGGGGCCGCGATTTCTCCGTTCAACGCTTTCCTGCTGCTTCAGGGTGTGGAAACGCTTTCTCTGCGGTTGGAGCGCCATGCCGAAAATACCAAAAAGGTCGTGGAGTTCCTCTCCGGGCATCCGCAGGTTTCCAAGGTCAATCATCCCTCCCTGCCGGATCATCCTGACCATGCACTGTATGAGAAGTATTTTCCCAACGGTGGTGCATCCATCTTCACTTTTGAAGTGAAAGGCGGTCAGGAAGCTGCATGGAAGTTCATTGACCATCTGAAGATATTCTCGCTGCTGGCAAATGTGGCAGACGTAAAGTCGCTGGTGATCCATCCGGCCACAACCACCCACAGTCAGTTAAACAGGACAGAACTGGCAGATCAGGGCATCACCCCCGGCACCATTCGTCTGTCCATCGGCACGGAACATATCGATGATATTATTGCAGATCTGAAAAACGGATTTGCCGCAATTGGTTAAGGAGGAAAACATCATGGCAAATATCTATAGAGGAACTCTTGGTTTGATCGGCAACACGCCTCTGGTGGAGGCAATCAATCTGGAGGCCAGCGAACGGCTGGAAGCAACGGTGCTGGTCAAGCTGGAGTATTTTAATCCGGCTGGCAGCGTGAAAGACCGCATTGCCAAGGCGATGATTGAGGACGCTGAGGAAAAAGGGCTGCTGAACCCCGATTCAGTCATCATCGAGCCGACTTCCGGCAACACCGGTATTGGTCTGGCGGCAATCGCTGCGGCCAAGGGCTATCGCCTGATCATCACCATGCCGGAAACCATGAGCGTCGAGCGCAGAAATATGATGAAAGCCTATGGAGCGCAACTGGTTCTGACGGAGGGCTCCAAGGGCATGAAAGGCGCCATTGCCAAGGCAGAAGAACTTTCCAGAGAAATCCCGAACAGCTTCATTCCAGGACAGTTTGTGAATCCCGCTAACCCTGCCGTTCACAGGGCGACCACCGGCCCGGAAATCTGGAAAGATACCGACGGCACAGTCGATATTTTTGTAGCCGGCGTTGGCACGGGCGGCACGATCACCGGCGTCGGTGAATATCTCAAGCAGCAGAAGCCGGACATCCAGATCGTTGCAGTAGAGCCCGCGGATTCTCCGGTGCTTTCCGAGGGCAGAAGCGGTCCTCATAAGATCCAGGGTATCGGCGCCGGATTTGTACCGGATGTGCTGAATACCGAGGTGTATGACGAGGTTCTCCCGGTGAAAAACGAGGAAGCCATTGACGCAGCAAAGCAGCTGGCAAAGAAAGAAGGCATTTCCGTCGGCATTTCTTCCGGTGCAGCTCTTCATGCAGCGGTTACGCTGGCAAAGCGGCCGGAGAATAAGGGCAAGGTCATTGTTGCATTGCTGCCTGATTCCGGCGATCGCTACTATTCCACGGCGCTGTTTATGGCATAGGGCATTGTGCAACTACCCAAAATCGGAAAAAAACTTTTACTCTGCCACAAAGTCTGCCGTCATTAAATCGTGCTCCTGTCAACCGGGGCCTGGATAAAAAAACAGGACACCAGTTTTGATACCCATGTATCAAAACTGGTGTTCTGTTATGGTACGAGTGGCGATACAGAACTTATACTTTCGTCAAAGAATACCAAACCGAAGCCCCGCGCAGCGGGTTTGGTTTGGTAAGGAGAAGCAGCGGTGAGCGCGCTCTGACTTTAAAAAAAGTCGGAGCAAGCGATACAAAGCTTGCTCCGACGTGGTGCGGATAAGAGGACTTGAACCTCCACGAAGTTGCCCCCACTAGAACCTGAATCTAGCGCGTCTGCCAATTCCGCCATATCCGCATATGGTGCGATCGATGGGACTTGAACCCATATGATATACATCACACGCCCCTCAAACGTGCGCGTCTGCCAGTTCCGCCACGATCGCATATGCCTTAGAGTGCAAGAGAGATTATAGCAAATTCCCATTTTGTTGTCAAGCAGATTTCTCGAATAAAATAAAGGGGGCGCTTACGAGCGCCCCCCTTTGTCAGTCAATCAGGCCCTTGCTCTTGAGATACTCGCGCGCCACGTTGCGGGGGTTCTCACCGTCGACATCGACAGCATAGTTCATCTGGGCCATTTCCCGTGTGGTGATTGCTCCCTCAAGCTTGGCTAAAAGCTCTCGCAGCTGTGGGTACTGCTCAAACACATCCTCGCGCACCAGATTCACTGCCTGATAGGGCGGAAAGAACGACAGATCGTCTCGCAGCGGCACCAGATCCACCTTGACGGTCATAGCGTCAGTCGAGAAAGCATCGGTGACATCCACCTCGCCTGATGAGATGGCCTGGTAGCGGATGTTGCCCTCGAGTCCCGTAACCGACTTGAACTCGATGCCGAAATCCTCCTCCATCTTGGGCAGCAGATCCTCACGCTGGGTGAACGCCGTCGTGCAGCCGAAGCGCAGCTGTCCCGCAGCCTCAATTAGGTCGGAGAGCGTCTCAAGGCCATACTTTTCAGCGGCCTCGGGGCTTGCGCTGATGACGTACTCGTTGCTGAAGCCCAGAGGCTTTGAGACCTCAATATCGTGTTCATCTGCCATCAGTCGAACCACCGTGTCATAGACTTTCTGTGTGTCGGTTTCCATCGGCTGCTTGAGCAAGATGGGAGAAATGACGCCTGTGTAGTCGGTGAACATGTCTATGTCACCGCGCTCGATGGCGGCAAAGGCAAGCGGCGAACCGTTGAGGTTGAACTTCTCCTCCACGGCGATATCAGTGTTCTCGCTGATCAGCTCGCTGTAGAGATAGCCGAGTATGATCGCCTCGGTAAAATTCGTGCTGCCCACCACAATCGTATGCTCCTCACGGTGGAGTGTCTTCGCAAAGGAAGCTCCCACCGGCACGACAAACATCAAAAGCGCCAGGGCAAGGGCGGTTGCCGAGCGGCCTACACGCCTGGCCCGGCTGAGTTGCACAATCCGGTCCGGAGGTTTGAGCCCCTCGGGTGTGATGGCCCTCTCCAACTTTGAGAGTACAAAGTCCACCAGTAGTGCCAGAATGGATGCCGGTATTGCACCGAGCAGCACCAGGTTTGGGTCGTTGGCATTGAGACCGAGGTTGATAAACCAGCCCAGGCCCCGCGCGCCGGCAAATGCCGCAATGGTCACAGTACCCACCGCTGTCACAGCCGAGATGCGCACACCCGCCATGATAAAGGGCGCCGCCATGGGCAGTTGGACACGAAAGAGTTGCTGCATTCTGGTCAGGCCGATGCCTGCCGCTGACTCCATGACTTTTGGGTCAATACTGGTGATGCCGGTATAAGTGTTTTTGATGATCGGCAGCAGCGCATAGAGAACCACCATGATGATTGCCGGCTTTTGCCCAATGCCGATAAATGGCACCAGAAATGCGAGCAATGCGATGCTCGGAATGGACTGCATGACGTTGGCCACACCGATGACTGCGCTTGCCACTGGCCGGCTTTTGGTGATGAGTAGCCCGAGCGGCACACCGATTGCCAGTGACAGCAGCACCGCCAGAGACGTCATATTCAAGTGCTCGAGCAGCAGCTCCAAGAGCTCCTGCCAGCGGTCGAGAAACATCTGCCAGAACCCACTCATAGTACCGCGCTCCTCTCCTGTGTGGCGTCGGGGCTCTCATAGCGCTTGCTCAGCGTTGCAAGCAGGCTGCTCTTGGTCAGGTAGCCCGTCACGTGGTTGTCCTCATCCACCACTGGTATGATGCCGGAGGCGTTGTAGTCGATGGTGTCGATGATCTTCTGGAGCGTCGTGTCCTCATGCACGGTGACAAAGTCGTTCGAGAGGAACTCTGACACCGGCGCCCGATAGTCCTGAAATTCCCGGAGATCTTCCAGCCACACAACACCCTCGAGCTTTTTGTTCTCGGTGACCAGAACGCTGTCGATGACATAGTGATTCATGGTCTGCAGCGCCTGGAGCACCGAGCGGGTGCGTGAGATGCAAACGGGATTCTTCTTCATGATATCGCGTGCTTTGATATACTCGGGGTTTCCCCAGATGCGATTCTTACCGACAAACTCCTCGACGTAGCTGTTGGCAGGCTGTTTGAGCACCATCTCCGGGCTGTCACACTGTACGATGCGCCCGTTTTGAATGATGCAGATACGGTTTGCAAGCTTGACCGCCTCATCCATATCGTGAGTGACAAAGACAATGGTCTTCTTAAACTGTTTTTGAAGCCCGGCCACTTCGTCCTGAAGTTCGGCCCGCGTCACGGGATCGAGAGCCGAAAACGGTTCGTCCATGAGAATGATGTCGGGGTTTGCCGCAAAGGCCCGCGCCACACCCACACGCTGGCGCTGCCCGCCCGAGAGCTGGCACGGAAAGAGACCACGGTACTCCTCGGGGTTCAAATTGACCATTTCGAGCAGCTCACTCACCCGCGCGGCGTGATCGGCTTTTGGCACGCCCGTAATCTTGAGCACCAGACTGATGTTCTCCTCAACAGTCAGATGGGCAAAGAGTCCCCCCTCCTGTACGACATAGCCAATCTGACGGCGCAGTCTGGTGTCGCTGATTTTTTTGACCGACACGCCGTCGATGAGAATGTCTCCGCTGTCGATGGCGTTGAGCTTGTTGATCATCTTGAGCAGCGTTGTCTTGCCGCAGCCACTCGACCCGATGAGAACCATCAGCTCCCCTGTATGAATGAGCAAATCGATGCCGCTGAGCACCTGCTTGCCCTTGTAGGCCTTTGATACATGCTGTAATTCTATCATGGAACCACCTCTCTGTGTGCCCAGTATAGCAGAGAGGGTATTAAATTCGTCTTAAGTATGAAGTCGGCATGTTAAAGGCGCATTAAGATCACAGGAACCCAGCGCTGGAAAACGGCATATCCTGATACTGTATCCGCGCTGATACAGGAGGCTTTCCATGCACAAATCGCATCGCAGGGCTCTGGCCCTGCTCACCATGCTCTGTCTTACCCTCTCTCTGGCGCTCTGCGCCCAGGCGCTGGAGCCGTCCGGGGAGCCCGCCCGCCGTGGAATAGACGTAAGCGAATGGCAGGGGTCGATCGACTTTGCCCGCGTCCGGGATGCCGGAATTGAGATCGTCTACATCCGCGCGGGGGCCGGCGGCGACTACGCCGATCCCGATTTTCGCACAAATTACGAAAACGCAAAAGCCGCCGGTCTCAAGATTGGCTTTTACCACTATGTCACAGCCCGTTCCAGCGCCGAGGCCGAGCAGCAGGCGCGCTATTTCGTCTCTCTCATCGGCGGCACTGTGCCGGACTGCCGCCTCGCGATGGACTTTGAGACCTTTGGCAGTCTCTCGCGCGAGCAGACCAATGAGATCGCACTTGTCTTTCTCGAGACGGTAGAGCAGCTCACCGGCAAGTCCACCGTCGTATACACCGATGCCTACAACGCCCGCGCCGTCTGGAACGATGCCGTCGCCGAACGCCCGCTCTGGGTTGCGCAGTACGGTGTCGATACCCCGGAGGACAACGGCAAGTGGGACAGCTGGGTTGGCTTTCAGTACTCCGATCGCGGCCGGGTCGACGGCATTCGCGGCAACGTGGATCTCGACTGGTTCACCGACGGGATACTACTCGGGGAGCAAGATGAAATTCCTCACACGCAGCACCACATTCTCTACCGCGTCCGCCGCGGCGATACCCTGTGGCGTATCGCGAGACGCTATGGTACCACGGTGGAAAAGCTCGCCGAACTCAACCACATCGCAGATCCCAACCGAATCTTTGTCGGCCAGATGCTGGAGATCCCCTCCAAGAGCATTGTCCCCGTAACCTATACAGTAAAGCGCGGAGACACCCTGTGGGGCATTGCCCGAAGATACCATACCACGGTCTCTCAGCTCGCCGGAATCAACCACATCAAAAATCCCAATCTGATCTACGTCGGCCAGACAATCAAGATATAACAGTTCTTTCAGACGGGCTGCAGCCCGTCTTTTTTTCAACGCTTACGGGCCTTTTATCTAAATATTTACAAATGGTTCAAAACTGCCGCGCCAGGCAATGATACAATACAAATAAGATACACATTCAGGAGCTGTTGGCTATGATCGGATTTCTGTGCGCCGTGGGGGCGCTTTTTGTCGTGTGGGCAGCTATTGTGCTCATCAGCTCACACCGCATTCTCCGCTCGCGGCACCAGTCGGTGGGGCGCACTTTTGCCAAGATGGAAAAGCGCAGCGACTTTCGCCGGGAGGATGAGAGCTCCTACCGGCAGGAAAAAGTGTCGATTGTCAGTGACGACGGTTTGAAACTTACGGGCTGGCTGCTTCCCTGCAACTACTTCACGGAAAAGGTCGTGCTCTTTGTACACGGGTTTACCGCCAACCACAGGCTCGCTCTGCCCTTTGTCAATTTCTTTCACAACCTCGACTACGACGTACTGGCCATCGATCTGCGCGCCCACGGTGAGAGCGAGGGGCGCTATTCCACCTACGGTCTGCTCGAGAGCCGTGATCTTGCCAACTGGGTTCGGTTTCTGCGCGCCCGTTACGGGGAGCATGCCGCCATCGGCCTGATGGGCCAATCCATGGGAGGCGCTGCTGTGCTTCAGTATGCAGGCGGTGACGAAGAACTTCTCTTCTGCATCGCCGACTGCACCTTTACAAGCGCAGAGGATGCTGTTCACTACCATCTGCGCCGCTCACATCTTGACTTTTCCCTCTTCTACAGGCCCATCGTGGCAGTTTTGCGGGCGGTGGGCAAATTTGACATCGCCGACGCGGACTCTCTTGCCGCTGTGAAAGACATCCGCTGCCCGCTTCTCTTCGTGCATGGCACCGCCGACCGGATGCTCCCCTGTGAGATGTCACAGAAGCTCTACGACGCGGCGAGCGGCGACCGGGAGCTCTTACTCGTCGAGGGTGCGCGTCATGTTCAAAACCTGTCGCTCGGACGCGCGGCATACTTCGACGCCATTACCCGCCTCACCCGCCGTGCCGAGCGCCGGCGCGCGGAAGCGGACAGCGAGGATGTGAAACCCGATGAATCGCGCTGAATTTGACCGGCTTGTATACGATGTCGTCGCCGGCATACCTGCCGGACGGGTCATCACCTACGGGCGCATTGCCGTGCTCATCGGCGCTCCCCGGTGCCCGCGGCATGTCGGCCGCGCCATGTACCATGCCCCGCAGGGGCTTCCCTGCCACCGTGTGGTAGGCGGCCGTGGCAATCTTGTCGAGGGTTGGCCTGAGCAGCGCACGCTACTCGAACGGGAGGGCGTCGTCTTCAAGCCCAATGGCTGTGTTGATTTAAAGCAGTGTCTCTGGATATAAAAAGGGACCCGCACTGGCGGGTCCCTTTTTATATCTATGAGATCGGCTCGTAGCCAAAGTAGTTTAAAATCCCCATATAAATTGCATAGGCAAACGCGACCTGATCGTTTGCAAGCCGCTCGGCATCGGCGGCGTTGGTCAGATACCCGAGCTCTACCAGTACCGCCGGCATGGTCGTGCGGCGCAGGACGTAGAGCGACGGGTTGACGCGCAGGCCGTTGTTCTTCATGCCCACAATGTCAACAATGGCATTGAGTATGCTCTCACCGAAGTAGTAGGCGGTGCTCCCCTCGCTGTAGACATAGACCTCGCTGCCGTTGATGGCTGGATTCACATTGGCATTGCTGTGTATGCTGATGAAGTAGTCCGCAGGCCAGCTGTTTGCAAGCTCCACTCTCGCCGCAAGGCTTGTGGCGTTGCTCGTGCCGAGGCTCTCGGTTGGCGTGTTGCGCGATACGCGCACCTCGAAGCGCGGGTCGGTTCTGAGCAGCTCCGCGAGATAGGTTCCCACATTGAAGTTGACATCCTGCTCGCGCAGGCCGTTCGCCTCAGCCCCGGCGTTGGGCCCGCTCGGGTTATGCCCCTGATCGATAAAAATCCGTATGGCCACAGTACCACCTCTTCTTCCCGTTTGATTACGGTTCTATTCTATTCGGCAGTTGCCGAATTCGTGCATCATTGTTGACAAATAATATTATACAATATATAATATCATTCGACATGCAACAGAAAGAGGTGGTTTCATGACCTTTCAGCTCGGGGCTGCTCTGCTCGATGCCTGTGTGCTGGCAACGCTGTCCCAGGGCGACACCTACGGCTATGTTCTCACACAGAATATCCGCAGGGCCATCGAGGTATCCGAATCAACTCTCTACCCTGTCTTGCGGCGGCTTCAAAAAGAGGGGTGTCTGACAACCTACGACCAGCCCTACCAGGGACGAAACCGGCGCTACTACGCCATCACGGACTACGGCAGGGCAAAATACGACTACTATCTTCGCGAATGGCAAAAATATAAGGCCTGTGTCGACAGTGCCTTGAAAGGCGGGATCTCTCATGACTAGAGCGGAATACTTCATCGCGCTCGAGCGCGAGCTGCGCGCGCTCCCCGAGGAGGAGCAGCGCTCGGCTCTTCTCTACTATGCTGAATACTTTGACGACGCCGGGCCTGAGCGCGAACAGGAAGTGATGGCGGAGCTCGGCGCCCCCGAACAGGTGGCGGCCCAGATCATGACCGACTTTGCCGTAAAGAGCGCTGCCGAGGCGCCCGCCCCTCCGGTCAAAAAGGGGCTGTCCACTGTCTGGATGGTGATTCTCGCGATCTTCGCCGCGCCCATTGCGCTGCCCCTTGCCCTTGCGGGAGCCATCGTGGTGCTCGCGCTGCTGCTTGTGGTCTTTGTGCTCATCGTCGCATTTTTCGCCGTGTGTCTCGCCCTGTTTGCAGCGAGCATCGCCGCTGCCATTTTGGGCCTGACGGCGCTTCCCGCCCATCCGCCCACGGCGATTGCTCTGATCGGCGCCGGCCTTGTGGTCTTCGCCGTCGGCATACTGCTGACCATGCCGACGATCTGGTTTGCGCGTCTGAGTGTCAGCGGCGTCGCGCGCCTCGGCTCCAAGCTCCTGGTGCGCAGGAGGGTAAAAGCATGAAAAAGCTGACCAGAAGAGCGCTTCTTGTTGCCGGCATCTGCTGCGCGCTCGGCATTGTGATGCTCCTTACCGGCCTCTCACTCGGCGCGCGCCACAGCTTCTATATTCTCAACAACCGCGTCTATTTCTATGAGGACAGCAGCTATGTCGCCGTCGAAGAGACCGTGGCCGCTTTTCGGGAACTCTCGGTCGATATCTCCTTTGCGGATGTGAGCGTTGAGCTCTCTGACCACTACGGGTATGAGTACGGGTTCCTTGACGAGCGCGTCACTCCCGAGGTGACATTGGACGGCGACAGGCTCACCGTGCGCCAGAAGCACGGAAGCGCGCCGCTGCACATCGGCTTTTCAGCAAAGAGCAACTATTTGGAGCTCTATCTGCCAAAAGAAGCGGCGCTCACGCTTGCCGACATCCGGCTTGCCAGCGGCAAGCTCATCTGTTCGGGTCTCACGGCCGACGAGCTGAAGCTCAAACTGGACTTTGGCAATATGACTCTGTCGTCTCTCACAGCGAAAGCCGCCGACATCGATCTTGCCAGCGGCAGTCTGAAGCTCTCCGACAGCGCGATGGATTCTCTGCGCTACGACGTCGACTTCGGTTCAAGCGAATTTCGCGGCTTTTCAGGGGGTGCGGTGGTCATAAACTCCGCGTCTTCGGGCATCCGGCTTGTCGACAGCTCCTTTGACAGTCTCTCCATCGGTCAGGATTTCGGCGACATCACTGCAACAGGTCTCACAACCGGGGCGCTGCGTCTCTCACAGAGCTCCGGCAGTTCGGAACTGACCGGAAGCATCCGCGGACAGACCGATATCAAAGTCGACTTTGGCAGCTGTAAAATCATTACAGACCTCGCCGAGAGCGCGTACAACTTTGATTTGAACGCCGATTTCGGCTCGGTAAAAGTGAATGGCAAAAAGCAGAGCGACCGGTTTTTGACCGAAAATAGCGCTGAAAATGCGATTCGGGCTGCCATCAGCAGCGGAAGCGTCACTGTCACAACCAACTGACGCTCATAATTCACCCGATCGGAACCAAACTACCACCAGAAACAAAAAGTGGGAGGTTCCTATGGTCAATCTGCAAAAATGCGCCATCATCGGCTGCGGCCAGGTCGGCGCGACAACTGCATTTACTCTGATGAAGAGCGGCCTCTTCTCGGAGCTCATTCTCATCGATCTCGACCCGGAAAAGGCCGACGGGGAGGCAATGGATCTCAACCACTGCCTCCCCTTTCTAAAGCCCGCCCAGATCCGCGCCGGCGGCTATGACGATCTTGCCGACGCCGCCCTTGTCATCATCACAGCCGGCGCAAACCAGAAGCCCGACGAGAGCCGCACCGATCTCGTCGGACGAAATGTCGCGATCATGCGCCAGATCGTACCCGAGATCGTCTCGCGAAACCGCGAGTGTATTCTGCTCGTTGTGTCAAATCCGGTTGACATTCTGACGCAGGCTGTGCTCAAGCTCTCGGGCTTTCCTGCGCAGAGAGTCATCGGCTCGGGCACGGTACTTGACACCGCGCGTCTCAAATACCTGCTCGGCCGGCGTCTGCATGTGGAC
This sequence comes from Feifania hominis, assembly GCF_014384765.1. NCBI lineage: Bacteria > Bacillati > Bacillota > Clostridia > Eubacteriales > Feifaniaceae > Feifania > Feifania hominis. The sequence continues at coordinate 188,984 of NZ_JACRSP010000001.1, read as the reverse complement.
AGCCGCAATGTGCACGCCTTTGTCATCGGCGAGCACGGCGACAGCGAACTCGCCGTGTGGAGCTCGGCGAATATCTCCGGCGTCGACATCGGCGACTACTGCCGCGTGTGCTGCGCGAGCGAGAGCGCGAAGACCCTCCACCCCATTTTTGATGAGGTTAAAAACAGCGCCTATGCGATCATCGAAAAAAAGGGCGCGACCTACTACGCGATATCCCTTGCGGTCCTGCGCATCTGCGAGGCCATCATCCGCGATGAGGAGTCCATTTTGACGGTCAGCACCCACTGTCAGGGGCACTACGGCCTCGATGGGCTCTGCATCGGTCTGCCCTGCGTCGTGGGGCGTGAGGGGGTGCTTCAGATTCTCGACATCTCTCTCGACGGGCACGAGCGCCAGGGACTTGAGCGCTCCGCCGCGCTGCTGCGGGAGCTCATACGACAACAGCATCTCGACTGAAAGAGCGCCGCGGTCCTCTCGGACTGCGGCGCTCTTTTTTACACGCGCAGCACCTGGCGCAGCGTGCTCTCGAGAACCTGTGTGTCAATCGGCTTTGAGACGTGCGCGTTCATACCGGCGTTGAGAGACGCCTGTACATCCTCGGCGAAAGCATTGGCCGTCATCGCGACAATCGGAATTGTAGCGGCATCGGCACGATCCATTGCCCGAATTGCGCGGGTCGCCTCATACCCATTCATCTGCGGCATCTGAATGTCCATCAAGATGGCGTCATAGGTATCCTGCGGGGTCTGCGAAAAGGCGTGAACCGCCTGCAGACCATCCGTTTTCACAACACAGTGCGCCCCGTGCATGGCGAGCAGCTCACAGAGAATCTCCGCATTGATGGCATTGTCCTCGACGACGAGAAAATGCCGCCCGGCAAAGAGGCTCCCCCTCTGCCCGGAGGGCGCAGAGATCGCTCTTCCCGCGCAGGTGTCGTCCTGCGCGGGTTCAAATTCCAGCTCAACGCTGAAAGTCGAGCCCACGCCCTCGCTGCTCTTGACGGTGATCTTCCCTCCCATCAACTCCACAAGTCCCTTTACAATGCTCAGACCGAGCCCCGTTCCCTCGACGCGTTCGGTCGTTCCACTGCGCGTAAAGGGGGCAAACAGGTTGCCCTGAAAGTCCTCGCTCATGCCGATTCCCGTATCCGATACGACGAACCGGTAGCGCACGTGGCTCTCATCTGCAAGGGGGGCAATCTCCTCCACCGAAAAGTCGATGCTGCCGCCCTCGGGTGTGAATTTGACGGCGTTGCTCAGCAGATTGATCAAAATCTGATTCATCCGCAGAGAGTCCCCGTAGAAGCACTCATGGCGCAGATCAGTGCGAATGTGCAGCGCAAGCCCCGCCTCGCCGGCCTGCGGACCGATCATATCCGCAAGCTGCTGCGTCAACTCGGAAATTGACATCTCCCGGCAGCTGATCGAGAGCTTGTTGCTCTCGATTTTACTCATGTCCAGAATGTCATTGATCAGGCTGAGCAGATGCCTTGAGGAGACTGATATCTTCGCCAGACAGTCGGCCACCCGGTCGCGGTCGTCCATATGGGCCACCGCAAGCGCCGTCATTCCCATGATAGCATTCATTGGCGTTCGGATGTCGTGGCTCATGGTGGAGAGAAAATCGCTCTTGGCGCGGTTGGCCTCCTGCGCCTGGGCAAGCGCATTTCTAAGTTCTTTTTTGGTGCGTTGTTCCGCAGCCAGCATATCGGTCACATCCGCCCGGACGAGGCAGAGCGTGCGGTGGTTGGTATCACCCCACAGCACGTTGACCTGCTTGTACCGCTCCCGATCTGCGTCGCGGTGTACAAACAGGAAATCATACCCCGCCGGCCTCTCAGCGAGCCGCCCGAGCATGTCACCGATCTGGAATCGCGAGAGCACATCCTCCCTGTTTTCCTTGGCAATATACCGGCTCGCAAAGCGTACGATGGCATCCCCATAGTGTTCCACATAGTGCGGTGGTAGATTCTCCAGCACCGTCTCCCTGGTGTAGAGCGTGAGCTTCCCGCTGCTCAGGTCAATGAAGCCCGCAATTTCAAAAGTGTACGCGATCACGCGCAGCAGCGCCTGCTGTTCACGCACAGAATCGGTGATATCGGTGCGCGACAGGCAGATTCGCTTCAGGCGCAGGTCAATGGCGGAGACCGTCATGTTCTTTGTGAGAATACTCCCGTCGTCTTCTACGGAGTAGGCAAATGTGTATGGACCGCTGCTCTGAAGTCTCTCAAGTATCCGGTCCGGATTCAATCCGGTCAGATAGGCCTGCCTGTCTCTCGGGACAATTTTGGACGCCGCCATCGCGGCAATCCATTTCGAGTAGCAGCCATACTCGAGTGGAACATGGCTTGCCACCTCGTTTTGGGAGAGCAGCTTGTAGCTGTCCTGCGACAGATCGACGTCCATGACAAAGTCGTTTCCGGCGACCGAGAGCTGGTGCAGAACCCGCTCGGACATTGTGCGCTCTGTGATGTCTGTCACCATCAAAATGCCGGTGACATCGCCGCTGTCGGGCGTCGCGACCATATTCATCTTGACTTGCGCATACCTCCCGCACGGCTCATTGGGAAGATGAATAAAATACTCCTGGCATCGCTCGGTGATTCCCTGTGTAAAGGCACTCAGCGAGGGCTCACCAAGATAGGTCAATAAAAATTTTTCGCGCTGCTTCGCATCGACTACAAAGTGGGAGAGCCCGTTGAAAAAATCTTCGCGGACTGTCCCGAGTGTCTCCAGCAAATTCAGCCCCGTGTAGTCGTTGATCTCCAATATCTGATTGCGCGTGATGTTGCAGTGGCCGACAATCAGCGCGTCGGGGCCTGGCGTCCTGTAGTGCTGCATGAGCAGCTCGTTGTAGCGCTGACGGATGCTGCGCCGCTCCTCCCGTTCCCTTGTGATGTCATGATAGACCGCGTAGACGCGGCTCTCGCCACCCTCGTTTTGTATCAGCGAGAGTGTGTTTTTAACCCAGACATAGCCCGTCTTTCCACTTGCGATCCGGTAGACGATCTCACACTGACTGTCACCGCTTTCAATGTAGCGCTCCATCTGTTCCCGTACGCTACGCCGGTCGTCGGGATGAACGCCTGCCATCGCATCGTGCCGGTAGAGCTTCCACGCCTGTTCCAGCGTCATGCCGGTCATCGAGGCGAATCCGTCCGAGAGAAACTCCGGCTTCATGCTCCCGTCCTTTTCATAGTGGACCACGGCGACGCCGCTCGGCAGATTTTTGACCATCGTCTGAAAATACTTTTCGAGCCGCTCTTTGTCCCGGCGGATTTTGACCTCTTTCGTGACGTCGCGGATGTACTGAATGTAGGCCGGAACTCCATTCCAGTCCGTCATGCGGCAGCGGGCGGTATAAAAGCGGTCCGCCGCGCCCACTGCGATCTCATGCTCTCTGCCGTCCGGTACATGGGTCTTCAGCGTACAAAATTCACAGGGTTCACTCTTTCCATGAAGCGCCGCATAGCACTTCCGACCGAGAACGTTGCCCCCTTTTGCAAAGAGTTCCGTCTTCTCGTTTGCGTAGAGCAGATCGTAATTTTCACGGTCAATGACATAGATTCCATCTGCAGCCTCGTTGGCAATGTCCTGAAACAGCCGGGTCTCGGCAGACATACCGGTGAAAACCGCGTAAAACCAGGTGGTCTCGGCCAGCGGTCCCATGCGGCGGCCGTTGAGGTGAATCCAGATGAGCCTGCCGTCGCGGTGGTGCATCCGATAGGAGATGTTGAGCACTTCGCCGCTCTCAATGGCCGCTCTCGCCGCCGCAAGCACCCGCTTGCGGTCGAGCGCATAGATCATATCGCAGGCGTCCTTTCGGACGAGCTCATCAAATTCCTCGCGTGTTCGACCCGACAGCGCCGGAACCCCGTCGGAGTAAAAGCTCGGAGTGACATTTCCTCCCTCGATGCGGTAGCTTGCAATGCCTCCCGGAATGGAGTTGACCAGATGATCCATCTCCAGCTGCGCTTCCTTGAGATCGGTAATGTTGTGAAAGACGCACTGAATCAACGGAAAACCATCCTGCCGGCCAATCTGCCTTGCCTGAATGTGCACCCAGACGATGTGTCCATTGCGGTGAATTTTACGAAAGTCAAAATTTGCAACCGTCTGTTCCCGAATGGCGCGACGCAGATTTTCCACCACCATGCGAGAGTCCTCCGAATAGGTCAACTTTGCGGCATCCTCTCGAATGAGCTTTTGATACTCTTCGACGGTGTAGCCGGACAGCTCCGGCACCCCGTCTGAGAAATACACTGTCTCAAAAATATCGCTCACCTTGTAGATTGCCACGCCTCCCGGAATGGCATTGATGATGTCCTGCATCTTCTCATTGGTTTCGGTGAGCTCCCCCTCCAGCGACATCTGCTTGCTGACATCGCTGTACACGCCATAGAGCAGCTTGCTGCCGTCGCCCTGTGTCTTTACCGAGCCCTCCAGACGAATCCAGCAGTAGCTTTCTCTGCGGTCATTCCAGACTCGGTAGGTATGCTCAAAAACGTTACAGCTCTGGATTGCCCGCTGCACCTCACCTCTCAGGACATCCAAATCCTGTGGGTGAACATTCAGATAGTTGGTCTCTCTCTCCAATTGGCGCGCGTGCTCCTCGGAGTAGCCCATGATCTCGTAAAAGGCCAGGTTGTGGAACTCGGGTAAAATATGCTCACCCTTGCAGCGGTAGACCGCCAGTCCGCAGGGGATGCTGCTGAATGTGTCCTGCAGCGCCGCGCGAATACCGCTCTGCCGATCTATTTCGCGCTTTTTTTCCGTGATGTCCACAATGTATTCGATGTGTGCCGGTTTTCCGTCCCATTCGATTCGCTTGCCGCTGAGCTGATAGTATCGGTCGTTGGCCGGGTGGTGAAATTCCCGGACAAAGGGCTGTGTGCCGATCCTGTCTGCGCGGCAGAAAGAACAGGGTTCATCAAACCCGGCCGCACGGTAGCAGCTCGTCAGCTCCCCTTGAAACTCCTCCTCAAACAGCTCTTTCGCCGCCCTGTTTGCATAGAGCAGTTCGCGGGTATCAAGGGCACTTACAAAGATTGCAATCGGCGCTCCGTGAAGAGCCTCGACCATTTGATTCGACAACAGGGAGGCCTCAAGCTTCATGCCGTACCCCCTCACTGAGTTCCCTGTGCAAAATCTCCACCCGGTGAAATTCGTCTTGAATCACCCGGTAGAGCTGTGCATAGTCCCTCTTCTCCCCTGTGCGCAGAGGTTCCACAATGTCGCAGACTGCTTCGTAGAGAGGCGTGAGTCCCAGATTGCCCGCCACACCCTTGAGAGTGTGCGCCGCCTCAAAGGCTCCTTTGCCGTCTCCCTCCTGAAGCGCTGTGCCCAGTTTTCGGAAGCTTTCGTCGGCAAAGAACATATTCAAAAACTTTAAATAGGTCCTTTCATTTCCCATAAAGCGGCTCATGGTTGCCTGATAATCCGCGCCATAGGCCGTCATCACATCTTTAAACTCGCTCACGGTTCAGCCTCTCTTTCCGAATATGAAGTCGTAAAGTGTCTGATACAGCCTGTTTGGCTCAATGGGCTTGGCCAGATGGGCATTCATTCCGGCCGCCCGGCTGATCTCAATGTCATCGTCAAACGCATTTGCCGTCATGGCAATGATGGGAATGGTTCGCGCATCGGCGTTGCTCAGATGGCGGATGTTGGTTGTCGCTGCCAGTCCGTCCATCAGAGGCATGCGAATATCCATCAAAATGGCGTCGTAATACCCCCGCTCCGATTTGCTGAAGCGCTCGAGCGCCTGCAGCCCGTTTTCCACTGCATCCACGACAATACCCTTGCTTTCGAGCAGCAGCTTTGCCACTTCCGTGTTGATCTGGTTGTCCTCGGCGAGCAAAACGCGTTTTCCGGTAAAGTCATACTCCACAGTCCGCTCACTTGAGGCCTGCTCCTCCCTCTCTCCCATCACCTTGGAAAACGCCGAGATGAGAGAGGATTTGAACATGGGTTTACTCATGAGCAGGTTGACACCCGCAAGCTTAGCCTCGTGTTCAATGGCGATCCAGTCATACGCCGTCATGATGATGATGGTCACCTCCGGCCCGACAATCCCACGGATGCGCCGGGCCGTTTCAATACCGTCCATCTCGGGCATTTTCCAGTCGATGAGAATCATGTCGTAGTATTTGCCGTCGGCCCACAGTCCGCTCACTCGCTCGATCGCCTTTCTGCCGCTGTCCACCCACTCGGCTTTGACTCCCATCTCGCGCAGAGTGACAATCGCGCTCTCGCAGACCGCCACATCGTCGTCGACGACGAGAGTCTTCAGGTGGGCGAACTGATACTCCTGCACCTGTGTGTGGCGGCAGCGGCGCTCCTGCTCGCAGATGCCCAGTTTTACTTCCACCGTAAACTCCGTGCCGATCCCCTTGATGGAACGCACGGTGATCTGCCCGTCCATCATATCGACAATGTTCTTTGAAATGGCAAGTCCCAGCCCTGTGCCCCCATACAGGGCGGTCGTACCGGTCGACTCCTGCGAAAAGGGCTCGAAGATGTGCGGGATAAATTCCTCGCTCATGCCGACACCAGTATCGTTGATGACAAAGCGCAGCACCGCCGTATTTTTGAATCTTCTGCGCTGCTCGGCGGAAAAAGTGACTCTTCCGCCCTCGTTGGTGAACTTGATGGCGTTGCTGAGAATATTGATGAGCACCTGCTGCAGCTTCATGGCGTCACCGATGTAGCAGTCGTCGAGAACCGGGTCGGCAATGCACTCGTACTCCACACCCTTTGCCGCCGCCTGGTTGAAGCAGATGGCGTTGATGCCGTTTAGAAACTCCTCCGTTGGAATCTTCTCATTTTTGAGCAGCATTTTGCCACTCTCAATTCGGCTCATGTCGAGAATGTCGTTGATCAGCGACAGCAAAAAGCGGGAGGAAATGCCGATTTTGGCCAGGCAGTCCGCCACCTGCTCCCTGTCGCCGAGGGACTGTGCGGCAATCGTGCTCATCCCGATGATCGCGTTCATCGGAGTGCGGATCTCATGGCTCATGCGTGAGAGAAAATCACTCTTGGCCGCATTCGCCTGCTCAGCGGCCGACAGCGCGGCCGCAAGATCGTCTTTCTGCCGCTGCTCCTGACGCACAATGTCCGTCACATCCATGCGCATGATGCACACGCGTGCGAGCTCCCGGCTGATGTAGAACACCCGGTGGCGCATGATTCTGAGTTCTCCCTGGGGATTTCTCATCTCCACGAGGAATGTGTAAAAGTCCTGGCGGCTCAGCTGATCTTTCATATAGCGATAGCCGAGCTTCTCCAGATACTCCCGCCGCGACTGCTCGTCCATAAACTGATCGGCGATATTGCGAATTTCCCTCTGGAAGTTTCCCGGCCTGGGCACCATGCTCTCATGGCGGTCGTTAAACGAGATGATTCGGTGGGTGTCAGACTGCATGTCGACCTCGGTAATAACGTCATAGTCGAGCTGTGTGATCTGGTCGAGAAGCTGCTCTTGCAGCTTCTGCTCGGTGATGTCAAATGTGTAGAAAAAGACAATGATGTCGCCACTCTCGGGGTTTCGGTAGGAGCGAAAGTATGTGCTGCTCCAGAACGCGCTGCCGTCGTTGCGCCGGCGCAGAAAGGTAAAGTGGTAGTCCACCCGGCCCGCCGAATAGTCGGCGAGCACCTGCTCTCTGCTAAGGGCGCTTCGAATGGTATCCGCATAGCTCTCATCCACTGCCGACGCCGACAGATTTGCAATGGTCCCGTCATAGGTGTCACCCACCTGTGCGATCGCCACATCCGAGGTGGTGAGATAGTTCTCCATACGGTTCTGTGTGGCATTGAGGCGCCCCTGGATGCTGCCGCCCGACGAGGCAAGCTCGGCAAAGTACGCAAGCTCCTTTTCATAGAGATCCCGAATGCGTTCCTGCATCCGCTTTTCCTCGGTGATGTCGACAAAGACACAGTAAAAATGCTGCTGTTCGTCTTCTTCGCGAATCAGCTGCGCCTTGATGGAAATCCATTTCACCGACCCGTCCCTGCAGATCAGGCGGTTCTCGTTGCGAATGGTATTGCCGAATTTGAGTTGCTCTCTGAGCCTATCGGCCATAATAGCCAGATCCTCGTGGTGAATCACCGCAGACATTCTGTTGCCAAGAGCGGCAAACTCCTCTCTGGTGTACCCGAGAAAATCAAACAGCCCGTCATTGGCTTCGATCACAGAAAAATCGCGGTCGAACCGGCAGCGGAAGACTGCGCCGGGAATGTTGTTGTAGAGGTGCATGACCTCCTCCTGCGCCTGTCTGCGCTCTGTGATATCGATGCAGACAGACGCGATGGCAAACCGGCCGTCCTCCGCTGTCACTCTGCGGCCAATGTCATGGACCCAGATGTAGGAGCCGTCACGTTTTTTCATGCGGTATTCCACGACATACTCGCCCTTTTCCTCCAGCTGAGCTACCACAGCGCCATCGACAAGTTCTCGATCACCTGGATGTATGCAGTTTGAGATCAGACCGCCGATGTCGTGTACAAATTCCTCTTCGTTCTCATAGCCCAAATAATCCAGCATCCGGCGGTTGATGAAATAAAAGGGGAAACCCGGTTCCAGATAGCCCCCCAGCATTCCGCCGGCAATCGAGTCGTTTAAAAGCTCCTGTCTCTGGCGGATCGCGTTCTCCATGACCAGTGTATGTGGATAGTGTTCACTCTCGCGCTGGCTGCCGCCTGGCTCGGCGAAATACAGGCTGTCAAACAGCAGTTTTCCGTCCCGCTCCACCATGGTAAAAAAGCCCCTCAGGCGCCAGACATATGCGGAGTTTTTCAGTGTCAGCTCCGCTGCCAAGCTGCTGATGTCCGGCGCCATCTGCTGATGATGTATGGTTTTGAGCTCAAACGAAAACGGCTCGGGAATCTCGAGAATGTCCTCTCTGAGATAGTCCGCCATCTTCTCTTTTCCCCGCACAAACTCCTGCTCGCCGGTACCGATGAATGCGACATCATCTGTGAAAAATGAAAGGGCCGCCTGTGCGTCCCGTTCTTCAAACCATGCCTGGCAGAATTCATACAGCATCTGCTCCCATACTGTAACCCCGTCCATCTGCGTCAGTCTTCCCACAGCCAACACCCGCCTTTTCTCTTCTTCTTCGCCTCATACAGAGCCCGATCCGCCCGTTCAATCATCTCACTGAGCGGCAGACCTGTGTCACAGAGCGCCACTCCTGCCGTACACGCAGCGGGAAACTCTTCTGTAAAAGGAGTGTTGCGGACAGCCTGGCAAATGCTCTCCCCTTTTTTCAGCGCGGTTTCCCGTGTGCTCATCTGGCGGATGACGGCGACGAACTCGTCGCCGCCGTAGCGGGCCAAAATGTCTGTCTCTCTCGTCAGTGAGCGCAGTACCGAACTGAAGCACTCAATCATCTCATCGCCTTTCACATGGCCATAGTTGTCGTTGATGTGCTTGAGATCGTCCAGGTCAAAGAGATAGACCGCCATCGGCGCGTCCTCCCTGCCCAGGCTCTCAACCGCAGCGGCAAGGCCGCGCCGGTTGAGAAGCCCTGTCATGGAATCCCGGTAGGCCTCGTCTTTGAGCACATGCTCACGCTCGCGCAGCGTATTGATTTCCACCGCACGCAAAACGCGCTGGTACAGACTCGCCTGTGAATGGGGCTTGCCGGCAAAATCGTCCGCTCCCTGCTCCCATGCGCTGCACTCCCTGCGCATATCCGACGGCGCTGTTACAATGACTGGGATATTCCAGACCGCTTTCTCCCTTTTCATCATCGTGAGAGCCGATTCCCCATCTGTCTGGGGCAGAGTCATACTCAGGATGATCGCCGCAAGCTGGGTGGCGCAGTTTGCTATACAAGCCAGCGCCTCATCTCCGTTCGCCGCCTGAAAAACCTGATATTTCCCTGCGAATGTTGCACTCACCTGTTTGCGGTACTCGGCGTCCTCATCCGCCACAAGAATGGCCTGCGGCAGCTGTCCTGCCCAGTGGTCACCCGGCCTGTGGGCATCGCCCTGCATATGGACTTTCCGCTGTGAAAAGAGCTCTTCAAATTCAGCGAGGGGCATGGGCTTTGCAAAATAGTAACCCTGCGCATAGTCGCAGCCGATTTCGCGAAGGCGTCTGAGCTGTTCGCCGGTCTCGACTCCCTCTGCCACCACGCTTAAATTCATCCATCTTGCAAGGCTCATGATAAACCGCAGAATACCCTGACTGATCGGTTTGACAGTCTCGCTCTGAATGAATTTCATGTCGAGCTTCAAGATGTCGAGCGGCATCCGATTGAGCATGTTCAGCGACGAGTAGCCGCTTCCAAAGTCGTCCATCTCTATGACAAATCCGAGTCTGCGAAGCTCTTCCACCGTCTCAATAATCTGGCTCGGATTTTCGGTGTAGGCGCTCTCCGTAATCTCCAGGTGAAGTCGGGAGGGCGGCAGCTCGTATCTCTCAACAATTTCTTTGAGAACATCCGCCAAATCCGCATGGTAGATATCGGCCCGTGACACATTGACCGACACCGGTATGGGGGGATATCCCTTTTGGTCCCACTCGCGAAGCACCGCGCACGTCCGGTCCCAGATATACTGATCGAGCTTGGCGATAAAACCGCTTTTTTCAAACAGGGGAATAAACTCGCTCGGCGGCTGAACCCCCCACTGCGGATGGTTCCATCGCACCAGGGCCTCCGCCCCGGCAAGAGAACAGTCGCAAAGCCGATATTTCGGCTGAAAATACACGACAAACTGATTTTGTGCCAGTGCAGACTCCATGCTGTCGGTGATGTCCCTCTCGCGCAGAAGTTTTCCGCGCAGCTTGTCGTCATAGGCCGCGAAATGTCTGCCGTACAGCCCCTTAATGCTGCGCGCCGCGAGCAGAGCCCGATCGCACATCTGCTCAACAGTGAGGGACCGGTCCTCTACGGCGTATATTCCCCATTTCATCACGACATTTTTGGCGTTTGACAGGGCTTTGATCTGCTCACCGACCCGCACAAACAGCTCATCGGTGTACTTCCACCGCCGCTCCAGCAGGCAGGCGAACTGATCGGCGTTGAAGTGCCCGCAGATTCCGAGGTCTCCCACCTGTTCGGCGTAAATTTTCGCCACGCCGCGAAGCAGATGGTCGCCTGCCGGCACGCCGAATATGTCGTTGATGAGCTTGAAGTTCTCTATGTCGGAGCAGATGATATCGTACTCCCGGTCCGGATTTTGAGTGATCAGTTCTTTTGCACGCTGGTAGAAAAACTCTTTGCTGTAGAGCCCGGTCAGACGGTCATATTGAAACTGATTGATCATGGCTGCAGTTTCACGCAGGTTGATGATGCTTGCCACGCGGTGTAAAATCACCTGGGGCTTGTATGGCTTGGCAACAAAATCAGTCGCGCCGTGAGACAGTGCCGTGACCTCATCGGACTCATCGTCGTTCTGTGTGGTCACAATAATCGGAATTGACGAATAGCGAGGGTCAGATTTGACCCTCGCCAGAAAAGTGTATCCATCCATGACCGGCATGATGATGTCGAGAAGAATCAGAGAAATCTGCTCGCCCAGTTCTCGGAGCACCTCAAGAGCTACCAGACCGTTTTCCGCCTCCAAAACCTGGTACTGTGAGCACAATATCTCACGGAGCATTGCCCGGTTTATCCCGTTGTCTTCCACAACCAGAATCTTTTTCTGTGTATTCATTGCTCACAATCCCTCTATTACGCGGCCGCCCACCATACTATTTTTGTTCACCCGGACTACCAATCTTTTCTATTCTAGCATACATCGCGCAGCAAGGCAATTTTTCGACAAATAACACAGCGTCAAAACAAAAAGCGGAGAGAGGCAGCCTCTCTCCGCTTGATATTCTGTTTGACCCTTTTATTTTGCAAAAATCAAAAAGTATGACAGCACCACCACGCCGAGGATGATCCGGTACCAGCCAAAAGCCTTGAAATCGTGCCGGCGGATGTAGCTCATCAAAAACTTGATCGCCAGCACCGACACCACAAAAGCGACAATGGTTCCCGTGAGCAGTATCATGATCTCCGTGCTGGTGTAAGAAAAGCCGAATTTGAGCAGCTTGATGGCACTCGCACCAAACATGGCGGGAATCGCCAGAAAGAAAGAGAATTCTGCCGCCACCCCGCGTGAGAGCCCGATGAGCATCGCACCGAGTATGGTGGAACCGGAGCGCGAGGTCCCCGGAATCAGCGAGAGCACCTGAAACATACCGATGGCAAAAGCCGTCTTGTAGCTGAGTTCCTCAAGGGAGCGCACGCGCGGCGCGCGCTTTGCATTTCGGTTTTCCAGCACAATGAAGAGAATGCCGTAGACGATGAGCGCTGCCGTGACAACCTGGTAGCCGCCAAAGAGCTCCTCAATCTTGTCGTTGAGAGGAATGCCAACGACCGCCGCTGGAACCGAGGCCACAATCACTTTGCTCCACAGCGACAGCGTCTCGCGCTTTTGTACCGCACTTTTTCGAGGGGAAAAGGGATTTAGCTTGTGAAAGTAAAGTACGACTACTGCGAGAATCGATCCGAGCTGGATGACCACGAAAAACATGCCCCGAAATGCGGGCGTCATGTTGAGATGGATGAATTCATTTGCCAGTATCATGTGGCCTGTACTCGACACTGGGAGCCATTCGGTGATGCCCTGGATGATGCCGATGATAACTGCCTTAAAAAATTCAATGAGCTGCATGGCGCTACCCCTCTGATTGATTTGAAATGTACAACGATATTATCATAACCTCGGCGTCGTCATTTGTCAAAAAGGAACCGCCATTTGACGGAGAATTGTAAGAATTGAAAAAAGCGAGTGGAATCTCTCCACTCGCTTTTGTGTTCAAAAGAGCGTGATCAGATACATGACAAGCGGCATCGTCACCATAAACAGAATGGTCGTTACAAAGATCGCCGTTGAGGCGTATTCGTGATCCGACCCCTCCACCCGCGCGAGCACGGCGGTGTTGTTCATCACCGGAATCGCCGAGAGAATGACCAGCGACATCACAACACTCGGATCGAACCATCCAGTCGCGTTCAACACCAGATACACAAGCAGCGGGAATGCGATGAGCTTGACCGCGACAATCGACAGAACACTCGGTCTCTTGAAAATTCCCTTGACACCCATATAGTAGAGGCTTCCACCGAGGTAGACCATTGCGACATACTTTGCCGTACCGCCGAGCGATGTGATGGAGTTGAAAAAGACCCCCTCCATCTTCACGTTGAAAAACAGCAGAATAAATCCCGCGATGACAGCGAAGAGTGTGGGATTGAGCATGTTTTTGAGATTGAACTTGTACTGGCCCTCTTTGCGCTCTTTGTCGGTGAGAAGAAACATGCCGACCGTGTAGAGAAGTAGCTGGTCAATCAGCGAGTACATAGAAACCGTGAGTACGCCAAGCGGTCCGTAGAGTTCCTCAATGATGGGCAGACCGATGAAGCGCGCATTGCCAAAAGCCATATCAGCCGTGTGGACATCGAGCGTGTTTCCCTTGAGACGAAACAGAAGTCCCGTGAGCCGCCCGAGAAACAAAAGCACAAAGAGAATGGCAAAAGACGCGAGCAGAATGGGAATCGAGTCAAACAGAGTCTGGCGCGTGCCTGAGGAGGGAATCAATGTCAAAATCATAGCCGGAAGCAAAATTTTGGAAATGAGATTTGCTATGACCTTGAGATTGTCCGGTGTAAATACTTTCATTTTAGCCGCAACTGCGCCGATGGCGATCATGATCGCAAACATCAACATTTGATCGATGATAATACTGATCTGTTCCATATCTCTTCCCCATCCAAAAAACAAAATAAAACGGTGCGAATTCTCAAGGGCTGCAGCCGTTTGTTTGATTATTATATCATTGATACAATTTTGATACAAGTGACTTTTCGCCGAGGATTGGGTCAAAACCAATACCATTTTTAGTTGTTTTGCCCTTGTCTGCGATTTTCAGAATGTACATTGTTATGGGCAAAGAGCCCTTTGCGACCGTTGTCTGCATGTGCGGCTATTATTTTCATCTGGTAGGGTTTTGGCATTTGCAGATACTAAATCTGAAGTATTTTTGAAAGGAGGCTGCACCGTGAACGAATACAGCATTTCTGCCATGCGCCACCTGCTGCCCGATGTAGAGCTCGGCGCGGACCAGTATCTGAAATATGCCGACGCCACCCAGAATCCCGAGCTGCAACGCGTCTTCCAGCGCATTCAGGCCGACTGTTCAAACGACGCCGAGGCAATTCGCACGCGCGTCAGAGAACTCGGCGGCAAACCGAAGTCCGGCCCGAGCGCCCTGCGGGCGCTCGCAAAGTTCAGCGACGCCGTCAGCGCACTTGGCGGACGCGACGAAAAATCGCTTTTGGAGAGCGCCGTATCTAACGAATATATCCGCGCCATGTGCTTTGAGACAGCACTCGGCCGGGGGCTGGAATACAGGTGCCGTGAGATTGCCGAAAACGGCCTTGAACGCGCCAAACAAAACGCCGACCAACTCAGCGAGCTGCTCTGCCGCTATGAGGACCCCGAGGAAGTTCGCCGCTATCGCGAGGAGCTCGAGCGCATCAATCACCAGCCGCAAAACCGCAATGCCACCGAAATATTGCCCTTTCCATAAAAGAGGAAGGCGTCACTTGACGCCTTCCTCTTTCTTTCGACGTATCATGGAATAGGCCGGCACCTCAAACGGGACCGGTACATAGAGCAGCTCATCCGCATGCGGGGCCGATTCAACGGGCTGTCCGTCTGCGTTGAAAAGCTGATCTATGCGCAGAGCCATCGGTTCTCTGCCCGGCATCAGCAGCTCCACCTCATCGCCCCGACAGAATTTGTTTCGCTGGCGGCAGCGCATCATCTCACGGGCCGCATCCCAGCTCTCCACAAAGGCCGCGATCTCCCACTCGCGGATGTAACTGCCCGTGGACTGAATCTGGCCGTTTTGCGGCGGCCCGTCGACAAAGCCCTCGTAGTAGGCGCGGTGGCTCACCTTACAGAGCTCTTCGTAGAGACCCTCGTCGAACCGGTAACCGGCGGGATCCCTCTCATATTGGTCAAGTGCCCGGCGGTAGGCCGACACCACGCTCGCCACATAGAACTCCGATTTCATGCGCCCCTCAATTTTCAGGCTCACAACGCCCGCTTTCACAAGCTCGGGCAGCCGTCGAATCAGGCAGAGGTCCTTGGAGTTGAAGACAAAGCTGCCCTCTTCTCCCTCATAGACGGGAAAGTACTCGCCCGGTCTCTTCTCCTCGGTGAGCGCATATTTCCACCGACAGGGTTGGGCGCAGTCGCCGCGGTTTGCATCGCGGCCGGTCAGATAATTCGACATGACACAGCGCCCCGAATAGCTCATACACATCGCCCCGTGGACAAAGCACTCGAGCTCGAGCTCCGGTGGCGTGCTGCGGCGGATATCCGCGATCTCTGCAAGGGACAGCTCGCGCGCGAGCACCACGCGCGAGGCGCCCAGCCTGTGCCACATGGCGCAGGCGCCGAAATTCACCACGTTGCTCTGGGTCGAAATGTGAATGGCGAGGTCGGGTGCGCGCTCTCTGACGAGCGCAAACACCCCGAGATCGCTGACGATGACGGCGTCCGTCCCCGCCTGCGCGATCTGTTCAATGGTATCGCCCATGCGGCGCAGCTCATCGCTTCGCGCATAGGTGTTCAGCGCCACATAGACCCGCGCGCCGTGGGCGTGGGCAAACTCCACCCCCTCGTGCAGCTCGGGCAGCGTCAGATTCTGGCTTCCCGCGCGCAGCGAAAACTCCGTTGTGCCGCAGTACACGGCATCGGCGCCGTAGAGCACCGCCGTCCTGAGTTTTAGAAGCGACCCCGCCGGCGCCAGCAGTTCCACTTTTTTGCTCATCACTCGATGACCGTTCCCGTGCCCTGGGAGGAATTGGCCTTTTTGATGTTCGCCTCGTGCTCTTTGAGGGTCTTGGCAAACAGATGCTTTCCGTCGGCATTTACGACGAAATAGTAGTAGTCTGTGTCCTCCGGATAGAGAGCGGCCTTGATGGACGCAAGGCCCGGCGCCGCAATTGGCCCGGGGGGCAGCCCCTTGTAGAGATAGGTGTTGTAAGGGCTGTCAATCTTGGTGTCGGCGATGGAGAGCACGCTCTTTCGCTCCTGCAAAATGTACTGCACCGTGGCGCAGGACTGCAGGTAGGGCAGCTCCTTGCTGTCGAGGCGGTTGTGGAAGACCGACGAGACCTTGCCGCGGTCCTCGTCGCCCGCCGCCTCTCTCTCGATGATCGACGCGAGCGTGATAACCTCGTCGATGGTCATGCCAAGCTCCTCGGTGCGGGCTCTGAGCTCCTCGTCGTATTTCTTTTTGAAATTGTTCAAAAACTTCTTGATGACGACTTTCGGGTCCTCGTCCTTGTAGAACTGGTAGGTATCCGGGAAGAGATAGCCCTCCATGCGATTCTCGCGGTCGGGCAGCGCGTTGATGAAATCGTAGTCGAACTCGTCATTCTGACACGAGGTCAAAAAGCTCTCGGCCGAACAGACGCCGTTTTTCTCCATGATCTCGGCGATTTCGCGCAGCTCCTTGCCCTCGGTGATGGTGACGTCGACCGTCTCGCGTTTGGGCGTCTGCTTGAGCCGGGTCACCACCTCCAGATAGTCCATATCGGTGTTGAGCGTGTAGGTGCCCGATTTGAACTTGTCTTTGGACTTTGTAATGGTGGTAAACAGCTTGAACGCCCACTCGTACTTGACGATGCCCGCCTCGTGCAGCGTCGAGGAAATCTCGTCCACCGACGCGCCTTTCTCAATGTAGACTTCGACTTCGCTGCTGGGTTTGACAAAGCCCAGCGCGTCGTTTGCCGTTTTGATGACAAACACCGCCAGAAAGATCGCCAGAATCAACACCATCATGGCGTAGAGAAAGGTTCTGGTGAACGTGCGCGCCGCACGGCGCTTGGCCTTTCTCTCCCGGAGGTTCATCTTGCTGAGATCCTGGGTATTGGATTTGTCGTGGTTACTCGAATTTGGCATTGTATTCCTCCTCGCCGTCCTCGCAGATCACAAGATCCGCCGGAATGTCATAGCGGTCATGCGGCAGTGACGAAACCAGATTCTCCCTGTAGCAGAGACCGAGTTTCCTCCCGCCGAAGTTCGCCAGAAAGCGGTCGTAGTAGCCGCCGCCATAGCCAAGTCGATAGCCCCGCCCGTCAAAGCAGTATCCCGGTAGGATGCAGAGTGAAAAATCACTTCCCTGCGCGGACGGCAGACCCTCTCGCGGCTCCGGGATGCCGCGGTAGCCGCCGACCAGATCTTCGGGCTCCGCAAGCTCGTAAAACGCCATACTGTGAACGCGCGCGTCCACCCGGGGCGCTGCGACCCGCTTGCCGTCCCGGAGCGCCCGGCACAAAATGGCGCGGGTGTCAATTTCGCTCTGATAGGACACGTAGCAAAGAATTCCCCGCGCGCTGCGGTAGGCGCCGCTCTCAAAGAGCCGGCGCGCGATCGCCTCATCCCGCTGCGCTCTCAGAGCGGGGGCGATAGCCTCCCGCCTCGCGCGGAACTCGCCGCGCAGCGCTCGCTTTGCAAGATCAATATCGGTCATGCCATCATCTTGCGGCGCAGCGCGTTTGTCCGCCTGTCGCCGTAGTAGAGCTCCAGAAGCCGAAAGCCGAATTCCGCCGCGGCGCCCGGACCGTTTGCCGTCACAATCTGACCGTCGCGCACCACGGGTTCTTTCGCGTGAATCATGCCCTCACACTGCGACTCAAAGCCGGGGTAACAGGTCGCCCTGCGTCCCTTGAGCATTCCCCGCCGCCCGAGAATCGAGGGGGCGGCGCAGATGGCTCCAATGAAGCAGCCGCTCTCGTAGGCAAAGTCCAGAATCTGCATCACGCGCTCGTTCTTCTCGAGATTCTCATAGCCCGGGCCGCCCGGCAAAATGACCATTTTGAGTGTCTCGAGATCCACATGCTCCGGGCGCATGTCGCAGATGACCTCGAGCCCATGCGCACCCGTCACCTTGATGTCGGGCACGCCCACGAGCTTGAGCTGCATGCCCTCGCGGCGCAGGATGTCCATCGGGGCGACGGCCTCCATCTCCTCGAAGCCATCGGCCAAAAACAAGTACATCATTGTCTGTCCTCCTTATTCCAGCAGAAGATCCGCATAGGGTCTCCCGCCGCCGAACCCGGCCAGCAGCCGGGGCGTAAGCTCGCCGAGGGTGAGATTCTCTCCCCCGCACGGCAGGCGGAAGACGCCGTTGTTTTCCAAAATAATTTCATCGCCGCTCACTGCCGTCTGCGCCCCTGCGGCCTGCTCCTCGGGCAGCGCTCGCAGAAGACCGGCCACGTCGCAGATGCGCGCCATGCCGTACGGCTCGGGCTCATGCACCGCGCGGCAGCCGGGCGGTGAGAAGCCACCCCCTGCGGCGTAGGAGAAGTGGCGCTCCCCCCAGACAACGCAGTACGGCTCACGTTCCATCTGGCGGCGGTAGGCCTCATAGCCGGCCGGCCACGCAGCCGACGCGCCGCGCTCGCGGAAAAAGGCCGTCGCAAAGCCGAAACGGGCATAGTAACCGTAGAGCCCGGCGCTTGCCGGCAGTGTGAAGAGAAGCGGCGCGCCCATGTCTCTCACCTGCCGCACAGCAGCTGTGACAAGCTCGCCCATCAGGCCCCGGCCGCGTCCCTCGGGACGAGTCAGAGCGGCGTAAAGATACCAGGCGGGTACCGTCTTCTCCGCGAACCGGTAGACCGCCGGGAGCAGGGCAAGCTGAGAGACAATCTCCCCGCCGCTGCAGATGCAGAGGAAGACGCCCTCCTCCCAGAAAGCATCGTAGAACCGTCTGATCTCTTCGACGCTGTCACCGAACACGAGGTTCCAGTTCTCGATCAGCCGGGGCAGCTGTTCTCTGCCGGCGCGCATCACCCCACTCTCAGCCGACATGTGTGACGGTATACTTCGGTAGCAGAAGCACCGGGTTGTAGGAGAGCTTTGCCTTGCGTAGGCCCTCGAGGCCCATATCCTCCTCACGGTTGACAAAGGCAAAATCGCCGAGCGTGTTCTCGACAAAGAGCTGATTGATGGTGGCATAGACGCCGTTGTAGTCGGCAAGCGCCTTTTCAAAGTGGACGATGAACGTGTCGCTGCCCTCGTATTGGGGCGCTCCGGCGGTGAATGCGACCGGCTTTCCCTCCACACGCAGCAGACCGCCGCGGCCGCCCATCTGCTCAAAACCCTCGAAATAGGCCTTGACGGCGCACTTCTCATTTTGCACGTCGTGATCCTCGCAGACGCCGTTTCTCATGCACCACTCATGGCTGACCTCCAGACACTCGGGGATGTTCTCCCGGGTGACCGGCTCGTAACTCCAGCGGTAGGTCGCCTTGAAGCGGTTGACGTGATTTCGTTTGGCGTGAAACGCGCGCCCCGCCAGCGTCGCCAGGTCCTGCTGGGAGTAGATATAGTCGTCGCTGTCACGGCTGTGCTCATAGGTAAACGCGTCGCCGAACAGCGCGCGAATCTGCTCCATTCCCCGCTCATCCACGCAGGTGAAACGGGCCTCGCAGCCCTCCTGCTTTGCAAAATCGACCAGTCTCTCGACCGCCTTTTTCAGATCGCCCGGCCCGACTGGGGTAAAGAAGCTGCCGCGCTTTACGTTTTTGGCGAGCAGCATGTCGTCGACAAAGGCGATGGTGGTACCGTAGGTCCTCTGCCAGATATAGAGATTGGAAAAACTCAGCTCGCAGTTGCGCTGCGCCGAGGCGCGCAGCATCTCATCGATTCTGGGTTTGTCCGTAAGCTTGACTTCGTGGAAAATAATCATAAAATATCGCAGATCTCCTTCACTCTTCTCACAAGTTCCAAATGGATCTCCTGAACGCTCTTAATTTCGCCCTTTCCAGAGCATTCTATACGCTGCCAGCCGAGTTCGCGCGCCGCGAGCTGTGCAGTCTCATAGCACTGCTCGAGATACGCGAGATCCCGCTCGTGGACGTCCTTTTTCCGCTCGTCGCCGCTGTAGCGCCGTGCCATGAGCTCCTGCCCGAGCGCAGGCGGCAGATCGAGGAAAAACACCGCATCGGGCCGGGGCAGCTTCACCTTTTCATACTCAAAGTCGTCAAGCCATGCAAAAAAGGCCCGCTTCTGCTCGGTGGAGAGCTTGGCCGCCTGGTGAATGGCGTTCGATGTCGTGTAGCGGTCGGCGACAATCAGCGTACCCGCCTCGTAGTCGGCTCTCCAGTCGCCGAGGTAGGACGCCACCCGGTCGACCGTGAAAAACGTGGACGCCGCATAGGGGTTGACATCCCCCGCGCGGCCGCCGAACGCGCCTGAGAGGTAGAGCTCAATCAGCGCCGAGGATTTGCCGTAAGTCGGAAAGCTTATTTGGCGAACCGGTTGCCCCGTATGCGAAAGCGCTTCGAGCAGCAGCTTGGTCTGAGTCTGTTTCCCGCTGCCGTCAAGGCCGTCTATGACGATCAATTTACCCTTTCCCATCGCATTCAGAGAGCGGAGAACTTCGCTCTCATCTCCTCCATCCTCCCGCAGGACATCTTGCCCTCGGGGCATTTTCCCGTCATGCACTTCGGCCCCGCCTTGGCAAACAGCGTCGGCGCGACCCGTCGGACCTCACGCAGCATCTCGGTTGCGAGCTCCCGGATCTCCCACTGGGCGCGGTTGCAGCAGCGGTGGTGAAAGAAGTTCATCAGACTTCTCGCATTCATGGTCACAATCATCTTGGTGTCGCAGGCGTTGGGCAGCACAAAGCGGGCGTCCTCGTTTGCGAGCTTGCCGCCCGCGCGGGCCGCCTCTTTCTCCGGCTTTCCCCCGGCGATCAGCTCCTGCGTGCGCTGGTCGCTCAGAATGCGCACCAGTTCATCGTAGCTCTCCTGCGCCGCGCGCATGGCCTGCGTGAAGACCGCCATCGCCTCTGGGTTCTCTGCGATTGCCGGCGGTACGACATAGTCGAAGCTGCCCTCTCTGACATAGCGCTGGCTCTGCACGCTGAACGACGCGATGCGATGGCGGGTGATCTGCGCCAGCAGCGCCCTTGATACCCCCTCGATGCCAAAGGTAAAGCTCACATGTTCAATGGGGCTCTCGTGGCCGATCTGCGCGAGCATCTCGAGAAAGCTCTCGGTCTTCTCGTCGGTCAGCCCCTCCATGACGGTCTCAATGTCGCCCGACGCATAGCAGAGTTTGGCCGCCGCAGCGACAGTGCGCTCGGGGTCGGGCGTGTGGGCAAGCAGAGTTACTTTCATTTTGAATCCTCCGTTTTCACTCTCTTTAAGCGAAGTCTGATGAGCAGCATGTTACACACATAGGCCGGCAGCTTTCCGAGGCGCCGAAGGCGCTTTGGCTCCTTCACAGCGCGGTAGAGCCACTCCAGATGGTGCCGCTGATAGAATTCCGGTGCTCGCTCCACAGTGCCCGCCATGACGTCGAGCGAACCGCCGAGCCCGATCATGAGTCCCACGTCGAGCCGCTCGGCGTTGCGCGCCATCCAGTACTCCTGCTTCGGAGCCCCGAGGCACACAAACAGCACGTCGGGATGCGCCGCATTGATGGCGTCGACAATTTCGCCGTCGTCCTGAAAATAGCCGTTTTGGGTGCCGCAGATGTGAAGATTGGGGCTGCTCTCTTTGAGATTTTGTGCAGCGGCCTGCGCGACGCCCTCCTTGGAACCGAAGAGAAAGAGGCTGTGCCCCCGCTCGGCGAGAAGCGGCACGAGCCGCTCGGCGAAGTCGCAGCCCGCGACCTTGCCCTTGAGCGGCGTGCCCAGAATCTTCGAGCCGAGCACCACGCCGATGCCGTCGGGCAGCATGAGCGCCGCACCGTTGAGTACCCGGCGAAAGGCGGGATCCTTGAGCGCCATCTGGCCGATTTCGGCGTTCGGCGTCACTATATAGCTGTGCGCGTGCGCCTCGATGAGCTCGAGCGCGCGCTCGAGCGCCTGTTCCATTGTCACGTTGTCAAAATTGAGCCCGCCGACGGCAAGCTTGTCCATGCGCAGAACCCCTTTGCTGGTATCTATTACATACATTTGTTATTATAGCATACTCGGTTTTCACAGGCCACAGGAACTTGACTTTTTTCGACCGGTTTAAAAATAGGGCCGGTACGAGACGGTGGCCGGCCGGTCGGGAAAGAGGTGGGCGTAGAGGTCGACGAAATAGTCATCGGTCATGCTCGCCATATAGTCGACCACGATCTGGTTCGGCTCCTCCTCGCGGTAGGGCCTGCGCCGGGCGTATTTGGCCGGCTGGCTCTCGACAAAGTCGATGTGGTGGCAAAAGATGGGCGAGTCGGTTCTGCCGGCGGTCAAATCCTCAAGCAGTCTCTCATAGACCAGGTGGAACATGGGCCGCACACTCTCGTCGTAGACCGCAGCGACCAGAGGCGACTTGTAGATGATCTCGTAATTTTGCTGCTTGCAGCGGCGCAGGGCCTCAAAGTACTCCGGCGAGAGGCACAGGTGGTCTCGTCCGTAGCTGTTCTCCACCAGGTTGACGGTGAGGTTGTTGATGATCTCAGCGTTGTGGCTGCCGAGAGGGCCATCCTCAAACACGCTCTCGTCTTCAATCAGACGGGCCCGCACGGCATCCTGCCGGTCCTTGCCGAGATAGGCGATCATATCGCAGACGCGCACCACACATCCCTCGAGCGTCATGGGCGTCAAATGGGCGCTTCCCCGCTCGTCCCGGCTCGCCTCGTCGAGCATCCGGTCAAAGCAGGCGAAGTCCCCCACGCCGCGCGGGCGGTACTCGTCGAGCTCATACTCGCCGTTGTGGCAGGCGATGCCGTCGAGGACCTGCAGACTGATGTTATAGGGTACAATGCCGTCGAGGCAGCGCACGCTGTGCAGATTGTGCTGAAAGTAGCGCCCGGTGTGGGCGTGGTAGAGTTCCCCGAGGTGGCGTTCCCCCGCGTGGCCAAAGGGCGTGTGGCCGATGTCATGTCCGAGGGCGATCGCTTCAATCAAATCGAGGTTGAGCCCGAGCGCAGCGCCGATGTTGCGCGCAATGCGCGAGACGAGCTGCACATGCAGCGCCCGGCGGGTGATGTCGTCGTTTCGGTAGAAAGAAAACACCTGCGTCTTGTCCGCATAGCGGTTGTAGTAGGCGCTGTGCAAAATGGCCTCCACATCGCGCACATAGGCCGGGCGCAGGGGGTTCGGCCGGTCCTTTCCGGGCTCGCGCCGCAGCGCGTGCGCATCCGGCGCGGCATAGGGCGATCGGCACCCCGTCGCGCGGTCCTCGAGAATCTGCCGCTGAAGCGGCTCGCTCAGTTGATCGTATTTCATGCTGTCACCCTCTTTGTCAAAGGGAGAGAGCTTTCGCTCTCTCCCCGCTGCTATTTCTTCTCCGGCTCGTCGTACTGCTCACCGAACGTCTCGACTGAGGCTTTCTTGATCCTCTCGTCCGCAAGCGGCCGGTCCGACGGGTTGCGCCGTACCGACACAATGCGATCGGCCTCCTCCATGCCCTCGATCACCTTGCCGAAAGCGGCGTACTGGCCATCGAGGTGGGGCGCATTTTCCACCATGATGAAAAACTGCGAACCGGCGCTGTCCGGTGACATGGAGCGCGCCATCGAGATGACGCCCCGCGTGTGGCGCAGATCGTTTGCAAAGCCATTCGACGCAAACTCGCCCGCAATGCTGTAGCCGGGGCCTCCCATACCGGTGCCGGTCGGGTCGCCGCCCTGAATCATAAATCCCGGAATGACCCTGTGAAAAATCAGCCCATCGTAAAAGCCGCTGCGTACCAGCGAGACAAAATTTCGCACCGTGTTCGGCGCAATCTCCGGGTAGAGCTCCACTCTCATGGTGTTGCCGCTATCCATTTCAATCGTGACAATCGGATTTTTCATGATCATTCTCCTCTCGGTTCTCTGGTGATCAGTATAGCATAATTTCCCTTGCGGGTCTATGCCGACATTGACAGGAATCCATCTTTTTTCTATACTGAAAACAAAAAAGGAGTAAATGGGTATGAAAGAGAAAACTTCCGGCTTCTTTGGCGAATTCAAAGCGTTTATCTCGCGCGGCAACGTGCTCGATCTCGCGGTTGGCATCATCATCGGCGGCGCTTTCACCGCCATTGTCAACTCTCTGGTCAACGATATGATCATGCCTCTGGTCGGGCTCATCATCGGCGGCATCAATTTCAGCGATCTGAAAATTGTGCTCTCGCCCGCAGTGGGCGAGACCGCCGAGGTGGCCATCTGCTACGGAGCCTTTCTCCAGCAGGTGCTCAACTTCCTGATCATTGCCTTTGTGGTGTTTCTCCTGGTCAAGGGCGTCAACTCCCTGCACCGCAAAAAAGAGCAGGCGCCGCCTGCTCCCCCAGCCCCCTCGCAGGAGCTCACCGTGCTCACTGAGATTCGCGATCTGCTCAGAGAAAACAAGGCATAACCCCACAAAAAAGGCCCCCGACCGGGGGCCTTTTTCATTTCTTTTTCCAGACGAACGGCGAGAACAGAATGATCATGGGAAAGACCTCAAGGCGCCCGGCAAGCATGTCAAAACAGAGCACCAGCTTTGACAGCACGGAGAATTCCGAGAAGTTGCCGACCGGCCCGACCATGCCGAGTCCCGGGCCCACGTTCCCAATGCAGGTGAGCACCGACGTGGTGGTTGTCGCAAAGTCAAAGCCGTTGAGCGATACGAGCAAAATCGAGGCCAGAAAGATCACCGAGTAGGCGCAGAAGAACAGACCGACGCTCTCGACCGTGTTGTGGTCAACAAGGTGTCCCTCAAATTTGATGTGCTTGACCGCGCGCGGGTGGGTCAGCTTTCGCACCTCCTGCTTGATGGACTTGAGCAGGATGACAAAGCGCGAGACTTTGATACCGCCGCCGGTCGAACCGGCGCAGGCCCCCACAACCATGAGCAGCACCAGTATGATCTTGGAAAACTGCGGCCACAGCTCATAGTTCTCCGTGACAAAGCCGGTGGTCGTGATGACGGAGGAGACATTGAAAAAAGCCGCGCGCAGTGCATCGCCCACATGTTCAAACAGATGGGCAATGTTGGCGGTGATGGCGAGCGCTGAGACCGCCACAATCCCAAGGTACCAGCGGAGCTCCTCGCTTTTGAAAGCGTCTTTGAGCTTGCCGATGAGCACGAGATAAAACAGATTGAAGTTGATGCCGAACAGCAGCATGAACACGCCGATCACCCACTCAAAATAGGGGCTCTGATAGGCGCCGATGCTGGCGTTTTTCACCGAGAAGCCGCCGGTGCCCGCGGTGGCGAACGAATGCACGATGCTGTCGTAGAGATTCATGCCTCCACACAGGAGAAACACCACCTCGACCGCAGTCAAAAACAGGTAGATCCCATAGAGAATCATCGCCGTCGTGCGCATTTTCGGCACGAGCTTTCCGACCGTGGGACCCGGCACCTCGGCACGCAGAATGTGCATGGAACGTCCCTCGGCCATCGGCAGAATGGCAAGCGCAAACACGAGCACACCCATGCCGCCGATCCAGTGGGTGAAGCCGCGCCAGAAGAGAAGCCCCTTTGAGAGCGGCTCAACCGCAGTCAGAATGCTCGAGCCGGTGGTCGTAAAGCCCGATACCGTCTCAAAAAAACAGTTGACAAAGCCGTCGACTTCCCCGCTGAAATAGAACGGAAGCGCCCCAAACAGGGACAGGGCAATCCACGAGACCGCAACGATCAGAAAGCCCTCCTTGGCGAAGATCGTGCGGTTCTCCGGTCTCAGATACGTCAGCACCATACTTGCGAGCATGGTGACGCACGCCGTCACCAGAAAGATCATCACGGTGGATTCCCCGTAGAGCGCCGCCACCAGCGCCGGCAGCAGCATCAGGATCGCCTCGATGCGAAGAATGATCCCCACCGTATGGGCCACCATTTTGTAATTCATCTGACAGGCTCCCCCAACCTACTTCAAAATATCGTCGAGATCGCGCAGGCTGCTGTTCGTTGTCACAACAATGACGCTGTCGCCATGCTCGATCTGGTCGCTGCCACGCGGAATGATGATGCGCCCCTTGCGCACAATGCAGGCGATGAGCAGATTCTCTTTGAGTTCGAGCTGCGTGAGAGTCTTTCCGATCACCCGCGCGCGCTCACCCACCTTGAATTCAAGCGCCTCGGCCTTGTTGTTGACAATGCGGTAGAGCGTCTCCACCTTGCTGCCCAGCGAGTTTCTCAGTGCCCGCACATAGCGGATGATCTGATTTGCGGTGAGATACTTCGGCGAAATAACGCTCTCAATGCCGGAGTTCTCAATGATCTCCAGAAAGGAGATTCGGTTGATTTTGGCGACGATCTTTCCCTGGCTCTTGGAGGCGGCGTACATTGAGAGAATGATGTTCTCCTCGTCCATATCGGTCAGCGCCACAAAGGCGTCGGTGTTTTCGACGCCCTCTTCGAGCAGAAGCTCCTCACTGGTGCCGTCGCCGTGGATGATATCCGCGTCGGGCAGCATCTCGCAGAGTTTGTCGCAGCGCGCGCGGTCAATTTCAATGATCTTGACTTTCATGCCGAGCTCGAGAAGCTGGCGCGCCAGATAGTACGTGATGCGTCCGCCGCCCACGATCAGCACCGAGCGCACTTTGTGCGAGACGATGCCGATCGCCCGAAAGAAACTCTCGATCTCAGCGGGTGATGCTGTGATACTGATGCGGTCGCCGCTGCGCAGCACGAAATTGCCGTCGGGGATAAAGACGCGCTCACCGCGCTGCACCGCACAGACGAGCACCTTTACCTTGTACTTCTCATAGAGTGTGTGAAGCGGGTATCCGTCAAGGGGGCTGTTCTCGTTGATCTTGATTTCCACCAAATCCACGCGTCCCTTGGCAAAGGAGTCGATCTTGCTCGCCGACGGGAAGCGAAGAATGCGGGAAATTTCGAGCGCCGCCAGGAATTCGGGGTTGATGAACATCGACATCCCGAACTCCTCTTTCATCAGGACGAGCTGCTTGGTATACTCGGGGTTTCTCACCCGTGCGATGGTGTGGCGCGCGCCGATTTTTTTGGCGACGATGCAGCACAGCAGATTCAGCTCATCCGACGAGGTCACTGCAATGAGCAGATCAGCCCTGTTCACGCCCGCCTCCATCTGAACTTCAAGCGCCGCGCCGTTTCCCCGAATGCCGATGACGTCAAGTGAATTCATCGAGTTTTGCAGCGCCTGCTGGCTGCTGTCAATAACCACGATGTCGTGGCCCTCCTTGGCGAGCTGCTCCGTCAGTGTATAGCCGACCTTTCCATCCCCAACGATAACGATTTTCATGGATTATCCGGTACCCCTCCCACCGCCAAAAAGCGGCGTCTTAACATATTTTTAACTGCAAAAAGACTTTTTTAACGCAACATTATCACAATCTTAATACTTTCCAAACAAAAAGACAAGGACCATCTCTGTTTTTTAACAGGGCACTGTTTCACACGTTTTTTGCGCAAAACAGACAAATTCATACAAAATTCGGTTGTTGGTTCAAAAAAACGGTGATATAATAGCAGCGATTTCTCTTCTCAATATCAGGTCTGCGAAGTCATATAATGGATACGCAGCGCAAGATCAAGATACTGTTAAGTTGTTTTTTCGGCGGCAAAGTCAATGCGACTCTGCCACCTGAGAATAATGAAATAACGTGGAGGTATCTTCTATGGCAAAATTCTGTCAATACTGTGGCAAACCCCTTGAGGAGGGGACTCTCTGCAACTGCGAGGAGAGTGTGGCTGCACAGGCAGCGGCGGCTGACGCCTCATCCAATTCGGCGGCTCCCACCGGCGGCGGTTTTGGCGACAAACTCAAAATCGCCTTTCACAATCTGATTCCCTTTGTAAAGTCCTATTTCAAATCCCCGGTTGACAGCACCAAAAGCGCGCTTGACAACAACGATCTCCCGCTCGCCTCTCTGTTTGTGGCCATTCAGGCCATCCTCTCTGGCCTGTTGGTGTTTTTTGCGGTCAAGGGAATGTTGGGTTCCATGGGCGGCTATGTCAAAGTTCCGTTTTTCTCTCTGTTCTTCTACGGGCTGCTTGCCGTGCTTCTGTCCTTTTTCACCGCGGCGCTTGCCATCTTCCTCATCGGAAAGTTTATGAAAGTTTCCATCCGTTTCTCTTCGGCTGTCATTGCCTGCGGTGTCGGTGCGATTCTGCCCACCATCTGCGCAGTTGTTTTGACTCTGTGCGGTTTTCTGTCTGTGCAGCTGGCTGCGGCCCTGCTCACGATCTCGCTCTATGTCTCCATTACCACGAGATTGGTCGCCGCTAAAAGTGTGCTCGGCGCCGATCAGAGCGGAAAATTCTATTTCAGCTTTATCATCGGTCTGGGGGCTGCGGATCTTGTGACCTCCCTTATCATCACACGGTTTCTCTCCGGCATGCTCAGCAATTTCGCGATGGGCGCTCTCGGCGGTCTCGGCAATCTGTTTTAAATGATAGAAAAGCGGGGTGCATGGCACCCCGCTTTTTTTGACAAAGTCTCACTTCTCGGCTACAATGAGCCTATCTCACAAACGGAGGATTTGCGATGCGCTATCAGACCATCTTATTCGACATTGACGGAACGCTCTTCGACTGGTCCAAAGCCGAGGTGGAGGCTCTCAGAGCCACCTTTGATCGCTACGGTTTCCCCTTTGATGACGATACGCTCGCTCTGTACCGCACCATCAACCACGACCTCTGGCGGCGGCTGGAGCTCGGCGAGATCAAAAAGGCGGATCTCTTTGCGCGGCGGTTTGTCGATCTCTTCTCCCGGCTTGGACTCTCGGCCGACGCCGCAGCTTTCAACGACGACTATCTGCGCGGTGTCGCTGAGCGGCCCGTGCTCTATGACGGCGCGGTTGCGCTCTGCCGGGATCTCGCGCAGTTCTGCCAGCTGATCGTGGTGACAAACGGGGTGGCCCTCACTCAGTACGGGCGCATCGGCCGCACCGAGATCGGACAGTATTTCAGCGACATCATCGTCTCGCAGGACGCCGGGTACGAAAAGCCCGACCCGCGCTTCTTTGACTACGTCTTCTCTACCTGCGGTTTGGGCGACAGGTCGCATGTTCTCATTGTCGGCGATGGGCTGACCTCTGACATTCAGGGTGGTATCAACGCCGGCATCGACACCTGCTGGTACAACCCCGGCCGCGAGCCCGTGCCGGACGGTTATGTCATCACCCATGTCTCGCACGACTACAATGACATAAAGCGGTTTGTTCTTAAGGCGCAGTAGCTCTCCTTTTGACATGGGGCGGTGTCCTTTGCACAGAGGCCCCCTGGGCCTCGCGCCGCCAAACACATCCACGCATGAAAAAGCCCGCCATAATGGCGGGCTTTTGTCCTGTACTGATTACTTCGTTCCGAAGATGCGGTCGCCTGCATCGCCAAGACCCGGTACGATGTAGCCGTGGTCGTTGAGCTTTTCGTCGAGAGCAGCGATGTAGATATCGACGTCGGGGTGGGCTTGCGTGACTTTCTCCACGCCCTCGGGCGCGCCGATGATGTTCATCATTTTGACACTCTTGGGATGGTACTTTTTCACAAGGTCGATGGCGGCGACAGCCGAGCCGCCTGTCGCGAGCATCGGATCAAGCACAATGACCTCGCGCTCGTTGATGTCGCTTGGCATCTTGCAGTAGTACTCAACCGCCTCGAGCGTCTCCGGGTTGCGGTAGAGACCGACATGGCCGACTTTCGCCGCCGGCAGCAGATTGAACACGCCCTCCACCATGCCAAGTCCGGCGCGCAGAATCGGCACAATGGCGATCTTTTTGCCCGAGATCACCTTGGTCTTGGCAATGGCAACCGGCGTCTCAATTTCGACCTCTTTCAGCGGCAGATCGCGCGTCGCCTCGTAGCACAGCAGCGTTGCGATCTCACCGACTACCTCACGGAACTCCTTGACCCCCGTATTTTTGTCCCGCAGGAGGGAAAGCTTGTGTTGGATCAGCGGATGATCCATAATCAGTACTCTGCCCATAGTTCACTAACCCCTTTATATAAAAATTTATTCTTCCTCGAGCTTGGCAATCAAATCCACTCTGCGCTGGTGACGGCCGCCCTCGTACTCGGTCTCAAGAAAGACCTTGACGAGCTCAATGGCGAGACCCACACCGACAACCCGCTCGCCGAAGCAGAGCACATTCGCATCGTTGTGCAGCCGGGTGTATTTGGCGCTGAAGTAGTCCGAGCAGCAGGCCGCGCGCACACCCTTGATCTTGTTGGCGGCCATCGAGATGCCGACGCCGGTGCCGCAGATGGCGATGCCTTTTTCGCACTCGCCGGACGCCACGGCTCTTCCGACCGCCGCACCGTAGATGGGGTAGTCGGTCGACTGCTCCGAGTCGGTGCCGACGTCGCGGTAGGCGATGCCCGCCTCATCCAGATATTTTTTAATCTCCTCTTTCAGCCGGTACCCGGCATGATCCGATCCAATCGCAATCATGGTATCGATTCCTCTCTTTGTTCTTTTTTCAGGCGCTCCCGCTCAGCCTGGGGCAGACGCAGATACTCCGGCACAAGCCGGTCGCTCGACACGGTATCGCCCCGCGCCGCCATTCTCTGTCCGAGAATTCCCACTGAGGCCGCCCTCTGCAGACGCAGGTGCGCCGGCGCCAGCACAATTCCATTTTGGCGCCCGATGCTATTATAGCACAAATGCGCGCCGTCTCCAACAAGTAAAATCGGCTCGTCCGCCTTTTTGATCTCCTGCTCAAGCTGCTCGATTTTCACAGCCCGATCTTCACACACACGGGCGATTTCTCCCCTCTGCGCGCGAAAGAACGCCTGGTAGACCTGTCCGCAGCGCGCATCCATCGCACAGCAGACAAGACCGCCAAAATCCGCTACATTGCAGGCGAGCGCCTCAAGCGTCGAGACCGCGGCCACCGGCAGCTCTCTCGCAAAGCACAGCCCCTTGACGGTCGCAAGTCCGATGCGCAGCCCGGTAAACGAACCGGGCCCTCTCGTGACGGCAATCAACTCCAGGTCATCCACCCGGGTTCCCGTATCGCGCAAAACCCGGTCCACCATCGGCAGCAGCGTCTCGCTGTGGGTGTAGCCGGTCTGCAAATTGTACTCGCCGAGCAGCTTGTCCCCCTCGAGCACCGCGGCACTCGCAGCCTTGGCCGAGCTGTCTATTCCAAGAACTCTCACGGTGTCTCCCCCCGTTTTTCGGTGATGGTGATGCTCCGGCTGCCGGCCCCCGTCACGCGGATATCCACCGCGTAGTGGGGTTCGTCGAGAAGCTCCGGGATGTTTTCGCTCCACTCAATCAGGCAGACACCTCCGCGCTCAAGATAGTCGAAAAAGCCGATGTTGTAGAGCTCGTCAAAGCTGCCGATGCGGTATAAGTCAAAGTGGAAGATCGGAATGTTCCCCTCATATTCCTGTACGATGACGAAAGTAGGGCTCGACACCTCTGCTCCGGGGCAGAGCAGCGAGGCAATTCCCTCGCAGAAAGCGGTCTTGCCCGCGCCGAGATCTCCGGAAAAGGCCACGATGTCGCCGCGCCTCAATACGCGGGCGAAATCCCGCCCGGCGGCCACGGTCTGTTCTCTGCTCTCTGTCTGATAAACTCTCATACATCCATCCCGTATCTCAGGCGCCCGGCCCCTCTGACAAATTTGCGGCGGAGTCTGACAGGACACAGTCTGTCCACAGCGCCGCAGGCGTGATTATTCTATCACATTTTCATGCCGTTGCACAGGGGGTATGCTGCGGTGTGATAATTTGTCCAAAGACTTTACCGCCGGGGTTCTGATTGGTATAATAAATCCGATAGAACCCACTGACGACAAGGAGAGCCGATGAACCCGATTTTAAAAGCGACAAGAAAATACCTGCACGAGATCGACCTGTTTCTGGTGGGTCTTTGCCTGAGTTGTACGGCATACGGGCTGCTGCTGGTGGCCTCAGCTACCAGCACGTTTTCGACAAACCGCAACATCATGGTTCAATCGATCGGCGCCGGCATCGGCATTGTCATGATGATCGTCATCTCTCTGTTCGACTATGAGACCCTCTGTGACCTGTGGAAATTCTTTCTGGCCCTGTCGATCGCCGTAATGGCGTTCACTCTGGTCTTCGGCACCGGTCCCAAGGGCCAGACAAACAAGAACTGGATCGATCTGAAAGTGATTATGGTTCAGCCTGCGGAGTTCGTCAAGCTGTCCTTTATCGTCTCATTTGCCGCCTGCATCGAGCGGCTAAAGCAGAACCTCAATTCCGTCAAGGCGCTGCTGCTGCTTGGCATCCATGCGGCTGTGGTCATCGGCATGGTGCTTCTCACCGGCGACACGGGCACAGTCATCGTCTTTTGCTTTATTGCGTTTTTCATGCTCTTTGCGGCGGGGCTCTCCTGGAAAATTCAGGCAGCGGGGCTGCTTACCGCAGTGGTCGCCACCCCCTTTGTCTGGCAGTATGCGCTCAAGCCCTACATGCGAAACCGCATTCTCTTTGCCTTCAACCCGGAGGGGGACCCGAGCGGCATCGGCTTTCAGGCCGTACAGAGCAAAATCGCCATCGGCTCAGGTCAGATCACCGGCAAGGGGCTCTTTCAGGGAACCCAGGTCAACAACGTCCCCGAGAAACAGACCGACTTCATCTTTGCCGTCGCCGGCGAGGAGCTCGGCTTTGTTGGCAGTGTACTGGTCGTTTTGCTCCTCGCCGCTGTGATGCTTCGCATTCTACACCACGCGCGAACTGCCCGCACCGATGAGGGGTGCCTGATCTGCGTCGGCGTCTTCGCCATGTTCTTCATTCAGGTCTTTGAAAACATCGGCATGTGCATCGGGCTGCTGCCGGTCATCGGCATCACGCTTCCCTTTTTCAGCTATGGCGGCTCCTCCATTCTGAGCGTCTACTGCTCCATCGGCCTTGTGCTGTCGGTGGTGCGAAAGCGAAAGAGCTCCTCTCTGGACTATCTGGGCGACTAAAAGGCGCCGGGGTTACCCGGCGCCTTTTCTCTTGATTTACTTCTCCGAGAGGAGCTTTGACAGCTCTTCCATAAAGGTGTTGATGTCTTTGAACTGGCGGTAAACCGAGGCGAATCGGACGTAGGCAACCTCGTCGATGTCCTTGAGTTTTTCCATCACCAGTTCCCCGATCTTCGAGGAGGTGATCTCCCGGTCAAGTGAGTTGTGAAGCGAGGCTTCAATCTCATCGGTGATCTTCTCGATTTCCTGTATGGAGACGGGCCGCTTCTCACAGGCGCGCAGCATGCCGTTGACCAGTTTGTTGCGGTCAAATACCTCGCGCGACTTGTCCTTCTTCACCACGACGATCGGCAGAGTCTCAATGATCTC
Organism: Feifania hominis; assembly: GCF_014384765.1. Lineage (NCBI taxonomy): Bacteria > Bacillati > Bacillota > Clostridia > Eubacteriales > Feifaniaceae > Feifania > Feifania hominis. The sequence goes on along the minus strand of NZ_JACRSP010000001.1, from coordinate 155,766 downwards.
ATAGGTGGTGAAGCGTTTGCCGCAGCGCAGACACTCTCTGCGCCGGCGGATGCTGCCCCCCTCGTCGGTGGGGCGGGAATCAATGACCTTACTCTCAAGATGCCCACAGTAACAGCACTTCATTTCTGTCCCTCACTTTGCTGCGCGCACGGCGCCGTGTACTTCTGCCTTTCATTATAGCGTCGGGAGAGTAAAAAATCAATTTCTTTTGCCGCTCAGACCAATACCGTCTGCCGCGCGGCGTAGTATTCCTCGAGCGTGTCCCTCAGTAGCATCGGCGTCACGGTTCCGTCAGCGAAGCTCTCGATCAAACCGGTTACCTCATCCCGGTCCGGTGAGACATCGCGAATGGACTCAATTTCGAGATAGTCATCCATGCTCTTGTACTTTGCGATCTGTATGCCGTAGTGCCGCTCACTCTTTTCCCCCTGATCCGTACCTGTGTCGACTAAGTAGTAGTCGAGGGTCACCGTTCCCTCAAAATCGGTGACGACCTCTCTTCGCCTTAGCAACCGAATCCCTGTCATAACTAAATCCCTCCATATTTAGTATGTCTGTTGCCATGTGAACTATTGTATTTGGTTTAAGGACACATTACAAATTTTTTCATCGCAATATTACCCATAATTCGACGATCACTACACCCTTTTGTTGTAGCTAACCACTATTTGTATGGATTTATTACCTTTTTTGTCGATTGTCATAGGCTAAAAAAATTATTTCTTACTATTTCTATACCATACAATTTTTTACATTGATTTTAATTTGTCTTGTATGGTATTATGAACTCAATCACCCCAAAGGAAGTATGCCCATGCAAAAAACACTACATATGCTGCGGCGCAGGCTGCGTGCGCTTGAGCCGCTTGCCCTGCTCTCGCTGTGGATCGGCGCGGCTCTGTGCACCGTTTTGACTCTTTTGTCGCTCTACTTCTTCTTTCTTGTCGATGGGCGCTATGTTGAGAATTACCAGACGCTGCTCTATTCACAGCACCTCTTTGAGACCGCGCTGTGCGCCATTACGGTATCTTTCTTCGGCGCTGTTGTCAGCGATGGGGCAATCAAATCGCAATGGCTTGAAAAAAAATAGACCGACACTTTAAAATCAAAAAAAGATGGCAGCGGGTTACACTGCCATCTTTTTTATTTCTCACTTCTTTTTGCCGACGCCCAGATTCTTGAACGTGACCCACATGGGGCCCGCCAGCAGCACCGAAGAGTAGAAGCCGCTGATGATTCCGACTATAATGGGAAGCGCAAAATTGCGCACAGCTGTAACGCCGAAGACAAACACCATAGTTATGGTTAAGAGTGTGGTGATGGTGGTGTTGAGCGAGCGGTTCATCGTCTGCCAGATGCTCTGGTTGACAATGCTCTCAAAGTCGTCTTTGTTGTTGACGCGCAGATTCTCGCGTACCCGGTCAAAGATGATGATGGTCGCGTTGATGGAGTAACCGACAATGGTCAGCATCGCGGCGATAAAAGTCGTATTCATCTGGATGCCAAACAGCGAGTAGAACGCCAGCATCACGCACACATCGTGCAGCAGCATGAGCACCGCCACAAGACCCGTGATCAGCTCAAAGCGAATCCAGATGTAGATGAGCATCAGCAGCGTTGCGATGCCAACGGCCAGAATGGCGTTGTTTCTCAGATCCTTTCCGACTGTCGCGCTGACGTTGTCGACCGCGAGCTGATCGGTGTCGGCAAGCCCGTATTTCTCCTTGACCGCCTCAAAGACCTCGGTGCGCTTCTCAGTTGTCAGCTCTTTGGTCTTGATGATGACCGAGTAGCCGTTGACTGCGTCCTCGGACTTCTGGACGCTTGGCTTCTCCCCGATCACACCCTCGACGATGCCCTCGATCTCATCGAGCCGTGCCCGATCGAGCTCATCGTACATGTTGATGTGGATGATGGTTCCGCCGCTGAAGTCGATTCCCAGATTGAAGCCCTGAATCATCACGGAAATCACGCCGGCGAGCAGGACCGCAACGGAGATGATATAAAATATCTTTCGGTTCTTGACAATGTCAATTTTCAGTTTGCTCATTTTCTCACCCCCGCTTACACGCCGTATGCCCTGGCATTTTTGATCTTCATGTCAACCAGGCGGTTGAGCAGGAACCGGGATACAAAAATGGCCGTAAACATGGAGGTGATGACGCCGATGAGCAGTGTGTCGGCAAACCCGACGATCGGGCCGGTGCCAAACGTGCGCAGCACAACCGCTGCGATCAGTGTCGTGATGTTGCTGTCGAGAATCGCGCTGAATGCGCGGCTGAAACCCGCCTTGATGGCAGCTCTCGTGCTCTTGCCGTTTCGCAGTTCCTCTTTGATTCTCTCAAAGATGATGACGTTTGCGTCTACCGCCATGCCGATTGACAGGATGATGCCCGCAATGCCCGGCAGGGACAGATTGACGCGCAGCACAGTCAGAATCACCGCCACAAGGGCCACATAGAACACCAGTGCAATATCGGCCACAAGGCCCGGCACGCGGTAGACCACCAGCATGAACACCATGACCAGCGCAATACCGACTGCGGCGGCAAAGAGGCTTGTCTCAAGCGATTTTTCGCCCAGTGTGGGGCCGACGGCTCTGAGCTCTACATCTTTGAGCGCAAACGGCATCTGGCCCGCTGAGATGAGATTTGCAAGCCAGGTGGCATCCTCCGCGGTGAAGTTGCCCTCGATGTAGATGTTCTCCCCCTCGAGGCGCTCGCTCACACGCGGCCAGGACTGGGGAGTGCCGTCCAGGGAGATCACCATCAGGTTCTCGTATTTTGTGGCGTCTCGCTTTGCAATTTCCTCGGTGGCCTCGGCAAACTTCTGCTTGCCCTCCTGCGTGAACTCAAGCATAACGACATACTGCTTGGCGCCTGAGCTTGTCGTCTCGTAGCCCACCTGAGCGGACTTGACGTCGCTGCCGGTCAGATAGACCTTTCCGTCAATATCCGTAAAGGTCAGCTCCGCCGTGGAACCGAGCTTTTCGACCGCCTCATTCGGGTCGGTGACGGACGGGATCTCGACGAGCAACCGCCGGTCTCCCGATATCTGAATGGTGGCTTCGGTGTAGCCGAGATCGGTCAGTCTGGTCTGCAAAATGGTCTTGGCCGACTCCATCCCTCTTTTGAGCTCGTCCGCGGACAGGTTGTCCACATCCTGCGCCTCGAAGGTGATGCTGGAGCCGCCCACAAGATCAAGGCCGAGACGAACGCCGTTGTCCTTGTCGGCGACACTCGGAATGTAGTAGTCGCCCAGATCAATTCCAAATGCGGCCGTCAGCGCCAGGCCCGCAATGATCGCCAGCACAAGCAGAAAAGAGAGCACACTCTTCCACATCTTGTATCCTCCTCAATGACATAAATTCGAGGCGTGTCGATACGAAACACGCCTCGTCAAAACAGTAATTATTATATCCTCCGGCTCCGGCGAAGTCAACCGAAAATTTCCCTCGGCGCCCGCCGCAGACTCAGACATCCAGCTGCGTGTGTTCCCCGAGCTGATCCGCCGCCGCTCGCAGAACCGGCTCGACCACCTCGTCGAGATACTCCGAGACCTGTGAGGGTGCCCGGCCGGTGAAATTCTCCGGCGAGAGGATTCCCGCCACCTGCTCCATCGTCAGGCCAAACGCCTCATCGGCGCAGATACGCTCCATGAGATCATTAGGCTTGCCCTCCTCCTTGACGGCGCGTGCCGCCGCCTGGGAGTGAACGCGGATGCGCTCATGGAGCTGTTGGCGGTCGCCGCCGCGCTTGACGGCGTCCATGAGAATGTTCTCCGTCGCCATGAAAGGCAGCTCTGCCATGACACGGCTGCGCACCACTTTCGGGTAGACCACAAGCCCGTCGGCGACATTCATGTAGATGCCGAGAATGGCATCCACCGCCAAAAAGGCCTCAGCCACTGCGATGCGCTTGTTCGCACTGTCGTCGAGCGTGCGCTCAAACCACTGAGTGGAGGCGGTGATCGCGGGGTTGAGCGCGTCCACCAGTACATAGCGGCAAAGCGAGCCCATTCGCTCGCTGCGCATGGGATTTCTCTTGTAGGCCATGGCGGAGGAGCCGATCTGGCTCTTCTCAAAGGGTTCCTCCATCTCCTTGAAACTCTGGAGGATGCGCAGGTCGTTGCTGAATTTGTAGGCGCTCTGCGCAACGCCCGAGAGCGTGCCGAGCACGAAGCTGTCCACCTTGCGCGAATAGGTCTGCCCCGACACCGGATAGACGCCGGAAAAGCCCATGAGCGCCGCTATTTTTTCGTCGAGCGCCTTGACTTTGCCCTCGTCGTTGTCAAAAAGCTCCATAAAGCTCGCCTGGGTACCTGTTGTGCCCTTGGAACCGAGGAACCGGATGGACTCGATGCGCCGGTCGATCTCCTCAAGGTCGAGCATCAAATCATTGATCCACAGCGTCGCACGCTTGCCGACCGTAGTCAGCTGCGCCGGCTGCAGATGGGTGTAGGCAAGACAGGGCATCTCCCGGTAGGCGCGCGCGAACTTCGCGAGTTTCTCCACAACGTTCAGCAGCTTGCGGCGCACAATTTTGAGCCCCTCGCGCATGAGAATCAGATCGGTGTTGTCCCCCACGTAGCAGGAGGTGGCCCCGAGGTGGATGATGCCCGCGGCCTTTGGGCACTGCTGTCCATAGGCGTAGACATGGCTCATGACATCGTGGCGCACGACACGCTCACGCTCGCGCGCCACGTCCAGATTGAGGTTGTCGCGGTTTTTCTCGAGCTCTGCGATCTGCTCCTCGGTGATGTCAAGCCCAAGCTCCCGCTCTGTTTTGGCGAGCGCAATCCACAGCGCGCGCCAGGTCTTGAACTTTCTCTCATCGGAGAAGAGCTGCTGCATCTCCACGCTCGCATAGCGGGTGTTCAGCGGGCTCTGGTAAATCGACGCATCGGCCATCAGTCAGTTCGCCTCCCCCAGCAGTTTCTCAAGCGCCGCATACTCGACGCAGACGCACAGAAGCTCCATCGCCAGGCGCAGCTCCTTGACCGGCGGATAGCTCGGCGCAATGCGGATGTTCGTATCGTTCGGGTCCTTTCCATAGGGGTAGCTCGCACCGGCCGGCGTCAGCGCAACGCCCGCCTCTCTGGCGAGCTGTACGGTGCGCCTGGCGCAGCCGGGCAGCGTGTCAAAGCTGATGAAATAGCCGCCGCGCGGATGAATCCAGCTCGCGATTCCCTTTCCGCCGAGATACTCCTCCATGGTCTCGAGAGTCATCTCAAACTTCGGGCGAAGAATCGCCGCGTGTTTTTTCATGTGGGCGCGGATGCCGTCCATGTTCTTAAAGTAGCGCACATGGCGCAGCTGGTTGATTTTGTCGGCCGAGATGGTCTGGTAGAACATCAGCTTTTTGATGTAGGCGATGTTCTCCTCGCTCGCGCCCATCGCCGCGACGCCCGCGCCCGCAAAGGACACTTTCGAGGTCGAACCGAAGAGAAACGGCAGATTGGGGTTGCCGGCCTCTTTGCACTCGTCGAGGATACTCAGCAGCCGGTCGCCCTCATCGTAGAGATCGTGGATGCCGTAGGCGTTGTCCCAAAAGATGCGGAAGTCCTCCGCCGCCGGCTTGAGCGCCGCAAAGCGGCGCACCACCTCGTCCGAGTAGGTCTTGCCCTCGGGATTCGAGTACTTCGGCACGCACCAGATGCCCTTGACTGCGGGGTCATGGTTGACATACTGCTCCACCATATCCATGTCCGGCCCGTCCTCGAGCATCGGTACGACGATCATCTCGATGCCGAAGCTCTCGGTGATACCGAAATGGCGGTCATAGCCCGGACTCGGACAGAGAAACTTGACCCGGTCGAGCTTCGACCAGGGTGTGCTGCCGAGATAGCCGTGGGTCATGCCCCACGACACACAGTCGTACATCAGGGAGAGACTCGCATTTCCGCCGACAATGACCTCTGCGGGCGTGACACCGAGAAACTCTGCAAACAGCTCTTTCGCCTCGGGGATACCATCCATCAGGCCGTAATTGCGGCAGTCGGTGCCGTCCTGCGTAAGACAGTCCCGCTCCGACTTGACCGCCGTGAGCAGATCAGTGGTCAAATCCAGCTGTTCCGCCGAGGGCTTTCCCCGCGACATGTCGAGATGCAGATTTGCCGAGAGAAAATCCTGGTACATACCCTTGATGACCTCAAAGCGCTGCTCCAGGCTTTTTTTGTCCATCTCAAGATAGTTCATAAAAGTCTCCCCCTTGTGCCGTATACGCGCGGCGATTAGTCGATTTCCCTGTATGTGACACCCTTTTGAAAGGCGAGCGCCGCCCCGATCGCCGTGGCGAATTCGGCGTGCTCCGGTATGATGAATTTCACCTGATAGAGCTTTTCCAGCAGCAGAAATAGCTCATGGCACTGCGGCATGGTCGTCAGATTTCCGGTGAGCACCACTTCGTTCCCCCCCGTGATCTTGGTGGCAAAAATGGCGATCATGCCGATGGTCTGAAAGACCAGATTGATGATGCCCAGCGCCAGATCCGCCTTGGTGGCGGTATCGCTGACCCGGCCAAAGTTGGAGGCGGTGGTGTCGGGCGTCAGATTTCCCGAGAAGTCGCTGCTGATGTCGCTGACATTGAGATCCACCCGGTCGAGCCGGCCGCCGCGCGCGAGGTCCACAATGGTGTCAAAATCACGCACATCGAGCAGCTTCCCCGAGAGACCCAGAAGAGTGCCGCCGCCGACCCCGGTGCCGCCCACATGGACGACTTCGCTCTCAGTCGCGTGGACATAGGCCGTGCCGGTGCCCATGCTGACGATGATGGCGTCGGTCTTGCCCGAGAGGTAGAGCCCGCCTCTGCCGATGGCGCCGAATTCCTGCGCAATGCCGGTCTTGATGCCATAGATGCGCTCTTTCACATAGGAGGAGCCGACACCGGTGATCATCACACGGTCGATTTCGGCGAGCGTGAGGGAATTTACGCTGACAAATTTGCCGAACGCGCCGTAGAGTGACGCGATCGGGTCGTTGGCCCGCACCTGCATCGGGCAGATCACCTCGCCGTCGCGATACCCGACGATCTTGGTGGTGCTGCCGCCGATGTCAATGCCGATGACATATCCCATCTCGGGTCCCCCTGTCAAATCAGAATTCCGCGTTCTTGACCGTGCGCGGGAACGGAATGACGTCGCGGATGTTGCCCATACCGGTGATATACATGATCAGGCGTTCAAAGCCGAGGCCAAAGCCCGCGTGCTTTGCCCCGCCGTATTTGCGAAGATCCAGATACCAGTGGTAGTCGGCCTCGTTGAGCCCGCACTCGCGCATGCGCGAGACGAGCACATCGTAGCGCTCCTCTCTCTGGCTTCCGCCGATGAGCTCGCCCACACCCGGCACGAGCAGGTCGGTTGCCGCGACGGTCTTCCCGTCGTCGTTGAGGCGCATGTAGAAAGCTTTGATCTCCTTGGGATAGTCGGTGACAAAAACCGGCTTTTGAAAGATCTTCTCGGTGAGGTAGCGCTCGTGCTCAGACTGCAGATCACAGCCCCAGTAAACCGGGTACTCAAACTCGTCTTTGTGCTCTTCAAGCAGCCGCACAGCCTCGGTGTAGCTCACCTGGCCGAAGTCGGAGTCAACGAGAAACCTGAGCCGCTCCAGAAGCCCCTTGTCGACAAACTCGTTGAAGAACTTCAAATCCTCCGGGCAGCGCTCCATCACCGAGCGGATGACATACTTGATCATGCGCTGCGCGAGGTCCATGTCGTCGGCGAGATCGGCAAACGCGATCTCCGGCTCGATCATCCAGAACTCGGCCGCGTGGCGCGCAGTGTTGCTGTTCTCCGCGCGGAAAGTCGGCCCAAAGGTGTAGACTTTCGAGAATGCGAGCGCATAGCACTCGGCGTTGAGCTGGCCGGAGACCGTGAGGTTGGCCGACTTGCCGAAAAAGTCCTGCGTGTAGTCTACTTCGCCCTTTTCATTGCGGGGCGGATTTTCCAGGTCGAGCGTCGTGACGCGGAACATCTCCCCCGCGCCCTCACAGTCACTGCCGGTGATCAGCGGTGTGTTCACATACACAAAGCCGTCCTTTTGAAAGAACTCGTGGATGGCCGCCGCCGCCGCGGAGCGCACGCGAAAAACCGCCGAATAGGTGTTGGTGCGCGGGCGCAGATGCGCGATCTCACGCAGAAACTCGAGCGAATGGCGCTTTTTCTGAAGCGGGTAATCCGGCGTCGAAGCGCCCTCGACCTCCACCGTCGCCGCCTTGATCTCAAAGGGCTGTTTGGCCTGCGGCGTCGCAACCAGCGTGCCCGTCACACAGACAGCGCTGCCCACGTTGAGCTTTGCAATTTCGTCGTAGTTTGCAAGGACTCCCTGCTCAATGACAATCTGGGCATTTTTGAAATAGCTGCCGTCGTTGAGCTCCAGAAAGCCGAAGTTTTTGGAGTTGCGGCTGGTTCTCACCCAGCCGCAGACGGTGACCTCCCGGCCGTCAAACGCGGCAATATCCGCAAAAATCTGAGAAAATTCCGTTCTCTTCATAACTGTCCTCCCTAGATATTTAAAACTCGGGACACCTGGTGTTACAGCAGTAAAATTCCATGCTCGCGGCAGGCCTCAACCATGTCGGCGGGCCAGACGGACGCCTGCACCTCGCCGATGTGTGCTTTCTGCAGCAGCTGCATGCACAGCCTCGACTGACCGATGCCGCCGCCGCAGGTAAGCGGCAACTCGCCATCGAGCAGCATCCGGTGAAACTTGAGCGCGCTGCGCTCCTCGGCGTGCGCCTTTTTGAGCTGTTCGGCGAGCGCATGCTCGTCGACCCGGATGCCCATGGAGGAGAGCTCCACCGCGCAGTCCAGGACTTTGTTGTAGACAATGATATCGCCGTTGAGCGACCAGTCGTCATAGTCGGGTGCGCGGCCGTCATGCCGCTCACCATTTTTCAGTTTGTCGCCGATGCGCATCAAAAATACGGCCTTGCGCTCTTTTGCTATGGCATTCTCCCGCTGCTTCGGGGTGAGCGTCGGAAAGCGGTCATAGAGCTCCTGCGTTGTGATGAAGCAGAGCTTCTCGGGCAGATAGGGCTTGTAGCGCGGAAACTCGGAACAGATGTAGGCCTCGGTCTGCCAGATGACATTCCAGATCCTCGAGACGATCTCCCGGAGCTTCTCATCGTTGCGCTCAAAGCGATCAATGACCAGCTCCCAGTCCCACTGGTCGACATAGACCGAGTGGAGATTGTCGAGCTCCTCGTCGCGGCGGATGGCGTTCATGTCGGTGTAGAGACCCGAACCCGGCTTGAAACCGTACTGCGCGAGGGCAAAGCGCTTCCACTTAGCCAGAGAATGAACGATCTGCACATCGGAGTGCAGATCTAAAATATCAAATGTGACCGGCCGCTCAACGCCGTTGAGATCGTCGTTGAGACCGCTCTCGGGTGTGACAAAGAGGGGAGCCGAAATCCGCTCGAGGTGCAGCGCCTTGGCAAGCTCGTATTGGAAGTGCTGCTTGATCAGCTTGATGGCCCGCTGGGTCTCGCGGATGTTGTATACGGCGTCGTAGTGCGGGGGAATCTGCAGTTTGTTCAGCGGCATGTGGCAATTCCTCTCCTACCTGATACAGAATAGTAGTATTATATATAATTCAGCTTTCAAATACAATCTTTCCCGGAGAAAAAAACTGATAAAAAACAGCCGATTTTGCAATCTCTTTTTGTGTTTGTTGCAAAATCGCCATATCATCATCGCGTAATCGGGCATTTTTGCAGGGAACCCGGCAATCATTTTGACTTTTTGCGTAATTTTAATGCAAAATCAACTTCTGCCCTTCGCGTACAAAGGCCCGCCCCGTGGGCGGGCCTTTGTAACGTGTCTCAGTCAGGACTGTCTCTTTTTGATCTCCTTGAGCCGCTTCATCACATCGTTGCCGCCGCGGCCGAAGTAGTCGTGCAGTCTCATGTACTCCGCAAAGAGTTCCTCGTAGACCGCGACATTCTCCGGGATGGGGCTGTAGGTCTTGGTGATGGGCAGCGCAAGTTTTTCGGACGCCTCAATGATGCTGTCGAAGCCTCCCCTGTCCGCCCCGGCCGCGACCGCGCCCCACATGGCGGCGCCTCGGGCCGGCGCCTGAGTGGAGTAGGACACGCCGATTTCCATGTTGATGACGTCGGCGTAGATCTGCATCATCATGGGGTCTTTCTGCGCGATGCCGCCGCAGGCGAGAACGCGCTTGATGGGAACCTCATTTTTCCGGTAGTTGTCGACCACGACGCGCGTGCCGTAGGCTGTCGCCTCAATCAGCGCGCGGTAGATCTCCTCGGGGCGGGTCAACAGCGTCATGCCGACGATCATGCCGGTCAGATCCGCATCGACCAGTATCGAGCGGTTTCCGTTCCACCAGTCGAGCGCCACAAGGCCGCTCTCGCCCGGCTTCTGAGCGCTCGCTTTCTCCCGCAGCAGCTTGTGGATATTGAGCCCGCGACTTTTGGCCTCCTCGTGGTAGGATGCCGGCACGCAGTTCTTGACAAACCAGTCGAAGTGATCGCCCACACAGGCCTGTCCCGTCTCATAGCCGTAGAAGCCGCGGATGATGCCGTCCTCCACGAGGCCGAGAATGCCCTCAAAGGTCTTGTCCTCTGTTGCCAGAAGCGTGTGGCAGGTGGAGGTGCCGATGTTCATCAGAAACGTCCCCGCCTCGACCACGCCGAGCGCGCAGGCCGACACGCAGGAGTCGATGATGGACACGCCCACCGCGACGCCCTCGGGCAGACCGACCCGGTCGGCATACTCCTTTTTCAGGCCGCCGACCCGGTCGCCGATCAGGCCGATGTCTCCGCGCAGCTTGGTGCTCGCAAGGTGCTCCATGCGCGGGTCAAGCGCCTTGAAAAACGCCTCCGACGGGAAGCCGGTGCGCTTGCTCCAGGAGGACTTGTAACCCGCCTGGGAACTCGACTTGAGGAGCTTTCCGGTCAGCTCCATCGTCAGATAGTCGCCGCACTCGATGAAGCGGTCGGCGGCGTTGTAGACCTCCTCGTCCTCGTCGAGCACCTGCATGACCTTCGGGATCATCCACTCGCTGTTCTGCTTGCCGCCGTAGTAGCGCATGAAGTCCTCCCCGCGCTCGGATGCAATCTCGTTGAGTCGGTTTGCCTCGGGCTGGGCCGCATGGTGCTTCCAGAGCTTCGGATAGGCGTGCGGATGGGTCTTGAACCGCTCGAGCTTGTAGAGCGGCGTGCCGTTTTCGTCGATCGGCAGAATCGAGCAGGAGGTAAAGTCCGTGCCGATGCCGATGACGTCGGCAGGATTCACGCCAGACGTGCGCATCACCTCGCTCACCGTCTCGACAAAGACCTCCAAAAAGTCGTCCGTGAGCTCCAGCGCCCAGTCGACCGGCAGCTTGATGTTCACGCCGGGGATGACCTCGTCAATCACACCGTGGGGATATTCCCGCTCGGCGACGGCGAGCTCCTCGCCGGTGTTCAGATTCAAAAGCAGCGCCCGCGCCGATTTGGTGCCGTAGTCGACGCCAATGGAGTATTTCTCTGACATGTCGAATGCCTCCTATCGCTGTAATGTTGTAAAAATCAACTTTTGAGTATTGATGTTATTTTATCATTCTTCCCGAAAAAAGGAAAGACCATCCTTTGGGGAAAACAAAGGGCGGCAGATTCTGCCGCCCCATTCTCAGGATTCCCCCATGAGCTCCAGCGCCTTTTTGGCCGCCTGCTGCTCGGCCTCTTTCTTGCTCTTGCCGACGCCGGTCGCAAAGCGGTTGCTGTTGAGATAGACCGCCACCTCGAAGACCTTGTCATGGTCGGGCCCGTGCGAGCTGACAAGCTCATAGTGCAGAGTCTCCTGTTTGTTCTTCTGCACGATCTCCTGAAGCTCGGTCTTGTAGTCGCTGAACACGCGCCCCTCGACCGCAGCCGCGACCGCCGGCACGATGAACGGCATGAGCACCCCGCGCACCGCCTCAAAGCCGCCGTCGAGATAGACCGCCGCGAGCATGGCCTCAAAGGCGTCCGCCAGAATGGAGTCGCGCTCGCGGCCATTTTGCTGCTCCTCTCCTCTGCCGAGAAGCAGAAAGCGGCCGAGGTCAATGCTGCGCGAGAACTCCGCGAGCGACTTCTCACAGACGACGCTCGCGCGCACCTTGGTCAAGTCCCCCTCGGGCAGCTTTTTGTAGTGGGTGTAAATATACTCCGACACAATGATCGACAGGACACTGTCCCCCAGAAACTCCAGGCGTTCGTTGCTGCTGCGGCCGCGGTTGCGCCCCTCGTTGACATAGGAGGAGTGGCTCAGCGCATTGTGCAGCAGCTGCTCGTCCTGAAACTGGTAGTGGATGCGTTCCATGAGCTCTCTCATTGCTTGTCCTCCGGTTTGGTACGTCCCGTATTCAAATGGGCGGGTTGACCACCCGCCCAATCACTTTAGACTCTCTGTGTGATATATTCAACAACATCTCCGACAGTCGTGATGCTCTCAACATCCTCATCTTCAATCTGAAGATCAAATTCCTCTTCAACAGCCATGATCAGTTCAACCACGTCAAGAGAATCGGCATTCAGATCTTCGAATTTGGTATCCATCGTAATGTCGTCCTCGTCCACGGTAAACTGCTCCGAAACCAGGGCTTTGACTTTTTCAAATACCACCTTGTATCACCTCGCAATCCGATGTTCGCTGCAGGCGGGCCGCCGGCGGCGGCCCATCCCTCTAAAGATCATATTCATATTGCATTGGCCTGTCAAGACAATTTCTCCAAAATTCAGTAAACCTGTTATTTTTTCTCAGAAGTAACACTATAGTATTCGGCAATCTGCTCAATCATTCCCGACTCGGCGTAAATTTTGGCCTGTCGGATGGCCGAGCAGAACGAGCGTGCGTCAGAGCTGCCGTGGGCCTTGATGACGGGCTTTGACACGCCGATAAAGGGCGCGCCGCCGGTCTCCTTGTAGTCCATGGTCTTTTTGAAGCGCGCAAGGCCTTTTTTGACACCGAGCGCCGAGAGCTTTGTCACAAGGCTCTCATAGAAGAGATCCTTGAGCGCAGACGTGAAGAATTTCGCCATGCCCTCGATGGTCTTGAGCACAACATTGCCCGTGAAACCGTCGGCCACTGCGACATCGCAGGCGCCCATCATGATCTCGCGCGGCTCGATGTTGCCGACAAAGTTCGCCTTGGATTCCCCGAGAAGTCGGTGGGCCTCACGCTGCAGATCACCGCCCTTGGTCGGCTCTGTGCCGATGTTGATCAGACCCACGCGCGGGTTTTTGACGCCGACGATCTTGTCCATATAGACCGAGCCCATCACGCCGAACTGCTCGAGATACTCCGGCTTACATTCGACATTTGCGCCGCAGTCGATGAGCAGCACGGGCCCCTTTTTGCCGGGCAGAAGCGGCGCGAGCGCCGCGCGCTTGACCCCCTTGATGCGCTTGACGATGAGCGTTGCTCCCGCGAGAGCGGCCCCCGTACTGCCGGCGGTGACAAAGGCGTCGCCCTCGCCCGCAGCGAGAGCCGTCAGCGCCATGACCATCGACGAATTTTTCTTCGAGCGGATGGAGATGCCCGGGTCATCCTCCATCTCGATGACGTCGGGCGCGTGGATAACCGTGATCCCCTCGCGTGAGAGGCCCGTGCCGTCAAAGATTCCGTCGAGCTTGTCTCTGTCCCCGTAGAGCAGAATCTCCACGCCGAGCTCTCCGACCGCGGCGGCACAGCCCTTGACAATTTCGAGCGGAGCGTTGTCCCCGCCCATGGCGTCTACAATTACTCTCATCTGTCATCCTCCTGTATCTGTGCTGCGATGCGGTCGATCTCACTGAGCGCGCGGGCGGCCAGCATCTCATTTTTGTTGCGCTTGCCCCGGAATTTGAAATTCGGCGGCGAAATGATGCCGAAATTGACGTTCATAGGCTGAAAATCCGTGACGGACCGATTGGCGATGTAGCAGCCGAGCGCACCGATGGCAGTATCTGCACTGAAGCAGAGCGGCTCTCTCCCCTCGAGCAGGCGCGCGGCGTGAATCCCCACCGCAAGCCCCGAGGCGGCCGACTCCACATAGCCCTCGACGCCGGTGATCTGTCCGGCAAAGAACAGCCCCGGCCGCCGTATGGCCTCATAGCGGCTGTTGAGAAGCCCCGGCGAGTGCAGATAGGTGTTGCGGTGCATCACGCCATAGCGCATGAATTCTGCGCTTTCAAGCCCTGGAATCATGCGGAAGACCCGCCGCTGCTCGGGAAACTTCAGATGGGTCTGAAAGCCCACCAGATTGTAGAGCGTTCCCTCGGCGTTGTCGCGGCGCAGCTGCACAATGGCGTAGGCTTCGCGCCCTGTCTTCGGGTTGACGATGCCGACCGGCTTGAGCGGTCCGAAGCGGATGGTGTCCTCCCCACGCTTTGCCATGACCTCGATGGGCATGCACCCCTCGAAGACCCGGCTGTTTTCAAAGCCGTGCAGCTCGGCCTGTTCGGCCGAGACAAGCGCCTCGTGAAAGGCGAGATACTGCTCGCGGTCCATCGGGCAGTTGATGTAATCATCGCTGCCCTTGCCGTAGCGCGAGGCGAAAAAGGCGGTGCCCATATCAATGCTCTCAAAGCTCACAATCGGCGCCGCGGCGTCAAAAAAGTAGAGCTTCTGCTCCCCCATGACCCGCGCGATGTCCTCATAGAGAGCCCCTGTGGTCAGCGGCCCCGTCGCGACGATCACCACTCCCTCGTCGGGGATGGCCGTGACCTCCCCGCTGACAAAGGCAATGAAAGGATCGTTTAAAATGCGGTCGGTGATAAACCGCGAGAACTTCTCACGGTCGACAGCAAGCGCGCCGCCCGCGGGCACGCGGGTGGCGTCGGCCGCCTGCATGATGAGCGACGAGAGCCTGCGCATCTCCTCCTTGAGCAGGCCCACGGCGTTTTCCACATTGGCCGCGCGCAGGGAATTTGAGCACACGAGCTCGGCGAGAGTGTCGCTTGCCTGCGCGGGAGTACGCCCCTCGGGTTTGAGATCGTGCAGCGTGACGCGGTGACCGCGGCGCGCGAGCTGCCAGGCGGCCTCGCAGCCCGCAAGGCCGGCTCCGATGATGGTCACATCACCCATTGCTCTTCTCCCCGGCGTCGGTCTTCTCGGCAGGCTTCGCGCTCTCCGGCTGGGGCTGGGTGTTGTAGGAACAGCCCTCTTTCGAGCAGAGCTTGATCTTCTTCCAGCCGGTCTTTTTCAGAAGCACGCTGCCGCAGATCGGACAGTTCTCCTTGGTCGGCTCATACCAGGTCATGAAATCACAGGTGGGGTTGTTCTCACAGCCGTAGTATTTGTTGTTGTTCTTGGAATATTTCTGCAAAATGCGCCCGCCGCACTTGGGACACTTCGCCCCGGTATCCACAACAATGGGCTTGGTGTTCTTGCACTCGGGATAGCCCGGACAGGCCATGAACTTGCCGTACTTGCCGGACTTGATAACCATGCGCCGCCCGCAGTACTCGCAGATTTCATCGGTCTCCTCGTCGGGAATCTTGATGTATTCGCCCGCGAGCTTCTCCTCGGCGTTTTTCATGGACGCCTCAAAGGGCTCGTAGAACTCGCGCACGGTTGTCACCCAGTCCTTTTTGCCCTCTTCGATCTCGTCGAGCTGGCGTTCCATCTTCGCGGTGAACTCGATGCTGACAATGTCGGAGAAGAGCTCTTTCATGAGCTTGGTCGTCACAATGCCAAGCTGGGTGGGCTTGAACGACTTGCCGTCCTTGATCACGTACTCGCGGTTTAAAATGGTCGCGATGGTAGGGGCATAGGTCGACGGCCGGCCGATGCCGTTCTCCTCGAGCGCCTTGATCAACGTCGCCTCGTTGAAGCGGGCGGGCGGCTGGGTAAAGTGCTGCTCGGGCTTGAGTTCAACCAGCTTGAGGGCATCCCCCTCGGCAAGCTCCGGCAGCGCTTTCGGCGCGGTCTCCTCGTCCTTCTCGTCGCGGCTCTCCTCATAGAGCGCGGTAAAGCCCGCAAAGCGCACTGTGTAGCCCGAGGTGCGGAAGATGTAGCCGTGGCCGCTCGAAGCATTCTTCGCGAGGATGTCGGCCGACACGGTGTCGAGCACCTGCGCCTCCATCTGACTTGCCACAAAGCGGTCCCAGATCAGCTTGTAGAGCCGCAGCTGATCGCGCGAAAGATTCTTCTTGATGGACTCGGGGTCGAATTCAATCGACGTCGGGCGGATGGCCTCGTGCGCATCCTGGGCGGAATTTTTGCTCTTGTAGACGCGGGGCTTTGCCGGGCAGTAGTTGTCGCCGTATTTCTGCCGGATGTAGCCGCGTACATCCTCGACTGCCTCGTTTGAAATGCGAAGCGAGTCGGTTCTCATGTAGGTGATCAGGCCGACCAGGCCGTGGCCCTGAATCTCGACGCCCTCATAGAGCTCCTGCGCAATCTGCATGGTGCGCTTGGAGGCATAGCCGAGCTTGCGCGACGCGTCCTGCTGCAGGGTGGAGGTGATAAAGGGCGGGAAAGGCTGACGCCGCTTGACGCCCTTTTTGACCGATTTGACACTGTAGTCGGCGCCCTTGAGCTGCGCCATGATCTCCTCGGTCTGCTCGCCGTTTTTCAGCTCGAGCTTCTTGTTCTCATCCCCGTAGAATTTCGAGAGAATGGGCGTTTTGACCCCCTGCTTTTCGGTGAGCGCGTCAATGCTCCAGTACTCCTGGGGCTTGAAAGCGCCGATCTCCTCCTCACGGTCGACGATCAGTCTCGTTGCCACCGACTGGACGCGTCCGGCCGAGATGCCCTTTTTGACCTTGCGCCAGAGAAAGGGACTGATCTCATAGCCGACCAGACGGTCGAGAATACGGCGCGCCTGCTGCGCGTCGACAAGATCCAGATCGATGACGCGCGGCTGCTTGACGCCCGCTTTGACGGCGGCCTTTGTGATCTCGTTGAAGGTCACGCGCACCGGATCGTGCTCGTCGATATTCAAAAGGTTCGCCAGATGCCACGATATGGCCTCTCCCTCACGGTCGGGGTCGGTCGCAAGATAGACTTTCTTGACGCCCTTTGCTTCCTTTTTTAAGTTTTTGATGACATCGCCCTTCCCGCGAATCGGGATATACTTCGGGGCAAAATCGTGCTCGACGTCAATGCCGATCTGGCTCTTCGGCAGATCGCGCACATGCCCCATGGAGGCCACGACCTTGTAGTCCTTTCCCAGGTACTTTTTGATGGTCTTGGCCTTGGCTGGTGACTCGACGATTAAAAGATAAGACATTCGCATCCTCCAACTAGTTTCTCGCCGCCGACGCGGCGCTGTTTGCGCTCTGCCTTACATCAGCCGGTAACGGCTGCCCGGCAGACTGCGGACATAGCCTTTCATATTCAAAAACAGCAGTGTGACCGACACTCTCTGTACCGGCAGACCGCTGCGCGTGGCAATCTGGTCAATGGTCAGCGGCTGCTCCGTCAGAACCGCCAGCACCGCCCTCTGCTCCCCAGTCAGCTCCAAATCCGCTGTGGGAGACGGTTTCTCATCATGATACACCAATTTCGGCGCGGCTGCAACCGGCACTTTCTGCTGCGTCCTGTCGCGCTTCGTATATGCCGCGCCGCTTTTCTGCCCCCGAATTCTATGTGGAAAGGCGGACCAATATTCCCGCAGCACGTCCATCGGCTCGGTCAGCGCAATGGCGCCGTCGCGCAGCAGCTGATTGCATCCCTCAAACTGAACGTCATCGATGCCGCCCGGCACTGCGAAGACATCGCGGCCCTGCTCGGCCGCGTGGCGCGCCGTGATCAGCGCTCCGCTCTTTCGCGGCGCCTGCACCACGGCTACGCCGAGCGAGAGGCCGCTGATGATGCGATTTCTCGCCGGGAAGCTGGAGCGGTCTGTCACCGCGCCCGGCGGGTACTCCGAGACCACGGCGCAGTTTTCGGCAATGCGCCGCTTGAGCTCAGCGTTCTCAGCCGGATATACTCTGTCAATCGCGCAGCCGAGTACCGCGATCGTGCGCCCGCCTCTCTTGAGCGCGGCGACATGGGCGAGCGTGTCGATGCCGGCGGCCATGCCGCTGACAATGATGACTCCGCACCGCGCAAGTCCCGGCACAAAGCGGTCAATCGACGCACTTCCACGCTGTGTCGCACCTCTTGTGCCCACGACGCCCAGACAGATCTCGTCGTCGATGTCGGGCAGCTCACCGAGGACATAGAGCGCGAGTGGCAGATCGCTCAGCGCAGCGAGCCTCTTCGGATAGGCGCTGTCCTCCGGCGTCAGGATGGACGCCCCGATGCTCTCACAGCGCCGCATGGTCTCCTGCGCCGGGCCCAGGTCCTTCTGCGCCAGGGTGCGGCACTCTGCCGGACTCAGAAAGGAGCAGCTGCGCAGCTTTTTCTCATCGGCACTGTAGACGCCGCGCACATTGCCGAATGCAGCAAAGAGCGCGGGCGCCTTGTTGCTGCCCGCTCTTATTTTGGACTGCAGCCAGATGTGGTATACCGTGTTGTCCGTCATACTTCCTCCCGCCGGGTCTCCCGGGACATCTCCCACATTATGATAGAAGCCGCCACGGCCGCGTTGAGCGACTCGGTTGCCGCGCCCATGGGGATTTTGAGTGTGCCGTCACACAGCGCGAGAAGTTCCTGCGTCAGCCCGCTGCCCTCATTGCCGACCGCAACGGCGGTTCCAGGGCCCAGACCGCAGGCCGTGATGCTGCGCGTATCCCCCCGAAGCGCCGCGCCGTAGAGGCGGATTCCCGCCTCGCTCAGGGCCTCTCTCAGCAGCTGCGCGCTCTCAAAGAAACGCACTCTCTGGCGAAAGAGCGAACCCATCGCGCTGCGCACGACCTTGGGGCCATAGAGGTCCGCAGTCGCCCCGAGCACCAGGACGGCGCTGACGCAAAAGGCCTCGGCTGTGCGCAGGATGGTGCCTACGTTGCCGGGGTCCTGTATGTTTTCCAAAACGAGATAGCACCCCTGCGTCTCAAGCGGCGCAGCGCCGCACGCGGGAATCGCGGCGACGCCCACGCAGCCCTGCGGCGACTCGGTGTCGCAGAGTTTTTGGAGAAGCCGCGCCGGCACTACAAAGATGTCCGGCGCGCCGAGGCGGCCGGCAATCTCAAGCGAGCGCTCCTCACAGAAGACCGCCCGCAGCGCGACGCCGCTTTTCACGGCCTCATGCAGCAGTTTCGGCCCCTCGATGAGAAACTCTCCCGCCTCACGGCGGCCCGAGCGGCGGTGCAGTTTCACCGCCTGCTTGAGCCGGGCGTTATCGGCGCTTGTGATATGCTGTACCCCCTGCATCAGAGCTTTGTGATCTGGGTGATGTCGTCGTTCGTGCCGATGATAATCAGCGCGTCGCCGGCAATCAGCTCTTCGTCGGGGTTTGGCGAAACGGAGATCTCCTTGGTCTGTTCGTGTCGGATGGCCATGATGTTGACGCCGTAGTTTGCACGCACATTCAAATCGCGCAGGGTCTTTCCTGCCCACCGCTCAGGCATGACAACCTCGACGATGGAGTACTCCTCCGACAGCTCGATGAAGTCGAGAATGTTGTTCATCGCCAGGCTCTGGGCCACTCTCATACCCATGTCTTTCTCTGGAAAGACGATCTGATCCGCGCCCACCTTGGTCAAAACGCGCGCATGCACCTCGCTCATGGCCTTGGAGAGGATGAATTTGACACCCATCTCCTTGAGAAGCAGCGTCACAAGGATGCTCGACTGCATATCTCCCGAGAGCGCGACCACCACGCAGTCCACATTGCGGATGCCGATGGATTTGAGAACCCCCTCGTCGCGCGCATCGCCGACCACCGCGTGGGTGACGTAGTCGCTGATTCTGGCGACGCGCTCCTCATCCTCATCGACCGCCATAACCTCATAGCCGAGGCTAAACAGGGTCTTTGCAAGATTGCTTCCGAACCGGCCGAGGCCGATGACTGCAAATGACTTCATACGATTTTCTCCTTATCAACCGATCATGAGTTTTGTCTCCGGGTAGCGCACGTCATCCCTGCGCTTTGCCAGTTTCATCGCTATGGTAAACGTGATGGTCAGAATGCCGAGCCGGCCGGCAAACATCAGAAAGATGAGAATCAGCTTGCTCAGCGCCGTCAACTGCGGTGTAATGCCCATGGAGATGCCGACCGTGGCAAAGGCCGAGACACACTCATAGGCGATGTCCCGCAGTGAAAACGGCTCAACCATGGAGATGACAAAGATGCTCGTCACCACGAGAACAATGGCGATGACCACCACCGCGACCGCGCGCAGCACGTCGTCGTAGCTGACTCGCCGGCCGAGCACCTCGATGTTGCGCCGGCCGCGGGCCACATAGAAGACCGCAAGCAGCACGACGCCCATTGTGACGGTTTTGACGCCGCCCGCCGTGGAGCCGGAGGAGCCGCCGATGAACATCAGAATCATGCTCAGCAGCACCGACGGCGACGTCATGGCCGACTGTTCGATGGTGTTGAAGCCCGCTGTTCTGGTCGTCACCGACTGAAAGAGAAACGCAAGTCCCTTTCCCTTGCCGTCGAGGCTGTCCATGATGGCGGGATTGTTCCACTCGAAGACAGCCAGCAGCAGAGCCCCGCCCACGACGAGCACCGCCGTGAAGACCAGCACCAGCTTGGAGTAGACGCGCAGCTTTTTAAAGCTGCGCTGATGGTAGACATCCTCCCAGACGATAAAGCCGAGCCCGCCTATGATGATCAGCAGCATAATGACCACATTGACCACGATGTCTCCCGAATAGGCGGTGAGACTGGAAAACGCGCTGCGCTGCCCCATCAGGTCAAACCCGGCGTTGCAGAAAGCGGATATGGAGTGAAATATCCCCTTGAATATCCCGTCTTTCCAGCCGAAGTCACTGGCGAAGCGGATGCTCAGAATGACCGCGCCCGTACCCTCAAAGATGAGCGTGCCGACGAGAATGTGTTTTGTCAGACGCACGACGCCCGCCATCTCGTCGACGCCGAGCGACTGCATCATCGTCAGGCGTTCGCTCAGCGAGATGGTCCGCCGGAAGAAAAAGGAGAACATGGTCGCCAGCGTCATGAAGCCGAGGCCGCCCGTCTGAATCAGCAGCAGAATGACAATCTGGCCGAATACGCTCCAGTGCAGGTAGGTGTCGACCACGATCAGACCGGTCACACAGGTGGCGCTGGTGGCGGTAAACAGCGCGTCAAGGGGATTGGTCCACTGGCCGCTGCGCGAGGAAATCGGCAGTGTGAGAAGCAGCGCCCCCAGCAGGATAACCAGAGCAAACCCGATCAGCATTTTCTCCGTCGGCCTTAAAACTTTGCGCTCTCTAACGCGAAAAATAGCACTCACCTCTTATGTTGATCAAACTTCTCTCATTATAATGACAGCGTTTTTATTCGTCAAGGCGACTCGCGGAATCTTAGCACCCCTTAACAACAAAGAGCAGATGGGGACAAACCCCATCTGCCTTGTGTCGTCTCTATTTTCCCAGCGCGGTGAGCGAAGTCTTGACAAGGCTCGCAAAGCCCGCCGGATCGCTGTGGGCAAGATCGGCGAGCACCTTTCTGTTGAGATCGATGCCGGCGACTTTCAGCCCGTGCATGAAAGTTGAGTAATTGGTGTTGTTCATTTTGCAGCCCGCGGAGATTCTGGTGATCCACAGGTTTCTAAACTCTCTCTTCTTCTGCTTTCTGCCGATGTAGGCATACTGCAGAGATTTCATAACGGCCTGGTTCGCCGTCTTAAACAGCCGGCTCTTGCCGCCGTAATAGCCCTTTGCGAGCTTGAGTACCTTTTTTCTTCTCTTGCGGGTCATCATCGCGCCTTTTACACGTGCCATCTATAAGTACCTCCTAGTAATGTTCAGTCAGTTTATTTGTACGGAATGAGCTTCTTGATTGCCGGCGCGTTGGTCTTGTCAGCATAGGCGGCGGCGCGAAGATTTCTCTTGACTTTGGTCGACTTCTTGGTGAGGATATGTCTTCTATACGCTTTTGCTCTCTTCACCTTTCCGGTGGCGGTGAGTTTGAATCTCTTTTTGGCACCAGTGTGCGTCTTGATCTTGGGCATTTTTCATTCTCCTTGTCTGTTTATATTATTTCGCCTGTTTTTGACTCATGAACAGTGACATGGTTCTGCCCTCGAGCTTCGGGGGCTTGTCGACGGTGCCAATATCAGTACAGCTCTCGGCAAAGCGGTTTAAAAGCTCGGTGCCGAGCGACGTGTGGCTCATCTCACGCCCGCGGAACCGAACTGACACCTTGACACGGTTGCCCTCGTTCAAAAACTTCTTGGCAGCCTTGACCTTGGTCTCAAAGTCGTGGGTATCAATGTTGACCGACATGCGGACTTCCTTGATTTCGACGACTTTCTGATTCCGGCGCGCCTCCTTATCCCTCTTGGCCTGTTCAAAGCGGAATTTGCCGTAGTCCATAATCTTGCAGACAGGGGGATTAGCGTTTGGTGAGATCTCAACCAGATCCAGATTGCGGGAATACGCCTGTGACAGCGCGTCGGACGACATCATGATGCCGAGCTGACTGCCGTCGGTGTCGATTACGCGCACCTGCTGATTGCGAATCTCCTCATTGATGAGCATTTCTTTGTTACTGATAGTGGAACACCTCCAAATTTCATTTTACAAAAAAGAAAACGGGCAATCAGCCCGTTTTTACCACATGCATAAAGCCGCCGAAGAGCGGTCTTACAATGAAGTATTGACCACGACAGCCAGCGCCGCCGGGTGAGCCGATTGAGAGCTGCTTTATTGTTCGATTTATTATAGCAGTCCGCCCCGTCATTGTCAAGGCTTTTTGCCCGAATCCGATCTCTTTTCCCTGTCGCAGACCGCCTTGCCTCTGCGCGGATGCCTGCTGTGATAATCCCGGCAGGCACCACAGTCGCCGCGGCGCTCACAGGCCGTGTTTACGCAGGGGCACTGCTCCCGGTGCTCCCCTCTATCGGACATACTCAAACTGCACCCCGTAGACCGACACAAGGTCGCCGTCCTGAATGCCCATTTCCTCAAGCTTTTTGTAGACGCCCGCGTTTGTGAGCACTTTCTGGAAGTAGGTCAGCGACTCGTAGTCGTCGAAGTTGACCGAGCCGAGCACCTGGAGAAGCCACTCGCCCTCAACCACGTAGAGCTCGCCCTCGCGGCGGATGTCGATACGGCGCTCGCCCTCGACGCTCTTTTGCACTGGCACATACTCGCTCTCGTAGATCTCAACAGGGGGCAGGTTCCCAAGCTCGGCCGCTATGAGATTGACGAGCTCGCCCGTCCCCTGCGCGGTTGCGGCCGACATGGTCACAAACCGATAGCCGAGCGACTCGACATGCGCACGAAAGCGTTCGATCTGCTGCGGGTCGCCGACGAGGTCGGTCTTGTTGCCGACAACAATCTGCGGCCGGGCGGCCAGCTCGCTGTTCCAGTTTTCGAGCTCACGGTTGATGGCCGTGAAGTCCTCAATCGGATCACGGCCCTCGCTGCCCGACACGTCGACGATGTGCACAAGCAGGCGGCAGCGGTCGACATGGCGCAGAAACTCGTGACCGAGTCCCTCGCCCTCGGCCGCGCCCTCGATGAGGCCGGGAATGTCGGCCATGACGAAAGACACGCCCTCGTCCACCCGCACGACGCCGAGCTGGGGTTTGAGCGTTGTGAAGTGGTAGTTTGCAATTTTGGGCTTTGCCGCCGACACCACGGACAGCAGCGTGGACTTTCCGACGTTCGGAAAGCCGACCAGCCCCACGTCCGCAAGCAGTTTGAGCTCGAGGATGAGCTCGAGCTCCTCCCCTCTGGTGCCGCTCTTGGCAAAGCGCGGGCACTGGCGGGTGGGGGTCGCGAAGTGGCTGTTGCCCCAGCCCCCCTTGCCGCCGCGGCAGACGACAAACCGCTCGTCACCGGACATGTCCTTGATGATCTGGCCGCTCTGGGCCTCCTTGATGACGGTGCCGCGCGGCACTTTGATCACAAGGTCCGCCGCGGATTTGCCCGTGCAGTTTTTTGTGGCGCCGTTGGCCCCGTTCTCGGCGATGTACTTTTTGCGGTATTTGAAGTCGATCAGGGTGTTGAGATGGTCGTCCACGACGAACACCACGTTGCCGCCGTTGCCGCCGTCGCCGCCGTCCGGCCCGCCGGCCGCCACATACTTCTCGCGGTGAAACGCGACGGCTCCGTTGCCGCCGTCTCCCGCTCTCACGCGGATTTTTGCAACATCAATAAACATGCGCTCACTCCCCTCCAACCGGCGAACCGGTTTTCACAACAAAAAATCTCAGATTATAAAAATCTGAGATTTTTCAAGCTCTGTTTGTCTTTACTGGGCAACGACGTCGTAGACGCTCACGCGCTTTCTGTCCTTGCCTACTCTCTCAAATTTCACTTTCCCGTCCACCTTGGCGAACAGGGTGTCGTCGCTGCCGCGGCCGACGTTGACGCCGGGATGGATCTTGGTTCCTCTCTGGCGAACCAGGATGTTGCCGGCCAGAACGAACTGACCGTCCGCTCTCTTGACGCCGAGGCGCTTGGACTCGCTGTCACGGCCGTTCTTAGTGGAACCGACGCCTTTTTTATGGGCAAAAAACTGCAATCCTAATCTGATCATCTTTTTCACACCTCCGAATGTATCACGTTCAAAAACTCCGGGCACTCCTCTTCGAGCAGCTCAAGCTGTAGAAGAAGCGCGCGAAGAGCGATTTGGCACTGCTGCATGCACTCATCGTCCATCTCCCCGGGCAGGGTGAGCGACACAAAAGCGTCCTCCCTGCGGGAGCGAACCTGCGCCGCGACGCCGATGATCTCGACGACCGCGTTGACAGTCAACTGAACCGCGCTCGAAACGCCCGCGCAGACGATGTCCTCGCCCGCCTCGGCGTATCCGCTGTGGCCCGAGATCTCAAAGCCCAGTATTCTCTGCGCTCTGGTTCGGAAAATCGCTCTGGTCATGAAACCTTACGCGTTGATCTTTTCGATCTGAACCTTGGTATAGAGCTGTCTGTGGCCCTGGCGTCTTCTGTAGTTCTTCTTGGCCTTGAACTTGAAGACTCTGATCTTCTTGCTCTTGCCCTGTTTGACAATCTTGCCGGTCACAGTGGCGCCCGAAACACTCGGCGTGCCAACGGTCAGGGTGTCGTCCTTGTTCAGCGCGAGCACATTGTCAAACGTGACCTCGCTGTCGGCTTCCCCAGCCAGTTTCTCGACGTAGATGACGTCGCCTTCCTGTACTTTGTACTGTTTGCCGCCGGTTACGATAACTGCGTACACACAAAGCACCTGCCTTTCTCAACAAGCTCGCTACTGTCAGGCAGGATGCTGTTGCAATCCGTTTGGGAGCCCACAATACGCGGCACTTTAGAGTATACCACAGCGAAATTCACCGTGTCAACCACATTCTTGTGTGTTTTTGACGGCCAGTTTTGCCGCCTTTATGGTGTTTTCAAGGAGCATGGTAATGGTCATGGGCCCCACGCCGCCGGGCACCGGCGTGATCAGCGACGCGATCTCGCTGACCGGTCCGAAATCGACGTCTCCGCATAGTTTTCCCTCGGCGTTTCGGTTCATACCGACGTCGATGACCACGGCTCCGGGCTTCACCATATCGGCTGTGACAAAGCCCGCTTCGCCCACCGCCGAGACGAGAATGTCCGCCCGGCGGGTCACCTCCGGCAGATTCCGTGTTCTGGAGTGGCAGAGCGTCACCGTGCCGTTCTCATGCATCAGCAGCATGCCGACCGGCTTGCCGACAATGTTGCTGCGGCCGATGACGACGCAGTCTCTGCCGCAGATCTCCACATTCTCCCGGCGCAGCAGCTCCATGACGCTCGCCGGCGTGCAGGGCAGAAAATCGTAGCTGCCGATCATGATGCGCCCGACGTTCTGCGGATGGGAGGCGTCGACGTCCTTGCGCGGGCTGACGGCCTCAATGGCGCGCTCAGGATTGATCTGCGGCGGCAGCGGCCGCTGGATGAGAATGCCGTGCACCCGATTGTCGGTATTGAGCTGCTCGATCTCGTCGAGCAGCTCCTCCTCGGTGATGTCAGCCGAGAGCTGCAGGACCGTGGAGCGGATGCCGACCGCCGCGCAGGCCCTGGCCTGGCTTCTGACATAGACCTGCGACGCCTGGTCGTCGCCGGCAATCACAACGGCGAGATGGGGCGTCACGCCCCGTTCGGCGAGCTCTCTCGCCTGAACGGCGACCGAGTCGCGCACCTGCTGTGCAATGCTCTTTCCGTCAATGATCTTCGCCGGCATCGGTCTCTCCCTCTTCCCCACTCTGCTCTTCAGCGGCTTCCCCGTGCTCCTCCTGGGGAGACGGGCTGTCCTCCGCCTGCTTGAGGTCTCCGATCTCACCTGCAAACTGCGGCACATAGTCGGACGGCTTTTCTGCCCGCAGGCGGCGCAGCTTGAGCGCGATTACGACAACCGCCGTGACAAAGCAGATGAGCCCCACCCACATGGAGGTGCGCAGGCCGAGAATCATCAGGCTGTCGGTGCGCAGACTCTCGATGAAAAAGCGTCCAATCCCGTACCAGCCCGTATAGCACCAGAAGATGTATCCCGGAAACTTGATGTGGTTGAACAACACCAGCAAAATGGCAAGGCCGATGAAATTCCACAGCGACTCGTAGAGGAATGTCGGGTGCACGCAGGTCCTGACCCCGCGGATGACGAGCTCCATGCGCCAGGGCAGATCGGTCACCTCGCCGTAGGCCTCCTGGTTGAAGAAATTGCCCCAGCGGCCGATCGCCTGGCCGAGCATCAGACAGGGCGCCAGCACGTCGAGCACTTTCCACATGTTCATCTTTCGGATTTTGCAGTAGACGATGACCGTCAGCACCGCGCCGATGATCGCCCCATAGATACCAAGGCCCCCGTTCCAGATGGCGATGACGTCGTAGAAGCTGTCGTAGAGCTCGGGCATCTGCAGCACATAGTAGAGCCGCGCGCCGATGATCGACACCGGCGTGCCGATGAGAATCATGTTGAGGTACTCGTCAAAGTTCTCCCCGTACTTTTTGCACAGGCGCATCGCCAGCAGCGCCGCGAGCACAAAGCCGGTCGCGATGATGATCGCGTACCAGTAGAAGTCCTTGCCGAAGAGCGTAAAGGCGACCCGGCTGACATTCAGGTCATGGATGCCGAGGCCCGGGAATGAGATCGGGCCGGTTCCGTTTGGCTGGAGCATCAAAATCACCATTTCTCCGCACGCAGTATTGGCTCGGCCATCACCGCGTGCGGGCAATGACGCCTCTATGTAGGGGGCCGTCCCCCTGTCTATTTTTCGTCGGACTCGATGACCGAGAGCGCAAGCTGCGACGGACGGATCTCTCTGAGCAGCGCGTTGATTTTTTCGCATGTGGCGCCGCGGTACGCCTCGATCATCTCAAAGACGGTCGTCTTTTTAAACTCGCACTCCATCAGGGACTGGGCCGCGTCGTCGGTGCTGTCGAGAACGGCCACCGCCCGGCCGTAGCCGACGCGGCGCGCGCGCTCAAAGGCGTCGGCGTCAAGGCCCTGTCCGGCGAGCGCGGCGAGCTTTTCGCTGAACTTTTCAAAGACCGCCCGCGGGTCACGGCTCTCGCCGCTGACAATAGCCGCGGCAAAGCTGCCGCCGGTGAGATACTCCCTGGCGAAACTGCCGCCGATCAGGCCGCTGTCGTAGAGCTCGCGGTAGAGCTCCGTCCCCCTGCCGCAGAGCGCCTCGAGCAGAATGTTCCAAAGAGCCTCGTGCTCGGCGCCGGCAGCGCCCGTGAGGCCGACGTCGTGGTCCTTGACGCCGATGCAGAACAGCGGCACTGGCACGGGCAGCGACTGGCGCACAAAGCTCTCGCGCACCTCGCGCGGCTCCTCCACCGGCGCGCGCTCAAAGGCAATGGGCTCGCGGTCCTCAAGCACCCGGTCGCAGACTTGAATCACCTCGTCGGCCGTGACCGGACCGCAGACCGTGATGACCATGTTGCGGGGATTGTAAAAGGTCTCGTAGCAGCGGTAGAGCACCTCGGGTGTGATCTCGGCGATGGACTCGACCGTGCCGGCGATGTCGATGCGCGCGGGGTGATTGTGGTAGAGCGCCGCGAGCAAATTGAACATGGCGCGCCAGTCCGGATCGTCGTCGTACATGCGGATCTCCTGGCCGATGATCCCCTGCTCCTTTTTCACGGTCTGCTCGGTGAAATAGGGGTGCTGCACAAAGTCGAGCAGAATCTCGAAAGACTCGGAAAACTGCTCCGTGCAGGAGAAGAGATAGGCCGTCTTGTCAAAGCTTGTAAACGCATTTGCCGAGGCGCCCGTGCGCGCATAGCGCACAAAGGCGTCCTCCCCCTCGCTCTCAAAGAGCTTGTGTTCGAGAAAGTGGGCCACACCGTCGGGCACACGGGAAAACTCGCTCTCGCCAGCGCGGCGAAAGCAGTTGTCAATCGACCCAAAATGGGTCGCAAACATCGCATAGGTATTTGAAAAGTCGGGCTTTTCATAGACCAGCACACGCAGGCCGTTCGGCCGTTTTATCAGGGTGATCTGCTCGCCCAGTTTTTCGTCGCGGATAATCTGCATCAGCCCACCTCCTTTGAAGTTCCCCTGAGGAAGTAAATCGTGTCGAGTGTGACGCTCTGCGCCACGCGGATGACGTCATCCCTTGTGACTCTTCCCAGCGCGGCAGCCGCGTCGTCAAGGCTCATCTCGCAGCCCGCCAGCACGCAGCCGAGATACCAGTCGGCAAGCGTGTGCGGGAAGTCGGCCGATGAGCGGTAGGTGTTCTCCATGGCCTTGCGGGCCGCGGCGAACTCCTCCTCGGTGAAGTCGCCCCGGCGCACGGCGTCGAGCTGGGCGAGAATCTCCTCGCGGGCACGGCCCGCATTCTCAACCTCGACGCCGGAGTTCACCAGCATCAGGCCCTTGTGTTTTTCCAGCAGCGAGGAGCAGTAGTAACACAGCGAGAGCTTCTCGCGCACATTCATAAAGAGCTTGGACACCGGCGTCGCGCCGTAGATGCCGCTGAACATCACGAGCGCCGGATAGTCCTCAGAGCCGAAGCTCACGCCGCCCGTTCGAAAGCCGAGGCAGAGCTTGCCCTGCGCGACCGCCATCTCGTCGGTCGTCTCGCGCGGCGACCCGGCCGCCGCCGTCACCCGGGTCGGCGGCAGCGCGCGCGGCGAGCGCTGCCGTCCGGCGAAAGCGCCGGCAAGCTTTTTCGCAATTGCCCCGCCGTTTTGTCCGATGACAAAGAACTCCAGATTTGCCGTCTGAAGCATGTCCCGGTAGTGACCGTAGAGCTCCGCGCCCGTGAGCTCCTCGATGCGCGAGCGCTCGCCGTACTCGTTGACCGCGAACGCCTCGCCCTGGCACATCACCTCGTAGGTGCGGCGCAGCGCATAGCGCCGCTTGTCGTTGATCTGGGCGTCGATGCGGTCGATGAGATTCTTCTTCTCCTTTGCGACAATCTGCTCATCAAAAGCGCCGTCTCGCATCAGGGGCCGGAAGATCAGCTCCAGCACAAAGTCCGCCGCGCTCTCGAGCAGAGGCTCCCCGCCGAGCGCGTACCGGTCGGCGAGCAGCGTCAGATAGAAGCCGGCAATCTGCCGGTCGCCGCGCTTTTGGATGTTGACCGAGAGGCTCGCGCCGTAGAGGCTCTCCAGATAGCGGTTGAGTTCGGTCATATCCGGGTAGCGCTCGCAGCCGCGCACCAGCACGTAGGGCACCAGGGCGTTTTTCGAGGCCTCCTGCTCGCTGAGGGTGCTCACAAACTGCACCCCGATGGTATTGGTCTTAAATTTGTCGGTCCCTATGACATTGCAGTGGACACCGGGCGCAATGGCCCTGCGTTCAAATTCCATATGCTACACCTCGTCTGTTCCTTTTCAAAGTGAGCGCCAAAGGCGGCGGAAAATTCTGTATACAGTATGGTATTATACACGATTTTTCGTGCAATTACCATCACAGGATGAGTTTGATTTTCGCCCCGTCGGAAAAGGCGAACGGGCCGTCCATACGCTGGCCGTCAAGATAGACACCGGCATCCTCCCCGCGGCGGCATTCGACCTCGGCCGTCTTGCTGCCGAGGCGCACGCGCAGACGAAAGCCCTCCCACCCGCGCGGCAGCGCGGGGGAAAACCAGATCTTCCCGCCGCTCATGCGAAGCCCCAGAAGAACTCTTGTCAGCAGCGTGTAGTACCAGCCCGCCGACCCTGTGTACCAGGTCCATCCTCCGCGGGCGTAGTGGTCGGGATTCGCGTAGACATCAGCCGCAATCACATAGGGCTCCACCCGGTAGTTGGCAAGGGAGATCTCCTTTTCCGCCCGGCGCAGAGGGTTGAGCGCCTGCACCATCTCAAAGCCGCGCTGCGCGTCGCCGAGCGCGTACACGCCCATCGCGCCCCAGACCGCGCCGTGGGTGTACTGCCCGCCGTTCTCACGCAGACCCGGCCCGTAGCCGCGGATGTAGCCCGGGTCATGCGGGCCGTCGGCAAAGGGCGGCCAGAGCAGCTTGATGATACCCGCCTCGCGGTCAAAGAGCCGCTCCCAGGCCTCGCCCATGGCGCTTTGGCACCGCTCGGGTCTCCCGTCCGAAGCGAGCACCGCAAACGCCTGCGTGATCAGATCGATTTCGCACTCGCCGGCGCCCGGCTCGCCGAGCGGCGTGCCGTCGGCATAGAAGCCGCGAAGATACCAGCTGCCGTTGTAGCCGCTGCTCTGTACGGCCGCGCACAGCTCCTGCGCCCGGGCGGTGTAGTAGCCCGCGTCGCCGCCCCGGCGTTCGGTGAGCGCCGCAAAGCGGCGCAGCACCATGCTGAGAAACCAGGTCAGCCAGACGCTCTCGCCCTCGGTCTCGGTTCCGACGCGGTTCATCCCGTCGTTCCAGTCGCCGCCGCGGATGAGCGTCATCCCGTGCGCGCCGCTTTTGTCGCAGGCCGCAATGGCCCGCACGCAGTGCTCGTAGAGGCTCTCGCGCAGTTCGCTGCGCCGCGGGGTAAAGTAGCGCTCCTGCTCGCCGGGCTTCAGAGGCGCCGCGTCAAGGTAGGGCACCCTGATGTCGAGAATGTCCCAGTCGGCGGTGTGGTCGAGATACTCGCACACCGCCCAGGGCAGCCAGAGCATGTCGTCGCTGCACCGCGTGCGCACGCCCGGGTGCCCCATGCCCGGCTGCTGGGGCAGCGGATGCCACCAGTGCTGCACATCGCCCTCGACAAACTGGTGGGCGGCACAGCGCAGAATGTGGACCTTGAGCTCCTGCGGCAGCTGCAGCGCCATGTTGGCACAGTCCTGCAGCTGGTCGCGAAAGCCGTATGCCCCGCCGCACTGGTAGAAGCCCGTACGCCCCCGGATGCGCGAGGCGATGGTCTGGTAGGGCAGCAGCGTGTTCACCAGCGCGTCGATGTCGGCGTCGGGCGTCGACACCTCGAGCGCGCCGAGCAGCTCCCGGCTCTCCCGGCGGGTGTGCGCCGCGACATCTTCGCGGCGCATAAGCTCCTCCACCGAGCGCAGCAGTTCCCGTTCGCTTCGCGCCACGCCGAGAACATAGCGGATTTTCTCGCTCTTTTTCCCGGGCAGCTTTCGGGTGACAACGGCGCTCACCCCGCTCTCAAAGCCCCGCTCAAAGTGCAGGCCGCCGCCCTTTGAACGGGCCGATAAAAAGCCCATCTCACCGGGATAGACCGAGTTGTACGGATTTTTCATAATCAGCGTCTCCCCTCTGCGCTCGCTGCTGACAAACATGGCGTGCCGGGCGTCCACTCCCAGCACCGGGCGGAAGTTGTACAGCAGGCGAACCGTGTGCTCGGCGTCGCTTGTCAGCTCCACGTCGCAGACCTTGGCGCAGCAGTCCTCCGGCACACATACGGTGATTTTGGCGGTGATGCCGCCGCATTTCGTCTCATATTGCGCGGCGCCCGGCGAGAATTCCGCCCGGCTGCTGCAGGCGAGCAGATCCCACCGCTCGCCATCCATCTCCAGCAGCAGATACTCCCCCGCCTCGCGCAGCGCGTCGCCGCTCCAGGGCGAGAGTTTGTTCTCGCGGGCGTTGTAGGCGAAGCTGTAGAGAATCGCCCGGTCGCTCACCATGGTGCCGAATGTCCGGTTTGCCAGCATCCATCCGTAGGGCGCATGGGGCACGCCGCTCGGGCGGATTTCCACTCGGTCGCCGTGCACCGTCACGGTGGGCTTGGCGGACTTTTTTCGATCGCGCCGCGCTGTCAGATGGGGCGGCGTCGCATCCTCAAGTTCCTCCGGCTGTGTCTCGTTTCCGGGAGCGTCAAGCTCGCGCGAGAGCGCAGCGGCCGCGTAAAAGAGTGTGCGGTACGCGTCCTCCATGCCCTCGGTGTTGATCAGATGCACCCCTGCGAAATCGCCGAGCGCGCCCGATTGGCCGGTCTTTCTGAGCAGTTCCTTGAGCGCATTGTAAAACGGCCTGTGGTAGTCTCCCGCCTCGGCGTAGAGCACGACGAGATCAAACGCAATGCCCATCGCGCCCGCGAGCGCATGCAGCCGAAAGTAGGGTTCGGCCCGCTCGAGCTGCTGCGGCTCGCCGAGTTCCAAAAGCAGAATCGGGTTGTCTCCCGAGACGCCGTACTTCCACAGCCCGCTCTGGGAGAGCGTGTTTTTTTCAATTGCCTCCACCCGGCGGCTGCTTGTGTGATCCTCCCAGATGAGCTTCGGCAGAAGCGCCGCCATGAGCTTCTCCTGCTCGCCCGTGGCCCCGCAGCGCCGGCGCAGCATGCGCGTATGCTCCGCGAGAACGCCGGCCGCCCCCGCAAAGCTCGCCTGGCGCGCGGCGCTGACCGCCTGCTCACACTGCTCGCGCGTCTCGCCCGCCGCCAGAATCAGCGCGGCCGAGCCGCGATCCTGCGCCGAGAGAGTCAGGCGGATCGCACAGGCTGCGTCGAGCGGAGTTCCCGTGTCACCGGAGAATTTTCGCTCAAAGAGAGCCGTCAGGTCCTCCCCCCGCGAGAGGCGCGGCAGCAGCCGCTCGCGCCGTGTCTCAAAGAGAAACTCCCGGCGGCTGTCGCGCAGCGCCGCCGCCATCCACAGCTCTCCCTCCCCCTCGGCGCGAGGCCGACGGCGGTAGTAGAGAATGCGCCGGCGCTCATCGTAGTGGGTCTCAATGCTGAGATTGGAGAATGCCGGGTGGGCGGCCTCGGCACTCTGGGCATTGAGCGTCGGCTCGGCGTAAAAGAGCAGCTCGCAGGACTCCGCCGCCCGGCCCTGCCGCCGCACGCCGATCTCATAGATCACCGCGGCGCTGTCGGCGAGCAGCGTGCTTTTGAGCTCCCCCGTCCATCCGCGGTGCTTCGCGCTGTGCGTGATGCTGCCGCAGGAGAAGGCGCTCGCATACTCCACCCGGTCCTGGTAGAGCGGGGCGGGCGTCAGCGAGAACACCGAGCCGCCCGCGCGCACGAGGAAAAAGGCGCCGAAGGGGTTGCTCTTCTCCTGCCGAAAGCGCAGCAGCATCCGCTCTCTGAAGCGAAGAAATCCGAGACCCGCGTCGGTGTCGACCAATGTCAGCGCGCCGTTTGAGAGCACCCCGCAGCGCAGCCGGTCCAGGTCATACCCCTCGCAGTGCAGCGCGTCGTCCTGCCGGCGGCGGACACGCGGAGCGCTCTCCTGCCGCGCCGGTCGGTCGGCGAGCTTCGCAGGACCCACCGGCAGCTTTTCCTCAAGCAGTTCTCTCGCCGCGGCCATCGCGGGGTCCGCCATGAAGCGCCGCTGCATGCGGTTGTCAAAAGCCGCATTGTCAACCGCCGCGAGGCTCATGCCGACGTGGTGGGCCATAAAGCTCTTGACCAGCTCCCGCCGGTCGGTCCGCTCGGGGGTGAAGTCGACCGCCTCAAAGAAACCGAATTCACCGCGCGCGCCGAGCGCCTCGAGCCGGTCCAGATTCTCATAGGCCCTCTTCGGCGTGAAAGGCAGGCTCAAAAAGGTCGCGTAGGGCGCGACCACGTTGTCTCGCTCCATGCCCCGCTTGAGCGCGAGCTTCGGCACGCCGAACGCGCGGTACTGAAAGTTGAACGCGTTGTCGAAGTCATAGTAGCCGCTCTCTGAGACGCCCCACGGCACCCTGCGGCGCGCGCCCAGCTTGCGCTGTTCATAGAGCGCGAAATCAATGGCCTCGTCCGTGAGCGAGTAGCGCACCACCGGCAGAAAAATCGCCGGCATCAGATACTCAAAGGCTGTGCCGGTCCAGGAGGCGAGGCCGAGGTAGCGGTCGTCCTCGACGAGGTTTCGCCCGAGTGCAAACCAGTGCTTCACCGGAACCTCCCGCCGGGCGACGGCGATGTAGCTCAGCGCACGCGCCTCACTCATCAAAAGGTCATAGCAATTGTCGCTCATGCTCTCGTTTTCGGCGTCGTAGCCGATGCGAAAGAGCTGTTCCCTCTCGTCATAGAAGACGTCGAAGCGGGTGTCGTCAATCATACGCCCGATGCGCTCAGCGCAGCCGGAGAGCTCTGCGCAATCGCGGACGTACTCCCCGAGTCCCTGCCGCAGGGCGATGAGCGCCGAGATGAAATTCCCGCTGTCCACCGCCGATACATAGGCCGGGTGCAGCACGGTGAGATCGCCGATGTCATACCAGTTGTAGAGATGGCCGCGCCACTTCGGCAGCCGGTCGATGGCGTCGAGCGAGCGCACCAGCCTGTGGTAGAGCTCACCGGCTGAAACAAAGCCGAAGTCGGCCGCCGCGAGCAGCGCCAGAAGCCCCATGCCGATGTTGGTCGGCGAGGTCCGCCGCGCGACCACCGGATGGGGCACCTGCTGAAAATTGTCCGGGGGGAGATAGTTGTTCTCCTCGGTCATAAAGCGGGCGAAGAACTCCCACATCTCCCTCGCGTAGGTCTCCAGCCGCTGCCGGTCGGGCTCGCCGCGGCGCTCGTCTTTCTCCACACGGCTGACCCGCCACGCGACAAACGGCGAGAGGGCCCACAGCACCCCGAGCAGGCGAAAGAGCGGGTAGGGCGACACCAGCGCCAGAAGCGCCCCGACAGCGAGCTCCGGCCACATTCGCCGCAGGACTGCGGCGAATGTCCCTGTGTTTTTTCTGTCGCTCTGGGCCGCCGTCACCCAACTGAGCAGGTTTTTCTTTGACACCCACAGCCGGTAGAGAGTGCGCACCACAGCGTCGAGCGAGACGCGCGCCTGGTAGGCCGACAGAACCAGCTGGAGCAGAACTCTCAAAGCGGTGGCGAGCGGGCCGTTTGTCACGCCGCTGCGGTAACGGCGGCGCAGCAGGCCGAATTCCCCCTCTACAAAGAGCTCTGACACGGTTGTGAAAAGCGGCAGCGCAAACGCGAGAAAATAGATCGTGAGCGCAAAATTGGCGTGATCTCCCCCGCCGAGACCCGCAAACAGCACCGCCAGAACCGCGGATACCACCGTCAGCGGACGGCGCAGGTTGTCGAGAATCTTGACTTTTGACAGGGGGTTGATGGGGTTTCTCACCCGCTCGCCACGCCCGTTGACAATGGTGCGGCGCAGGTAGGGCAGCAGCTGAAAGTCGCCGCGGATCCACCGGTGAAGCCGGTCGAAGTAGGAGGTCACTCTGGCGGGATGCCCGTCGTAGAGCGTCACGTCCGTGACCAGCCCGCAGCGCAGAAAACTGCCCTCAATCAGGTCGTGGCTGAGAATGCGCTGTTCGGGAAAGGCGTGGTTGAGAAGCGTGTAAAACGCGTCCACATCGAAGATACCCTTGCCGCAGAAGATGCCCTCGCCGAACAGGTCCTGGTAGACGTCGCTGACGGCGTTCGAGTAGATGTCCAGTCCTCCATGACCGGCCATGATGCGGGTGAAAGGGCTCTGGTTTGCCGCCTCGAGCAGTGTGCCGATGCGCGGCTGCAGCACGCCGTAGCCCCGCACGACGCGGCCGTCTTCTATCTCGGCGCGGTTGACCGGGTGCAGCAGGATGGACACGAGCTCACGCGCGGCGTCAATGCGCAGCTCGGTGTCGCTGTCGAGCGTCAATACGTATTTGATCCCGTCAAGGCGAAGCCTGTCGCCCGCCAGCACCCGCACGCCCGACGGCTCGCCGCGCAGCAGCCGCGCGAGCTCCACCAGAGCGCCGCGCTTGCGCTCCCACCCCATGTAGGCATTCTGCTCCGGCGAATAGGTCCGCCCGCGGTAGAGCAGCAAAAAGGGCTCGCCCTCGCTGTCGGCGTTGAGCGCCTCGATTTTTCCGCAGACATATGCGGCGAGCGCCGCATCCTCGTCGCTGTGCTCGGCCGCTGCGTCCTTGAGATCGACAAGCAGGCCAAAGCGAAGATTTCGATCGGGGTTTGAGCGCGCAAAGCGCGCAAGGCGTCCGAGCAACTCGTCAGCCGAGTCCCGGTCGGTGAGAAGCGCCGTCACGACGACGAGGGTTCTGCCCTCGTCCGGGATGCCGCGGTGCAAATCCATGCGAAGCAGGTAGGTGCCCGGTGTGAACTTTGTCAGTGCATACTCCACAAGCAGCTTGTTGAGCTCAAACAGCGGCAAAAACAGAAGTCCGCCCAACACCCAGCCGCAGAGCATAATCAGTACCGGTGTGAGAATCAAAGGAGCTGCCCAGAGCGCCGTCAGATAGCGCGAGAGTGTTCTGCGCGGGTCCTTTCGCTGTGTGAGATACCAGCCGACGTGCCGGTGCCGCTCGTCCGACCCCTGCTGCGCCTGCGCGAGAACGCGCTGCATCAGCTCCACCTCCGATATGCCCTCGCGCCTTGCGCGCTCTGCCACCCGGGCGCGCAGAGTCTGTCTGGAGCGGTCGTCCATTTTAGAGTAAATTCCGGCAGGATCCCGGCGCAGAAGCTGCTCGGTGCGGCTGATCTGCTCATAGACCACCACCATATCAAAGCTGCGCAGAGCGCGCAGCCCCTCGATGCAGTACTGCATCACGCTGCGCGCCACCGCAGGGGTATCGGGCTGCGCCGCGGGGTTTTTCAGCAGCGCGCAGTACTCGGCGATGCGCACTCCGAGCGCCACTTTCAAAAACACCGGAAAGGCCCAGAGCTCATCCCCCGCCAGCACACGCGCTGACTGGGCGCCGTCAAGATAGGCCGCGCTCCCGCGCTCCCCGATCGGCCCCTCCGCCCCGGCATAGAGCCGCGCAAGCACAAAGGCCGCCGGCTCGCGGCTATCGTGCTCCCCCGTGACGGCGGGCAGCCGCCCGATGCAGCGCAGCTCGTGCAGCGACCATTTGAGTTCATTTTCAATCAGATAGTAGTTGTCGACGATCCACTCCTGCGCGCCGGAGAGCGGCTTCGTCTCGGGCCGGTCCGCAATGGCGCGGTAGTACCGCCCGATACCCGCCAGTGCCTCCCTCGCTGCGGCCTTTGCCCGCTCGGGCCCCACGCTGCCGCTCTGTGTCAGCGAGAGAGCGCACCTCTCGCCGTATTCATAGTAAAAAGCCTCTTGTCTTGGCACTTTTGTCTCCTCCGGCGGGCCGTCTGGCCGCGTTCACATTTTTCACTATTTTTCCCAGAGAAGCGCCTTTTCATTCAGCCCGGGCAGAGACGAAAAAAGGGCCTTTCGATTTCTCGAAAGGCCCGCAGAGCCATGTTGCATTTTTACCGAACACGCCTTGCCCGGCGCAGCAGCAGAAGCTGGGCGGCGATGCACACCGCGCCGCTGACGGCGACGACGACATAGAAGCTGATCATGCGCGAGGCGAGCGCCCCCGCCGCCACATACTCCGCCGGAAAGAGCATTCCATAGAGCAGCAGTGCGCCCGCCTCGGCGGCGCCCACCGAGCCCGGCAGCGGCAGTGCCGAGACCCCCCATGGTCAGCACGGCCTGCACCACCACAAAGGCAAACAGACTTTTGCCCGAGAGGCCGAAAGCGCGAAACACAAAATAGGGCACGCTGTAGAGCGCGGCGAGCTGAATAAACGTGCGCACAAATACGCCGGCCACAACGCCGCCGTTTCGGCGCATGTGGACAAAGCCCTGGTGAAACTCGCCGATCTGGACGGCTGCCCTTGCGCGCAGTCCCGACGCATCGCGAACCAGTCTCAGCTTCGCAAGCAGGCCGATGGCGCCGCTGACAAGCCTCTGCGCCGCCCGTTCGGACACGGCACAGGTGAGCATGGCCGCGACGATTAAGACGTTGGTGCCGGCGCTGACAATCATGGGGTATTTGAGCAGCCCCACCTCTCCCCCGAGCACAAAGTGAAAGAGAACAAAGGAGCCGACACCGAAGCCGAGCAGCGACATCTGGTAGACTATCGACAGCGTCAGAAGACTCACCGCCGACCGGGAGACCCGAATGCCGTCGCGGTGCATGTAGTAGACCTGCGCCGGCTGGCCGCCCGTGGAGGATGGAGTGATGGCGCTGAAATAATAGCCGATAAATGAGTATTTGACACAGCGAAGCAGGCCCACCCGCTCGCCGAGAGTCGCAAGGACACTTCGGTTGCTCAGCGCCTCGCAGCAGAGATTGACTCCCATGGCGGCAAGGCCCAAAAGAAGAAAGCGGGGCCTTACCACCAGGCCGCGCAGATCTCCCGGCGAGGCGTCCCGAAAGAGCCACCAGAGCGTCAGCGCCACAAGCGCCAGCATCACTGTGAGCCAGCCGATTTGACGCGGGCGCTCCACACGCTCAGATTCTGCCTGCATTCCATACCCTCCCTATCGCCGCGCCCTCTTGAGGAGCGACCGGTGTAAAACAGATGATCGGTCTTGCCAGGAGCGCGTCAAACGCCGCGCCGTCAAGGCCGCTTGAAAAAGCTCTCATGTTCTCGCGCATGCCGCGAAGAGTCTCCCCCTCGCTGAGCACGGCGCCGATCTGCGCCGCAATCGCAGCGCCGCCGGCCGAGAGCACTCTGCCCATACGGCGGCTCTCGACAAAGGCGGCGTTTGCGCGCTCCTGCGACAGCTTTGCCGGCAGCAGAAGCAGCGGACAGTTGACACGGATCGCCTCAAATACGCTCACCCCGCCGGGCTTTGTCAAAATGGCGTCCGAGCGTCTCATATAATGCGCCACATCGTCGGTGTATTCCACCGCTTCGATCGTCGCAAAGCGCCCCTGAAGCTTTCGATAGAGGACGCGGTTGCCCCCCGTGAGCACGGTTGTGCGCACGCCGGGCAGCGCCGCGAGCTGCTGGTAAAAACCCATACCGCGCGGCAGACACCCATCGGCGCCGCCCATGACAAGCAGTCGGCTCTCCCCGTCCGATACCCGGTATGCCGCCGGAGAAAAGCCCCGGCGCACCGGAATCCCCGCGGGCAGAATATCCTGCGCGCGCACGCCCTTGCGCACCAGGGCCTCCCGCACCGATTCGCTGCCGACCAGGTAGCAGTCAGTGCCGGTGTTGATCCACTCGGCATTGTCGCTGATGTCGGTCACACAGCTGACGAGGGTGACGTCGCTCCCATAGCGCCGCTTCATCTGCGAGGCGATCTGCGAGCACAGCGGCAGCACCGACAGGAGAAAGTCGGGCCGCTTCTCGCAGCAGAGCTCATAGAGCCTGGCCGCGAAAAAGCCCGGCAGCGGCGCCGGCACATCGCGCAGATGCCGGTCGTTGAAACGGCTGTAAAGGCGGCACAGCGCGCTCATGTGGGCCGCCATGCGCGCATAGCCGCCATAGAGCAGCGCGCTTGCGTGCGGCAGGCTGTACTCGAGCAGATCGACGCTCTCCATCTCAATGCCCCGGTGTGCGAGCTCGTCCTCGAGCGCCCGACAGACCGAGCGGTGTCCGCCGCCGAAGCGACCGGTCAGAAGCAGTCCCCTCATGGTCATTTCCCCTTTGAGAATTTGTCCTATGAGGGTAGCTTACCACGCAAAACGCACAGACCCCTGACGGAATTCTGAAGCGTTTCTTAACACGAGCGCTCAAAAAGCGTACGGACGGCCGCCGGGCCGTCCGCACCTCATTACCTCATTACCACCGGCCGAATTCGGCCAGTCGGAGATTCTCATTTCTCTCAAGCGCCCAGCGGATGTTCCACTCGTTTGTGAAGAGCAGCAGGCGGTTTCCTTTGAAGTCCTGCACAAGTTTTGTGTCGGAGCTGAGCTTGAGCGACTCGGGGTCGATGTCGTCATTTTCAATCCAGCGCAGATACTGGTAGGGCAGCCCGGTCATGACGATGTCGACGTTGTACTCGCTCTTGAGCCGGTACTCGAGCACGTCGAACTGCAGCGTGCCGACGACGCCGACAATGACCTCCTCCATGCCGGTGTTCGGCTCCTGAAAGATCTGAATGGCGCCCTCCTGCGCAATCTGCGAGGTGCCCTTGATGAACTGCTTGCGTTTGAGCGTATCCTTCTGGCGGACCTTGGCAAAGTGCTCGGGCGCAAAGGTCGGAATGCCGCCGAATTCAAATTTTTTCGAGGGGTCGCAGATGGTGTCGCCGATGGAGAAGATGCCCGGATCAAAGACGCCGATGATATCGCCTGCAAAGGCCTCGTCGATGATCTCACGCTCCTCGGCCATCATCTGCTGCGGCTGGGAGAGCTTGAGCTTTCGGTTCCCCTGCACATGAAAGACCTCCATGCCCTTTTCAAACCGGCCCGAACAGATGCGCAGAAAGGCGATGCGGTCGCGGT
Source organism: Feifania hominis (assembly GCF_014384765.1). Classification (NCBI taxonomy): domain Bacteria; kingdom Bacillati; phylum Bacillota; class Clostridia; order Eubacteriales; family Feifaniaceae; genus Feifania; species Feifania hominis. The sequence continues at coordinate 115,355 of NZ_JACRSP010000001.1, read as the reverse complement.
GTGCGCGGTTCATATTCGCCTGAATCTTGAAGACAAACGCCGAAAATTCCGATGAAAACGGGTCGATCTCACCCGTGTCCGCAACACGCGGCAGGGGCGGCGTTGTCATGTTCAAAAACTCCTCAAGAAATGGTTCGACGCCGAAGTTGGTCAGCGCCGACCCAAAGAAGACCGGCGAGAGCTTTCCGTGGCGCACCCGCTGCATATCAAAGGCGCAGCTCGCGCCGTCGAGCAGGTCAATCTCGTCACAGAGTTTTCGGTGGGCCTCCTCCCCGATCAGGTCGACGAGGGCATCGTCCTGCAGCCCCAGCTCCCGCGTCTCAACCGCCCGCTGCCCGTTGTTGGCGGTAAAGGCGAGCATCTCGCCGCGCTGGCGGTCAAAGACGCCGCGAAACTCCTTTCCCGAGCCGATCGGCCAGTTGACCGGATAGGTCTCAATGCCGAGCTCCTGCTCGATCTCCTCGAGCAGATCGAGCGGATCGCGCGCCTCGCGGTCCATCTTGTTGATGAAAGTGAAAATCGGAATGTCCCGCAGCACACAGACCTTGAAGAGCTTTCTGGTCTGCGCCTCGACGCCCTTGGAGGCGTCGATGACCATCACCGCCGAGTCGGCGGCCATCAGCGTGCGGTAGGTGTCCTCGGAGAAGTCCTGATGTCCGGGGGTGTCAAGGATGTTGATGCAGTAGCCGTCGTAGTTGAACTGGAGCACCGAGCTCGTCACGGAGATGCCTCTCTGCTTCTCAATTTCCATCCAGTCGCTCACAGCGTGCCGGGCCGTCTTCTTCCCCTTGACCGAGCCTGCGAGGGCAATTGCTCCGCCGTAGAGAAGAAATTTCTCCGTCAGAGTTGTCTTGCCCGCGTCAGGGTGCGAGATGATGGCGAAAGTACGCCGCTTTTCAATTTCAGAACGAAAGTCTGCCAAGCCAATACCCCCAGAAGTAGAATAACTTATTTATATTACCATTTTTGCCACTTTCACGCAACCGAAAACCCCATGAAAAACCGGCCGATTCCGGCCGGTTTCCCTCAGAGCATATCCTTTTTGTGAAGTATGAATGCGGCGACTGCGATGGCAACCACCGACAGCAGCAGCGGAAACCCGAACTGCGGCAATGGCATATCGGACACATTCATGCCGTAGAAGCCCGAGATCATGGTCGGAATCGCCATGAGAATCGTAATCGAGGTGAGCACTTTCATGACGATGTTGAGGTTGTTTGAGATGACGGAGGCAAAGGCGTCCATTGTGCCGGTCAGAATGTTCGAGTAGATGTTTGACATTTCAATGGCCTGTTTGATCTCGATGAGAACATCCTCCAGCAGATCTTGATCCTCCTCATAGAGCTTGATGGTGCGCCCGCGGTAGATCTTCTCCATCGTGATCTCATCCGCCTTGAGCGAGGTGGAAAAGTAGACCAGCGACTTCTGCAGATCGAGCAGCTGAATGAGCTCTTTGTTCTTCATCGAGCGGTGAAGCTGCCGCTCGATGAAACCCGAAATCTTGTCGATCTGCTTGAGATACTGGTGAAAGCGCGTGGCCACGCGCAGCAATATGGTCAGCAGAAAGCGCGTCTTTTGCTGGGTCTTACAGTTTTTGACAAGGCCCTCAGAGAAGTCCTTTAAAACCGGCGCCTCCTCGCTGCAGATGGTGTAGATCTGTTCCTCGGTCAAAATGATACCGATTGGCAGCGTGGAGTAGATGATCCCCTCCTCCTCTCTGCGCATGCTCGGCGCGTCGATGATGATCAGGGTCTGATCGTCCTCCGTCTCGATGCGCGAGGTCTCCTCCTCGTCGAGCGACGAGCGCACAAAGCCCTCGTCAAGGTGGAGCGTATCGACCAGATACGCGACTTCGTCGGGCGTGGGATTGACTACGTCAACCCAGCAGCCTCTCTCCATGGCGTCCACCGCCGTCATTTTTCCCTCGATGGTCTTCCAGTAAGAAATCATTGCGCGTCCTTTCCCCACAGGCCGCGCAAGTCCAAAGGCCGCACTGCCCGCAGTCTACCTCATTATTCTTCGCAAAGGGTCGGGATTCATGCGGTCTCTCCTCTCCTGAGTGTTTTCTCAACTTTTATTATATCTGCGCCAAAGCCCCGGCGCAACAGCGACCAAGAAAAAAACCGGCCCATTTTGGGGCCGGTTTTCTCACGCCTTATTTGTTCTTCTTTTTAAAGAAAGTCAACACATCGTCGATGTCGTCGATGGTGGTCTCCTTGTTGCTGCCGAAGAGGCTGCTGGTGTCGCTGTCGTCGATCAGACCGCGATGGCGGCTTTCGGTCGGCTGGGAAGCGCTGCTTCTGGAGGAGCTCAGGTCCGTGACAAAGGGCGACGAGAACGTCGAGCGCGGCGGTTCCGGCTCAGGGACACTCGGCGCGGCAGGCTCGGCATTTGCGCTCTTATTCTGCGCACCGAACGCGCTGTTTGCGGCCCTTGTGAAATCGGTCGACGTCGTGACGCTCGCAAAGCCCGTGGCAATGACGGTGATTTTGATCTCATCTTCCATGTCGTTGTCGAAGGCGACGCCCCAGATGATGTTTGCGTCGGGATGAGCCGCGTCGGCAATCATGGAGGAGGCCGTCTCCACTTCCTCGAGGTTGACGTCGGGCGAGGCAATGATGCTGATGATAACGCCCTTGGCGCCGTTGATCGAGCTCTCGATCAGCGGGCTCTTGATGGCCATGTCGGCCGCGGCCCGGGCCATGTTCTCACCCTTGGCGTGACCCACGCCCATGTGGGCCAGGCCCGCGTCGCGCATGATGGTGGTGATATCGGCGAAGTCGAGGTTGACATGGCCGGGAATGTTGATCAGATCCGAGATGCTCGAGACACCCTGCTTGAGCACGTCGTCCGCGACGTCAAAGGCATTGAGCAGTGTGATGGGAGTCTCGGAGACGTATTTGAGATTTTCGTTGGGGATGACGACCAGCGAGTCGACGCGCTCTTTGAGATTCGCGATGCCCGCCTCGGCCTGCTCCATGCGCTTTCTGCCCTCGAATTTAAAGGGCTTTGTCACAATGCCGACAGTCAGAAGACCCATGTCCTTTGCGATCTCGGCGACCACCGGCGCGCCGCCGGTTCCCGTGCCGCCGCCCATGCCGGCCGTGATGAACACCATGTCGGCGCCCTTGAGCGCCGAGGCAATCTCCTCGCGGCTCTCCTCCGCCGCACGCTGGCCCTTTTCGGGGTTCGCACCGGCGCCCTGGCCCTTGGTCAGCTTTTCGCCGATTTGAATCTTCTGCGTCGCCTTGGAGGAGAAGAGGGCCTGCTTGTCCGTATTGACGGCGACAAATTCCACGCTCGTCACATCCGCGTTTATCATACGGTTGATGGCGTTGTTGCCGCCGCCGCCGATTCCTATTACTTTTATGGTTACTGGATTGCCAGTGTCGGTATCGAATTCAAAAGGCATCGCAAAGTACCTCCATCCAAAAATAATCTATAAAACGAGCGCCTCTCTCGTGATGTCACAACACAAAAGGTATGTACTATACCTTTCTAACATCATATCATTTCTCATGATCAAAATTCAAGAGTATTCTACGCATCTTGGCGAAATTGTTGAAGATTCGCGAACCGAACACCACGATGACCGCAATGCTCAAGTCGATGCCCAGCACCTTGCCGAAATAGATAAACACAGCCGCGAGCACCGCATTGATGCAGAAACCGCTGATGAAGATTCTGTCGTCATAGCTCTTCTCAAATTTGGCCACAAGGCCGCCCACAATGGAATCAAAGCAGGCGAGAATTGCAACGGCCACATAGACCGACAGTTCATTCGGCACAAAGCCGGGAAAATACGCTCCGACGAGCAGCCCGAGCGTCAGACCCACAAGACCAATTAGCATAAGTGAATTTCCTTTCCGCCTGGGCCGCTACTGAGCGGTCTCCGCTTTTTCGGGAACGGCATACTTGAACTGTGTGCCGCCGTTGTAGCCCTCGATGACAATTTTGTCCTTGCGCTCGACCGTCACCTCGATGCCCCACGGGTCGCGCAGGCTGTCGATGACGCCGTCGCGCATTTTCAGCGCCGACTCCATGGTCGCGGCGTCGCCGATTGCACGAATGACATAGGGCGCGGCATAGCGGTTGTTGTTGATGCTCACAATGGATCCGGCACAGCGGATCTCACTGGTCGAAACCAGGCGCTCGCCGTTGATGGAGATCGCCTCCGCCCCGGCGTCGCGCAGCTCGTTTACCACTTTCAGAATGTCCTCATCGTGGATGAGGTAGTAGCTCTCCTCAAATCCGGGAGCCGCCGTCATGCTGCTGTCTTTCATGGTGACGACAACGCCCTGGCCCGAGACCGTTGTGATGCCCGCGAGAATCTCGGCGTTCTCCAGCTGCTTTGCGAGCACTTTGGCATAGGTGCCGGAGTTCGACGCCTCCTCGCGGAATTTGTTGAGCTCGTCCTTATACGTCAGAAGCTCGTTTAAGAGCTTTTCGTTCTTCTCCTTTTCCTTGTTGAGCAGAGACTGCAGCTCACTGGCTCTGAGAATCTGGCTGTCCTGCGCGTCGGTGGCATTGTACTTGACGCTCTTCATCTGGAGCATCAGCAGAAAACCGAACATCACGCAGAGCACAAAGATGCCGATATAGCCCAGTGTTTTCTTCATTGATTTTCCATACTCCGTTTCCTGTTTTACGACGGTTCAAAAATGGCCTTCTCCGTGTCAGACACATCAATGATCCCCCGGTCATATTCGCCAAGCTCTGCAAGTATCCCCTGGGCAAACTGCAGCTTTTGCGCCAGATCCATATAGTCGCCAAGCTCCACCTCAAAGCGATTATCCACCATGAGCCGGATATCGATGTGGCGCTGCAGGTCAACCCACTGTACCCTGTCTATTTTATTATTATCGTATAGATAATTTATGATGTCAATGAGTATTTTCTCATCCTGTTGCGTCAAAAAAGGCAGTTTTTCGCCCACGGCGATCTCCTCGCCAAAGTTCGCGCGAACCAGTGGCAGCGCGCGGCCCTCGGGCGTTTCGAGCTTGTCGAGCACCTTGTAGCGGTCGCTGACAAGATAGTACCCGCTGTCGGTTTGCGCGATCAGACAGGCCTGCGCGTCAACCGCCTCAAAGTGCACGCCGCTCGGAATTTTGAGCTTCATGCTCACACTCTCGAGATAGGGCAGCTTCTTTGTAATGAGCTCATCCGCCCGCCAGGGCAGAAGCTTGAAGAGGTTGTCCCCCATTTGAAGGCCCGAGGCCTCAAGGATCTGCGCCTCGGTGTAGTGCTCGCTGCCCGCCGCCGTCATGGTGTCGATGACAAAGAAGTAGTTGACAGCGAACACACAGGCGGCCGTCAGCGCAATCAGCGGAATGAGAACCAGAAGAAAGATCTTCAGTCCCCGTCTTCTGGCACGTCTTCTCTTTTTTCTCGGGCGGCGGGGCGCGGCGGCCCCGCCGTCCGTCATTCTCTTTGGCATGTTTAACCCTCTCTGATTTTAACTCCCAAGCTGGAAAAATTGCGCACCATATGCTCGTAGCCGCGCTCTACGAGTGAGACCTCGGTGATCTCGGTCTCCCCCTCGGCGGCGATTCCCGCAATGAGAAGCGCCATGCCTCCGCGCAGATCGGTTGCAACAAGGCTCGCGCCCGTGAGCTTTTTGACACCCTCCACGATGGCAACGCGGCCCTCGACCTTGATGTTTGCTCCCATGCGCAGCAGCTCCTCGACGTGCTTGTAGCGGTTTTGGAATATGCTCTCATAGAAGATGCTCGTGCCCTGTGCCAGCGTCAGATAGGCCATAATCGGCGCGAGCGCATCGGTCGGGAAACCGGGGTAGGGCATGGTGCGAATCTGTTTGACCGCCTCGATGGGGCCGCGCCGGCGAAGCCGGATATCCTCCCCTGCCATCTCGATCTCACAGCCGCTCTCCTCGAGCAGCGAGGTCACCGAAATCACATGCGGCGGGCAGGCCTTGCGCACCAGAATCTCTCCGCCGGAGATGGCGGCCGCCGCGAGATAGGACACCGTGACGATGCGGTCGGGCATGATGCGGTACTCGGCCCCGTGGAGTTTTTCAACTCCCTCAATGGTGATGGTGGAGCCGCCGGCGCCGGTGATCTTCGCGCCCATGGCATTGAGAAAATTCTGCAGATCCTCGATCTCGGGCTCCTTTGCGGCGTTGAATATCCGCGTGGTGCCGGGGGTCACACAGGCGAGCAGCAGGATGTTCTCCGTTGCGCCCACGCTCGGCAGCGCCAGGTGGATGTCCGCCCCGTGCAGCTTTGCGGCGGTGCAGTCGAGAAAGCCGTGTTCCTCGAGGAATGTGACGCCGAGGCGCCGCAGCGAGGAGATATGTAAGTCAATGGGCCGCGGGCCGAGTTCACACCCGCCGGGGAAACCCAGCCGGGCCGTTCCCATTCGCCCCAGAATGGCGCCGAGCAGCATGATCGACGAGCGCATCTCGCGCATGAGCGCGTCGGGGATCTCGCTGCGGTTCATCCCTGCGGCGCAGATGACGGCGACGCCGTTGTCGTAGTCGACCGAGCAGCCGAGATATTTGAGTATCTGAAACGTCGCGCGCACATCGCGGATGTCGGGACAGTTGGTCAAAACGATCTGCTGGTCCGTCAACAGCGCGCCTGCCAGTATCGGCAGCACGCTGTTTTTCGCGCCCTGCACGTCGATCTCGCCGCTGACGGTGCACGGTCCCTCAAGGTAAAGTCGATCCATCATAAACCCTCCGCAAAAAGTAGTGATTGCAATCATATCCTATGCGAAGGGGGGATACTCTGTTACAGCAGCGTCAGGCGCGCGTGTCCATCAGAGCGTAGAGCTCGTCGTAGATCTTCTGGACCGAGTCGAGAATCGCCATGCTCTGAGCGCGCTTTCCCATGGTCTCAAGAGTCCTGGGGTCGGCGAGCAGATCGTCCACCGTCTGCCGCAGCAGCTGCGCGGTGAGATCCTTTTCCTCGATGAGCACAGCGGCGCCCGCGTCGCTGAGAGCCCGGGCGTTGTAGTACTGGTGGTTGTTGGTGACGTTGGGCGACGGGATGAGGATGCTCGGCTTGCCCATGACCTGAAGCTCCCCGAGCGTAATCGCCCCGGCACGGCAGATGATCAGATCCGCCGCCGCCATGACCTCGTTCATGTTGTAGATGTATTCGCGCATGTCGATCTGCGGGTAGGCTGCAAGGTCGATGCCGGCCTCTCTGAGGCGGTCGGGCATCCACTTCCAGCCGAACTTTCCCGTGGCGTGACAGTGTTGAATCTTTCCCTCTCTGCAGTGCATGGCGATGAAATCAGCGACGGTCTCATTGAGCTTGCGCGCGCCCATGCTGCCCCCAAAGGAGACGACATAGGGCCGCTCATCGAGGCCGAGCTTTCTGCGGCAGGTCTCGCGGTCGGCAAAGAGCATCTTTTCGTTGATGGGGTTGCCGACAAGCGCCATGCTCGTCTTCGTGTGAAAGTATTTGCGGCTCTCATCGAAGCTGATGAGCACCTTGTCCACCCGGCGGGAGAGCAGCTTGCTTGTCATGCCGGGGTATGCGTTCTGCTCGTGGATGGCTGTCCTGACGCCAAGTTTGGTCGCGGCATAGAGCACCGGCCCGCTGACGTAGCCGCCGGTACCGATGACAACATCGGGCTGAAATTCGCGGATGATCTTCTCGCACTCGCGCACGGCCCGCAGGAGAATGAAACTCTTTTTGATGTTTTTCAGCGAGAGCTCGCGCTTGAAGCCGTAGACCTCAATCTTGTAGAGCGGATAGCCGGCCTTGGGCACCAGCTTGTTCTCAATGCCCTTTTCGGTGCCGACGAAGCGGATGTCCGCGCCCGGCTTGCGCTCGCGAATGAAATCGGCGATGGCGAGCGCCGGGTTGATGTGCCCGGCGGTCCCGCCGCCGGCCAGCAGTATCTTCATGGTGTCAACCAATCCCTTTCCTCACTCTCAAACAGCTGTTCCCTATTATTATACATACTTTTCTCAAAATAGTGAATCCACAGGGGCTTTTTTCCTGATTTTGCGCCGCGCAAGAAAAATCGCCTGCGCCCCGAGGGCCCAGGCGACAGTATACTCAAGATCGTCGCAATCGCGAGTAGCGGGAGATGGCGAGCACCACTCCCATCTCGCAGAGCTGAATGAGAAGCGCCGTGCCGCCGTAGCTGAAAAAGGGCAGCGGGATGCCGGTGTTCGGCACGAGATTTGTGACAACCGCAATGTTGAGCACCGTCTGAATCGCCACCTTGGAGATGATGCCCACCACGACGAGCGCCGAGAAGCGGTCAGGCGCGCGAAAGGCGATGACAAACCCGCGCCAGATCAGCAGCGCAAAGAGGCTGATGATGATCAGCGCTCCGAGAAAGCCGAGCTCCTCACAGGCAATGGCAAAAATGAAATCGTTTTGCGGCTCGGGAATGTACATGTACTTCTGGCGGCTCTTGCCGAGGCCGAGGCCGAAGAACCCGCCGGAGCCGATGGCGTACAGCGACTGGATGTTCTGAAAGCCATCGCCGCGCGGGTCGATAAAGGGGTCGAGCCAGACCTTGACCCGCTGCATGGCGTAGGAGGAGTTCAGGATGATGCCCACGACTCCCGCGACGCCCGCCGCGCCAAAGGAGCACAGCCACACAAGATTGGAGCCGCCCGCCACCATCATGATGATGCCGACGGCAAAGGTGAGCACCGTCGCGGAGATGTGTTTCTCCACGGCAATGAGTCCGCATACCACAACCAGAATGATGCCATACGGCAGGATTCCGCCGCGAAATGTGTTCATCTTCTTCTGGTTGTTGCTCATGAGGTAGGCGAACGCCAGGATGACGGCCACCTTTGCAATCTCACTGGGCTGAAACGTCAAATCGCCCACGCCGAGCCAGCGCTTGGCGCCGTTTTTGGTCACGCCGATGATGGGCACGAGCGCCAGTAGCACAATCGAGATGCCGAGCGCCGGCAGCGCCATTTTCTTGAGAAAGGCGGGCGTACAGACATAGGTCGCCACAAACATGCCCACAAGCCCCAGAATCGCCCATTTCGCCTGCTGTTTGATGAAGTAGTAGCTGTCGCCGAAACGGTCAAAGGCGTTGGCGTGGCTCGCCGAAAAGAGCATGACAAGGCCCACCGACAAAAGCAAAATGACAAACACAAAAAAGGGCAGATCGAACCCCTCTTTGATTGTCGCCGGCGTATTCTGTTTTTGAGCTGCTCTGTTGCGGCGTTTTTCTCTCAAAGCAATCACTCCATCGCCCACGGCGCCTTAAAACGTGTAGTAATAGGTCAGGCCCACAAAGGCCAGAATGCACAGCAGCACCGTCACGGCGGAGAAGACATAGACGATCTTCACCTCGCTCCACCCCGACATTTCGAAGTGGTGGTGCAGCGGCGCCATCTTGAAGAGCCTCTTTCCCTTGGTGAGCTTGAAATAGGCCACCTGCAGGATGTCAGAGATGGTCTCCATCACATAGACAAAGCCGACGATGACCAGAATCACCGGCATGTTGAACGCAAACGCCATGGCGCAGACCGCACCGCCCAGAAACAGCGAGCCCGTATCTCCCATGAACACTTTGGCCGGGTGGAAGTTGTAGAGCAGAAAGCCCACGAGCGCGCCCACCGTTGCGGCGGCGAAGACCGCGTTGTCAAGCGCTCCGAGGCGAATGGCAATCACGCCGAAGAAAATCGCAATCGGAACCGTCACCGAGGTCGCAAGGCCGTCGAGGCCGTCGGTGAGGTTGACACTGTTGACCGTGCCCACAATCACAAAGACGGCGAAGAGGTAGTAAAACGGCCCGAAGTCCACACTCACATTGATAAATGGTATGTAGACGGCGGTCGTAATATACCCCATGCGGTACAGAGTGAACAGGTAGACCAGCGCCGCGAGCAGCTGAAGACTGAACTTCTGGTAGGCACGAAGCCCCAGATTGCGCTTTTTGACCACCTTGATGTAGTCGTCAAGAAAGCCGATTAGACCAAAGGAGAGCGCACAGAGCACCGAGATGAGAGCGCGCATTTTTCCCTCGCTGAGCTCCGGCCACGCAAAGATCAGCGTCACTGCGCTGATGGCGACCGCAAAGACGATGCCGCCCATGGTGGGCGTTCCGTTTTTGACCTCGTGCCACTTCGGCCCCTCTTCGCGGATACTCTGTGAAAATTTGATTTTTCTCAGCAGCGGAATGAACAGCGGCATCACCGCCGCCACCAGCACAAAAGACACGATCAGTGCCTGGATCACATTCGCCAGTTTCAAAGCCCCGTCCCCCTAAAGTGATTACTGTTTGCTTTCCTCCTGCTGCCCGAGCAGCTCGGCGACGATCTCCCTCTCGTCAAAGTGGATTTTGCCCTGCGCGAGAACCTGATAGGTCTCGTGCCCCTTGCCAGCGAGCAGAATCACGTCCTTTGTCTGCGCGTGCGCCAGAGCATAGCCGATCGCGTCGCGCCGGTTTTCCACCACGACATAGGGGGTTTTGGTCCCCTCGAGGCCGACTAAAATCTCCTCGATGATGGCGTGCGGGTCCTCCGTGCGCGGATTGTCCGACGTGACCACGGCGAAGTCGGACAGATCGGCTGCGATCTTTCCCATCTTCGGGCGTTTGGTCCGGTCGCGGTCACCGCCGCAGCCGAACACCGTCACAACCCGTCCCTCGGCAAAGCCGCGGATGGTCTGCAGAACATTGTAGAGACTGTCGGGCGTGTGGGAGTAGTCAATGAGCACCGTAAAGTCCCGACCCGTCGGCACGACTTCGACACGACCCTTGACGCCGGTGACCGATTTGAGCGAGCCGATGATGTCCGCAAGCGGCAGCCCCAGACACAGGCAGCAGCCGATGGATGCGAGCACATTGTAGGCGGTGAACTTCCCGGGAATGGCGACCTCGACGCGGCCGATCATACCCCTGGCGACCGCCTCAAATTCAATGCGGTCGTTTTTCAGAGAGATGTTCTTTGCCGTGATGTCGCCGTCGTTGGTGTCAACTGAATAAGTATAGCTTTTCACACCCGTGATTGCAAGAATCTCTTTCGTCGCAGGGTCATCGGCGTTGAGAACCCCGATCTTCGACATGGAAAACAGCATGGCCTTGGCCTTGAGATACTCCTGCATGGTGCCGTGGAAATCGAGGTGGTCCTGTGTGAGATTGGTGAAAATTCCCACTTCAAAGGTGAGTCCGTCGACACGGTGCTGTGCCAGCGAGTGGGACGACACCTCCATCACGACGTACTCGACGCCCGCGTCTGCCATCTCGGCGAACAGCGCCTGAAGCTCAATGGACTCCGGGGTGGTGTATTCGGTCTCAAGCACCCGCTCGCCGATCATGTTCTGTATGGTTCCGATGAGTCCGACCCGGTGGCCGGCCTGCTCGAGAATGTGCTTGACAATATAGGTGGTGGTTGTCTTACCGTTTGTGCCGGTGATGCCGATGAGTTTGAGTCGCTCGGCCGGGTGCGAGTAGAAATTCGCCGCAATCTGCGTCACGGCCTTTCGGCTGTCGCGCACGAGTATGCAGTTGCCCGCCGCAAATTCCGGCTTTTCCACCACCACGGCGGCGGCGCCTTTCTCCATGGCCTGCGGGATGTACTTGTGGCCGTCGCTGAGTACGCCGTCCACCGCCACAAACAGGCAGCCCGGTGTCGCCTTGCGGCTGTCCTGACAGACACCGGTAATCTCACAGTCCAAGCTGTTGGCGGTCCCGACGACGTCGACTCCGCGCAGAAGTTCCCGAAGCTTCATTTCCACTCACTCCTCACTTTTGTCACTCTGTTCCCGTGTCAAATTTATAGTCGACGGCCACGATGCTGCCCGCCTCAACCATGGTACCGGCCTCAACATACTGTTTGGTCACCGTTGCCTCGGCGCTGTCGGAATCCTTGCCCTGGGCGCTGATGTTCAGCCCCACGCCCGAGAGCGCCTTTCTCGCCGCCGGCATGCTCTTGCCCACAAGGTTTGGCACCTCCACGAGCTTGACGTCGGTCTCTTCAGTATACAGGATTACCCGTCCGCCTTTTGTCAGTTTCTGTCCCTCTTTCGGCATCTGGGAAATCACGGTTTCACCGCTTCCGTTGACGCTGACCGTACAGCCGATGTCGGTGACGGCAGTTTTGGCCTCCGCTACCGTGAGACCTGTCACATTCGGCACTTTCACCTCGAGTTTTGCAAGTTCCTCCTCGGTGTACTGCGGGGCGATGTTCATATAGGGCAGCACGTCGGCGAGAATTTTCGAGACCGTGGGCGCCGCAATCGCGCCGCCGCCCTGCATGTTGGTCGGCATATCCGGCTCGTCGAGCATGACGAACACCACAATCTGTGGGTCGTCCGCCGGGGCGATGGCGACAAAGGACGCGATTCTCTTGTCGACGATACCCTCCTCGTTTTTCTGGTCGATCTTCTCCGAGGTCGCGGTCTTGCCCGCAATCTGATAACCCGTCACGCGGGCGTTCTTGCCGGTGCCGATCGAGACGACTTTCTCCGCCATGGAAATGACGCGCTGCGAGGTCTCCTCCGAGATGACCTGGCGGCGCACTTCGGTCGGGAATGTGTCGAGCACATTGCCGTCGTCGTCGACGATCTCCTTCGCCACATGGGGCACCACGAGATTTCCGCCGTTGCCGATGGCGGCGACCGCCGTCACCATCTGGATGGGGGTGATTTTAAAGGTCTGGCCAAAGGAGGCGACAGCGAGGCTGACAATGCCGAAGTCACTGTCGCGAAACCATACGCCGGACTCCTCGCCGTAGAGGTCGATCCCGGTCTTCTCACGCAGTCCAAACGCCTTGATGTACTTCTGGAAAGTCTCGGCGCCGAGCTTCTCCCCCACCAGCATGAACACCGGGTTGCAGGAATTCTGAAGTCCCTTTTCAAAGGTCTCGGCCCCGTGTCCCGCACGCTTCCAGCAGCGGATGGTTCGCCCGCCGACCTTGTGGTAACCCGGGCAGTAAAACGTGTCCTGTTCGGACTGGGTGCCCTCCTCCAGCGCCATGGCGCTGGTGATGAGCTTGAACGCCGAGCCCGGCTCATAGTTGTCTGAGATGGCCTTGTTGCGCCAGATTCCCTGCCAGATCTCGCTCTGGCGCTTGGTATACTCCTCCCCCTCGAGCGCTTCGAGCTCAGCCTTGAGCGCCTCGTCGGTGATCTCACGCGGGTTGTTCGGATCGTAGTCCGGCATGGTCGCCATCGCGAGAATTTCACCGCTGTGAATGTCCATGATGATGCCGCAGGCCTTGTTCTGCACCTTGTAGTCGGCAACGGCCGTTGCAAGATGCTTCTCGAGGAAGTGCTGCATGACCTCGTCGATGGTCAGCACGAGATTCGCGCCATTTTGCGCGTCGATATACTTTTCATATTTAAAGGGCATATCGGTGTTTTTTGCGTTTTTTGCTGTGATGACGCGCCCGGGCGTCCCCTCCAGAATGTCGTTGTAATAGGCCTCGACCCCCTCGAGGCCGCGTCCGTCGGTGTCGGTAAAGCCGAGGATGTGGCTTGCGAAGTTGCCGTAGGGATAGTAGCGCTTGCTGTCCTCGGCGAGGGTGATGCACTTGATCTTGTTCTCGCTGAGAAAAGTCCGAACCTGGTCGGCGGTCTCCTTTTCCACTTTCTTCTTGATAATCTCATAGTAGTTGTTCGCCTGGGTCTGCTTGTAGACCTTCTCGCGGTCCACCCCGAGGATCTCGGCCATTCCGTCGGCGATGAGATTTGCCTGTTCGTCGTCTTTGACCGCCTTAGGATTCAAGAGCACCGTCTCGACCGACGCGCTCACGGCGAGTTTTTTCATGTTGCGATCATAGATCGTGCCGCGCTTCGGGCTGATCTCGGTGTCCCGCGTCTGCTGGTCAATCGCCTTTTTCTGGTAGAACTCGTTTTGAATGATCTGAATGTGAAAGAGCTTCGCCACAATTGGAATCAGCCCCAGGACGGCAAAACACACCACGATGAGCAGCATGCGCTGCACAATTTTTTTGGAAAGACCTTTGTTCATGTTGCCACCTCGCTCAAGCAGCGCTGTCTGCTGCGCAAATCTCCTTGGAATGGGAAAATTGAGAGCCGAGAATGCTGTCTGATCATTCCCCACTCTCAATTCTCATCAGTTCATTATAGTAATTCAACCGTTCAAATATGCGGCGATGCTGCTGATCTTTTGCAGCACATCGTCACGCAGCTTCTCGAAGAAATTACGGCTGTCACCGCCGATGATCTCGCCGTTGTCGACACTCGCCGTACTGATGTAGCTGATCTGATTCTTATCGGCTTTCTCCATGAAGAGAGTGTTCGTTGCAATCTCCTCGACCGAGGTGAGATCAATCTGCTTTTCGAGGTCGATGTTGAGCAGTTTCTCCTGCGCCTGCAGCTCATCGAGCGTCTTCTTCTGGCGGCTGATGTCGCTTGTCAGTTCATTGAGGGTTGTGTAGCTGTAAATCTGCGTCGAGAGCAGACCCACGAGGAGAACGCAGCAGAGGATGTTTAAAAATACCGCGCGCGCCTTTCTCTTCTTCTTGCGCTTGCTGATCAGATCGACAATGTTGTTCTGCTCGCGCCGGCGTTCAATCTCGCGGCTGCGCTCGTCAAACATGGAAAAGTCATAGGCCACGCTCTGTCGGTTTACGTTCTGCATACGGTCCCCTCCTCTCCTTTCATTTTTTCGGCAACGCGAAGCCGGGCCGAGTGGCTGCGGTTGTTCTCGCCGAGTTCCCTTTCGCCCGGCAGAATGGGCTTTTTGGTGATGATTCTGACAACCGGGCTCTTCCCGCACACACACACCGGAAAGTCCGGCGGGCAGGTACAGCCGGTGGCGAGTTTTTTGTAGGTTCCGCTGACGATTCGATCCTCCAGCGACTGAAACGTGATGATGCAGATGCGTCCGCCGGGATTGAGTACTTCCACAATGTCGCGGATGCTCTGTTCCAGAATGCCGAGCTCGTTGTTGACCTCCACGCGAAGCGCCTGAAAGCTGCGCTTGGCCGGGTGTCCGCCCTCGCGGCGCGCCGCCGCGGGGATGCCCGCCTTGATCAACTCCACGAGCTCAAAAGTCGTCTCAACCGGCTTTGTCTGACGGCTCTCACAGATTTTTCGGGCAATGCGCGGGGCAAATTTCTCCTCGCCATAGTCGCGCAGCACTCTGGTGAGCTCCTGCTGGGAATAGGTGTTTACCACGTCGTAAGCCGTGAGCGGATTCTCCTTCGACATGCGCATATCGAGGCGCGCATCGTGCTGGTAGGAAAAACCCCGCGCGCCGTCGTCAAATTGAAAGGAGGACACGCCGAGATCGAGAAGCACGCCGTCGACACCCCGGATGCCGAGGCGCGAGAGAATCGGTCTGATGTTTTTGAAGTTGTCGTGCACAATGTTCAACCGTTCACCAAAGCAGGCCAGTCTCTCACCTGCCCGCGCGACGGCGTAGTCGTCCTGGTCGATGCCGATCAGCCGACCGGTGGTCAGACGCCCGAGCACCTCCCGGGCATGTCCACCGCCGCCGAGCGTTCCGTCGACATAGATCCCGTCGGGGCGGATGTTCAGCGCGTTGATGCACTCGTCGAGCAGAACCGGACGATGGGTCAGTTCCACACTCTCAACCCCTTAAAATCCAAGTTCGATCATGGCCTCTTCCACAGCGCTACCGGTGAGATTCTCACAGGCGTTTTCCCAGCTCTGGCGGTCCCAGATCTCGACCCGGGTGAGCGAACCGATGACGACCGCCTCTTTTTTGAGCCCCGCATACTGGCGAAGATTTGCCGGAATCAGCATACGGCCCTGCGCGTCGGTCACCACCTCTTCGGCGTTGGCGAAGAAGAACCGCTGCAGCTCGCGCCCCTTGGCCATGGGCAGAGCCTTGATGCGCTCGGCGAGCACTTCCCACTCTTTCATGGGGTAGACGAACAGGCAGCTGTCGAGCCCCCGGGTGACGATGTATGTCTCCCCCAGGTCGTCGCGGAATTTCTGCGGCATGATGAGCCGGCCCTTGAGATCGACATTGTGCTTGTATTGACCGATCAGCACCGCAGCTTCCCCTCCTTCACAAACTTGTCCGTCTTTCGGGTGAAATTCACCACTTAATGTCACTTACTAACACTTTCCACCACTTTATTAACATTTTAAACGGTATTTCCTCCGTTGACAACTCCTTTTTGAAAAATCAGAGGTAGAAATTTAAGCCAATTGTGTCTCAAATCCACCCAGCCACTAGATATAGTAGTGTCTGAAAAAGCAAAAAAAACGGCGGACCTCAATGAGGTCCGCCGGGGCGGCAGTCGGTGCTGCCGTCGGTTACAGTCTGTTGTTTTTAAAGGTCTGATAGGTCTGACGCACGTCGGTCAGCGCGGCGCCCAGCACCTCGCTCATCTTGCGCATCATATCGTCGGCATAGTCGTTTGCCATCTGTTTCATCTCGCGGACTTTTTCGTTGGTCTCGCTCATCAGATCGCTCACATGGCGGTTGGTGTCGGCAACCAACGCGCTCGCCTGCTCGTTGGCGAGATTGACGATGTCGGCCGCCTGCTTCTTCGCCGAGGCGAGAAGCTCATTTCCCTGCTTGCGCGCCTCGAGCACGATCTCATCCCGGCTGACCAGAGCTCTCGCTTTCTCCTGCGCGTTTTTGACAATGACCTCGGCCTCATGGCGGGCCGTGGTGATGATGTCGTTTCGATCCTTGACGATCTTCATCGCCTGCTCAAGCTCGCCCGGCAGACTGTCGCGCACTTCGCGCACCAGCTCCCGGATGGTCTCGGCGTCCACCACGCACTTGCCGTTTGACAGCGGCAGATTCCAGGCCTCATCAATGACATCTTCCAAGCGTTCAATACAATCCTGTGTATTCATTTACTCTCCTCCGTTTCGGCAAGGCGTTTCTCTATTTCTACCCATATCTGCGGCGGGATATAATCTTTGATTTCACCGCCGGCGCGCGCAATCTGCCACACGGTGCTGGAGCTGACGTGGAGAAGCTCCGCCCGCGCGGGCAGCAGCAGAGTCTCAACCGGCTGCGCGCCGATTTTGCGGTTGATCTGCGCCATTCTCGTCTCCATGGCGTAGTCCATGAAGTCGCGCACTCCCTTGACCACGGCGGCCGCTCCGATTTTCTGCACATAGTCCGCGAGCAGTCCCTCGTAGACGTCGACCGACACGCCGGGGATCCCCGCCACGCACTTCTCGAGCATGGCGACGCGCTCTTCGAGCGAGAAGCGCGGCGTCTTTTCTCTGTTTACAAGCACCGTCACCACCACCCGGTCAAACAGACCGGCCGTGCGGCGGATCACATCCATGTGGCCGATGGTCACCGGGTCGTAACTGCCGGGACAGACAGCTGTTTTCATCGTCTCACCTTGTCTCTCTTCGATAGACTTCGATTCTGACCTTGCCGTAGCGCGCGCTCTTGCCCTTGACAAGGCAGCCGGCCGTCTCGGGCAGCTCTTTTTCAAGCCCGCACTCGCACACGACCACCGCGTCGTCGGTCAGAATGTCCCCGTTTGCCAGATGCTCAAGCGACCGCTCGAGATCATCCTGCTGATAGGGCGGATCGAGAAAGACGAGCCCGTAGCGCCTCGTCCGCTGTGCAAAGGAGAGCATACGCAGATAGTCGATGGCATAGATCTCGCCGCTCTGCTCCAGGTCGGTGCGCAGAAGGTTGTCCCGAATGCAGTCGCAGGCGCGCTGGTCCAGATCGCAGAAATCGCAGTGCCGCGCGCCGCGGCTGAGCGCCTCAATGCCCATCTGGCCGCTTCCGGCAAACAGATCGAGCACGTCGCGCCCCTCGATTTCAAATTGTATCTTGCTGAAGACCGCCTCCTTGACGCGGTCGATGGTGGGTCTTGTGTCAAGGCCGGGCGGTGTCGTCAGACGGATGCCCCGGGCCGTGCCGGTAATTACTCTCATGATTCACTCCCACTGTGCTTGTTCCTCTCCATCATACAACACCGCAATTCCCGCCGTCAAGAAAGTTCCCCGTAATGCCGCTTGATGTTCTCGGCGGCGCGGCGGGTCATTCCCTTGACACGGCACAGATCGTCGATGGATGCGCGGCGGATGTTCTCAATGGTCTTAAACTCCGTGAGCAGATTCTTCACCCGCGTCGGCCCGAGCCCCGGTACGGCCGAGAGCCCTGATCGCAGCATCTTCCTGCCGCGCGTGCTGCGGTGGTATTCGATGACAAAGCGGTGGACCTCCTCCTGAATCCGCCCGACAAGCACAAAAGCTGGACTCGCCGGTGAGATGGTGATCTCCTCACTGTCGGTGGTGAGGCCGCGCGTGCGGTGGCGGTCATCCTTGACCATGCCGAAGACCGGCACGGGAATCTCCATCTCCTCGAGCAGAGGCCTCACGGTTGCGACATGCCCCTTTCCGCCGTCGAGCAGCAGCAGGTCGGGCAGCGTGTCAAACCCCGCGTCCCCCTCCTGATAGCGCCGGAAGCGCCGGTAGAGCACTTCGCGCATGGCTGCGTAGTCATCCTGTCCGTCAAAGCTCTTGATCTTGTATTTTTTATAGCCGCTCTTCTTCGGCTCGCCGTTTTCAAAGACGATAATCGCGCCCACTACATCGCTGCCGGCGGTGTTGGAGATGTCAATCGCCTCAATGCGCACCGGCGGCTTTGGCAGGCCGAGCTTCTGCTGAAGCTCGGCGATGGTCTTTTTGACTTTCTCCTCGCGCGGCAGCATGCGCGCGAGCCTGTCCTGCGCGTTCTTGCAGACCATGTTGGTGAGCTTTTTGAGCTCCCCGCGCTGCGGTACGCGCAGCCTCACCCTGCGGCCGGCCCGCTGGGTGAGAAAGGCCTCGATGAGCTCGCGGTCCTCCACATCTCCGCTGAGCAGAATCTCGCCCGGGATGTCGCGGCGCACCTCATAGAACTGCTTGACAAATTCCCCGAGGGCCGCAGGCTCGTCGTCGTAGTCCTCCGGGGCAAAGACAAAGCTCTCCTCCTGGGCGAGCTTGCCCGAGCGGATGAGGAAAACCTCCACCACCGCCTGAAAGGCGTTTTTGTAAAAGCCGATCACGTCCCGGTTGACGCTCGGCGCAGCCACCACTTTCTGGTGGTCCGCAAGCTTGCGTATGGCGGTGAGCCGGTCACGGTAGAGCGCGGCTTTCTCAAAGCTGAGCGCCTCGGCAGCCTCGGTCATTTTCTGTGTGAGCTCCTCGGCGACCCGCTCATAGCGCCCCTCAAGAATCTCTACGGCCTGGTCAATGGCCTCGCGGTACTCCTGCTCGCTGATTTTTCCCGTACAGACTCCCATGCAGTTTTTGATGGAGTAGTTCAGGCAGGGGCGCTCTCTGTCAAAGTCGCGCGGAAAGCTCTTGTGGCAGGTGGGCAGCTTGAACATGCGGTTGATGGTGCGGATGATCTCCCCCACGCTGCCGCTGTAGGGCCCGAAGTAACGCGCTCTGTCATCGAGGCGGCGGCGCGTCATGCTCAGGCGCGGATAGGGGCTGTCCACATCCAGTTTGATGTAGGGGTAGTTCTTGTCATCCTTGAGCAGAATGTTGTACTTTGGCATGTAGTGCTTGATCTGCGAGCACTCGAGCACCAGCGCCTCCAGCTCGCTGTCGGTGATGATCACGTCGAAGTCGTCGACATTCTGCACCATCCTGTAGACCTTGGGCGTGTGGCGGTCAATGCCGTTGAAGTACTGTGATACCCGGTTTTTGAGCAGCTTCGCCTTGCCGACATAGATGATTTTGCCCGCCTTGTCGCGCATCATGTAAATGCCCGGCGTCATGGGCAGCTGTTTTACTTTTTCCTTGAGTCTTGCCAGAGTCTTCTGATCCAATGGTTTGCCCTCCGAAGCCGAAACCAAAAAAGACGAAAGCCCGCTTAAGCTTTCGTCTTTGGAAAGGCGTGGATTATTCGTCGAAGTTGGAATTGATCAGCTCTACCAGAGCGTTGACCGCAGTCTCCTCATCGGGGCCGTCAGCGATGATGGTGATGCGTGTATCTTTCGTGACGCCCAGGGACAGGACGCCGAGCAAACTCTTCGCATTGACCCGCCTCTCATCTTTTTCAACCCAGACGGAGGATTTGAACTCGTTTGCTTTCTGAATGAAAAACGTCGCCGGACGCGCATGTAATCCAACCTGATTCTGAACGGTAGCTTCTCTAGAGAACATATTGGAACGCCCCTTTAAAATCAATTTTACTACTTACGATTGTACAGGAATTTTCGCTGTTCGTCAATCCCCTATTTGCCCTGTTACTGGGCCTGAATCTGTCTGACGCTGACAAACTTGCCGTTGGAACACACGCGCGTGGTCGCCACCTTGATCGAGCCGTTCGGCGCGACGAGACGGTTGCCGTTGATCATGTAGCCGTCGTCGGTGACCTTTCCGTCCCCCTCGGCGGTGATGAGCAGTTTGTACCGCTCGGGCACGAGAGCGCTCACAACGGTGCCATCACTCTTTTCAATGATATCATAGTATGGCTTCATCTCAACCTTTGTGACAACGCCGATCTGCGCATCCGTCTCGTCGTCAAAGATCGGGTCGCCCACATAGATGGCGTTGTACGTGTATTCGCGAACGCTCTCAAGCATGACCACATACTCGATTTTCGCGTCGTTGGAGGTGACCTTCACCTTTTCAATGAAGTTCCCCTTGAGCATCACAAAGACGGCTGCCGCAACGACGAACAGCAGGATGACCAGATCGAGAACGTTGACACCGAATACTTTACCCTTTTTGTTCATGGTTCATCCCTCCTATTTCGTCTTCATGGTGATGCAGTACGAGGTGCCGGCAAAGTTCTTCGACTGCAGCGCGATCTCCGAGCCGACGCCGAAGACGTGTCCGTTTACCGATACCCGCCCGCCGGAGAGCTTGCCGTCCGCCTCGCAGGTGATCACAACCGTGTACCGGTCCGGCACAGGTGTGAGGTTGATCGTATCGTCGATGAGATTTCGCGTGAGCTTCTCATAGGGCTGCACATCCACACCGACAATCTTGCCCAGGCGCACCTTGCGCACGCCCTCCTTGACATAGTCGCCGATGCGCGGCGAATAGGCGACCTCCTGCGGCACGTTTGTGATTTCGAGCTGGTAGGTCACCTTGGTGCCCGCCGCCAGAATCGTACCGCCCTTATCGCGGTTGAAAAACCAGAAGACGGCTGCCGCAACCGCGATCACCAATACGATAATCAGCACGTCAAACAGGTTGAAGCGGTGTTTTTTCTTCATCTGTTTCTTTTCCATCAAACTCTCCTCGCTTCCTGATACAGTTGCTGCGTCCTGTCGACGCACCGTTCTATCGTAAACTTCTCCCGGTAAATGCGCTCACCCGCAGCGCCGAGTGTGCGGGCGAGCTCCGGCTCGTCCATGAGTCTTGCCATGCCGCGTGCGAGCGCCGCAGCGTCCGACCGTGCGGCCAGAAGACCGCTGATCCCGTCGCTCACCGCCTCGCGCACGCCTCCGACATCGGTTGAGAGAACCGGCAGCCCGGCCGACATGGCCTCGAGCACCGAGAGAGGCATGTTCTCGCTCTCACTTGAGAGGACAACCGCGTCCGCCGCCCGATAGACGTCCGCCGCACCGGCGATCTCTCCGGTGAAGACCGTCTGCCCGCCGATGCCGAGCTCCCGCGCGAAGCTCTCGAGCGCCCCGCGCAGGCTTCCGCCGCCCACAATTAAAAACCGGGCGTTCGGATGTTCCGCGGCGGCAAGAGCCGCCGCCCGCAGGAAAGTTCTGTGGTCCTTAATTGGTTCAAGGCGCGCGACGATGGCAAAGACAAAGGCATCCGGCTCAAGGCCGAAGCCTCGCCGCAGCTCCTCCCGGCGTCCGGGTGAGACCGGTTCAATGGGAACTGTTCCATTGTAGATGACAGTGATTCGACCGGGGTCGGCGCCGTTTGCAATCAGATTGCGCTTTGCGCACTCGCTGACCGCGATGATCCCATCGCTGTAGCGCCGGTCGAGAAAGCGCCAGACGGCGCGTTTGACGCCGCTTCGCTCGCCGTCGAGCGTGTGTTTGGTGTAGATGGCCGCGGCGTCTGTGTACCGGCGCGCCGCCACCCGGCCGGCAAAACTGCCGTGGGTGTGTACGACATCGGGGGCAAGGCGCCGCAGCGGCTCCCGCAGCGCCGTCACAATCTGCCTGTCATAGGAGCGGTCGGGCGCCATGGGAACTTCCACGACCTCGGCGCCTGTCTGCCTGAGAAGCGGCGTGATGGCGGCCCCCCGCGGCACGAGGACACTGAGCTCGATGAGCGCCGGATCGTAGTGGCCGGCAAATTTCAGCACCCAGGTTCCCGCGCCGCCGATGTTGCTGTCGGAGAGAATCTGCGTCACGCGGATCATAGCGTCTCGCCCCTCTCCTCAAAGTGGCTGCGGTAGGCGCTTGCCGTAATGCCGACAATCACCCAGAAGAACAGAAAAATCCGGTAGTTGAACCACACATTGTCGGTCAGGCCCTGCACCAGAATACCGAGCATGCCGCAGCCGAGCCCGAGCAGCATGACCCTGGTGAAACGGTCGGTGACCGTCGCATAGCCGCCGAAGACAGTCTTGAAGTAAAACAGCAGCACCAGCGCAAAGCTCACAATGCCGACAATGCCAAGCTCGATGAACAGATTGAGGTAGAGGTTGTGCGCGTGCAGCGCGTACCCCGCCCCGCTGAGCGCATAGGACGGGTAGACCAGCATGAACACCGCGCTCCCGGTCCCGATGCCGGTGCTCCAGAAGTCGCGCACCATCTTGAGGCCCGCTGTCCAGATCGAGACGCGGTAGGCCGTTGAGGTGTCGGCGAGATTGCCGATGCTCGCGAAGCGCTGGACGATGTTGGCCGGCAGAACCATCGGCAGAAAGGGCAGCGCCAGAACCAGCAGCAGCGCAAGTTTGGCAAACACTCTGTCGTAGAGCACCAGGAAGACGGCAAACGCCAGAATAAACGCCACCCACGCGCCGCGCGAGAACGTGAAGATCAGACTCAGTCCCATCACGCCGAATGCACCGAGGCAGAAGTATCTCGCTTTGCCTCTGGTCACGCAGAAGAGCGCTGCGGCAATGGGCACCATAATGACCAGATACTCGCCGAAGACATTGGGGTTGTCAAACGGGCCGAAGACACGGCTGCCGATGTTGGTGAACATCGTGGTGTCAACCCAGATCAGCGAGCGCTCCACACCCACGACGTACTGAAACAGTCCCAGCAGTCCCGCGACGGCGCCCGAACCCACCATGCCGAAGAGCGCCCGTCGCACAAGCTCGGTGCTGCGCAGCGTGTTGACAATGACAAAGTAACCGAGAATGAACACCGTGTATACCAGAACGTTTTTCAAGCTCTGCGCCGGAAGCGCCGACGTGATGCCGCCGAAGAGAATCAGCGCCGCCAAAAAGAAGAGGATCATCAGATCGAGAAACTCAAAGTGAATCGCGCGCTTGCCTCTGATGTACTTGCAGGCAAACGACACCAGCGTGATGCCCATCAGCCCCACCAGCGCCATGGTCGGCAAAAATGGCAGAAGCGTTGCGGTGAGTAGGACACCGAGCTCGGTCACTTTGAAAATCATCAGCACGAGCACAAGGCCAATCAGCAGGCCCGGCAGCAGATAGAACGGGAACAGATAGGTGGACAGCCCGCACGCAAGCCCCACTGCCAGCGGCACGATGGGCCGGGTTGCCGCAGGGCCGCTCTGCTCGAGCCACTCGCTGCGAAAGCCCGCCACGTCGACAATCAGCCAGTGGAAAAAGCGGCTCTGCAAAACTGCCTGCGCGATGGAGAGGTGGCTTGTCATAAACAGAAAACCGGCGATCACAGCAATGACGGCGATAAAGTCCTCGGTGTTGAACAGCGACGCCGAGCCGCCCATCAGATAGCGCAGCACCGACATGCCGACGATTCCCGCGCCGAACGCGATGAATCCAAGCCCCCACGAGATCAGATTGGTCGAGAGCAGGTAGGCCGAGAACTGCGAGACAATCCCCGAAAAAACACTCTCGTCATAGAGCTTAGTCAAATACTTTTTAATCGCCCTCGCCGGCTTGGCCGGCAGGTCGACAAAGATGCGGTAAAGAAAGCTGTCTTTCTTCTTCTCCGTGAAGCTCGGGTAGGTCGTGAGGACCCCTGCAAATTTGCTTTTTGCCCCCTGGCGGTAGAAAAAGTCCGTGATCTTACCCGCGATTCGATTGAAAAAACTGCCCTCGGCTACGTTGTGCAGCCACTCGCGCAGCCGCGCGCCGGGGCCTCGTCTGTCCTGTTCCATTGTTCTCTCCCATTTGTCAGGGTGTGGTGTTGCCGCCGGTGAAATGCGGCGGCCATATGACGTTATTATACCTGTTTTTTCTCAGAGTTGTCAAAATCTTCACGCTGCTCCCGGATGAGCTCTTCGAGCACTTCCCGGTCCCGCTGCGTGAGCTGCGCCTGCTCGAGCAGGTCGGGCCGTTTGCAGAGCGTCTGGCGCAGCGACTCGCGGCGCTTCCACTGTTCGATGTTTTTGTGGTGGCCCGACAGCAGCACCTCCGGCACGGCGAGGCCCTCATACTCGGGTGGGCGGGTGTACTGCGGGTACTCCAGAAGCCCTGTGTAGATGCTCTCGTTCTCAAAGCTCTCCCGCTCGCTGAGCACCCCCGGCACCATGCGCGCGACCGCGTCGACCACCATGAGCGCCGGCAGCTCGCCGCCGGTGAGCACATAGTCCCCCGCCGAGATCTCCTCGTCGACGAGCAGCTCGAGAATCCGCTCGTCGATTCCCTCATAGTGGCCGCAGAGCAAAATGAGATGCTCACAGCCGAGCAGTTCCCGCGCGCGCTGCTGGGTGAAGCGTCTTCCCTTTGGCGAGAGATAGATCACATGGCCCCTGCTCCCCGCCTCGGCGCGCACGGCATCCACCGCGCGGCGAACCGGGTCGACTTGCATCACCATACCCGGACCGCCGCTGTAGGGGTAATCGTCGACACGGCGGTGCCTGTCGAGCGAGTAATCGCGGATGTTGTGGGTGTGAATCTCGATGGTTCCCGCCGCCTGTGCCCGGCCGAGAATGCTCTCGTCCACCACGGCGCGGCACATGTCGGGAAACAGCGTCAGAATGTCAAATCTCATAGGTCAAACAGCCCCTCAAGCGGCCGGATTTTCATCACGCCGCCCGCAGGGTCGGTCTCGACGACCACCTGCGCTATGGCGGGGATGAGCACTTCGCGCCCCTCGTCGTTCTTTACGAAATACACGTCGTTCGCACCGGTCTGGCGAACCTCCGTGATGCGTCCGTAGTTCTCGCCGGTGTCGACGTCCACCACGGCAAGGCCCATCAGATCCTGCACGAAGTAGCTCCCCTCGGGGAGCTCGACGTCGTCTCTATCAAAGTAAACGACCTGCCGCAGCAGGCTCTGCGCCCGCTCGACCGTGTCGTAGCCCTCAAAGTGAAAGAGCACCTGCCCCTTGTGAACCCGCGCGCTCTTCACGCGCAGACAGGTGCCGTCGTGAAGATACAGGTTGTCAAAATCGAGAAGCACCTCGGGCGCGTCGCTCCACGCGTCGACCTTCAGCTCTCCCCGCACGCCGAATGTTGCGACAATCTTTCCGGTGTCAATATACTGTTTCATCCTGTTCCTCCTCTGTCAGGGCAGTGGAAAGGCGGCTTTCTGAAAAAAGCCGCCCGACATCCTGCGGACCTCAGTCCACAATATCCACTTGTACCTTGACGTTCTCCTTGGTGGCGGCCGCCTTGATGACGGCGCGGATGGCCTTGGCGATCTTGCCCTGCTTGCCGATCACGCGGCCCATATCGTCCGGCGCGACCCGCAGCTCGAGCACGACCGTGTCGTCCTGCGCCTCCCGCGTGGTCACACGGACCGCCTCGGGATCGTCCACGAGATTTCTTGCAATTGTTTCAAGCAATTCCTTGCACATGATACCCTCCGGTTCCCTTAGAGAACACCGTTTTTCTTGAGCAGGACCTTCACGGTATCGGTCGGCTGCGCACCATTGCTGATCCACTTCTTGACCTTCTCCGCGTCGACCTTGACCTCGGACGGCTCCGTCATGGGATTGTAGGTGCCGACCTCCTCAATGAATCTGCCGTCTCTGGGATAACGGGAATCCGCGACGACGATGCGGTAGAACGGGTTCTTTTTGGCGCCCATTCTCTTGAGTCTGATTTTAACTGCCATTTCATTTCACCCCTTTTATCTGTTATTCATGTATACTAAATTTTCAGTATAGCCTGTTAAAAGAACGGAAATCCCCGCCGCCCCGGGCGGCGTTTCGCCCCCATGGAGGAGAACTGCTTGAGCATCTTCTTCGACTGCTCAAACTGCTTGAGCATGCGGTTGATGTCCTCCACCCTGGTTCCGGAGCCCGCTGCGATGCGCTGTTTTCGGCTGCCGTTGATGATTTCGGGGTGCAGCCGCTCACGGTCGGTCATCGAGAGAATCATCGCCTCGGTCTTGGCGAGCGCGCCCTCGTCGATTTTGGCGTTTGAGAGCTGCGAGGCGTTTACGCCCGGCAGCATGGAGAGCACCTGGTCCATCGAGCCCATGGACTTGAACTGCCGCAGCTGATCGAGAAAGTCGGTCAGATCAAACGTCTCGCGGCGGATCTTCTGTTCGAGTTCGGCCGCCTTTTTCTCGTCGAAGCTCTCCTGCGCTTTCTCGATGAGGGTGAGCACATCGCCCATTCCCAGGATGCGCGAGGCCATACGGTCCGGGTGGAACTCCTCGATGTCGCTGAGCTTTTCGCCCACGCCGATGAATTTGATCGGTTTTCCCGTGACATGCTTGACCGAGAGCGCCGCGCCGCCACGGGTGTCACCGTCCATCTTGGTGAGCAGGATGCCGTCGATGCCGATGGCCTCGTTGAAAGCCGCGGCGGCGTTGACTGCATCCTGGCCGGTCATGGCGTCCACCACGAGCAGAATCTCAGTGGGGTTCACGGCCTGTTTGATGTTTTTGAGCTCCTCGATGAGCACTTCATCGATGTGGAGCCGGCCGGCGGTGTCGAGAAACACAAAGTCGTTGCCGTGGCGTTTCGCATGCTCCACCGCCCGCTTTGCAATGGAGACCGGGCTCTCGCCCTGCTCCCCCGCAAAGACCGGCACGCCGACCTGCTCGCCGACGACCTGCAGCTGTTTGATCGCGGCCGGGCGATAGACGTCGCAGGCCACGAGAAGCGGGCGCTTGTTCTGCTTTTTGTAGAGGCCG
Organism: Feifania hominis; assembly: GCF_014384765.1. Classification (NCBI taxonomy): domain Bacteria; kingdom Bacillati; phylum Bacillota; class Clostridia; order Eubacteriales; family Feifaniaceae; genus Feifania; species Feifania hominis. The sequence continues at coordinate 88,307 of NZ_JACRSP010000001.1, read as the reverse complement.
GCGAGCTTGCCCGTCTGGGTGGTCTTGCCGGCGCCCTGCAGGCCCGTCATCATCACAATGGTGGGCGGCGAGGACGAAACCTTGATCTTGGAGACACTGCCGCCCATCATCTGGCAGAGCTCCTCGTTGACAATCTTGATCACCTGCTGGGCCGGGGTGAGGCTCTCAAGCACCTCGATCCCCACCGCACGCTCGCTCACACGGGCGACAAACTCCTTGACGACCTTGATGTTGACGTCGGCGCCGAGCAGCGCGAGCTTGACCTCGCGCATGGCCTCCTTGATGTCGGCCGGGGTGAGCTTGCCCTTGTTTTTCAGTTTTTTAAAGGCGGCGGAGAGCTTCTCCGTCAGCGATTCAAACCCCATTGGTTTCCTCCGTCAGTCCTGGTCCGATTCCAGTTCGGCAAGCGCCGTCTCCATCTCGCGAAGCAGATCGCGCAGCGGCGTTGAAAAGAGATAGAGGGCGTTGAGCTCCTCCATTTTCGCCAGAATTTCGTGAAGCGATTCGGCGGCGTGCTCGGCGTGGAGCATCCGCTCGCCGAAGCGGAGCTTTGCCTCAAGTTCAAGCAGCAGCGCCTCGCCCCGCTTGATGCTGTCGCGCACACCCTGGCGGGTGATGTTGGTGTGCTCGGCAATCTCGGCGAGCGACAGGTCGTCGTTATAGTAGTAATCCATGACCTCGCGCTGCTTGTCGGTGAGCATGTTGCCGTAATAGTCGAGAAGAAGTGCGAATCTCAAATCCTTACCCTTTATGACGGCCGCCTCCCCCACAAAAAAGTCCCTTTACAACCAGCTGTAAAGAGAACAACTTTACAATATGTGTATAGTATAGCGCCTTTCCACCTCTGTGTCAACCGTCTGCGCAAAAAAAGAGGGCGAAAATTCGCCCTCTTTTTTCATTTCTCCCGAAGAATTTTATCGCCGACATAGAGCCCGTTCGCCGCCGCGTGAGAGAGCGAGCGGGTAAAGCCGGCGCCGTCTCCGACGGCGTAGATCCTCTCGCAGCCGACCAGCGCGAAATCCTCGCAGGCGGGCCGGGCGGAGTAGTACTTGCACTCGACGCCATAGAGCAGCGTATCGTGATTTGCGGTGCCGGGCGCCACTTTGTCGAGCGCGTGCAGCGTCTCGATGATGTTGTCGAGCTGGCGCATGGGCATACACAGCGACAGATCGCCCGGCACCGCGTCGAGCGTCGGCCGGGTGGTCGAATTTGCCAGGCGCGCGGCGTTGGTTCGCCGACCCGCCTCGAGGTCTCCCAGGCGCTGCACCAAAACACTGCCGCCGCTGATCAAATTTGACAGACTCGCGACATAGCGCGCATAGTTGATCGGCTCGCGAAAGGGCTCGGTAAAGCGCGTCGTCGAGAGCAGGGCGAAGTTTGAATTTTCGGTCTTTCGCTCGGCGCTCTTGTAGGCGTGGCCGTTGACGGTCAGCACGCCGTCGGTGTTCTCCGTGACGACACAGCCGCGCTCGTTGAAGCAGAACATCCGCGTGGTGTCGCCGTAGAGCTTGCTGCGGTACCAGATCTTCGGCTCGTAGATTCGCTTTGAGAAGTGGTCCCAGATGACGGCGGGCAGCTCCACGCGCACGCCGACGTCCACCTGGTTGTTGACAAGCTCAATGCCGTTGTTGCGGCACCACGCCGAAAGATAGCCGCTGCCGGCACGGCCCACGGCAAAGACGATGTGCCGCGCGCGCAGCGCGAGCTCCCCCTGCGCGCCCACAGCCCGAATCACATGGTCGTCTTTCCCGACATCCTCCACGCGGGTGTCAGTCATGATGTCGACCCGCTCGGCGATGTGCTCGATCAGCCGGCGCATGGTCTCATAGTTCGCGTCGGTGCCGAGGTGCTTGAGGCTCGCCTGCTGCATGTGCAGATCGTGCTGCAGGCAGAGCGTCTTGAGCTCGTTGTCGGGCAGAAAGCGGTCGGTGTTCGCCCCAAATCGTACGAGCACCGAGTCGGCTTTCTCGATCAGGCCGAGCACGGTCTCAGGCTCCAGAAACTCGGTCAGCCACCCGCCGTACTCGGTGGAGATGATGTACTTGCCGTCGCTGAACGCCCCGGCGCCGGCCATGCCCTCCATCACGGCACAGCTCTTGCAGCGGACGCACTTTCCGGTCTTTTTCTCGATGATCGGGCAGTGACGCCCCGGCAGGGCGCTGCCTTTCTCGAGAATCACAACCCGGCAGGCAGGGTCGTTCTCGCTGATTTCATAGGCGGTCATCAGCCCGCCGATTCCGCCGCCGATGATGGCGACATCATAGTCTCTCATGCCGGCCTCCCTCAGCAGTCGACGCCGCTGACGAGCTCGATGCCGTTGAGCTTCATGTTGTAGAGCGCAAACAGATTCATCAGATCTCCCTCGTGTTCGCCGAGATCGTAGGTCTGCACCATATCGATGGGCACGACGATGCGCCGGGATTCGTTTCGCCGGTTGAAGTGCGAGCGCAGTGTCAGCACAAACTGCAGCACGCACAGATCCGAGCAGACGCCGCCGACGACAAAGGTGTCAATCTGAGAGTGGGCGGCAAGCCACGCCTGAAATTCCTCTTCCAGAAAGCCGTTGACCGCGTATTTTTTGATGACTTTTGCCTGCCGAATGCCGCTGCAGAGCTCACACTCGGCAGTGTTCTCAACGCAGTGGGGCGGAAAGAAAGCAAACTCCGCCGCGCCTTGTGTATGGGTGTCCACAAAGGCCACCTGCTCGATAAAATTCTTTTGGCAGTATTCGCTGAAAGCCTCGACCGGCCCGATTGCCTCGGCGTTGCGCTCGCTTGCGAGAGCGCCCTCATGCACAAAGCCGCGAATCATGTCCACAATGACAAAGGCGGTGCGCTCCGGCTCGAGACTGTCCGCTGTAAGCACGGGCGCGGCGCGCAGCTCATCCTCAATGGCAAAGAGCGCGCGAAGACTGTTTTTTGCTGCAATTTCATTCATCTCTTTTACTCCTTTGACAGAACCGAGAGAACCCGGCCCGGTTTTTCACTCATGTTTCGACTGACCAGTACCGCCGGGACAAAGCCCAGCACCAGTGCCGCGAGCGCGGCGAGCGCTGACAGGCCCTCTCCCGCACCGAGCGCGGCCGCGAAAAAGTATCCCGCAAAACCCAGCGCCAGCGGCAGCAGATAGAGCAGCGCCGCGAGCGCCGCCACTGGCCGCCCGGCGAGCTCCACGAGCACCTCGTCGCCGGGTGCGGCCTGCGCGGTATTGTGAACCTCCATCGTCAGGTCCGGCGCCGCCGCGCACATGCCGCAGCCGCCCGCACAGCCGTCGCCGCAGGCACTCTGCTGATACACCACGACCCGGGCGATCTCCCCCTGAACGGACAGAACTCTTCCTCTTCGCTCCATCAGATCCCCCTCGGCAGAAAGGCCGCCTCAATGAGCTCGTCGAGCTTTTCACGGGCACACTGCTCGCCGATCTCACAGCAGCGCTCCCCCTTGCCGAAGTCAAAGACCTCTACGCCGTCGAGCCCCACATCGAGCGTGTAGTCGGCGTCCCGCGCCAGCGCGGCGTTGCCCGCGTCTCCCATGATGTCGATGGTTCTCACCGCAATGTCAAAGAGGCCCCTGGCCTCGCTCGGGCGGCTGCGGTTTACCAAATTGACAGCGATTACCTTGTCCGCCCCCATACGTCGAAGCGGCGCAACGGGAATGTTCATCAGCACCCCTCCGTCCACCAGGCGGTAGTTCTTATAACTTGTAGGATTGAGAACGACCGGGTAGGAGGAGGACGCCCGCACTGCGGTCTTGAGGTCAACGTCGTCGATGCAGATCACATCATCCCCCGCCGGAAAGAGCGATTTGTCTGAGACGAACAGCACGAGCCGGCCCGAGTTGATGTCCACCGCCGAGATGCACAGCGGAATCTTGACATCGCCTATCTTCTTGATGCTGACTCTTTCAAAGAGCTTATCGATCTCATACTCCAGCGCCCCGCCATCGACGAGGCCCTCGAGTTTGCGCTTCATGTACAGGGGAAAAATTTTGAATTTGGGGTTGGCAAAGATCTTCTTTTTGACAAAGCGCTGCTCGACCTCAAGCGCGGCTTCGCGAATCTCCTGCGCCGGGTAGCCCGCCGCAAACAGCGCCGCGAGTATGGAGCCCATGCTGGCCCCGCTGATGTAGCTAAGCGGGATGTGATTCTCCTCGAGAACTTTCAAGACCCCGATGTGCGCGTAGCCGCGGATTCCTCCGCCGGCGAGCGCCAGTCCCAGTTTCATACCATTCCTCCCATGAGATAAGCGGGCCGGCATCTCTGCCGGCCCGCTGCTTCTACGGCTGTGTGATGTTGATTTTGAGCTTTGGCAGCTCGCCGACAAGTGCCACATCCGCGCCCTCGGTGAGCCGCAGCGTCGGCGTCACCTCATAGGTGCCGGGTTGGAGCATCTTATTCTGCAGATCGACGACCAGCGTGACATCGTCGTCGGTGAGCAGCTCCAGATTTTCCGCAAGGCCGCGCAGCGACACGGTGACCGGGTCGCTCACCACCTCGGCGACATAGCTGTCAAGCAGGTTTTCCACCACGAACTGGTCGCTTGTAAACTCCCTGGTAATCATGCCGCTGACCGTTACGGTGACCCTGGCGCTCCTGATGCTGTCCACCGAGGTGACACCATTGGGATAGATGATGTCAAAGGCGAATTCCGCCGTTCCCTCCACCTTGGACAGGTCGATCTTGCCGACTACGATCTCACTGATGCTGTTGATTACGGACTCTTCACCCGCGATTTCAACTCGGTCGGGCTCGATGGTATGCGTGACGACCGACTGGTCCCAATCCTCGCTCATATTGGCAAATTCCACACGCAGAGGCACCGTCTTCTTTCGGAGCACCGGTACGCTCACGCGGATTTTCTGGGTCTCGCTTGTCACGCCCTCCGGCTCGATGGTGTTGCCGTCGGCGTCCACAAACCGGTAGGGATAATACTGTTTCTCGATGGAGACGTTGCCCTGAAGCTCCACGTCGACAACCGCCTTTGCAATCTTGCCAAGCTCCTGCTCGGGACCCGTCACCTCGATGGTCTTCAGATCGGTCGTCGTCTGGCCGCGCAGATAGTTGTTGTCGTCGATTTCGCCGCTCACACTCACCTGTACGGGGATTTCGCTCATGACGATGCGGTCAACGCGCACGAGTATCGACGAGGGCGTCTTTCTCTCAATGAGCAGATCGCCCACCGGCATGGTGATCTGGACCGGCAGCGAGTACTCGCCGGGCTCGGTGACGTCGTCGAGGTCAACCCACGCGATGATCTCGGCGCTCTGAATGTTGTCGAGAACGCTTCTTCTTCCGCGCACGGAGATCTCAATTTTCTGGTTCTTGCTGCTGATGATGGACAGCTCGTCGCGCGCGGGATTGTTCTGCGCAAACTCAATGCGAACCGGGATGTTTTTAAAAGCCTTTTCGGTCTCGGGATTCTGCATGCCGACAAAGATCCACAGCACAAAGGCGATCAGCACGGCCAGGACCTTGAGCATTCCATTGTTGGAGATGAATTTTTTCACTGCTGCTCGCCCCCTTTCTTCTTTAAAAAGCGGGGCAGGTTGAATTTCTTTTTGGGTGTCTTCGGCATGAGCTCGTTTTCCAACGTCTCGCGCAGCGAGTCGATGTGATACCCGCGGATGATGGTGCCGTTGTTGACGGTCGAAATCTTGCCCGTCTCCTCCGAGACCACAATGACAAAGGCGTCGGAGTTCTCACTGATGCCGATGCCGGCGCGGTGGCGTGTGCCGAGCTCCTTGCTCAGATCGAGGTTCTGCGTCAGCGGCAGAAAGCAGCCCGCCGCGCGGATGCGGTTGTCGCGGAAGATGACTGCCCCGTCGTGCAGGGGGTTGTTTGGAAAGAAGAGGCTGACGATCAGCTCCCCTGTCACCCCGGCGTCAATCACCGTACCGGATTTGATAAACTCGCCGATCATGGTCTTTCTCTCGAAGACCATCAGCGCGCCGATCTTGTTTCGCGAGAGATGTTCGCACGCCGTGCAGACCGCCTCAATGGTGTTTCTGGTCTTGACCTCCTCGCGGGCGTGGCCCACCTCGTCAAAGTTGAAAATCTTGGTGCTGATCTTGCTGCGGCCCACCTGTTCGAGCGCGCGGCGAAGCTCCGGCTGAAAGACAATCAATATGGCGAGCAGACCGAACTGCATGGAGTTTTTCATGATGAAATAGGTCGTGTTCATGTTGAGCAGCTCGCTGACCTGCATCAGGACGACAAGCAACAAAACTCCCTTGATCAGCTGCGCCGCGCGTGTCTCCCGCACCAGTTTGATCAACTGGTACGCCAGAAACGCAACGAGCACCAGATCCAGAAAGTCAAAGAAGCTGAACTCCGAGAGCTGCGACAGAAAGACGCTTTTTACATCGCTGAAGAAACCTGACAGATTATCCATGTCACTTACCGCCGAATCCTGTAGTTTGTCACGGCACCCGTTTGCGCGGCGCCGCTGTTCCCAATGAAATTATTCTATCACAGTTGTCCGGCGCAAAAAAGGGGTTTTTGTATGATTGCGCCGGCGTTTGAAAAAAAGGCAGGCGGGCAAGCCCGCCTGTCTGTACCGGTTCAATCCTTGAAGAGCTCCTTTGCCGAAGCTGCAAGCCCTGCGAGGGACTGAAGCTCGCTCGGGATGATGATCTTAGTCGCATTGCCATCGGCCACTTTCGCCAGCGCCTCGAGCGACTTGAGCGCGAGAACGCTCTGGTCGGCGCCTGCCTCCTTGAGCATGCGGATGCCGTCGGCCGTCGCCTTCTGGATCAGCTCAATGGCCTCGGCCTCACCGGTCGCCTCGCGGATCTTCTGCTCACGCACCGCGTCGGCGTGGAGGATGGCCGCCTCTTTCTCACCCTGCGCCTTGAGAATCTGAGACTCTTTCTGGCCCTCGGCGACAAGAATCTGGCTGTGCTTTTCGCCCTCGGCGCGCAGAATGGACTCGCGGCGCTGGCGCTCGGCTTTCATCTGCTTCTCCATCGCGTCCTGAATCTCGGCGGGCGGAATGATGTTCTTCAGCTCCACACGGTTGACCTTGATGCCCCACTTGTCAGTGGCGACGTCGAGAATGCTTGTAATCTTGGAATTGATGATATCGCGCGAGGTGAGAGTGTGGTCGAGCTCCATCTCACCGATGATGTTTCGCAGCGTTGTCGCCGTCAGATTCTCAATGGCCGACATGGGATTTTCCACGCCGTAGGCGAAGAGCTTCGGGTCGGTCACCTGGTAGAACACGACGTTGTCGATCTGCATGGTGACATTGTCCTTGGTGATGACCGGCTGGGGCGGAAAATCAACGACCATCTCCTTGAGATTGGTGCGCCGCGCGACCCGGTCAATGAACGGCACCAGAAAGTGCAGACCCGTCTCCCACGTGGCATAGTAGGCGCCCAGGCGCTCAATGACATAGGCCTTTGCCTGCGGGACAATGCGGATACGGGATACCAGAAGAATGAGAACGACCAGAATCAGGGCGATGATGATAAAAACTTCCATTGCGCAACTCCTTATACTTTTTTATGGGGTTCATACGCTATTTTCTGCGGACAATGAGCTTGACGCCCTCGATGCGCGCGACCTCTACCGTTGTGCCCGGCTCAATGGGCTCGCCGCTCTCGCTGCGAGCCGACCAGCTCAAGCCGTCCACAAGAACCCGCCCGGTTTCCAGACGGTTGTCAACCGCCGTCTCGACGACGCCGGTCTGGCCGACAGTCCGGTCGAGATTGGTGCGCGTCTTTTTGACGTCGAGCGTCTTTTTCACAAGCGGCCTCGTCACGGCGAGGGCCGCAGCCGATACCACGACAAAGACCACGAGCTGAGCGTAAAAGCTGATGTGCAGCAGCGACGCGAGCATGGCGACGACCGCGCCGAGCGCAAACCAGATGGAGACAAGCTGTACGCTCGCGAGCTCTGCGAGGGCCAGTATGATGGCTGCGATCAGCCACAGAATGGGATACCAGTTCATCTCGGGTCCTCCAATCTAACAGCTATGGATGTACATCATAACCTGTGCGAAAACGCGGCTTGCGTTTTCTGTTAACAGTATATCATTGGCCTCCTTTTTAGCGCAATATTCAAAAGAGAACGCCTGCGATCAAAAAAAGCCCGTTTGGGCCGTTTTTGAAAACCTGCTCCTCCCCCGTCACCGTGGAACACTCTCCCGCAGCCCCCAGCGGCAGGGCTTCTCTTTCGCCGGGACGCGACAACGTTTGCACTCAGAGAAATTGTGTCTTTTCCTGCTGCCCAATCAGACAGACCGCGTGACAGGCAATGCCCTCGAGCGCGCCGGTGAATCCCATGCGCTCCTCTGTCGTCGCCTTGACGTTGACCTGCTGCACCGGGATACCGCAGTCCGCAGCGATGTTCTCGCGCATGTGCTCTAAGAATTCCGCGAGCTTCGGCCGCTGCGCAACGACGGTCGCGTCGATGTTGCCGACCGTGTAGCCCTGTTCCCGGAGCATGCGCACCGTCTCGCGCAGCAGAATCCGGCTGTCGATGCCGCGGTAGCGCTCGTCGCTGTCCGGGAAGTGGCGCCCGATGTCGCCGAGCGCCGCCGCGCCGAGCAGCGCGTCTGCAACCGCGTGGAGCAGGCAGTCGGCATCCGAGTGCCCGTCAAGGCCACGGTCGTGCGGAATCTCCACACCGCCGAGAATGAGCTTTCTTCCCTCTGTCAGCCGGTGGGCGTCATACCCGTGTCCGATCCTCATCGCCCCAGGCCCTCCTCTCCAGAATTGCCTCGCCGACCGCCAGGTCGGCAGGCGTGGTGATTTTGATGTTGTCATAGTCGCCGGGCACGACACTGACGGGCCAGTTCATCTTCTCGAAGAGCTGGCAGTCGTCGGTGAAGTCGAGCTCCTCGCGCTGCGCCACTGCGAGCGCGGTCTTGAGCTCGTCAAAGCCGAATGCCTGCGGCGTCTGAATGGCGTAGAGCTCCGCGCGGTCCACCGTGGCTCTGATGCGGCCGTCGGCCCCGACACGCTTGAGCGTGTCCTTGACCGGTACGCCGAGCGCCGCCGCGCCCGTGCGCAGCGCCTGGGCGACCACTGCATCAATCTGTTCGGGCCGCACAAAGGGGCGCGCGCCGTCGTGGACCGCCACAAGCCGGCACCGCTCGTCCGCCTCACCGAGCCCGGCCTGCATGGACTGCTGGCGTGTCGCACCGCCGCAGACGATCTTCTTGGTCTTGACAAGTCCCCACTCCACCACGAGGTCGCTCACCGCGAGCAGATCCTGCTCACGGGCGGCCACGACGACCTCGTCGACCAGCCGCGCCCGCTCAAACGCCTCAAGCGTGTGAAACAGAATCGGCCGGCCCGCAAGCTCGATCATCAGCTTGCCCTCACCCGCTCCCATGCGCGTTCCGCTGCCGCCGGCGAGGACGACCGCTGTGACAAAGGCGCGCTCGGGCGTCTCGCCGCCGAACAGACGCCGGACTCTGCTGAACAGTGACATGTGCTGCAACTCCCTTACCGTACCGTCCGCGAGCGGGTGCTCTCCCATGACGCGCAGTCTCCCGTTTGCAGACGGCATATTCTCTCTATCTCTATGAGGCTTTGTTCTCGTGCATGACGAACAAAAAAGCCGTGATGACCATCACGGCTTCATTCTATCTTTTTTTCGGGCAAAAAGCAATTCTTACGACTCGCCGAAGAGCGCCGCGTCGAGCTCATGCTCCACCACGTCTTTCTCCCGGTCGGAGGCGAGCACCACTTCGCTTATGAGGATATTCTTCGCCGAGAGCAGCATCTTGCGCTCGCCGTTGGAGAGTCCGCGGTCCCGGTCACGCTCCATGAGCGTTTTGACCACGGCAGCCACGTCCTCGATGCCGCCCTTTTTTAGGCGGAGCATGTTCTCGCGGTAGCGCTTGTTCCAGTTGGAGCACTCGGGAGTGGTGAACTCGCTGAGATTGCGCATGACATAGTCTGCCCGGTCTTTCTTGACCACATAGCGAAGACCCACGTTTTCATTCGGCTTTACGGGAATCATCACTCTCATATCGCCGAGCGGCAGACGGAGAATGTAGTAGGCCTGTGTGGTGCCCAAAATCTCTTTTTCTTCGATGTTTTCAATGACTCCGGCCCCGTGCATCGGATACAGAACCTTATCCCCTACCTGAAACATTTCTTCCTCCTAAATCAACCCCAAGAAGCGAACCGTGCGAAACGGATTGATTACAGTATACTATGAACTCGCGCAAATCGCAAGCGACAGGCATACAATCTGATGACAATCCGGGCTCTGCAGGCTTTTCAAGCGGGCTTTCCTGTGATATTCTGAGAGTATTCCACACCCGCAACGGAGGGATTTTTATGAACCAGAATGACATCCTGCGCTTCTCGCTCAAGGGCGTCACCATCTACAGGGACCTCATGGAGGACCCGGTGCTTGCAAAGCTGCGCAAGCTCACCGGCAAGCAGTTCCAGTCGGCCGAACAGGTCGCCGAGATCTATGCCGAAATGTTCTGTGAGCTCGCGAGCAGCCCCTTTTGCGGCAATCTGACAGACTATGTCTACGACCTCGTGCTCCATGCGGAGAATCTCTTTACACTCAGCTGCGCGCGCGGTGGGTTTGAGAGTCTGCCGGCGCTCCTCACCGGCGCCGCACGAAGCGACCTGCAGGCCCTCTCGCTTCTCGCCCACACGCCCGCCGCCGAACTCAAGGCGCATCTCGCGGACTGCTTTCCCGACTACGCGGCGCTCATAGCAAAGCTGCCCGACTATGAGACCGGCCACAGCCGTTTCGCCTTTGACGGCTGGGACGATCTGCGCGCCCTCGCCGAATCTGTCACACAGCGGGGCTACGGCCGATTCGGGCGCTGGCGCAGCTTCACTTTCGAGTGCGAGTTGGGCGAAGCGGAGCTCATTCCCATCACCCACCCGGATGAGATCACTCTGGCCGATCTCAAGGGCTATGAGCGCGAGCGCGGCACGATTCTCGAGAACACCGAGGCGCTCATGCGCGGTGTGCGCGCGAACAACATCCTGCTCTACGGCGACCGTGGAACCGGAAAGTCCTCGACGGTCAAGGCCATTGTCAACGCCCTCGCCCCCCGCGGGCTGCGGCTTGTGGAGGTGGCAAAGCACAACCTGCGCCACCTCGGGCGGCTGATCGACCGGCTCGCCGGCGTTCCCATGAAGTTCATCGTCTTTGCGGACGATCTCTCTTTCTCGGAGTCGGACGACAGCTACACCGCGCTCAAGGCCGTGCTCGAGGGTTCCTCGAACAAGCTGCCCGACAATATGGTCATCTACGCGACTTCAAATCGCCGCCACCTGATTCAGGAGACTTTCTCCTCGCGCGGCGACGACGAGGTGCATCTCGGCGATACGCTCGATGAGACGGTCAGCCTGTCGGATCGCTTCGGCATCACCGTGACTTTCACAACGCCGAAAAAGGCGGAATTTATGGAGATTGTGCGCCAGCTCGCCGCCGATCACGGCCTGTCGCTGCCGGTAGACACGCTCGAATCGGGCGCCAACAGCTGGGCGACAAGGCGGGGCAGTTTCTCGCCGCGAACGGCAAAGCAGTATGTCAACTATCTGCTCGCCAGGGAGAACGGGCAGAGCTGAATCGCCGCGTGCAGCGGACCGGCCGGAATTTGCGGGTGATTTGTTGAAAGCGCACTCTTTTTGTGGTATAAATTTTATAATTCCTCTCTATTGTGAGCGTTGCAAGCCGAAAGCATCGCCGCTTTTGAAGAGACATTCGGGCAGCCCAAAACTCTGCCCGGTGAAATATCAAAGGAAAGGAAAGAGCATTATGAAAACAAAACGAACAGGCAAATTTCTCGCGCTTTTGCTGGCGCTTGTCCTGGTCGTCGGGCTGGTTCCGACGGCAGTGGCGGCCGAAGAGGATACCAGCTGGATGAGCGAGCCGGTAGACAGGCTCAATGAGATTCTTGGCAGCGATGTCTTTGTCGCCAGCACCGCGCCGATCACGTACGGAGAAATCGCCGCCGTTTTGCGTGCTGCCGGCTATGACGGCGGAAAATTCGCCCAGAACACCGCCGCCACCGCCACGCGGGCCGACGGCTGTGAGGCGATCGCCGTGCTGTTTCAGCTCCCCGTGGGCGACGGCTCCGCGATTCAGTATTTCTTCGACCATAAATACATAAACGGTACCGCAGAGGGCGAGCTGAATGAGAGCGGCGCTCTCAGTGCAGCGGAGTTCGCTGTGCTCACCGACAGACTCTACAGTGAGTTAGGCGGTTTTGCGACTCCCCCGACAACTCCCGGCGAGGGTGAGGGTGAGTCCACAACTCCCGGCGAGGGCGAGAGTGAGGGCGATCCGACGACTCCCGGCGGGGAAAGCGGAAGCTCCGACTTCGACGGGCTTGCCTCTGAATGGGCCAAAGAGGAGCTGAAAAAGGCCGATTCTCTCGGGCTGATCCCCGACTGTCTCGTGGACAGGATCTGACGGAGGATATCACAAGAGCCGAGTTTGCCGCCGTGGTGGTCAAGGTGTATGAGGCGCTCTCCGGCACTGCCGCCATTCCCGCTGTCAACGATCCTTTCACCGACTGCACCGATGTCGAAGTGCTGAAAGCCTACAACATCGGTGCGGTGGGCGGTGTCACCGAGAACACCTATGAGCCGGATTCGCTTTTGAGCCGCGAGCAGGCCTCCACCATGCTGACAAGAGTGTTCAAGAAAGTCTCCATTCCGGGCTGGACGCTCGCCACTGACGACCAATTCAGCCTGAACTACACAAAGCCCGCTCCTTTCGCTGACGACGCGCAGATCTCCGACTGGGCCAAAGACAGCGTCTACTTCATGGCTGCCAACGGCATCATGGGCGGCATGGACAACAACATGTTCGCGCCGAAGAATGTCACCACCAAGCAGCAGGCTGAGGGCTATGCCAACGCCACCCGCGAGCAGGCGCTTTTGATCGCCGTGAGAATGGTTCTCAATCTCGGCAACTGATACGCCCCTCCCCTGAAACAGGCGAACAGCGACGAGCCGGTACGCAGACTTTTCCGATGCGTACCGGCTCTTTTTTTGTAAATTTATCAAAAGCGCCGGGAAGAACACATCGGTTCCTCCCGGCGCCTCGCGTCCCGGTTGAGACTCACTCAGCTGCACTTGAGCTGGAGTATGAGCTTGTCGGCAATCATGGCGATGAACTCGCTGTTTGTCGGCTTGCCCTTGTTGGTATGTACCGTGTAGCCGAAATAGTGGTTGAGCGTATCGACGTTGCCTCTGTCCCACGCAACCTCAACTGCGTGGCGAATGGCGCGCTCGACTCTGGAAGATGTTGTCGAAAACTTTTTTGCAACAGCCGGGTACAATAACTTTGTAATGGAGTCGATGACCTTGATGTCGTTGATCACCATGATGATGGCCTCGCGCAGATACTGGTAGCCTTTGATGTGTGCCGGTACGCCGATCTCATGGAGAATTTCGGTGACGTACTTCTCGATGCTGACCTCTTTTCTGCGTTCGGCCATGCTGTTGTCGATGTGCGGCACCGCGCTTCTCGCCCCACTCCCGGCGAAGAGCCTGATGCGCTCGGCGAGCAGCTCATAGTCGTTGTCCTTGTAGAGATAATACGATGCGCCAAGATTGATTGCCTGCTCCGTCAGCTCCTCATTGCCGATGCAGGAATAGATGATGATCACCGGGCGCTTTTTGAGCTCCATACTCGAAAGCGCCTTGAGCACGCCGATGCCGTCGACTCTCGGCATGCACATGTCGAGAAGAAGAACGTCCGGCTGGTGCTCCTTGACCATTTGAATTGCCATTTCCCCACTTTTGGCAATCCCGGTCACCTCAAAACCGTAGGATTCCAAAATCCCCTTGGTAACAAGGCTCCCGTCATAGTTGTCATCCGCAATCAGGATTTTGCTTTTCTCTTCCATTGTCTCACACACTCCCAAAACAAAGATTATGACAATAGATTACCATTAAATGGAATACTATGCAAGCCTTTTTTTCCAAATTTTTCAAATTTATGTACACGATATTGTGGATAAAGGCAATTTATCCACAATATCGGCAAATTCAGGACTGATTTTGTGTTTTTATCTGGCGGATTTCTTCGATCATGTTTTCAATGAAGATTCCATAGCCCTTTGTGGGGTCGTTGACCAGAACATGCGTGACGGCGCCGATGAGTTTTCCATCCTGGAGTATCGGGCTGCCGCTCATGCCCTGCACGATTCCGCCGGTCTTTTTGAGCAGCTCTTCATCGGTCACTTTGATCATCATGTTTTTCGATGTTGTGCCGCTGCCTCTCATCACCTTGGTGATTTGAATTTCATACTCCTGCGGCTGATCGCCGTCGACCGTTGTCAAAATCGTTGCGGGCCCCTCGTGGATCTCGTCGCTTGACGCGGCCACCATGGCCTCGCCCTGCGCGTACTGTTCGTTTTCGATTATACCATAAATTCCTGTCTCACTGTTGCCCAGAAGCGAACCGATGACGACACTCTCGTCAAAGGTGCCGATCAGCTCGCCCGGGGCGCCTTTTTCTCCTCGGTTGACATCCATGATTTGCGCTTTTACCACACTTCCGGAATAGAGCGGCATGATATCCCCGGTATCCACATCACAGATTCCGTGGCCGAGACCGGCAAATACTCGGTTCTCCGGGTCTACAAAGGTCATCGTGCCGATGCCGGCCGTACTGTCCCTCACCCAGAGTCCCACTTTGTATTTTGAGTCGTCGGAACACAAAACGGGTACAAGCTCTGTTTCAAAGACGGTGTCCTGACGGGAGACCTTGAGCTTTACCGGCGTTCCCGCACCGTTTTCAAAGCAGCTTGCCACCTCTTCAATGGTCGATACTCTCACCCCATTCATTTCCAATATGATGTCTCTCACCCGGATTCCCGCGAGGTAGGCTGGATTCTTGTCGCCGTCGGCTGTGTGTATATCCGACATGCCGACCACCATCACGCCGTTTGTAAACAGCTTTACTCCGAACGTGCTGCCCGAGGGGATCAGCGTCGTGCGCTTGAGCACGCTGACCGAGACCTCCTTGATGGGCACCACCCCGAAGAGCTTCGCCTGCATGACCTGCTGGCCTACGGTGTCAAACGGATTTTCGCCCTCCGACGCCGTCTCCAGCACGACTGGTGCAATGGTTTCGTTGAGCCTGTTCCCCTGAAAAATCGCGATGCTGTCAGGAACGGAACTTCGCACAGACTGGTAGAGTAAAAGCGGAGTGATCACAGTGCAGAGCACGAGAAAAAATGCAAAGAACTTTGTCATTTTTTTCTTCAAATTGCATCCCTCCGTTCCCTCTTAATATGGATGGAACGAAGAGAATTATTTGTTACAATTTTTATGCTGATTGGCAGGGAAAACACGAGCTGCCTTTTTTGAGCGCCGAATTTGAATTTTGTAAAATTTTGATTTATAATTGAGAAAAAGCTTTGGGATGTGGATTTGTGAAAGTCGCTATCATCGGCTCGCGCAAGGCGCCCGAGTCAGTCTATGAGCTGCTCGCGCAGTATGTGCCGCTCAACGCCTCTGAGATCGTCAGCGGCGGCGCCGTTGGAATCGACCGGCTCGCCGAGCGCTACGCGCGGGAAAACGGCCTTGCGCTGAAGACCTTTCTGCCAAACTACCACAAATATGCCAAGAGTGCTCCGCTCGAGCGCAATCGCCAGATCGTCGCCTACAGCGATCTGGTGCTCGCCGTGTGGGATGGAAAATCGCCCGGCACAAAGTTTGTCATCAACTACTGTCTCGAACAGGGCCGCGCCGTCAAAGTTATTCTCTACTGAAAAGAGCCGCGTTACACAGCCGTAACGCGGCTCTTTTGCATGTCTGTTTTTGCGCGGGCAAGAATCTACTTATGACAATGTTGCACGAGCCGCTTTTGTGTTATAGTTGCCTTGAATCTTTTTCAGACAGGGAGTGATCGTATGGATATCAAAAAATTTGTCGCCGACAACGAAAGCAACATCAAGCGTGACATCAAACGGCTGGTGAACATCAAAAGCGTAAAGTCTGCCGCCATGCCCGGCGCTCCCTACGGGAAGGGCGTGCGCGACTGTCAGCTGGAAGCCATGAAGATCTGCTCCGAGCTCGGCATGAATGTGACGGACTGCGATGGGCATATCGCCTTTGGTCACTACGGCAGAGAAGACCGCTTTCTCGGCATCATCGGCCACATCGACGTCGTTCCCGAGGGCAGCGGGTGGGACAGCGAGCCCTACCGCTGCATCGAGCGGGACGGCTGTCTGGTCGGGCGCGGCGCCTCCGACAACAAGGGACCGTTTGTCATCACCGCCTACGCCGTAAAATACCTCATTGAAAACAACATCCCTCTCAACTACGGCATCCGGTTTCTGATCGGACTCGATGAAGAGAGCGGCATGAGCGACATCGCATACTACAAGCGCCGCTACCCGCAGCCGGTCTTTACGTTCACACCCGACTTCCACTTCCCCGTCGGCAACGGCGAAAAGGGAATTTATACGGCGGACCTTGTATCACAGCAGCTCGAAGACGGAGCCATTTTGGAGCTTACAGGCGGTGTGGTCACCAACGCCGTGGCCGACCGGGCGAGCGCCTTGCTGAAAAGAGAAACCTATGATTTGGTGCAAAGAGCGGCTCAGGGCCGCGAAGAAATTGCCGTTGAGCTGACCGAACGGGGCGTCTCGGTTCTTGCGACCGGCCGCGCCGCCCATGCCGCCATGCCCGAAAAAGGCGTGAATGCCAACCATCTGCTCATGCAGTTTCTCTGCGAAACAGGGGCGCTCCAGGGCGAAGAGGCCGCAGCCGCACAGTTTATCAAATTGGCCACCGAACACTTTGACGGCCGTGCGTTCGGCATCAATATACCGGACGGACGATTTGAGCCCACAACAATCATCGGCGGCATGCTCTCTCTGCGCGACAACCGGCTGGTGCTGAACGTCAACTGCCGCTACAACACGGCGCTCTCCCCCGAGGAGCTCGCGCTCCACATCGCCTCAACGGCTCGGGAAAACCGCTTTGAGGTCCAAAATGTATCGAACAGCCCCTACTTCTATCTGGAGCCGGATCATCCCGGCGTAAGAGCGCTCTGCTCCATTTACGGCGAGGCGGTCGGTGAACCCGACATACAGCCCATGCTCTTATCCGGCGGCACCTATGCGCGCTGCATGGACAATGCGGTCAGTTATGGGGCCACGTTCCACGACGCGGTAAAGCCCTCCTGGGCCGGAAACGGCCACATGAAAAACGAGGCCTACGATTTTACAAAGGCGCTGCGCGCCTGCGAAATATACATAGAGACCCTGTTGAGGCTGCAGGAAATCTCTCTGTGAAGAGAATACGCCGCCATAAAGCGGGCTCGTATCATGCGATACGAGCCCGTTTTTTCATGCTCATGCCCCTTGCGATTACGCACTTATTGCAATCTCGCAACCAACAATAACACTGTATCTGCTTTTTAAATTTCAGTATTATAAATTCAATGAAACAATCGCAATGCCTCAATACCGGGTTTTCCACACACGTCAGTATTTGCAAGGTTTTCGCAGGGCTCTCTACAATCTGCAATGCATCTCATTGGCTCGTTTCCCGGTATCGCGGCAACTCGAAATTGGGAGGTGCGCAAATGAAAGGTATGATGAAAGCGGCCGTCAAGGTCGACGAGCAGAAGAGGTATGTGGTAACCGAGGTACCCATTCCCGAACTCGGCCCGCTGGACGTACTGGTGAAAGTGCATACCATCGGGCTCTGCGGCACAGATGTCGCCATTCGCAACAACACGTTTATGGGGCGGCACGGCCCGGTAAAGCCGCCGCTGATTCCGGGGCACGAGTTTACCGGCGAGGTCGTGGATGTTGGCCCTGCCGTCTCCCGATTCAAGGTGGGCGACAAAGTATTTGAACGGCGCTCGCTGTACTGCGGCGTCTGCCGCGAGTGCATCGCGGGCAGAAAATGCACGCACTGGGTTCACTGGGGCATTGACAAAAACGGCGGTTTTGCGCAGTATGCGGCCATTCATGAGCAGTCGCTGTTTCCTCTTCCCGATTTTCTGCCCTACAGGCATGCGCCCCTGACTGAAAACGCCGCGATGGCGGTTCGCATCGCCACGCAAAACGGGATCGCCGCCGGCAGCACAGTCGCCATTTTCGGCCCCGGCTCCTGCGGTCAGCTGCTTGTGCAAACGGTGAGCATGGCATCCCCTCTTCGCCTGATTATGGTCGGCCTCGGGGATGATGAGCAGCGTCTCAAAAAGTCTCTTGAGCTCGGCGCAACCGACGCGATCAACGCCGACGCTGAGGACCCGGTCAAAAAGATCATGGAACTCACAGACGGCCACGGCGCCGATTTCGCGATCGAGGTCACGGGCAAATCCGCCGCTGTGGAAAATGCCATTCACTCTCTTGCCGTCAGCGGCACCTGCATCGTGGCCGGCAGCGGCTTTGAGGGGAAACCCGTTCACTTCAAGCCCTGGAATTTTGTCCGCAACGAAAACGTCATCAAGACCATCCAGGGCTACAATGGTCTGGCCTATGTCACCATGCTCGATCTGTACAAATCCGGGAAACTGGATTTTGACTCGGTGATTACCCGGTATATGCCGCTTGACCAAGTCAACGAAGCATGCGACCTGGTTGAAGCCAAGCAGGCCGTTAAAATTATGCTGAATCCCTGAGGTAACAATGAAAGGAGCTGTATCAAATGACCGGAACGATGAAAGCCGCCGTCAAGGTTGACGAAACCAAAAAGTACGTTGTAAAACAGGTTCCCATTCCGGAGCTCGGACCGCTCGATGTACTCATGAAAGTCGATACCATCGGACTCTGCGGCACCGACGTCGCGATTCGCAACAACACGTTTATGGGGCGTCATGGCCCTGTGATTCCCCCGCTGATTCCGGGGCACGAGTTCTGCGGCACCGTGGTGGAAGTTGGCTCTCAGGTATCCAAATTCAAGGTCGGCGAGCGCATTCGCGAGACGCACTCCCTGTATTGCGGTGTCTGCCGCGAATGCATTGCGGGCAGAAAGTGCACCCACTGGATTCACTGGGGCATCGACCGCAACGGCGGCTTTGCCGAATACGCCGCAATCCACCAGGAATCTCTCGGGCACGTGCCCGATTTCATGCCTTTTAAACATGTGCCGCTGATTGAAAACGCCGCTCTGGCCGTGACCGCGGTCTACGATACCAACATTCAGCCCGGCAGTATTGTTGCCATTTTCGGCCCGGGGTCCTGCGGTCAGCTCTGCGTGCAGACCGTCAAAATGACCTCGCCGCGGAAGATCATCATGGTCGGCTTGAGCGACGACGAGGAGCGTCTGGAGGCCTCCAAGCGGCTCGGCGCAACCGATGTGATCATGGCTGACAAGGAGGATGCTGTCGCAAAAATCCTTGAATTGACCGACGGACACGGCGCCGATTATACCATTGAAGTCACCGGCAAGGTGGGCGGCGTTGAGAACGCCATTCACTCTCTCGCGGTCAGCGGTACCTGCATCATCGCCGGCAGCGGCTTTGAGGGCAAAACGGTCAGCTTCCGCCCCTGGAACTTCGTGCGCAACGAGAACGTCATCAAGACCATTCAGGGGTATTCCATGCCCGCCTACGTGACGATGCTGGATCTGTATCAGGATGGCAAGCTCGACTTTGACGCGGTCATTTCCCACTACATGAAACTCGACGAGGTCAACGAGGCCTGCGACATGGTCGAACAGAAAAAGGCCCTCAAAATCATGATGACGCCGTGATCTGTTTTCCCGTCGCAATAAATTGAAAAACATAATATCGAAAGAGTAACCGTATCCCAACCACAGAAAGGATTGTTGTCTGTATATGCAGTCAGCAATCCTTTCTTAAATATATATAAGCTCGGTTTTTATTGCATCATTACGTATTCACTATCTAAATCAAGCTAAAAGGGACGAGGTTATCAATGCGTTTACAAAAATCGGAATTGATAAAATACAACGAATCTCTTCTGGAAAAGTTCTCGATTCGGTATCTCTCAGGAAAAAACGAACAGAATCTGCATCTGCACTGCCATGATTTTCATGAGCTGGTTTTCATTGTAGACGGCAGCGTCGCCTATCAGATTCCGTCCGGTGTTTTTAAACTCAAGCCGGGAGATATGGTATTTATACGTGCCTATGAAAAGCATGGCCCCCATCTGCTCAATCCCAACACACTCTATGAGCGCATCACTCTGCAGATCAAGCAGAAGACACTGGACGATCTTTCACGGGGAGGCATAGACTTCTCTGTGTGCTTTAAACAGAGCACCCTGGAAATTTACCGATTTCCCTACTATGTCCAAAGCCAGATCCGCATGCTTCTGGGCAAGATTCTCACCGTCTACCAGGAGCATCCGTTCGGGTACGAGGTGCTGTCGGACATCTATCTCTCAGAGCTCTTTGTAAAAATAGCAGAGCTGTTCTACGACGAGAATTCGACCGCGCCTACCGCCAGGCTCCAGCCAATTCAGCTGCTCAACATGATCGAACAATATATCATTGAAAACATTGACTCCCCCATTTCCATCAACGATATTGCAAATTATGTCTGTATGAACAAATACAGCGTCATGCGCTTTTTCAAGGATCTTACCGGCAGTACAGCTTATCAGTATATCATCAATAAGCGCTTGGAAATTGCGGAAAATCTCATCCGCTCCGGTGTTACTTTCAGCAGCGCAGCAGAGCAATGCGGCTTTAGCGACTACTCCTGTTTTTACCGTTGTTTTCTAAAAAAGTATCACGTTTCCCCCCAAAAATATTTTGCAGATCTCAAGGACAAGCAATATCGGTGATGCCATTGGCGAACAGAAAGCGGGCGACAAATGTCGCCCGCTTTCTGTACTCTGAGTGGATCAATTTCCCACGTGCACACTCTCATTGGCGTGGGCGCCGAGGTACGCTCTCGTAACCTGAGGATCTGTGCGCAATTCGTCGGCCGGGCCGTGAACCGCGATCTTCCCCTGATCGAGCACATAGGCATAATCGGATATTTCAAGCGCAAGATTTGCATTCTGCTCTATGAGAAGAATGGGAATGTGGTGCGTCCGATTGATCTCAACTATCTTTTTAAACATCTCGTCGACCAGCTTCGGCGCCAGGCCCATTGAGGGCTCGTCGAGCATGAGAAGCTTTGGACGCGCCATCATACCACGCCCGATGGCCAGCATCTGCTGCTCGCCGCCCGAGAGGCTCCACGCCTTTTGATCCTTTCTCTCCAGGAGTCTCGGAAAGAGCTCATAGACTTTTTCCAAGTCCTCATCGTAGGGCTTTCTCCCGAAAAAGCCATGCCAGTTGATGGTGCCCATCTCGAGATTTTCTCGAACCGACAGGCCGGGAAATACGAGGCGGCCCTCCGGCACATGCACGATTCCCTTTCGCACGGTCTGCAGGCTGTTGCACTTTGAGATATCCTCTTCGTCCCATGTGATAAGCCCTGTGCGATTGACAATTCCGGATATCGACTTGAGCAGCGTGGTCTTGCCGGCTCCGTTCGCTCCGATGATCGTGCAGATCTGCCCATCCCGGATTTCGAGATCAACGCCTCTGAGCGCCTCAATCGTCCCATAGTAGGCGTGAAGATTACTAATTTTGAGCATGACTCTTCCTCCCCAAATAGGCTTCTATGACCGCCGGGTTCGACGCGATCTCTTTCGGGGTCCCCTCGGCAATCAGCTTGCCGAAATTGAGCACGATGATCCTGTCGCAGACATTCATGACAAGATCCATCTGATGCTCGATGAGAACAACGCCAATTCCCTTGCTCACCGCGTATCGCAGGAGATTTTCTGCATACTGGAGCTCCTTTGTGTTCAACCCGGCCGCCGGCTCGTCGACAAGCAGCACTTTCGGATGCGCAAGCAGCGAGCGCACAATCTCAAGGCGCTTTCTCTGGCCAAAGGGAAGCGCGTTGATGTCGCTGTGCCAATCGATTGCAAAGCCCGCATACTCCATGAGCTCTTCGACCTCCTGCTCAAATTCGAGGTTCTGCTTGCCCATGAAAGATTTGAAAAAGCCGATTTGGCTGCCGAGGTCTGTGCCGAGCATCAGGTTGTCACGAATGGAGGAGCGGTGCAGGAAACGGGGCGTTTGAAATGTTCTGCCAAGGCCCATTCTGGCCCGGTTGTGAGAGGGTACCTTTGTCACGTCCCGGCCATCCAGGTACACCTTGCCCGAGTCGCACTGATAAATGCCGCTGATGAGATTCAGCAGTGTGGTTTTGCCGGCGCCGTTCGGGCCAATCAGGCCCATGATCTCACCCGAAGCCACATGGAAAGAGACGTGGTCAGCCGCTGTGAGTCCGCCAAATGTAATGGTCAGTTCCTCAGCTCTTAAAAGCTCCTGTGCGTTCTTCGCTTTCAACGCGGCTCACCTCCTTTTTCACCATGATCTTACCTTTCAGTTTTTCATATGCTGTTTTGATCAATCCGTGAATGCCCATCGGCATGAATATCATCAGCAAAATCAGCATGATGCCCTGAATCAGGCGCATATACTCCTGAATCGGCCGCAGCATTTCCGGCATAAACTGAATGAGAAATGCGCCGCCGAGCGCACCCACCGTGCTGTTGATGCCGCCGAGCATCACCATCATGAGCAGATTCTGCTGCACGTTAAACGTGAAGAGCGATGCGCTCACAACGCCGTTGTGGTACGCCACCAGCATTCCGGCAATCGCCGAAAACATCGAGCCGATCGTAAAGGCAATTCTCTTGGTCCTGCGGATGTTGACTCCCAGTGTTTCCGCCGCCACCGCATTGTCCCGAATGGACATCAGGCTTCTTCCGAGAGAGCTCTTGCGAATTCGGGACACAATAAACATAATGATCAGCGCAATGCCTGAGAGAAGCAGGCACCAGTCGCTCAGCGAGCGGAACTGGAACCCGAAAAGCTCGAGCTTGGGTATGCCGTTGATGCCGTCCGCGCCGTTTGTAAGCGGTTTGTAATTCTGAAAAACCGTTGCCATCATGTTGCACAGGCCAATGGTACCAAACACAAAATAATAGCTGGAAAGGCGCACAAGCATGATGGAGAGGATGTAGGCGATCAGGGTTGCGCCCGCCACGGCGAGAAGCCCCGCCAGCGGCGTCGGCAGACCGAAGTTCTTCGAGAGCTGCGCCGTGAAAAACGCGCCGAAGCCCATAAACGTGACCGTCGCCATCGGCATCATGCCGCCCATTCCGAGCATGACCGTATAGCCCATTGCCGAGATAAAATAAATAATGGCGGAGTTTACAATCGTCAGCTGATAGTTGTTGCACTGTTTGGAGAGCAGCACGATGGCCGCTATGGCAACAAGGACCAAAAACAGCTTCAGCAGCGTGTTGGATTTTAAAATACTCTTCTTCATCTTTCCTCCCTCACGCTTTCTCTTTGAGTTGGATTTCACCGAAGATCCCCTGCGGTCTGATCAAAAGGGTCAAAAGCAACACGCCGAAGACAATGACATCCTTGTATACGGTTGTAAAATAGGTGCTGTAGGACTCGATCAGGCCAATCATCAGACTGCCGATCACAGCTCCTTTCACGCTGCCAAAGCCGCCGAGGACCATCGAGGCAAAGGCCTTGGACTGAAGGGAGTTGAGCGTTGTTCTCACAAGGAAAATCGGCGCCACCAGATAGCCCGCAAATCCCACGATCATCATGACGATGATGTATGTACCAAGCGTTGTCAAAATGGACGGAATGCCGATCAGATTGGCCGCATAGCTGTTCTGTGCCGCGGCGAGCATGGCGCGGCCCGCGTAGAGCTTGTCAAACAGAAGATACACCGCGACCATGACCAACAGACTTACAAAAAAGACAACAATATACTGCCACTGAAGAACAAAAGAACCTATGGTCAACGTGCCGGGAATGATCGGCTCCATCGGCTTGACCATGGAACCACAGACAAGCAGGCAGACCTCCTGGATAACCATGCCCGCGCCCAGAGTACACACCATGATTGCCTGGTTCCACTTTGTTTTTCGAAGAGGGTAGTAACAGGTGAACATGAACGTCGTTCCAAAACAGGCAAACAGGACAATCATCAGCAAAATCATCGGCAGCCCGTTTAAGTTCAGACGGTCCATCAAGAAGAACGCCGTAAAGGCGCCGAGTGCGAGCAGATCGCCCTGCGCATAGTTGGTGACGCCGACAGAGCGAATCAGCAGCAGCAAACCGACAGACAGCATGGCATATATCATTCCCATTGCAAGGCCGCTGCCGGTCAACGAAAGAAACATCCCCATAGCAACAAGCTACTCCTCTCTATTTTTGGTCTCTACATTATCGGGGCTTCAAAACATCCGTTCTGAAGCCCCGATTCTCTTCTTTTCAGATCCTGATTAGTCTCTGAATACCTGCTCTCCGAAGTTGATTTCGCCGCCTTTAATTTCGGCAATCCATCCGTAGTTCGCCAGAGAGTGGTCGTCGTGGTAGCTGTAGCTGGTCATCTTGCCCTGCTCATCGGAAAGCTGGCTGAGGCCCTCGTTGATCGACTCGGGATCGGCAGAGCCCGCTTTTTCGGCCGCAGCTGCGAGATAGTAAACCGCATCATAGTTCGCAGTTTCAGACCAGCTCGGGCGCCCAAGTTCCGCAGAACCTCTCGCCATTACGTCTGTGATGTAATCCTGCAGTCCGGGCGTGTCCGCATCGAGATTAAACTCCGAGATTCCAAACCATCCCTCGCCTGCGCCGTCGGTCAGAACATCGACAAAGGCATAGGAGAGGTTTCCGGAGGAGGTGGCAACTGGTTTGTCATAGCCGAAGTTCTTAACCGTCTCAGCAAGCAGAACGCCGTCCTGCTGGTTGGTGCAGAAAATGGCAAGGCCGTCGTTCTCCGTGGCCATGACCTGGGTCATGATCGGCGTAAAGTCGGACGTGGTCGTTCTGTCAAATCCGAAATCGCCCGCAATCTTGCCGCCGAGGCTCTCCATCGTCTTGACATAGGTATCGTGCTGGCTCTGGCCGGCAGCCTCGGTCATCCAGATGATGCAGGGGTTTTGGACGCCATAGGTTTCAAAGTGGATCTTCGCGAGAATTTCCGTTGTGATGGTGTCGGGCAGACGGCACTGCCAGAGGTAGGGATTCTCCAGCGCAATGATACCGGAGCTGTTGCCCAGTGTGATATTGGGGATTTCGGATTCCCGGATGATCTCCGAGCCCGCGACGGTCAGCGTACTGTTGGAGTAGCCGATGGTCGCGCTGATCCCCTCTGTGTTCACAGCCGCCTGCAGCGCATTGATGAAGCTCTGCTGGTCCGCGCCCACATCAAAGTAGACAAGCTCCACATCCTGACCCAGAACGCCGCCGTTTGCGTTGATCTCCTCAACAGCGAGTTCCGTCGCGCGTCTTGTGCGATCTCCCGTCTCTTTGCTTGCGCCGGTAAGGGCCGTGAGAATTCCGATCTTCAAAGGTTCGCCTGTGGTCGTCGTACCGGGATCGTTGTTGTCCCCTTCATTCCCCGTATTGCCCGGATCGTCGCTGGCCGGTGTTTTGTTACAGGCAGCCAAACTGAAGCAGAGAACAATTGCGAGGAGAAGTGCCAATAGTTTTTTCATGGTTTTGCTCCTTTCGTCCCTAAAAGATTCTAAGATGTTGTCTATTTTAAAAACATCAGCATTTCACCAATGTCCTTAAAACCGCGGTGGGCAGACTCACTGTAAAACTCCGAAACAACTCTCTCCATGTCAATTTTCACGCACCGTCAACTTGACCAGATTCTATATGGTTAATGGTAACATTATTGGCAGATGTAGCTACAGTGTTAATTTCCTCTCCATCATTGCAAATAATGATTTTTCTGTTCCAATTTAACAATTTCGTGTTCTTTTCAGTCCGCCGCCGGCAGCCATTTCGATAAAAAGCATGTGTTTTTTCCCTCTTTCGGCAGTTCCAGGCGGGGCAGATCACTCCCTCTCTATATCGGAAGAAAAAACTTGAGGCAGAAAATCAGAATTTGCAATGCTCTCCGTTCTATTTACATAGGCGCCCCGCTTTTTTGCATGTTAAGATAAATTAGACAGGAATCAGCTGTCAAAGTGTCTGGCTTTTGTGAATTTTGAAACATAGGAGGTCGCGTGCATGAAAACACTGAAAGTTGGCGTGGTGGGCGCCGGATTTGTTTCCAACATTCACCTCGACGCCTACCGGCGCGTGTCGGGGGACGTCAAAATGGAGGTTGTTGGCATTACCGCCAAGGACAATGCAGAAGAGTATGCAAAAAAATTCGGCATTGGGCGTGTCTACCGTGATTTTGAAGAGATGATCGCCGATCCGGAGATCGATGTTGTCGACATCTGTGTCCCCAATGTGCTCCACGCCGATTTCTGCGTGCAGGCGGCAAACGCCGGCAAACACATCATCTGTGAAAAGCCCCTGACCGGCGGATTCGGCGTTGACAGTCCGGACCGGCCGGCCGGTAAGACCCCGAAAAAAGAGCTCTATTTTGAAGCCATGAAAAACGCCGACCGAATTGTGGAGGCCGCAAGGAAGAACAACGTGAAAATCTGCTACGCGGAGGACTTTGTCTACGCGCCGGTTGTGGAAAAGGCCAAGCGGATTCTCAAAAAGAGCGGCGGCGCCATTCTTGAAATCCGTACTGAGGAGAGCCACAGCGGATCCCATGCGGACTACTCGCGTCACTGGCGTCTGGCCGGCGGCGGCTCTCTGCTTCGCATGGGTTCCCACCCCATCGGTCTCGCGCTTCATTTAAAGCGCTACGAGGGGCTGCTCAAATACGGCAAGCCCATCGAGGTCAAATCCGTGGTCGCCGACGTCGCCACACTCACTCACACCGAGGCATTCCAAAAGCATCATCAGGAGTGGATCGTGGACAAATGGCAGGATGTTGAGGACTGGTCGACTGTTGTCATCACGTTTGAAGACGATACCAAGGCTCTGATCTCTGCGAACGACACAACACTCGGTGGTATCGTAAATACACTGGACATCTTCACCACCAATACCGTGCTCCACTGCAATATGGCCTCAAACGACTCCGTGAAAGCATACACTCCGTCCGCCAGCACCTACGGCGACGAGTACATATCGGAAAAAATCGAAACGACGGCAGGATGGACGTTCCCCTCCCCCGATGAGGATTACATGCGCGGCTACCCCCAGGAGATGCAGGACTTTGCCGAGGCAATCGCCGGCGACCGCGATCCCATCTCTGACGGCGAGCTGGGTCGGCAGGTCGTCAAAGTGATCTACGCCGCCTACATCAGCGCCGAGACCGGCACCCGCGTTGAGCTGGCCGATCTCTGAGTGTCCACACGAAGCGAGAGCCGTATTTCATAAACTTCGCTCTGTCTGTTTAAAAAAATTTAGAAAGGGAGATCGAAATGAAAGATACTATGCGCGCCGCCGTAAAGCTGGATGAGAGAGAAGAGTTCTTTCTTCAGGATGTCCCCATGCCCAAGGTCGGCCCAAACGACGTATTGCTCAAAGTCACGGCGGCCGGTCTGTGCGGCACAGACGTCAACATTCGCAACAACACGTTTATGGGGCGTCACGGCCGGGTCAAGCCCCCTGTCATCCCCTGCCATGAGTTTGTCGGAAACGCCGTTGAGATCGGCTCGCAGGTGAGCAAGTTCAAAGTGGGCGACCGTCTGTTTACCACCTGCGCGGTCGGCTGCGGCGAGTGCCGCAACTGCATCTCTGGAAAAGCCGCCTGCCGCCACTGGATCCACTGGGGCATCGACGTTGACGGCGGCTTCGCCGAGTACGTCAGCGTGCATCAGAACGCGCTGATGAAAGTTCCGGATTTCATCCCCGACAAACACGCTGCCATCATGGAAATTGCCTCGGAAGCCGTCAAGGCCATCCGCACAAACCACATCCTCTCCGGCAGCAACATCGCCGTCTTCGGCCCCGGCTCTTTTGGGCTGTTTCTTCTTCAGACAATGAAGCTGACCTCGCCGGTCAATCTCATTATGGTCGGTCTGCCCGATGACACACAGCGCCTTGAAATTGCAAAACAGCTCGGAGCCACCCACATCATCGTCGACGGGCCGGAGGACCCCGTCGAAAAGATCATGGAAATCACAGACGGCGAGGGCGTTGATTTCGCCGTTGAGGCAACCGGTTATCCCGACGCGTTCACAAACGCCGTGGACTGTCTGGCCGGCAGCGGCGTCATGATTATGTGCGGCAGCGGATACGGCGGCAATGAAGTTCACTTCAAGCCCTGGAACTTCGTGCGCGATTCCAAGAGAATTCACACCGTTCAGGGATTCCGCGCCTCCGATTACCTGCAGATGCAGGATCTGTACAAGAGCGGGCTGCTCCAGTTTGACCCCATCATCTCCAAGGTCATGCCCCTGGAAGAGGTCAACGAGGCCTGCGAACTCGCCAAGGCAAAGAAAACCGTGAAAATTGTCTTGATCCCCTAACTCATTCATTCATATTCCTCCTGGATAACGAGAAGCGGAACTGCATCGCACAGCAGTTCCGCTTCTCGTTTGTTGTTTTGACAGCGACTCTTTCGTCACTGGAATTTTGACTTGTCTGCCCAGAGGCCCAGGGCGGGATTTGGAATGTAATAGAGTTCCTCCCCGTTTTCAAGATGGTTGCGCCCCGGTGTAAGACTTTTCGGGTTGTATCTTTCGGCCATCTCTTCATAGGGCGCGTAGCAGTACCCCACGCTTTCCACCTCCTGCCGGCTGAGGTGCCGGGTGCAGTAGGTGATACGAAATCTGCCGTCGGAACTGCCGTGTATCAGATGTGCCGCGGCCGACAGATTCGACTGCAAATCTGCATGTTGAGCATCCTTCAGCAGCCCGATGACATACTCGCGGCCCCGGTATCCGTACTTTCTTATGAGCCTGTCAATCTCCGGATCCTCCCCGAATTTTTCAACCCCGGGCGCAAGCACAACCAGCTCGCCTCCGTCGGCAATGGCCATTCTCGTTCGATACACCGCCTTATTGCCAAGCCAGGTGCTCTTAAACTCCTGCTCGTCGAGCAAAACCACTGCTTTTTTCAGCGGCTGCTCGACAAGCGTCATGTTTTTCTCCTGCGCCAGTTTTACCGCTTTTTCAAAGGGTCCCCGGTCGTCCCCGATGAAGAGACCGTGCATTTGAATCTCTCCCCCGGGCGCCGTTGTAACCGTCAAAACATATCGCAGCGGGAGCTTTGAGAGAAAGTTCTTCTCACAGTAATCGAAAATCCGGCGCACCGGAGAATGATCCCGACCCATGAGCTGCTCCAGGCCGTAAAACGCCCCTATCATATGGGAGGCGTTGATCATTGCGCTGCCGCCGACGCCGACCATCAGGTTTTTCGTGTAATTCGCCATTCCCACCACTTCGTGCGGCACCACCTGGCCGATGGAGAGGATCAGGTCGTAATCTTCCAGCAGCGCCCTATTGACCTGCGCCGGAATCTCGCCGCGGTATGTCCCCCGTGAGACCTCTTCCACAAACGGCGCGGGCACGACGCCGAGCTCAACAACGTCGTCGCGCCAATTGTGCACGCGAAAGCGCTCAAACGGGATGTCCCCATACATCTGCGCGCACTCCTGGCGCGTCATCGGCACATGGGTGCCAAGAGCCGGCATCAGATCCACATGGCAGCCGCGCGATGTGAGTATGTGATAATACAGATTGGCGATTTTGCCCGCATTGGAGTGGAGCCGTGTGAAGTCCGGCGGCAGCAAAAGCACTTTTTTAAGCGAGTCCGCCCTGTCTTCCAGCGACTTCACCAGCGCGTCTTTCAGCAGCGTCTCGTCAATCCCGGCGGCAGTATTTTCATAGAGATAGATGTTTTCCAAATCAGGTTCCCTCCCGTCAGATCGAATAAGTGGACGCCGAGGTCGTTCCGCCCTCACCCGTCCAGTTTGTGTGAAGAAATTCACCGCGCGGCCGGTCAAGCCGCTCGTATGTGTGCGCTCCGAAATAGTCGCGCTGTGCCTGCAGCAGATTCGCCGGAAGCCGCTCACACCGGTAGCCGTCATAGTAGTTGAGCGCCGCGCTCATCGCCGGCACCGGAATGCCCGCCAGCGCCGCGCCTGCGCAGACATTGCGCCAGCCTCTCTGCGCGTTCTCAAGCGCCCTTTTAAAATAGTCGTCCAACATGAGGTTGCTCAGGTCGGGGTTTTTGTCAAACGCCTTTTTGATCTCACCGAGAAACGCGCTTCGTATGATGCAGCCTCCGCGCCACATCAGCGCAATATCCCCATAGTTCAGCTTCCAGCCATACGTCTGCGCCGCCGACCTCATCAGGGAGTACCCCTGCGCATAAGAGACGATCTTCGACGCGTACAGAGCTGCGCGAATGTCCTCCAAAAAGGCCGCTCTGTCCCCCTGGAAGTTCCCGTGGGGACCGCTGAGAATTCTGCTTGCCTCAACGCGCTCCTGCTTGATTGCGCTCAAAAACCGGCTGAACACCGCCTCGGCAATCAGCGTCAGTGCGACGCCCTCGTCAAGCGCCGCCTCGCACGTCCACTTCCCGGTCCCCTTCTGGCCGGCGGCATCGAGAATCTTGTCGACGAGCGGCTCGCCATCGCTGTCTCGATAGGCGAAAATATCGCGGGTGATCTCGATCAGATAGCTGTCCAATTCGCTCTCATTCCAGGCTTTGAAAACCTCGTGCATCTCATCCGCGCCCATGCAGAGATAGTCGCGCATGAGGTGATATGCCTCGCAGATCAGCTGAATATCGCCGTACTCGATGCCGTTGTGTACCATTTTGACAAAGTGGCCCGCGCCGTTTTCCCCGACCCATTCACAGCAGGGGGAACCATCGTCCACTTTTGCACAGATCGACTGGAAAATGGGCCTGACGTGCTCCCAGGCCCCCTCGGAGCCGCCCGGCATCATCGAGGGGCCCTTGAGCGCCCCCTCTTCGCCGCCGGACACGCCCACGCCGACATAGAGCAGACCTCTGCTCTCCACATACTTCGTCCGGCGTATCGTATCGGGAAAGTGGCTGTTTCCGCCGTCGATGATAATATCCCCCTCATCCATCAGCGGAATCAGCGTGTCGATCATCCTGTCGACCGCCTCTCCCGCCTTGATCATCATCATGACCTTTCGCGGGCGCTTGAGCTGCGCGACAAGTTCCTCCAGGGAGTAGGCGCCGACGATGTTCTTGCCCTTCGCCCGGCCGTCGATAAACTTTGTCACCTTTCCCGTGCTGCGATTGTATACACTCACCGAGAATCCCCGGCTTTCCATGTTCATGGCAAGGTTCTCGCCCATAACGGCGAGCCCGATCAGCCCAATATCCGTCTTTTCCACAGTCATTTCTCCTATCGTTTTACTTTTGCATTGCCCTGATAAATGCTCCAGAGCTGCTCTTCGTCATCCGGTGTGGCGTAGTCGTCAAGCACAGTCACCGCCAGAGCCCCGCATGCCCAGCCAAACTGAAGCCACTTCTCGGGCTCCCACTGCCGGAGTATGCCATAGAGTAAGCCGCCCATAAAGCCGTCTCCGCCGCCGATGCGATCGAGCACTTCGATCTCCCGGAGCTGCTCCACATACCACTCGTTGTCAAAGAGCAGTATGGCGCCCCAGAGGTGGCGGTTGGCGCTGAGTTCCTCTCTCATGGTTGCCGTGAGCACACCCGCGTTTGGAAACTTTGCCCCCACTTTTTTCAGCATGCCCTTGACCGCTGCGATCCTGTGCTCCGTGCTGATCTCGTCCGGCGCGCCCTCTTCAAACAGCGGCTGGTAGCCGACCCTGTCGCCAATCAGCACGTCGGCGCCGGTCAAAATGTCGGAGAGCTGCGCGATCTCAAGAAATACCTCGCGAAGCTGCTCCTCTCTGCCCTCCCAGAAACTTGGGCGGTAATTGACGTCAAAGGAAATCAGCGTGCCGTATTTTTTCGCAGCGCGCGCAAGCTCCAGGCAACATTGGCTCGACTCGGGCGAAAGCGCACAGATCAGCCCCGAGAGATGCAGAATCTGGCACCCCTCTTTCCCAAAGATGCGCTCGATGTCAAAGTCCGAGGCACAGAGCGTTCTTCCCACTTCACCCGCGCGGTCGTTGAGCACGCGCGGTCCCCGCACACCGTAGCCGCTGTCCGCAATGTTGAACTGATGACGGTAGCCCCACGGCCCGCCCTGCTCCACCTGCGCGCCCTCAAATTCC
Organism: Feifania hominis; assembly: GCF_014384765.1. Lineage (NCBI taxonomy): Bacteria > Bacillati > Bacillota > Clostridia > Eubacteriales > Feifaniaceae > Feifania > Feifania hominis. The sequence goes on along the minus strand of NZ_JACRSP010000001.1, from coordinate 56,308 downwards.
AGACCGCGGCGGCGAAGCTCCGCTCTGATAAAGTCGGAAATCGCGCTGTCCTTTACAAATTTGGTCAGCACTTTTACCGGGAGTCCTAGGGAGGCGCCGATGTTTACAACATTGGTCTCAGCGCTTGTCGCCTGCATCTCAAAAAGTCTGCTCACCCGCACGGACTGACAGTTGACCGGCGTGATTCGCACCCCCATACTCGTCGGGGTAATCAGGGCATACTTTGCGTCCTGTCTCAATACCATCGCTGTAAACCTCTCCTTACTGTGTTTTTGTCAGCTGTTCCAAATGGGCGCCGATGTGCTCTTTGAGCAGCGTATCGCAGAACTCCCTTTCCCGGCGCCACAGGCTGTACAGGCGCTCGCGAAAGCGATATGAGCCGTCCGGGCTTTTCGCGCCGAGGATGTGGCCGTAGGTGATGTGTATCAACTGGCGGGCATCGCTGTTTGAAAAGAGCTTTGGCAGCTGCTCGTCCGACAGCGAGTCCAGCGGCGGGATTCTGCTCAGGTCTGTTGTGACATGGTAGAACTTTCTCGCCTCGTCAAAGGCGCTCTCGAGCGCGTAGGCGTGGATTTCCCGGTACAGCGCAGGGGCTTTCACCGCCACGGCTTTTATTGCCTCGAGCCAGCTTGTTCCCGCCGTCTTGATGTGGAAGCGGCCCTCTGTAACCCGCCCGACGATTTCAAAGATCCGAAACTTGTCCGACCCCGAGTGAACGCTGAGCTTGTAGCCGAACTGCTGCGCGATATCCGCATGAATGGTCAGCTCCCGTTCAAACTGCGCCGTATCGCCGATGTAGTCAATTCCCTTTTGAAATTCGCCGCAGAATCTCGGAGCAACCGTCGCGACTTTTATGCCGAGTCTCTGCAGTTCCCGTGCGATGAAGTAGTGGTGCAGCGGATGCGTGACGGTTGCCGTCTCGTCGATAGAGATTTCAAAATCAATGGGGCGGCTCGCGTTCACAATCGTCCGGCGGTACACCGTGTCGATAAACTTCAATGCGGCGTCATAGATCAAAACACCGCGGCAGAACGTGTCCTCATCGAAGAAAAGGCGCTCTCCCCCCAGCACAAACTCCCTGTTGAGATAGAGGCAATCCCGCTCCGGCTGCGGGCAAAACGCCTCTTTGACCTCCCCGGCGGACATCCCCTGCACCGTATTGTCTATGTATTCGCTGCAGTCAAGCGTAATCATCGAATATCCGCAGCGCAGTGCATACTCGATCTCCTCGAGAGTCTTCAGATGATCCCCGTCGGCTCCAAAGCCCTTTTTATAGCCCCGGCGGAACACCGCAAACGTCGCGCTGTCGAGCACGTCGTCGTAGGTTCTTCCGGTGAGCTTCAATTCACGCATGGACTGCTGCGCAAACACCGGCAGTACCGAGTACCCCTCTACGGCGGCTATGTGGCCGTCGGTTGCGATGCCAAGCCGGTCGCCCAGGCCCATTGTACACGCCGAATGCAGCAGGGCGCGCGGCGCGGTGTACGCAAAGACCTCCCGAAGCCGGACGGCATTGGAATGGCTGAGCTCGCAGAGCAGAAATCCGTCTTCTGATTTGCCGGCAAAGCCCATGTCGTCCCCGAATACGACCAGAGCATCTCTGCTGCCGCAGTCCGCCATGAAAACGACGGCGTTGTCAAATCTCGACACCGAGCCGGGATATACGCCGAACTCGTTTGCCTTTGAAACGGGAAAACCCTGCCGGGCAAATTCCAAAAGCGCTCTCTTCATCTTTGTCCCTCATTTCTGTTTTTTCCAGGCGGCGTTTGATCAGGCTGTGACAAATTGAATTTCCAGCCCGCAGAAACGCTCTTTCAGATAAAACGCAGATAAGCTGCCGTCTTCGGCCCGTTCTGTTCTGCTCTCGTCGATCTGCCGGCCCATGAGCGTGAAATATGCGAGCGCCCGCTCCAGCGACAGTGTGCTTATCACAATGCCCCGACCGGCTCCATCCTGCGCTTTCGGTACCCTTTCCAAGCGGCACTCGCACTCACCAAGGCTTCCTCCCAGCAGCTCCAAAAGAGAATCTTCCCTCTCATCCTGGGCCCCATCGCCGTGCAGGCGAACCGCCTCAACATGAAAGCCCAGCACTCTTCTCATCGCGCTGCGGCACATCTGCGTGATCGCATCGTACTTTTTTTCGCGCATCAGCTCTTCTTTGACCATCCACGAGCCGCCCACTGCAAAAACCTTGTCACAGGCGAGGTAAGCGGGCGCATTTTCTTCGCTGACGCCGCCTGTCGCCATGAACCGCGCCCCGGGATAGGGGCCGCACAGCGCCCGGATCATCGACAGGCCGCCGAGCTGTTCCGCCGGGAAGAACTTGAGATTGCAAAGACCCAGCTCCAGCGCTCTCTCAATGTCGCGCGGACTTGTGCACCCCGGCACGATCGGCGTGCCCCTCTCCATCGCATGGCGAACCACCTTTTCGTTGAACCCCGGTGAGACCAGAAACTTCGCACCGGCCTCTATTGCCTCATCCACCTGCTCGACGGTGGTCACCGTTCCCGCGCCCACCAGCATGCGCGGCACATTCTGCGAGATGATTTGAATGGCCTGCGCCGCAGCCTGCGTACGAAATGTCACCTCAATGCATCCGATTCCGCCTTCGAGCAGCGCATGCGCAAGCGGCTTTGCCTGCTCAACCTCGCTGATCTTGGCGACGGGAACGATCCCGCAGTCAGAAATTTTTCTCATTGTTTCGTCCATTTTGTTCCTCTTTTCTCTATCTGCTCAGATCTCTGAGAATGTTTTCAGCCGCCATCCTGCTCATTTGCTCTGCGGCGCCCCGTGTGGACGCACCGCAGTGTGAGCCCATGATGAGATTCGGCAGACTGTAGAGCTTCTCACAGTCCGGCGGCTCCTGTGCAAACGCGTCAATGCCCGCCGCAGACAGCGTTCCGTCATGGAGCGCCTGAATCAGAGCCGTCTCATCAACAAGGCCCCCGCGCGCTGTGTTGACCAAAACGGCGCCTTTTTTCATCATTTTGAAAGCCTCTTCGTCAATGAGGTTTTCGGTCTGCGGCGTCAGGGGGATATGTAAGCTGATAAAGTCGCTCTCGCGGTAAATCTCCTCCAGCTGCGCGCGGACAATGCCGTTCTCCTCCGCATAGGCCTCGTCCCAGAGAGCGTCGTATGCCAGCACAGTCATATCAAATCCCCTCGCCCGCCGGGCGACGCCCTTTCCAATCGCCCCCAGACCGATGATTCCAATGGTCTTGCCGTAGACGTCACCCGTGACGACTTTGCCCCAGTTTTTCCGGTGGCACATCTCATTGATCTGCGTCAGCTGGCGCGCACAGGCCAGGATTAGCGCAAAGGCATAATCCGCAACTGCATTGCTGTTCGCGCCCGCCGTGACAGAGACCGGTATGCCCCGCTCCCGCGCGAAAGCAAGATCAATGTTGTCAGTCCCCACGCCGTATTTTGCAATTGCCCTGAGCTTCCTCCCGGCGGAGATAATCTCCCGGTCCAGCGGATCCACGCCAATGATGACGCCGTCGGCGTCCTCAATCAGCTCCTGCATCTGCTCTCTCGTCAGAATGGAGCCGGCGGGGTTGCAAATCAACTCATATCCCGCCTCCATCAGCAGTCTTTTGGGCGTGTCGTCTGTCTTGGCAAAGGAGCGCGGCGTAATCAGTATCTTTCCCACGGTTGCCATCCCCTCTCTATTTAGTCAGGTCGTACCAGTGCAAATAGCGCTCGTACTGCCGCCGGTAGAACTCCGAGCGCTCCGGCCGGTGTGAAACGATTCTGCCCCCGTCCAGCTCCTCGGTAAATCGCGTCACATCCTCCCGCGCGCCGCAGGCATACGCCCCCAGAACGGCCGCTCCCAGAGACGAGGCATTGATGTTCTTGACGAGCACGATATCCTGCTCGAAGATGTCCGCGATCATCTGCGTCCATCCGGCGGAGTTCAGAATGCCGCCGGAGACAATGATCTTTTCCGGCTTTTGAAGCTCGCGGCACAGCGTTTCGTAGCACTGGTACAAATTGAACAGAATTCCCGCCTGCAGCGCGCGGTACATGGCGGCAAGCGAGTGATCGGAGCTCACTTCGACAAAGCCCCCCTGGCGGTCGTCGCGCCAGCCGGGGCACCGCTCGCCGAACACAAACGGCAAAAACACCGGCATCGACCGCACCGACTCGCCCTCGCGCTCGAGCTCTTCAAAGGAAAACCGGCCCTGCAAACAGCTCTCCCGAAACCAGTCGATGCAGTTGCAGGCATTGGACACCGCGGCGCCGCACAGCCAGTCGGTGACGCCGTAGTAGTTCCACAGCTCTCTTCCCGGCGGGATGACCGGCTTTTTCGCTGTCAGTCTCACCGCGCCGCTGGTTCCCACCGACAGCGTCATTCTTCCGGCGACCGCCGCGCCGTTTGCAATTTGATTCAAAGCGCCGTCCGGGTGGGCCGGCACAACGGGGATCCCACGGTGAAGTCCGAGGGTCTGCGCTCCTTTTTCGCTCAGTGGGAACGTCTGTCTGTATGTCACAAGACCGCCGAGCTGTCCTCTGTCCACTCCCGCGTACGCGAGGGCAAAGTCGTCATACTCCAGCGAGTGAATGTTCAGCAGGCCGGAACCGGAGGCGGTGCTGACAGACTCCGCATACTCACCCGTGAGCTGGAACAGGTTGTAGGCGCCCTGGCTTATCAGCTTCTTTCCCGTCAATTTCATGCCACTGTCGGCAAGGTAGCGAAGCGTATGCCTCATATAGGTGACATGGGGGTAGCAGCCCGTGCGGGTGTACAGCTTTTCGACAAGCGCCTCGTCCTTTCGCGCCTCGGCGCACTGCAGCGACGGCGCCATGTAATTCCACGAGTAGGTGTCGCGCGCGGACATATCGCTCTCGCAGACCGCCATGCTGTGAAACGTGCCGCAGAGCGCGATCGCGGCGATATCTCTCCCCTGTGCCAGCCTCCTGCCAAGGTGCGCGGTCAGGCGAAACACACCGTCGGTATCCGTGACACCCTGCGAGCGGATGAGCCCTTCCGAGGCGTAGGAGGCGTCCGCCGTTTCCAAAACGCCCTTTTCCGTGTCGAACAAAAGGGCCTTAGCCGAGCTTGTACTGGATTCAAGCGCAAGTACCAACATAGGCCCCTCCGCTATTCACTGACATGGCGATGCAGCGTTTCACGCACCGCACCGGGACCGGTGAGCATCTCGGCAAAATAGCTCTCCACTCTCTGCCCAAGCCCGGCGGCATACAGATCCACGCCGAAAATCCGGTCATTTGACAGAATAGGTCTGAGGGTTTGGCCGGCGCCGGTATCTCCCAATGCAACGCCGCTCAGATAGGGCAGCAGCTGCCCGAACATGGGGTCGTCGCTGCGCTCAAACGCGTTGCCCCGATCGTCCACGCCCATCAGATAGCGGCACCAGCCCGCAAACACCAGCGGAATCATCTTCAGATCATCCACAGCAAGTTCGTCCGACGCCAGATACGCCTTGATGGTCTCCCCAAACCGGATGGCCAGTTTCTGCGATGTGTCGGTGGCAATTCGCTGCGGGCTGTCCGGCATGAACACGTTTGGAAAGCGCTCGTGAATCACCGTATCCAGAAACGCGCGGGGATCGAGAATCCCCGGATCCACCACGACAGGTAGCCCCTCTTTGTACCCGATGATCTCCACCATTCTGCGCAGGTCTTCGTCTTTCATCTCATCCGATATCCGTGTAAAACCAAGCAGACAACCAAAGACGGCAAGTGCCGTGTGCAGCGGGTTCAGGCAGGTACAGACTTTCATCTTTTCCACCTGGTCAACCGTTTCGCGCTGTGTAAAGATGACGCCCGCCTTATCAAGCGGCGGTCTTCCGTTCGGGAACCAATCCTCCACGACGAGGTACTGCGTCTGTTCGGCATTGACAAATGGCGCGACAAAGCTCCCCATCTTCGTCTTGAGAGACTCTGTGTCCTCAAAGCCGTCCGCCTTGAGCATCTCGACCACTTTTGCGTCCGGCCGGGGCGTGATCTTGTCGATCATGCTCCAGGGAAAGCCCACCTTTTCGCGGTCTTCCACATAGCTGAGAAAACCTTTCTCGACCAATCCCTGCGACTCCCACTTTGACGCAAAATCCCGCAGCGCCTCGTACAGACGGGTGCCATTGTGGGAGCAGTTGTCCATACTCACAAGGGCGATCGCAGGTCCCCCGCACAGAAAGCGCTTATAGAGCAGCGCCGCCACCTTGCCCATATAGCTGTCCGCCCCGTCGGGCCCCCGGGCGAAGTCCTGCTCTGTGTTCTGAAAATAGCGGCCCTGCTGGTCTTTGAGATTGTATCCTTTCTCCGTAATCGTAAAGCTCACCATTTGCAGCGAGGGGCTCTGCATCACTTCCTCAAGCCGTGCCCAATCCGGCGTTTGCCGCTGCATGGCCAGCGACTCCGTGATGCTGCCGACCACGACCTTGTCAATGCTCCCCTCCGGCTTGAGCGTAACGCTCAAAGCCAGATTGTCAAAGGGCCTGTACGCCTTTTCAATGATCTCGCAGTCGTATCCCTCTCCCACGATGATCCCCGTATCCATCCAGCCGCGGTCCAGCAGCCGCTGGGCATCCGCGGCGAGAAACGCGCGAAAAATATTGCCGGCTCCCAAATGAAGCCATATGGGTCTCTCATGCGTACGCCGTATCACTTCTTCACGGTCATACTTTGGCAGCTGATACCCTCTGTCCTCCCACGGGGCCCTGTCCGCCAGTGCCTGTGTTGTCAACTTCAAGAAAAACGCCTCCCTCTCTGTTTTACCGACTTTGAACCCGCCGGCGCATCGAAAAACAACCGGAATTCAATCCGGTTGTCTCTGTTTGAGTCCAAAGTAATCCGCAGCGTTGTAGTAGCAGATATTCTCCGCCACTTTCCCCGCCAGTTCCATGTCCTGCGGAATCTCGCCGCAGTCCATCATCCGGCCGAGCATGTTGCAGAGAATGCGGCGGAAATACTCATGGCGCGGATAGGAAATGAGCGACCGGGAATCCGTGAGCATCCCCACGAAGTCTCCGAGGCAGCCCAGGTCCGCGAAGTCGCGAAGCTGGTTTTCCATGCCGCTTTTTGTGTCGTTGAACCACCACGCCGGCCCAATCTGGACATAGCCTCTGCGGCCTGCCCCGCCGAACGAGGTGCAGATGGTAAACAGCGCCCGATTTGCGTTGCCGTCGAGCGGAAAGACGATGGTCCTCGGCAGGCTGTCCTCCTGCTCAAGCCGGTCAAACAGGCGGGCCAGATCGCGTAAATCGCCCGTGTCGAGTATCGCGTCATAGCCGGTATCCGGGCCGAGCTCGTTGAACATGCGCGTGTTGATGTTTCGCATGCAGCCGACGTGAAGCTGCATGGCGACATTCTGCTGCCTGTAGAGTTTCGCGAGAAAGACCAGAAGCGCCGTCTGATAGGCACGGCTCTCCTGCTCGGTGATCTCCTCTCCCCGCATAGCCTTTTCAAACGCCCGTACTTTCAGCCGGTCACAGTCGGGGGCAAACACCAGTTTCTCGAGCGCGTGGTCGGAAACCCGGCAGCCGAGCGCGCAGAACGCTTTCAGCCGCCGCTCCAGCGCGCAGCAGAGCCCGTTGAAATCGCTGATTTCAACGTCCGCTGCGGCGGCGAGCCGGCTGACATACTCCCGGAATCCTTTCGCCTCAATGCGCAGCGCGCCGTCCGGCCGAAAAGAGGGAACCACCAGCGTCTGAAACTTCTCTCTCTGAAGCTGACTGTGGTACTCGAGCGAGTCGCACGGATCGTCCGTCGTGCAGATCATCTCAACATTGCTGTCCTGAATCATCTTTCTTGCGCTGAGGCCGCTTTGCAAAACCCGGTTGCAGCGATCGTACACTTCGTCGCAGTTGTGCGTGCTCAGCGGCTCATAAATTCCAAAATACCGGGAGAGCTCCATGTGAGACCAGTGGTAGAGCGGATTTCCAAGACAGTGCTCAAGGGTCTGCGCAAAGGCCCTGAATTTTTCTCTGGGGTCGGCGTCACCCGTTATGTACTGCTCCTCAATTCCGTGAAAACGCATGGCGCGCCATTTGTAATGATCGTGACCCAGCCACAGCTCGGTGATGCTTTCGTATGACTTGTCCTGTGCGATCTCCTGCGCGGACAGGTGGCAGTGAAAGTCGACGATCGGCAGTTTTTCAACCGACTTGAACAGCTGCTCTGCCGATGACCCGTCGAGCAAAAAATTCTCGTCCATAAATTTTTTCACAAATCATCACATCCTCATATTGGTAATCTTTCGAAGCCGCACTTCTGATTGAATGAAAAAACATCCGCGGCGACAGCGGCAATATCCATATTTATTGTATTGCCAGCGGCACTTTTCCCGCTATGTAAAAAGCGTGGGGAACATTGCATTTTATGGGTTTCATTCTGCTGTGAGCCGCAAAAAAAAGAAAACGCCCCGTTATCGTGTAACGGGGCGTTTTCTCATCGCCGAGCCGCGCGCTCGACGCGACTTCATATTTACAATAATTTGTCAAAAAAGCAAAGGGCCGCCGGTGACGGCAGCCCTCTGTGTCAGCAAAAACAGATGTTTCTCTCAAGTCAGATGGAAATCTCGTAGGCCATCTTGTAGAGTTCGACCGGGAATTCCTTGTGCATGGACAGAGCCTGCTGCACATCGAAATCCACAATCTTGCTATCCTTAAACGCAACGACGCGATTGCCAATGCCCTGCGAGAGCAGCTCCACCGCGTGGTAGCCCATGCGGCTTGCCATGACGCGGTCGTAGCCGGTCGGGCTGCCGCCGCGCTGAACGTGGCCGAGAACGGTGGAACGGGTGTTCATCTGGGTGCGCTCGGCGATGATCTCGGTGAGCTTGTCGGTGATTTCAAGGCCCTCGGCGACAATGATGATAAAGTGCTTTTTGCCGGTCTTGGAGATCTTCTCCATACGCTTTAACACGTCGTTTTCAATGTCATAGGGAACCTCGGGAACCAGGATCGCCGAGGCGCCGACCGCGATGCCGGCCTCGAGCGCGATGTAGCCCGCGCGGCGGCCCATGACCTCGACCACCGAGCAGCGGTCGTGGCTCTGCGCGGTGTCACGCAGGCGGTCCACCATCGCGATGACCGTGTTGATGGCCGTGTCAAAACCGATGGTATAGTCGCTGCAGCCGACATCGTTGTCAATGGTTCCGGGCAGACCCACGCACGGGATACCGCGCGCAGACAGATCGCTCGCACCGCGGAAAGAGCCGTCGCCGCCGATGACCACAACGCCCTCGATACCAAATTCCTTACAGGTCTGTATCGCTTTCTGCATGCCCTCCTCGGTCTTGAACTCTTCACTTCTTGCGGTGTAGAGCACAGTTCCGCCGCGGTGGATGATGTCCGACACGCTTCTGACATCCATCTCAAAAATATCGCCCGAAATCAGGCCGCTGTACCCCCTGCGGATACCCATGACACGGATGCCGCGGTTGATGGCGGCTCTTGTCACAGCTCTGACTGCGGCGTTCATGCCGGGAGAGTCTCCCCCGCTTGTCAAAATACCGATTGTTTTCATCAGGTCTACCCCCCAAAATTTAAATTCTTACGAACATGAAATATTCTATCCTAATTTACTTTATTTTACAATAACATTTTTTTCGCCGAGGATGCCCCGCAGCTCTGCCAAAACCGTCTTGTTGCAGTCGACCCACAGGCGGCGGTTCGCCACGGTGTACTTCGCCTCATCCTCAAAGTACACGTACAGCGGCATATTCCCGTCGAAAATACGAATGACTTTCATTGCCCTCTCGAGCAGCTCGCTGTCTCTCGACGGTACACGCAGATAGAGCTTTTGCACCGCGTCGGCGGGCTGCGCACTCTGTGTGCCGGGCGCGCGCTTTTTGTAGTTCTCATAGGAGAAGCGCTCTGCGAGCGTCAGAGACCCGCCCTGCTCAATCGGGACCGCCTCCATGAGAACGAGCTTTGCATCCTCCTCCTCGCGGGCTGAGATGCGCGCGCGCAGGGCGACGACAGCCTCCTCGTGCAGCACCATCTGAAACTTCTCAAGCACTTTTGGAAAGACGATCACCTCAATGGTACCGGTCATATCCTCCAGCTGCAAAAACGCCATGGTCGCGTCGCTCTTGGTGGTCTTGAGCCGAAAAGCGGCGATGATGCCGCCCACGGTGACAATCTGGTTGTCCTCGTAGAGGCGCTCGTTTCCCTCTTCAAAAGAGCTGGTGATGTCCCTCAGGCGAACGCCCTTGATGGCCGCGATCTGGGCCTCGTACTCGCTTAAGGGATGACCCGAGAGGTAGAGCCCGGTCGCCGCCTTTTCCAGCGCCAGCCGCTGCTTTGCGGGCAGCTCGGGAATATCCGGGTAGACCGGCTCGCCGCCGGCTGTCTGCTCCTCCCCGCCGCCAAAGAGGTCAAGCTGCCCCTCCACGTTCTTGCGGCGCGAGTCGGCAATCTCGTCCATGATCTTGTCGTAGGTCGCCAGCATCTGCGAGCGGCGCAGCCCGAGGCCGTCAAAGGCGCCGGCGCTGATCATGGTCTCGACCGCTTTCTTGTTGAGATCCTGCCCGGTCATACGCGAGAGAAAGTCGTAAAAGCTGCGAAACGGCCCGTTCTCTTCGCGCTCGCGCACAACGTTTGCAATCACATTGTAGCCGATGTTTTTGATGGCGACAAGCCCGAAGAGAATGTCCTGCCCGACGACGGTGAAGCCGGAGAGGCTTCTGTTGATGTCGGGCGGCAGCACGCGGATTCCCATCTTGATGCACTCGCCGATGTAGTCGGAGACCTTGTCGGAAAAGTCGAGCACCGACGTCAGAAGCGCCGCCATATACTGCTGCGGATAGTGGCACTTGAGGTAGGCCGTGCGGTAAGAGACCACCGCGTAGGCCGCCGCGTGGGACTTGTTGAACGCGTAGCTCGCAAAGGAACTCATCTCGTCAAAAATCTCGTTGGCGACCTTTTCGCTCACGCCGTTTCGCAGCGCGCCGACGCACTCAAAGCTGCCGTCCTCGCGCTGAATGCCGTGAATGAAGTTCTTGCGCTCCTGCTCCATGACGTCGAGCTTCTTTTTGCTCATGGCCCGGCGCACCAGGTCGGCCCGGCCATAAGAGTAGCCGCCGAGCTTGCGCACGATCTGCATGACCTGCTCCTGGTAGACGATGCAGCCGTAGGTGACGTCGAGAATATCCTTGAGAAGCGGGGTCTTGTATGTCACCCGCTCCGGGTGGTTCTTGTTTTCAATGTACTTTGGTATCGCATCCATCGGGCCCGGGCGAAACAGCGAAATGACGGCGATGATATCTTCAAAATTGCGCGGACGCATGCCGGTGAGCACGTTTCGCATCCCCCCCGACTCGAGCTGGAACACGCCGTTTGTCTGCCCCGAGGAGAGCATGTCGTAGACGGCCTCGTCGTCAAAGCCGACCTCCTCGATGGAGAAGCGGTCGTCCGGCGCGCGGTCGGCGTTTATCATGTCCTCAGCGAGCTGGATGATCGTCAGGTTGCGAAGCCCGAGAAAGTCCATCTTCAAAAGACCCAGTTCCTCGAGCGTCGTCATGGTGTACTGGGTCACGGCGAGCTCGTCACTCTTCTGCAGCGGCACATAGTCCGACAGCTCATTCTGCGTGATGACCACGCCCGCCGCATGGATGGAGGAGTGGCGCGGCATGCCCTCGAGCTTGCGCGCCATGTCGATCAGCTCGCGGATCCGCTCGTCATTTTGCACCATCTCGCGCAGCTGGGGCATGAGGTGAAGCGCCTTGTCAATGGTCATTTTCAGCTCCTGCGGCACGAGCTTTGCGACCGCGTCCACCTCGTTGTAGGGCAGATTCAGCACCCGCCCCACATCGCGGATGGCCGCCTTTGCCGCCATGGTGCCGAATGTCACAATCTGGGCGACATGGTCCTTGCCGTACTTGTGCACGACGTAGTCGATGACCTCCTGGCGGCGGTTGTAGCAGAAGTCGATGTCAATATCGGGCATGGAGACGCGCTCGGGGTTCAGAAAGCGCTCAAAGAGCAGCCCATAGCGGTCAGGGTCCACGTCGGTGATGCCGAGACTGTATGAGACGATGCTGCCGGCGGCGGAGCCCCGACCCGGGCCGACCGGAATACCCCGGTCACGCGCGAACTTGATGAAGTCCCACACGATGAGAAAATAGTCCACATAGCCCATCTGGCGGATGACCGACAGCTCGTACTGCATCTGCTCGAGCAGTCTGCCGTCGTCGTCCGGGTAGCGCCTGCGAAAGCCCTCCATGCAGAGGCTCTCGAGGTACTCATAGGGCTCACGCCCCTCGGGAACCTGGTAGCTCGGCAGGTGCAGCTCATGAAAGGTGAAGTCGACGTTGCACTGGGCGGCAATTTTCCTGGTGTTTTCAATCGCCTCGGGTACGTCGCGGAAGAGCTCGGCCATCTCATCGCCCGTCTTGAGATAGAACTCCTCTGTCTCAAAGGCCATGGGGTTCGGCTCGTCGATGGTCTTACCGGTCTGCACGCAGATGAGTACCCTCTGCGCCGCCGCGTCCTCCTTTTTGATGTAGTGGACGTCGTTCGTTGCCACCAGCGGCACGCCGATCTCCTTTGACATGCGCAAAAGCGCGTCCTTGACGACGAGCTGTTCGCGGATGCCGTGATCCTGTATCTCGAGATAGTAGTCCTCACCGAAGATGGCCTTGTACTCGAGCGCCATCTTCTTCGCGCCCTCGTAGTCGCCGCGCACAATCAGCCGCGGCACGTCGCCCGCAAGGCAGGCTGACAGCGCGATGATGCCCTCGTGGTGCTCGCGCAGCACGGAGAGATCGGTGCGCGGTTTGCTGTAAAAGCCCTCGGTAAAGGCGTCGGAGACGATCTTGATGAGATTCTGGTAGCCGCGGTAGTCCTTTGCGAGCAGCACCAGATGGCCGATGGCGCTCTCGGCGCGGTTCTGCTTGTTCAGGCGCGAGCCCTCGGCGGTGTACACCTCACAGCCGATGATCGGTTTGATGCCCGCCTTTTTGGCCGCCTTGTAGAAGTCGACCGCCGCATACATCACACCGTGGTCGGTGATGGCGAGTTCGGTCTGGCCGATCTCCTTTGCGCGCTCGACGAGCTCCCCGATGCGGCAGGCGCCGTCGAGCAGGCTGTATTCGGTATGTACGTGTAAATGGGTGAATTCTGTCATGGTGCCTCCTGGTCAGGCGAACAGTCGTTCGCCGCTCTGAGCAGCTTTTGCAGCCGGTGATTCATTCCCGATTTGCTCACGCCCGCCGCCGCGGCGAGCTCTGAAAGGGTCATATCGGGGTTCTGTTCGCGCAGCTCGGCGGCCTCAATGAGCTCCTGCGGCAGCGTCTCAAAGCGCCCTGCGCCGCGAAGACGGCCGATCGCCTCAAGCTGGGCCGCCGCCGCGCCCACAGCCTTGCCGAGGTTGGCGGTCTCGCAGTTGGTCACGCGGTTTGCGCGGTTTCGCAGATCCCGGTAGATTTTGACGTTCATGATGTCAAACGCCGCGTTCTGCGCGCCGATGAGGTTCAAAAAGTCCTCAATGCCCTCGCTCTCCTTGAGGTAGGCGACAAAGTTGCCGCGGCGCCGGGTGCTCCGCACGGCGATGCCATACTCGCCGAGCAGTGCGCAGAGCCCCTCGCCCACCCGGATGTGGGGGGTCGCAAGCTCGAGGTGGTAGCCCTTGCCCGGGTCGATGACTGCGCCCGCCGAGAGAAAGGCCCCGCGCAGAAACGAGCGCGCGCAGTTTTCGCAGGTGAAGAGCGCGCGGTTGATGGTGAGCGCAAGCTCGCCGGGAGCATGTCCGAAAAAGCCGGTGAGTGCGAGCGCGTCCTGCGGCGTCTCAGTCGCGGCGGTGTAGAAGCGATCCGATTTTGCCCCCTGCTTGCACTCGATGGCGAGCGGCACGCCGACAAGCTCCGCCGACAGCAGCGCCGCGCGGCCGACCACGTCCTTGTTCTCGGCCTGAAGCTTGACAAGTGCCGGGGAAAAGCTCATGGAAAAGAGCAGAAGACCGTAGAGCTCCGCCGTCTTGCAGCAGCGCGCCGCGGTCCCCTCAAGCGAGCATATTTCCGATTTGGTCCGTCGGGCGAACGATGTCTGTTTCAATCGCGGCCACCTCTGCTGTCAGTCTCTGTGAATGTCCCGGTGATTGATGATGGAGTGCTCAATGTTCGTGTTGATATACTTGTGCAGCGCCTCGGCGATTGCGACCGACCGGTGGCGGCCGCCCGTGCAGCCGATGGCGATGGTCAGCTGGGGCTTGCGCTCCTCGACATAGTGGGGAATCAGAAACGCGATCATGTCACAGAGCTTGTTCAAAAACTCCCTCGTCTGGGGAAAGCTGAACACATAGTCGTAAACCGGCGCCTCCAGCCCGGTGTGGGGCTTGAGATCGGCGATGTAGTAGGGGTTCGGCAGGCAGCGCACGTCAAACACCAGATCGGCGTCGGCCGGCAGCCCGTACTTGAAGCCAAAGGAGACCACATTGATGGTCATGGAATTTTTGCGGCCCTTGACAAACATGTCGATCAGGCGGTCGTTGAGCTCGCCCGGCGAGTAGTTTGTCGTGTCGATGACGACGTCGGCTTTCTCGCGGATGCTGCGCAGCAGCCCGCGCTCGTACTCGATGGCCTTGGTCACCGAGCCGCCGAAGCGCTCCGAGAGCGGGTGGCGGCGGCGTGTCTCCTTGTAGCGGTTGACCAGCACGCTGTCGGTCGCGTCAAAGAAGAGAATCTTGAAGCTCAGGCCGTTTTGCTTTAGCTCCTCGAGGGAGTCAAAAATCTTCGGAAACATCGCGGCGCCGCGCACATCGGTGACAATCGCGACCTTGTCGATCTCGCTGTCCTCCCCGCCGAAGATCTCCGCAAAGCGCGGAATCAGCGCGGGCGGCATGTTGTCGATGCAGTAGAAGCCGATGTCCTCGAGCGTCTTGATCGCGCGGCTCTTGCCCGCGCCGCTCATGCCCGTCACAATGAAAAATTCCATACACGTCCTCCCCTCAAAGGCGCCCGACCAGTCTGACCTCACACTCGAGCGCCACACCGTGGTCGCGCAGCACCGTCTGCTGAATGTGGGCGATCAGCCGGCGCACGTCGTCGCAGGTCGCCCCGCCGCGGTTGATGACGAAGCCCGCGTGTTTCTCGCTCACCTGCGCGCCGCCGATGCGGGTCCCTTTCAGACCGCTGAGCTCAATCAAGCGGCCCGCGAAGTGGCCCTCGGGCCGTTTGAACACCGAGCCGGCGCTCGGGTACTCGAGCGGCTGCTTGAGCACACGCTGGCGCTTGAATTCCTCCATGCGCGCGCGAATCTCGCCCGTGTCGCCGCCGAGCAGCTCCATGACAACCTCGGCGGCGATGTACTCCCCGCCGGAAAAGGCGCTGCTCCGGTAGCCGAAGCCGAGCTCCTCACCCGTGAGCGTGAGCTCCTCGCCTTCTCTGGTAAAACAGCGCACCGAGCGCACCACGTCGGCCATTTCACCGCCGTAGGCCCCGGCGTTCATGCAGACCGCGCCGCCGATGGTGCCGGGGATGCCGAACGAGAACTCGAGTCCCGACAGGCCCTGGCGCTGCGCGGTCGAGGCGACCGCAGTGAGCATGGCTCCGCACTCGGCGCGAAGCGTATTGTCACCCTGACGCGATATGCGCGTGAGATAGGTGTCGGTCTTGATGACCACGCCCTCGATTCCGCCGTCGCCGACGAGCAGATTGCTGCCGTTGCCGAGCAGGAAAAAAGGGACGCCGTGCCGCGCGCAGGCCGAGAGAATGTCCTGTAAGTCGACCGGAGTGTGCGGCACGGCCATCAGGTCGGCAGGCCCTCCGATTTTAAAGGTCGTGTGCCGGCTCATCGGCTCATCGAAGAGCAGATCCACGTTGTTGCTGTCGAGATCCCCTGCAAGCAATTTCAGCCTGTGCATGTCTTCCCCCTCGCGGCGCGGAATTTGGTGGCGAGCGCCGCCCATGATGCTATGTTACTCGAAAAAATCGCAAACTATTCGCCGGTGAAACGGATGCCCTTTTTCTTCGAGAGAAAGTCGAGAAGCACACGGGCGTTTCGGTTGATGATCTTCTCCTCGGGGAAGTCGAGCTCCTCGAGCACCTCGATGGAATTGCCGTAGACGCCCATCTCGGTGTAGAAGTGGGCGTCGGAGTTGACGGCGATGTAGGTGCCGTACTTTTTGCACAGCCGCGCGATCTCCTTGCAGTTCGCGGCGCTGCCGCGGCGAAACTCAAAGGAGTGGTTGTTGATCTCGACGATGGTGTCGTACTTTGCGCACTCGGCGATGACACGCTCGTAGTCGTATTTGAAATTCGGGTTGCCGCTGTGGCCGATGACGTCGATCAGCGGATTGTGTACGATGTTGAGATAGGCGTTGGTGTGATCCTCCATCGTGCCGGGGATGATGACCGACTCGTGCATGGAGGCGATGACCACATCGAGCTTTTTCAGAATGCGGTCCTCGAGGTCGACGTTGCCCTCAAAGTCGATTACATTTGCCTCGGCGCCCTTGAGAATCCAGACGCCGTCGACCATGTGGGGAATGGCGGACAGATTGAGAAAGTAGTAGAAGTGGGGCGCGCCGCCCATGGCCGGGCCGTGGTCGGTCATGCCGACGAGCTCGACGCCGATTTTCTTCGCCTGGGCGACATACTCGCCGATGGTGCAGTAGGCGTGGCGGCTCTCGATGGTGTGGGTGTGAATGTCGGTTTTGATCTCGTACATCAGTTCTCCTCTTCCTCTCTCTTCTGCTCCATCATGCTCTTGATCAGGCGGTCGTTGAGTTCCTTGGCCGCGTTGTAGCCCATTTTCTTCTGGCGGTTGTTCATGGCCGCCACCTCGATGACGAGTGCGAGATTTCTGCCCGGGCGCACGGGAATGGTCAGCACCGGCACCTCGATGCCGAGGATGTCGATCATCTCATTGTCCATGCCGAGGCGGTCGTAGGCCTTTTTCTCATTCCAGATTTCGAGCTGAATGACAAGGTCGATCTTCTCGCTGAGCTTGATCGCGCCCATGCCGAACAGGCGCCGCACATCGACCACGCCGATGCCGCGCAGCTCGATGAAGTGGCGGATGTTCTCGGGCGCGGTGCCGACCAGGCTCTTCGCCGAGACCCGCTTGATCTCGACCGCGTCGTCGGCGATGAGGCGGTGCCCCCTCTTGATGAGTTCCACCGCGGTCTCGCTCTTGCCGACGCCGCTCTCACCGAGCAGCAGCACGCCCTCGCCGAAGACCTCCACCAGCACGCCGTGGCGCGTGATGCGCGGTGCGAGATGCAGGTTTAAAAATGCGACGGCCGCCGAGATGAAAAACGAAGTCGAGTCCTTTGTGCGCAGAAGCGGCACGCCATATTTGACAGCCGCCTCGAGAAGCTCGGGCATGACGTCGAGCTCGCGCGCGATGATCACCGCCGGCACTTTCTTGGAAAAGAGCAGATCGGCGCTCTGTGTGATCTGATCGGAGGAGAGCCCCGAGAGAAAGCTCGTCTCAACGTTGCCGAGCACCTGCAGGCGCTCGTTGTCAAAATAGTCGAAAAACCCGACGAGCTGAAGCCCCGGGCGGTTGACGTCGGGGCTGTAGATGCGGTTTTTCTCGCCCCCCTCGGGCATGTGAATGGTCTCAAGGGAAAACTCCCTGATGAAATCCTCAAGCAGGACATTGTAGCGCTTTGCCATGTGGCACCCCCTGTTAGACAGTTTGTCTGCTGAGTTTATTCTAACACAAAAGGGCCGATTAAAGAATAGCGGCGCGGCTTTTTTTACAGGGACAAAACAAAAGAGAGACCATGATTTTTTCACGATCTCTCTCTAACGCTCCTCAAAGAGCTTGGAAACCGGCACTTCCAACGCCTCGGCAATTGCGAAAACCGTATCCAGACTGGTACCCGACCAGGCGATCTCCGTCTTGCTGATGCTCGAACGGTCAATTCTCGAGTGCTCGGCCAGATCCTCCTGCGTCCACCCCTTTTGTTTGCGAAAGTACGCAATGTTGAGGCCAAGCGTTCTGTATTTTGTTTTAAACCGCTCTTGCATAACAATACCCCTATGTCTTTCGTTGGTATTAGTCTATGGCAAAACCGGTCATTCATCCACTTCTTAAAAATGATAAAATTATCATCTATACGAAGCAATATATGCTTGTAAAGTCACTTTTGATCGTATAGAATAGTACATATCAGTTATATGGGGGGATTCTCTTGAAGAGTTGTCTGCGAAAGGTGGACGAGCTGGGACGGTTCGTTCTGCCGATCGATTTTCGGCGCAGCGCGGGTATTGAGAACGGCGCGATGGTGGCGATCACCGTCGACGAGGGGCGCATCACCGTGGAGCCGGCGGAGCGCTACTGTCAGGTCTGCCACAGGCGAATCGCCGATTCGGCGCAGAGTATAGCGCTCGATTGCGGCAAGGTCTGTATGAGCTGCGCGGCGGCGGTGAGCGAGCGGTATCTCACCGGGGCGCAGGGGCATTGAAAGCGGCTTTTTCCGCCCGCGCGGGGCGCAAGCTTTTCTGAAAAAGTACTTGCTTTTGGCGGGGATGTTTGTTAGAATATTAGTTGCACTAAAAAAGAAGCGGCAATTGTTGTCCGGGGAGGTGTACTGTTATGGCTAAATGCGACGTGTGCGGCAAGGGTGTCGTCTTCGGGATTAAGGTCTCCCACTCCCACAGAAGAAGCAATCGCACCTGGAAGCCCAATGTCAAACGAGTCAAAGCCGTTGTTGCAGGCTCGCCGAAATATATCTACGCTTGCACCAGATGCCTTCGTTCGGGCAAGGTGACTCGCGCCGTATAATCGGAAAAGGCAACGTAAGCCTCTCCTGTCGGAGAGGCTTATTTTATTTTCAAATGATACCTGGCCCATCTCAAAACAAAAGCCCCCGCTCTCGCGGGGGCTTTTGTTTTGGGCTTAGAGGGGCGCCGCCCCTCTGGTTTCTCTTGTTACCCCCGCCAAAGCCGTGTGCGCTAAAAATAACCCTGCATAATTGCAGGTGGGCATTCGCCCATCGGTTTCGCGCTCCCTGCATCCGCATGAAAGCGGGAGGTCTGCATCCCACCGACGGAGCATCATTCCCGTATGAACTTTGTAGGTATTTTATAGCGCATTCACGAACCCAGCAGGGTGCCTTTCGGTCTACTGTTAGTATATCACGAAGTGCTCAAAATTGCTCCGCTACATTTTGGAAATCAGCTCAAAATTTCAAAATCGTCTTCCAGACGGCTCTGAAACTGCCCGGCGACCCGGTCAAACTCCTCCTCGTCGTCGATGGTTGAGAGGATCTCCTCCCCGTTTTCGTCCTCGACGACTTTGAGAATGACCAGCTCCCCGTCGGACTCGACAAAGCTCTGGGGGTCGTCAAACGTCGGAATCAGCGCGACATAGGTCTCGCCGTCGGTCTCCAGTGTATCGACATGTTCAAATTCCCGCTCGTTTCCGTCCTCGTCGAGCAGGGTGACCAGGGTACCGTCAAAAGCGTCAGACATGAAATCGCTCCTCTTCTCGATGTTGTTTGTAGAAATTCTAATCGTTTTGCCCGGCGTTGTCAACCGTCAGTCCATGGTGTTTTCGCGAAACCATCTCTGCTTTGTAATGGTCTCCCACTCGCCGAGGTGGCTGCTGTCGCCGGCGAGCACAACGTGGGGCGCCATGTCGCCGTCAAAATCCACAATCGAGACGGCGGTGTTGTCGTACCAGGCAATCTCCCCCATGCGCGCAAGCGGCAGACCGCTGTAGAGCGTCATCATGATTTTAATCGGCGTGCCGTGGCAGGCGACTGCTATATTCTTTCCCACATTTTCGCGGATGATACGCCCGAGCGTTCGCTCGACGCGCTCGCGCAGCTCCCCGATGGATTCGCCGCCCGGCAGACGCACGTCAGCCGCGCTCACATTCCACTTTTTCGACTCCTCGGGGTAGGCGCCGTCGAGATCTTTCCAGTGCATGCCCTCCCACCGGCCACCGTTGATCTCCATCAGGCCGGGGTCGGTGTGGATGGGCAGCTCGCGCGCGCCGCGAATGGCCACCGCCGTGTCGTAGGCGCGCGACAGCGGACTTGACCAGATCACGTCGATCGGCTCGCCCGCCATGCGCTCGCGAAGCAATTCCAGTTGTTTTTTCCCCCGCTCGGTGATTTTGCCGTCAGTCTGGCCGTGGAAGATGCGCAGATGGTTCCCCTCGGCCTCCGCGTGGCGTACCAGATACAGTCTCGTCATACCGCCCCTCCGTCAGTAGGGCTCAACGGCGCCGATGAGCTCGCGCACGTCGTCTATGCCGTTTTCATCGAGGTAGCGCTCGAGCCCCCGCTTGACGTTCAGCGCCGCGTAGGGGTCGGTGAAGTTCGCCGTTCCCACGGCGACGGCGCTCGCACCCGCGAGCATCATCTCGACCGCATCCTCGGCGGCGGCGACGCCGCCCATGCCGATGATCGGCACCTCCACGGCGTTTGCCACCTGCCAGATCATACGCACCGCCACCGGGCGCACCGCCGGGCCCGAGAGCCCGCCGACGTTGTTTTTGAGAATCGGGCGGCGGGTCTTGATGTCAATCTTCATGCCGAGCAGCGTATTGATCAGCGAGAGCGCATCGGCGCCCGCCTGCACCGCGCTTCTGGCGATGGCCGCAATGTCCGCAACGTTGGGAGAGAGCTTGACGATCACCGGCTTTTTCGCCGCCTTTTTGACGGCTGAGACCACCTTGTCGACCATGGCGCAGTCGGTCCCAAAGGCGACGCCGCCCTCCTTGACGTTCGGGCAGGAGATGTTGACCTCGATGAGGTCGACCTCGCTCGCCGAGACGATGCGGGTCATCTCGACATAGTCCTCGATGGAGTTGCCGGCAATGTTGGCGATCACCTTGGCGTCAAACTGCTTCAAAAAGGGCAGATCTTCGAGAATAAAGGCCTCGACGCCCGGGTTTTGAAGCCCCACGCTGTTGAGTATCCCCATCGGCGTCTCGGCGATGCGCGGCGGCGGATTGCCCAGGCGCTTTTTGAGCGTCAGCCCCTTGACCGCAATTGCCCCGAGCTCATTGAGCGAGTAGTATTCGCCGTACTCCCGGCCGAAGCCGTAGGTGCCGGAGGCCGTCACAATGGGATTTTGCAGCTCCACCCCGGCGATGTTCACTTTTTGATTACGCATCAAAGTCCACCTCGCTTGCATCAAATACCGGTCCGTCCTTGCAGACGTGGACATAGTCGCGCTCACCGTTTGCGCGGCGCACCGCGCAGGCACACACAAGACATGCCCCAATGCCGCAGCCCATGCGCTCCTCCATGGAGACCTCACAGGGCAGGCTGTATTGCGCGGCGAGCTCCGCCACGGCCTTGAGCATGGCCTTCGGCCCGCAGGCATAGACCCGGTCGGCCTCGCCCCGGCGCAGAATCTCGGCCATCTTGTCGGTGACAAAGCCACGCTCGCCGAATGAGCCGTTGTCGCTCATCACCGAGAGGTTGCACGAGAGCTTTCTGAAATCGTCCACCAGAACGACGCGCGAGATATCGCGAAAGCCGAGAATCACGCTCGGCGTCTTGTCGCAGCGGCGCGCGGGCATCAACAGCGGAAAGATGCCGATGCCGCCGCCGACAAAGAGCGCACGCTCCCCGCGCGGAACGTCGGAAAAGCCGTTTCCCACCGGGCCGAGCACGTCGATGGCGTCGCCCGGCTCGAGGCGGCTCAGGTACTCTGTGCCGCCGCCGCGCACCTCAAAGAGCACGCGCACCGCGCCGCCTTCCACGTCACAGATGCTGATCGGCCGGCGCAGCACCTGCGCCGGCGAGCAGAGAATGTGCACAAACTGCCCCGGGAAGCAGGCCGCGGCGATCTCCTGGCTGTAGAAGCGCAGATCGACGATGTCGGGCGTCAGAAATTCCTTTTTGACAATTTTGCAGATTTGTCTCATGGCATCCTCACAGTTCTGTAATGTCGACAATCTCGATGTTCTCCACATCCAGATTCGCTTTCAGGCTCGAAACCAGAGCCGCCGCGGTGTCGACCGAGGTCAGGCAGGGAATCGAGCGCTCCACCGCCTTGCGGCGGATCTGCACGCTGTTTCTCGTGGGCACACGGCCGTGGGCGGAGGTGCTGATGACGTAGTCGATCTTGCCGCTCTCGAGCAGCGTCATGATGTTCGGCTCGGGTTCGTCCGCGCCGCGCACGGCGTTTGTGGCGATCATGTTGTAGTTGAAGACGTTTGCCGTGCGGCCCGTCGCATAGAGCTCGAAGCCCATGTGCGCGAGCTTGTCGGCAATGGGAATCATCTCCTGCTTGTCCTGGTCGCGCACGGTGATGAGAACGCCGCCCGCATTTTTCGCAATTTTGAAGCCCGCCGCGAGCAGCGCCTTGTAGAGCGCCTCCTTGAACGTCTTTGCAAGGCCGAGCACCTCGCCGGTCGACTTCATCTCGGGGCCGAGCATGGTATCGACGTTGTGCAGCTTCTCAAAGGAGAAGACCGGCACCTTGACGGCGATGTACTCGCTCTCGCGGTAGAGCCCCGTGCCGTACTCGAAGTCGGAGAGCTTCTGCCCGAGCACGCAGCGGGTCGCAAGGTCGACCATCGGCACGCCCGTCACCTTGCTGATGTAGGGCACGGTGCGCGAGGAGCGGGGGTTGACCTCGATGACAAAGACCTCGTCGTTGTAGATGACGAACTGGATGTTGACCATGCCCACCACGTTGAGCGCCCGGGCGAGCCGGCGGGTGTAGTCGACGATGATGTCCTTGTGCTTCTGCGCGACGGTCTGGGTCGGGTAGACCGAGATGGAGTCGCCCGAGTGGACGCCCGCGCGCTCGATGTGCTCCATGATGCCGGGGATGAGGATTTCCTCCCCGTCGCAGATGGCGTCGACCTCGATCTCCTTGCCCATGAGATATTTGTCGACGAGAATCGGGTGGTCCTGCTTGACGCGGTTGATGACCTCCATGTACTCGCGGATGTCGCTGTCCGAAAAGGCGATGGCCATACCCTGCCCGCCGAGCACATAGGACGGACGCACGAGCACCGGGTACTTGAGTTCGTTCGCCATGGCGACGGCCTCCTCCGTGGTGAAGACCGTGCCGCCGGCCGGGCGCTCGATGCCGCAGTCGCTCAATATTTTATCAAAGCGCTCTCTGTCCTCGGCGGCGTCGATGTCCTCGGCCGAGGTGCCGAGAATCGGCACGCCCATGCCCTCGAGGTGGGCGGCGAGCTTGATCGCCGTCTGGCCGCCGAACTGCACGATCGCGCCGTCGGGGCGCTCGGCCTCGACGATGGCGCGCACGTCCTCAGGAGTCAGCGGCTCAAAGTAGAGCTTGTCGGAGGTGTCAAAGTCGGTCGACACCGTCTCGGGGTTGTTGTTGACGATGATGGCCTCGTAGCCCATCTCCTTGGCGGACCACACACAGTGTACCGAGCAGTAGTCAAACTCGATGCCCTGCCCGATGCGGATGGGACCCGAGCCGAAGACGATGACCTTTTTGCGGTCGCTGCGCCGGACCTCGCACTCCTCGTCCCAGGTGGAGTAGTAGTAGGGGGTCTGCGCCTCAAATTCGGCGGCGCAGGTGTCGACCGTCTTGAACGAGGCTCTTCTGCGGTAGGGCGGCTGCTGGCCCGAGAGCTCGGTGATGACCGCATCCGGGAAGCCGTAGCGCTTGGCCCGGTCGTACTTCTCTCTTGTCAGCGGGCCGTCGGCGAGGGCGCGCTCCATGTTGATGAGATTCTCGATGCGATGCAAAAACCACAGATCAATCTTTGTCGCGCCGTGAATCTCCTCAAGGGACACGCCGCGGCGGATGCACTCGGCGATGACGAACAGGCGCTCGTCGTCGCATTCGTGCACCTTCTCGCGCAGCTGCTCGGTCGAGAGCCCGTCGAGCTTTTTGAGTTTTATGTACATGCAGTTGATCTCGGCCGAGCGCACCGATTTCATCAGCGCTGCCTCAAAGTTGTCGGCGATGGACATGACCTCGCCCGTCGCTTTCATCTGGGTGCCGAGGGTGCGCTTGGCGTAGACAAATTTGTCAAAGGGCCACTTGGGGAACTTGACCACACAGTAGTCAATGGTCGGCTCGAAGCAGGCGAGAGTCTTTCCCGTGACCGCGTTTTGAATCTCGTCAAGGCCGTAGCCGATGGCGATTTTGGAGGCGACGCGCGCGATCGGGTAGCCCGTGGCCTTACTGGCGAGAGCCGACGAGCGCGACACGCGGGGGTTGACCTCGATGACCGCATATTCAAAGCTGTTCGGCTCGAGCGCGAACTGCACGTTGCAGCCGCCCTCGATGCCGAGTTCGGTGATGATGTTCAGCGCCGAGGTGCGCAGCATCTGGTACTCCTTGTCGGCGAGCGTCTGCGCCGGGGCGACGACAATGGAGTCGCCGGTGTGCACGCCGACCGGATCGACATTCTCCATCGAGCAGACGGTGATGACATTGCCCTTGCCGTCGCGGATGACCTCGTACTCGATCTCTTTCCAGCCGGAGATGCACTTCTCGATGAGCACCTGATTCACGCGCGAGTAGCGCAGGCCGTTCTTCGCGATGTCTACGAGCTGCTGCTCATTCTCGGCGATGCCGCCGCCCGTGCCGCCGAGCGTGTAGGCCGGGCGCACAATGACCGGGTAGCCGATCTCCGCCGCGACGCGCAGCGAATCCTCCACCGTCTCGGTGACGGCGGAGGGGACAATCGGCTCGCCGAGCTTGAGCATCATCTCACGGAATGCCTCGCGGTCCTCGGCCTTTTTGATGGTCTCGGGCGTGGTGCCGAGAAGACGCACGTTCTGCTCCTCGAGAAAGCCCTCGTCGGCGAGCTCCATTGCGAGATTGAGTCCCGTCTGGCCGCCGAGCGTGGGCAGCACGCTGTCGGGGTGCTCCTTTTGGATGACTCTCTTGACAAAGTCAGTGGTCAGCGGTTCGACATAGATCTTGTCCGCCATGTGGCGGTCGGTCATGATGGTCGCGGGGTTTGAGTTGATGAGCACGACCTCAATGCCCTCTTCCCGCAGAGACTGGCAGGCCTGTGTGCCCGCGTAGTCAAACTCGGCCGCCTGGCCGATGACGATCGGGCCCGAGCCGATGACGAGAACTTTTTTGATCGCAGGATTCTTCGGCATTACCGTGCGCCCCCTTTCATGAGATCCAGAAATTCGTCGAACAGATAGCGTGTATCCCTCGGGCCGGGGCTGGCCTCGGGGTGGAACTGCACAGTGAAGACCGGGCGATTTTTGTAGCGCACGCCCTCAACCGTGCCGTCGTTCATGTTGATGTGGCTGACCTCGCCCACCTGCGGCGGCAGCGACTCGCCCACAATGGCGTAGCCGTGGTTCTGGCTTGTGATGTAGGTCTTGCCGAGCGCGAGATCCTTGACCGGGTGGTTGCCTCCGCGGTGGCCGTATTTGAGCTTTTCGCTGCGTGCGCCGGCCGCGAGCGCCATGAGCTGATGCCCGAGGCAGATACCGAAAACGGGCAGTCCGGAGTCGAGCAGAATTTTAAGCTCCTCGATGATTTCGGTGTTCTCCGCGGGGTTGCCCGGACCGTTTGAGAGCATGACGCCGTCGAAGCCGCCGTCGAGCACCTCCTGCGCGGGCGTGGCGGCGGGCAGCACGCTCACATCGCACCCGAGGGCGTTTAGGCAGCGCGTGATGTTCCGCTTGTTTCCAAAGTCGTAGAGTGCGACCTTGAACTTCGCCTCGCCCTCGGCGGGGTACTCGCGCCGCTCGGCACAGGTGACGTTCCTGACCGCGTCGCGGATGGCAAACTCCTTTGCCCGGCGCACGCAGGCCTCGACATCGGGATTCTCGGCGGTTGTAATCACGCCGTTCATCACGCCGCTCTCACGCAGTTTTCTCGTCAGCGCCCGCGTATCGACGCGCTCAATGCCGATGATCCCGTTTTTCTTCAGATAGTCCGCAAGCGTCCCCTCGCAGCGAAAGTTGCTCGGAAAGGAGCAGCACTCGCGCACAATAAAGCCCTTTGGCCAAGGGCGGTCGGACTCATTGTCCTCGCTGTTGACACCGTAGTTTCCCTGAATCGGATAAGTCATGCACACGAGCTGTCCGAAAAAGGACGGGTCGGTGAGCACCTCCTGATAGCCGGTCATGCCGGTGTCGAAGCAGACCTCGCCGACAGCCTCCCCCTCGGCGCCGAAGGACTCGCCCACGTACACCGTTCCATCTTCCAAAATCAACGTTGCTTTCATATTTCTCTCCTATCAGCCGATTTTCCCGCCGAGCACGCCGAGCAGGTCTTCTCTCATCCGAATCGCGGCCTCGCGCGCCGCCTTTGCAAAGTCTCTCCCGTCGGAGCCGCCCTTTTGCCAGGCGCAGATGATGCCGCGTGAGGAGTTCACAATCGCGCCCAGCCCCCGGCTGTCAAACGCCGGCGCCGCGTCCGCGCCACCGCCGCCCTGCGCGCCGTAGCCCGGCACCAGGAAGAAAGTGTGCGGCACCCTCTCGCGCAGCTCGCCGAGCATGGCGGGATAGGTCGCTCCGACCACGATTCCGACGTCACTGTAACCACAGGCGCCCATATGGCTCTCACCGAGGCGCTCCATGTTGGAGGCCGCGAGCTGATAGATGGTCTCGCCGGAGGTCGTGACCTGGTCCTGGTACTCGCCCGAGGACTGGTTTGAGGTCTTGGCGAGCACGAAGATCATCTTTTTGCCCTTGCAGAGCCTGGCAAAGGGCAGGATGCCGTCGCTGCCGAGATAGGGGTTCACCGTGACCGCGTCGGTGTCGAAAGCCGCGCGCGCCTCACCGAAGAGATCGGGCCGGCCCATGTGACCGATGGCGTATGCTTCGGCGGTCGAGCCGATGTCGCCGCGCTTGATGTCGCCGATGACGTAGAGGCCGCGCTTTTTGGCGTATTCCACCGTCTCGTGGTAGGCGCGCACGCCCTGCCAGCCGTACATCTCGTAAAAGGCAATCTGGGGCTTGACCGCAGGCACCACGTCCGCAATTTCGTCGATGATGGCCTGGTTGAACGCGAGCAGCGACTGCGCCGCCGCCTCAAAGGGGTTCTGATGCGCCGCGCGCATCTCGTCTTTGATCGCCTGCGGAATGTAACTCAGAACCGGATCGAGACCCACGACCGAGGGATTTTGCCTCTCGATGATTTTTTCACACAACTTGTCAACCGACATATTCGCACTTCCTTTCTCTGCTTTCCGTCAGACCATGAGTTCTCCGCCGTCGACGATCACTCTGCCGTCGACGATGGTGTATTCCACCGCCCCTGCGAGCAGCTTCCTGTCGTAGGGCGTATTTTTCGATTTGGATGCGAGCGCCGCGGCAGAGACCACCCACTCGCGGTTCTCGTCGAAGATTACAAGGTCGGCCGCCGCACCGC
The DNA here is from genome assembly GCF_014384765.1 of Feifania hominis. Lineage (NCBI taxonomy): Bacteria > Bacillati > Bacillota > Clostridia > Eubacteriales > Feifaniaceae > Feifania > Feifania hominis. The sequence goes on along the minus strand of NZ_JACRSP010000001.1, from coordinate 29,088 downwards.
GCGCGAGCCTGCCCCTGTCCAGGCGCAGAATGGCCGCGGGATTGACTGTCATCTTGCGCAGCAGCTCCATCAGGCTCAGGCGGCCCGGCCGCACCAGATAGGTGATGCCGAGCGCAAGAGCCGTCTCAAAACCGACGATGCCGTTTGGCGCCTTGTCAAATTCGCACTGCTTCTCCCCTGCCGCATGCGGTGCGTGATCGGTCGCAATCGCGTCGAGCGTGCCATCGCACAGGCCCTCGATCACGGCCTCGACATCCGCGGCGGTGCGCAGGGGCGGGTTCATTTTTGCGTTGGTGTCGAAGCCGCGCACCGCCTCCTCCGTCAGGGAGAAGTAGTGCGGGCAGGTCTCTGCCGTGACCGGCACGCCGCGCCGCTTTGCATCGCGCAGCAGCGCCACGCCGCCGCGTGTGCTCACGTGGGCAATGTGCACCGGCAGACCGGTGGTCTGGGCGAGAACGATGTCGCGCGCGATCATGACCTCCTCGGCGGCGGGGGTAATACCCCTGAGACCGAGATCGTCCGCCACGCACCCCTCGTTGATCTGCCCCCCCTCGGCGAGCGGCAGATCCTCGCAGTGGGAGCTGACCACCATATCAAAGCCTGCGGCATAGATCATGGCGTTTTTCATCAGATTGGAATCGCTGACCGGCCGGCCGTCATCCGACACGGCGACAGCCCCGGCCTCTTTCAGTTCGCCGATGGGTGCGAGTTCCCGGCCCGCAAGGCCCTTTGTCACCGCCCCGATCGGGTAGACGTGTACCGCGCCGTGAGCGGCCGCGCGGTTCAAAATGTACGAAATGACCGTCTTGTTGTCGGCCACAGGCTGGGTGTTCGGCATGCAGGCGATGGAGGTGAAGCCTCCCTTTGCCGCCGAGCGCGTGCCGGTCTCGATGGTCTCCTTGTGCTCAAAGCCCGGCTCGCGCAGATGACAGTGCATGTCCACAAGCCCGGGGGCAACAATCTTGCCGGTGGCGTCGATGCGGCGAATCTCAGCATCGTCGGCGTAATTGCGCGCAATGCCCTCGCCGAGCTCAGCGATCACGCCGTTCTCAAGACAGAGATCCATCACCTGATCGGTGCCCGAAGCCGGGTCGATCACCCGGCCGTTTTCAATCAACAATCTCATAGGCCGTCCCCTTTCTCGAGAACTGGTGCAGCACCGCCATTTTGACGGCCACACCGTTTTCTATCTGGCGGCTCACCATGGAGCGCCCGCTCTGCAGCAGCCCCGCCGAGACCTCCACTCCGCTGTAGGTGGTGCCGGAGTGCAGCAAAATGGCGTCCGGTTTCGCCAGGGCCATACGCGCCTCATCCATACAGAAAAAGCGCTTGTACTCGGCGCGGCTTGGAATGCGGCCCTCGTCGATGCTCTCCTGCTTGAGGCGCGCCACGATGACCACGTCGGCGCCGGTGAGCGCCTGCGAAATGGTCGGGTAGCTTTTCACGCCGAGCGCCTCGAGGTTTCGCGGCAGCAGCGCGGCGGGCCCGCCGACGGCTACCTGCGCGCCGAGCTTGACCAGACCGTAGATGTCGCTTTTGACAATGCGGCTGTGGAGCACATCGCCGATCACCGCGACGCGCAGCCCCTCGATATGCCCCTTTTCCTCGCGGATGGTAAACAGGTCGGTCAGGCCCTCGGTCGGCTGCTCATGGAAGCCGTCGCCCGCATTGATGACACAGGCCCGGCAGTTCTCGGCCACGAATTTCACCGCGCCTGACATGGGGTGGCGCAGAATGATGGTATCGGCCGACATCTCGTCGATGATGTGTGTGGTGTCTATCAGCCGCTCTCCGCCGTCGGTCTTGCAGCTGACAACCGTGATCGTTCCCTGCATGTACTTCGCCGCGAGGCTGAACGACACGCGCGTACGGGTGCTGGTGTCCTCCTCGTAGATCATTTCGACAATGCTCTTTCCGAGCAGATGCGGCGCGCGCTTGATCGGCTGCCGCAGGATGTAGCGCATGGTGTCGGCACTCTGCAGAATGTACTTGATCTCCTCCGCGCTCATCTCGCGCAGACCGAGCAGGTCTTTTTTCATATGCATTGCAATACCTCTTCTGCGGCCAATCAGACGTCCGCGATCACAACGCGGTTGTCCTGGTCGTACTCCGAGACGAGCACACGGACGGACTCATTTTTGGAAGTGGGCACGTTTTTTCCCACAAAGTCGGGCCGGATGGGCAGCTCCCGGTGACCGCGGTCAATGAGCACCGCGAGCTGGATGAGCTGGGGGCGCCCAAGGCTCATCACCGCGTCAATCGCGGCGCGTACAGTGCGCCCGGTGTACATGACGTCGTCGACGAGAATGACCTTCTTGCCGTCGACCGGAAACGGCAGCGAGGGCCGGTCGACCTGCTGTGTGCGGTCGCGGTCGTCGCGGTAGTAGGTGACGTCGAGCTCGCCGAGCGTGACAGTGCTGCCCTCGATCGACTCGATTTTGCGCGCGATCATCTTTGACAGCGTCACGCCGCGGCGCTTGATGCCGAGCAGACACAGGTCCGCGACCCCCTTGTTCTTCTCGAGAATCTCAAACGAGATTCGGCTGATGGCGCGCTGCATCGCCTCGTGGTCCATGATCTCGGCTTTGATTTTCAGCTCCAATGCACTCTTCCTTTCTCTCGAAACGGTCTGCGGCCGTCCCGGTGATGATCCGTTTTCTCTGCGGCAAGCAATGCTGCATCCGCTCAGAGAAACGGAAATTTATGAAACTTCACGGCAATCTTATGGTATAATAGCCGCAAAGCGGCTATTATATGAAATTCAGCCGTTTTTCTCGCCCCTTGCGGGGCAACCGAAAAACATGGCCATATTATACCATGATCGCTTCGCGCTCCATGGTATAATAACCGCAAAGCGGCTATTATATGAAATTCAGCCGTTTTTCTCGCCCCTTACGGGGCAAGTCCCTGCGGGACGGCTGCCAATATGCCCATCACTTCATGGTGTCATGAGATCACAGTATAAATCTGATGAATGAGAGGTGCTGATATGAGTATTAAAAAAGCACGAAAACTGAGAAATGCGCTCCTGCTTATCGGCATGGTCATCATGCTGTCGGCCTGTATCTACGAGCCGCTGCTTGCAGTCGGCGCGGCGGTTGCTCTCAGCTGTCTCATCCCGCATTTTCTCTACAACAAATGTCCTCACTGCGCAAAGCAGCTGGGCAGAAGCGAAGGCCCGTTTTGTCCGTTTTGCGGGCAACACATTGAGTGATGCATGAAAAAAACACTTCCCAAACCGATCCGATCGATAAGAAGTGTTTACAAAATCCAATTTCCCTATGAAATTTGTAAGACGTCTCCTTACCGGCCTCTCTGGACCGATTTAAAGGGCACCCAACTTATTAGTATTATACACGTCCGCGTGCGATCTGTAAAGCGAATTGGCGAGGAAAAGTGCCGCCAGTTGTGCCAAATTTTCGCCGGTGTTCCCGCCGATTTTTGACCGATTCTCCACGCCGTCTGCATACAGAGCGGGCGCGGCCTATGCCGCGCCCGCTCTGTGTATGCTATTGCTCTTTTTTCTTTTTCAGACTGAACTTCGACTCCTCACCCCGAATCAGACGCACAATGTTGGCGCGGTGCTGGTAGATGACAAGCAGACTCATGAAAATGCTCCACGCGAGGTAGTAGGCATTGTACCCTTTGAAGAGCACCACGAGAAACGGAAACGCCACGCAGGCGAGCATGGAGCCGAGGCTCATATAGCGTGTGACGACAAGCGTCAGCGCCAATATGCCGAGCATGATCAGAAAGATGCGCCAGTCGACAATCAGCAGCATGCCTCCGCAGGTTGCGACCCCCTTGCCTCCCTTGAAGTTGTAGTACACCGGGAAACAGTGGCCGAACAACGCCATGCCGCCGCCCACCATCGCGCCCCACTCGCCGCAGAACAGAAAGCCTATGTACGCGGCGAGCGTGCCCTTGAGCATGTCGCCGACCAGTGTCACCACGGCCGCTTTCTTTCCGAGCACACGCAGGGTGTTGGTTGTGCCCGCGTTGCCGCTGCCAAACTGGCGGATGTCGATGCCCGCGGTAAGCTTGCCCATGATGATGGAGAAGTTGATGCCCCCGAGCAGATACCCGATGACAACGGTGTTGATCATTTTCAGGGTTTCCGGTTCCAGCATGTGATCGCCTCCTATTTGTCGCCCCGTTCGCGGATGATGATGCGAATCGGCGTGCCCTCGAGCCCGAAGACCGAACGAATCTGGTTTTCAATGTAGCGCTGGTAGCTGAAGTGAAACAGCTCCGCCCTGTTGCAGAAGATGACAAAGGTCGGGGGCTTGACGGCGCACTGGGTGATGTAGAGCACCTTGAGCCGCTTGCCCTTGTCGGTCGGCGGCTGCACTTTCGCCGTCGCCTCGGTGAGAATCTCGTTGAGCTTGCCCGTGGAGATTCGCATGGTGTTCTGCGCGTAGGCGTGGCGGATCTTCTCGAAGATGGTGTCGATTCTCTGACCGGTCAGCGCCGAGATGAACACCACCGGCGCATAGGTCATAAACCCGAGGTCTCGCTCGATGTCGCGGCGAAAATGTTCCATGGTCATGGTTTCTTTCGCGATCGCGTCCCACTTGTTGACAGCCACGACAATCGCCTTTCCCTGCTCGTGGGCAAAGCCCGCGATCTTGGTGTCCTGCTCGGTGACGCCCTCGGTGGCGTCGATCATCACAAGCGCCACATCCGCCCGCTCGACCGCCATGAACGAGCGCAGCACACTGTAGCGCTCGATGCTGTCCTCCACCTTGCTCTTGCGGCGGATGCCGGCGGTGTCGATGAAGACGTACTTCTGGCCGTCCCGCTCAAAGGCGGCGTCGATGGCGTCGCGCGTGGTACCCGGAATGTTCGAGACAATCACGCGGTCCTCACCGATGATGCGGTTGACCAGCGAAGACTTGCCCACATTCGGTTTGCCGATGACCGCCACCTTGATGGTGTCATCCTCCTGTGTCTCGTCGACCTCGGGCGGAAAGTGCTCAAAAACGGCGTCGAGCAGCTCGCCCGTGCCGATGCCGTGCACCGAGGAGACCGGGTAGGGATCGCCTGCGCCGAGGTTGTAAAACTCGTAGATCTCGGGCGGCGGCGCGCCGACGTTGTCGACTTTATTGACGCACAGAATCAGCGGCTTTTTCGAGCGCAGCAGCATGCTCGCCACGTCCTTGTCGGTGGCGGTCACGCCGCTGTGGATGTCGGTCACCAGCACCACGACGTCCGCCGTGTCGATGGCGATCTGAGCCTGCATCTTCATCTGCTCGAGAATGATGTTGTCGGTCTTGGGCTCAATGCCGCCGGTGTCGATGAGCGTAAACTCCCGCCCGCGCCACTCGCACTCGGCGTAGATGCGGTCGCGGGTGACGCCCGGCCGGTCCTCCACAATGGAGTGGCGCCGGCCGATGAGCTTGTTGAACAGCGTCGATTTGCCCACATTCGGGCGGCCGACCACGGCCACAATTGGCTTTGGCATACTACCTCCTCAATCCCCGATGCCGAGGACCGTATCAATGAATTCGCCGCCGTCCAGCTCCTGGATGACGACCCTGGTGTTCAGCTCCCGCTCCAGATCCGTGACGAGCACGTCGTCAAGGAAACGGTCGCGGTCATAGCGCAGCATCTGCGCCGGAACAATGAGTTCCTCGCCGAGCTCGCGCCCGCGCAGAGCTCTCAAAATATCCTGCCCGACCACAAGGCCGGTCACGGTGATCATGGGGCCGAAAAACTCGTTTTCCACCACGACCACGTCACAGCTTAAATTATGCCATTTTGTCTTCAGCTCGTCAACAAGGCCGCGAATGAACTCCCCTGCCGCGCGGCCGGTGACAATGGTGCAGCGGCGCTCGCGCTCCGACTCGTCGAGCAGAGCGAACGCCGCGTCAAACTCCACGCGCATCATGCGCATCATGCCGACGCCGTTTTCGAGCTGCGGATACTCCTCATAGTATTCGTCCGGCGGAATGGGAATACCCGCTTTGAGATAGAATTCATCCGCCAGATACACAACGCGCGAGCCCGTCTTCTTTTTCGCCGCGTCCCCGATTTGATTCACCTGTTCGATGACGCTGCGCGCCTCACACGGCGAAAAGGGCTCGAGCGGATAGAGCTTTTCCCGGTACTTCGTAAGCCCGACCGGCACGACCGAAATGCTGTTGACATACGGGTGCAGCGCGATCAGATCCTGAAGGCTGCGCTCGAGATACGCCCCGTCGTTGATCCCCTTGCACAGGACGATCTGGCAGTTCATCCGAATGCCCGCGGCGGCAAATTTCTGCATGCGCGCAAGGCAGCCGGCGGCGTTTGGGTTTTTCATCATCATCACCCGGCGCTCATCGTCGGTCACCTGCACCGAGATGTTGATCGGGCTGATCTTGAGCCGGATCAGTCGGTTGATGTCCTCGTCGGTGAGGTTGGTCATGGTGATGTAGTTGCCCATCAGAAACGACATGCGCGCATCGTCGTCCTTGAAGTAGAGCGTCTTTCGCATCCCCCGCGGGAGCTGGTCGACAAAGCAGAAGATACAGTGATTTTTGCAGCTTTTCTGCCCGTCCATCAGATAGGTCTCAAAGTTCAGCCCGAGCTCGTCGTACTCGGCTTTTCTCACGCGCACCGAGCGCAGCTTTCCGGCCGGCGTGAGAACCTCGATGGAGAGGTTGCGGTTGGTGCAGTAGTACATATAGTCGAGCACGTCGTGAATCTCCATGCCGTTGATGCGCACGAGCGCCTCGCCGGGTAAAATCCGGCCGTCGGCAGGACTGCCCGCACTCACCGATTTGATGGGAATCGCCAAGTCCTTGTCACCTCACATTAAAAACGGGGGAAGCGCTGGCGCTTTCCCCCGTCTTTCGGTCTTTGCTTAAGCCTCTTTTTTGATGACCTGGACACCCTTGTAGTATCCGCAGGTTCCGCAGACTTTGTGCGGAGCGGTCAGCTCATGGCACTGCGGGCATTTCACCAGGGTCGGCGCATCCAATTTCCAGACGCTCGAGCGTCTCTTGTCTCTGCGCGCCTTCGATACTTTTCTCTTCGGTACTGCCAATTTAAAAACCTCCTTCTATCGAAACCTTCGTTACTCTTCTTTTAACAGTTCTTTCAGGACCGCAAGACGTGGGTCAATCGACCTGTGGTCACAGGCGCAGGGGCCGTCGTTAAGATCTTTGCCGCAGGTCGGGCAGAGGCCCTTGCAGTCCTCGCGGCAGAGGTGCTTCATCGGCAGATTCAGGATGATATGGGTCACCGTGAGATCGTCGAGATCGACCGTATTGTTCTCAATGAGAAGAAGCGTGTCGTTGTCCTCCTCGTTGAGCTGCGTCACAACGTAGTTTTCATATGTGAGATCGAGCGGCTCGCTGAGTTCCCTCAGACACCGGTCGCACCTTGTGTGGCAGACGCCGCGAATCGACATCGAAAGCCGCACGGTGGAAGCTCTGTTTTCGACAGAGCCCGAAACCTCAACCGGCTCGGTGAACGGGTATTCGCCAATGGCCGCCTCACAGCCGCTCAGGTCCAGTTCATAGCGAAAACCGAGCCGTTCGCCCTCGGTTTTGAGCACTCTCGAAATATCTAAGAGCATACTACACCTCACATCAGATACGCATAATATTATACCCATCCGCGCGCGCGATGTCAACACATTTCTTATCCCTGCGCCATTTTTGAAAAAAGGGGCGCAAAAGAGGATTTTTTCGCCCGGCTCTTGCATTTGACAGGCAAATCCATTACCATAATCCCATGGCTGAAAACAGCCGAATTTCGATACGGAGGGACGTTCCATGCCGGTCAAAATACCAAACGATCTGCCAGCCGCCGCAACACTCGCCAAAGAGAATATCTTCGTCATGACCGAGAACCGCGCCGTGACGCAGGACATCCGTCCGCTGAAGATCGCAATTTTGAATCTGATGCCCACCAAAGAGGTGACCGAGACCCAGCTTCTGCGTCTGATCGGAAACACGCCGCTTCAGGTGTCGGTCACGCTTCTCTACACCGCGAGCCACACCCCCAAACACACGACGCGCCAGTATCTTGAGAGCTTCTACCGCACCTTTGACGACATCGGCACGGAGAAGTTCGACGGTCTCATCGTCACCGGCGCGCCGGTCGAGCTCAAGGAGTTTGAGCAGGTTGAGTACTGGCAGGAGCTCTGCCGCATCATGGACTGGGCCGACCGTAATGTCTACAGCACCATCTATCTCTGCTGGGGCGCGCAGGCTGCCCTCTACCACTACTACGGCGTCAACAAGTACCCGCTGCCGAAGAAGATGTTCGGCGTGTTTGAAAACCGGGTTCTCAAGCCGCGAAACAAACTGCTGCGCGGCTTTGACGACGTGTTCTACGCCCCGCAGAGCCGCCATACCGAAGTGCGCGCCGCCGACATTGCCAAGGTGCGCGACCTCGAGATTCTGGCCTCGTCCGACGAGGCGGGGGTCTATCTCGTCGCCAGCCGCGACGGGCGCCGGGTCTTTGTCACCGGCCACAGCGAATACGACTACGACACGCTCGACCGCGAGTACAGGCGCGACGTCAAAAAGGGGCTTCCCATTGAGATCCCCCGCAACTACTACCCCGGCGACGACCCCTCCGAGCGCCCGCGCGTCATCTGGCGCGCGCACAGCAACGCCCTGTTTTTAAACTGGCTGAACTACTGCGTCTACCAGGAGACGCCCTACGACCTCGACGCGCAGGACTTCACCCGGTCTTCGCGCTGACAAAAGCGGCGGCATTCTGCCGCCGCTTTTGTTTTCATCAGGCGCGGGCGGCGCTCAACATCTCCTGCAGGCGGCGGCCTGCGGCGCCAATTGCCCGGTGGGTGTCGAGAACCAGGCAGATCGACCTCTGCGGGATCCGCTCATAGAGCTTAAGCTCAAAGACCTCCCCCTCGGCCAGCGCGCGTGTTGCAAACTCGCGCGGCAGAAATCCGATGCCGAGGTTGTTGCGGATCATCGGCAGAATCAAATCCGATGTGGCCGCCTCCATATCCGGCTCCAGGACCACTCCGTGGTCCAGATAGAACCGATTGTAAAAGGCAAAGGTGCCCGTATCCTGCGCGAGCATGATCAACGGGTATTGCGAGAGCTCCGACAGATGGAGCGTTCTCCCCGACAGAGCGGCAAACTTCTCTCCCGCAATCAGGCTGTCCTGAAAGGGCTTCAGGGAAATCTGTCTCATACCCTCTGCGGCCCCTGTCGGCGTTGTGACCACTGCAAAGTCAATCTGGCCGCTTCGCAGAGCATTGAGCGCCTGAGGGGTTGAGTAATTGTTGATTTTCAATCTCACGTTGGGATACTGCTCGTGAAACTCCCGCAGCACGCCGAGCAGCAGTCCGTGCAGAGCGGTCTCACTCGCACCGATGCGTACCGTTCCGCTCTCCAGACTCATACTCTGTGCCAGCTCGGCCTCGCCGAGCTGAAGCTGCTCGCAGGCTGCCGCAACGCGGCTGTAGAGCTGCTCCCCCTCCGCAGTCAGACGGACTCCGCGGTTGGAACGGATGAACAGCCGGCAGCCGAGTTCCCTCTCGAGAATGTTGATCACGCGCGTAATATTGGGCTGGCTGCTCATCAGCGCCGCAGCCGCCTGGGTCAGATTCTTATACTTTGCCACATGGTAAAAAATACGGTAGTATTCAAAGTTGACCGGCATTGTTACCCCTCATCATACTAAATTTATATAATTAATATATTAACTATATATTTTTCATCTCTCAATATGCCGAGTATAATACAGGACAGTGCCAAAAACAACCCCTGTGAGAGAGGTATGAGAAGATGAACAGAGACCTGACCGTAGGAAGACCCGAAACCGTCCTGTGGAAGTTTTGTCTGCCCCTGTTCGGCAGCATTGTCTTTCAGCAGCTGTACAACATTGCCGACAGTTTGGTGGCGGGCAAATTCATCGGCGAAAATGCTCTGGCCGCAGTTGGAAACAGCTATGAGGTCACGCTGATTTTTATCGCGTTTGCCTTTGGCTGTAACATCGGCTGTTCGGTGATCGTCTCGCAGCTCTTTGGAGCAAGGCGCTACACACAGATGAAGACGGCGGTCTACACCACCCTGCTTGCAAGCGCCGTACTCTGTGCGGCTCTCATGGCCGGCAGGCTGCTTTTCAGCGGCGGCCTGCTTGAGCTGATTCGGACACCGGCCGAAGTCATGGCTGATTCAAAGCTCTACTTGAACATCTACATTCTCGGTCTTCCCTTTATGTTTTTCTACAATGTTTCAACCGGTATTTTTTCGGCGCTCGGCGATTCGCGTACCCCCTTTCTGTTTCTGGCGGCGTCTTCGCTGTCCAATATTGCCGTTGACATTCTCTTTGTCACGGCATTTCACATGGGAGTCGACGGCGTCGCCTGGGCAACGTTCCTCTGTCAGGGGGTCAGCTGTGTTCTGGCGGTATGGGTCATCTTCCGGCGTCTGGCCCGCATTGTCACACCCGAGCCTGTGCCGGTCTACTCCTGGGGCCTCTTAAAGAGAATCGCTCTCATTGCCATTCCAAGCACGCTGCAGCAGAGCTTCATCTCGGTGGGCAACATCGTCATTCAGGGTGTCATCAACGGATTTGGGCCGAGTGTTATGGCCGGTTACTGCGCGGCGGTAAAACTCAACAATCTGGTGATCACTTCCTTTACCACGCTCGGAAACGGCATTTCAAATTTCACCGCCCAGAACATCGGCGCGCAGAAGCCCGAGCGGGTGAAGCAGGGCTTTTCCGCCGGGCTCAAAATGGTCTGGCTGCTCTGTGTTCCACTGGCTGCCGGCTATTTCTTTGGCGGGCGTCAGCTGCTGAGGCTCTTTCTAGACAATCCCACCGGGACAGCCGTTCGGGCCGGGATCGAGTTTCTTCGTATGCTTGCGCCATTTTACTTTGTTGTGTCCGCAAAGCTTGTGGCCGACGGTATTCTGCGCGGGGCGGGAAAGATGAAGCCCTTTATGGCTGCAACATTTACTGATCTGGCCCTTCGGGTGGTGCTGGCCGCCGCCCTGTCCACCGTCTGGGGTACAGTGGGGATCTGGAGCGCGTGGCCGATCGGCTGGTCCGTTGCCGCCTTGATGTCGATGCTCTTTTACCGCTCAGGTCCGGGGCGTACCGCGGCTTATGAGAGTCTTCGCGAACCGTCGGCTCAGCCGGTTGGGCCGGCATCTTGAATGCATTCAGCCGGATAGATTCCAAACAAGAAATACGCCGCGGCAGATAATCTGCCGCGGCGTATTTCTTGTTCCTATTGCAAAATAGGGTTGTTGACCACGCCGATGAAGAGCGGCACATCGTCAATTCCCGTGACGGCAAAGAGAAACGGCCGATTTAAGATCATGTCGGCCCGTCCCTCGGGCATGGCCGCACCCGTATAGTCGATGCGGGTGAACGCCGCCGCCTCGCAGCCGTTCTCATCGATCGCAATTGAGGTCTGCTGCCGCATGGAACCGACTGACAGCGGATACTCGAGCAATTGCGGGCCGTCCAGGAGATTGTCAAACTCGGCGTCCGCCGAAAAGGCGCGCTCGATGCCGAGCTCACGCGCGAGCGCTGTGAGGTCGAGATCGGTGGAAAAGTCAAACTTCGGAATCTGGAAAACTACCTCGCCCATTCCGCCGCTCTCCTGCGCTCCCTCGCCTGTGAGGGCGGCGCGCAGGCGGTCGGGGTCGCTTAGAATGCTCTCGGGCGTGACGCCCTCGTGGGGCAGCACAAACACCATCCTTGAGCCGTTTTTAAAGGAGAGGCTCGAGCGGGTGTAGCCGTCGCCGTGCGCGTAGCCGTGGCTCGAATAGCGGCTGTTGAGAAAGTCGCAGCGCACCGTGCTGCCGTCGGCGAGATAAAAGGTGTCCTCAGCCGTCCTGTCGGCGTTGAAGCGGTCGACCCACTCGTCGTGGAAGTAGACGGTGTTCAAAATGCTCATCAGCGTCATCGGGTCGCTCTGAAGCGCCGCAGGGTCGCCGCCGAGCAGGCCGCCGGTGTTGTCCGACACCCACTTTGCCATGCGCTGCGCGGCCTCGCCGCTTGAGAAGTCCGCCCGGTAGGAGCCGGCGTAGTAATTCCGGGCGGTCTGCTCCAGAAACGCCTCTTTGACATTCAGACCCTCTGCAAACCAGAGCGAGCTTGCTATTTTGAGCTGGCCGATCTCATTGTCGGTGTAGAGCCTGCGGTAGAGCTTTGCGGTCTGCGATTCGATCTGGTCGATGCTCCGCATGCCGAGCGCCGCGACAATTTCCTGCTGTGTCTCGTCCGAAGCGCTCTGTGCGAGCACGGCGAGGGCCATATAGAAGCTCAGCGGCGAATACATGGCATTTTTCTCCCCCGCGTCGGCGAGCACGCCCGCCGACCGGTAGGAAAAGCCGCCGAGGTTATTAAGAAACTCCTCGTCAAGCTCGATGGACCACTTCTCCCGCGAGGCCTCATAGTCGTCGAATTTCACTCGTCCGGGGTACTCCGGCTCGGCGATGGCATAGGCCACCGGCGCGCTCTGCCAGAGCAGAATGGACACGGTGAGCACCAGCGCCACGGCGGCAAGCGCCGCTCCATAGCGCCAGGCGCGCGGTTTGTTTCTTTTCTTCTCTGTGTTCTGTATGACAGTCTGAACGAGCGATTGCGGCGCGTGAATCTTCTCGGCCGCTCTGCGGTACTCTTCAAACATCGTCCCTCTCTCCTTTCAGGGTCGTGCGCAGCTGCTCGCGGGCGCGGCGCAGCCGGGTTTTTACGGTATTTTCGTTGGTGTGAAGCGTCTGCGCGATCTCACTGAGCGTAAAGCCCTCGCCGTAGTGCAGGTGGACAACTGTGCGGTACTTCACCGGCAGCGCCATGACCGCCTCGTAGACTCCGCTCGCCTCCGGTTCGCAGAAGGGCAGACTCTCGTCGAGCGGCACGGTTCTCCGGTTCCACGCCGAGCGCAGCAGGCTCTTTGAGCAGTTGATTGTCACCCGCGCAAGCCAAGCGCGCTCATGGGTCTCGTCGGTCAATTTGTCGCGGTGCCTGCAGTAGCGCAGAAAGACCTCCTGAAACACATCCTGTGCATCGGATTCACTGCGTGTGCGGGCAAGCGCGATACGGTACACCATATCGGCATATTTTCTGACCGCGTTTTCGATATCGTTCGTACGCCACGATTCGTCACGCATGTTCTTCACCCCTTTCATCGGTAATACGCCGCAGCATCGCAAAAGGTTTCAAAAAAGGCGCGCGGAAACCCGTGCGCCTCTCATCGGCCAAACAGCACGATTTTTGAGAGCCTCTCGTTTACCAGTTCAAATACGAGCCCCGTCAGAAGTCCGGTCGGCACCGCGCTGACCAGCAGCACCGCGAGGTAGGAGAACACCCCTGCGGTGCGCATGACGGCCGCCGCCGCGCAGATCTGACCGATGTTGTGAAAGGCCGCGCCCAGCACGCTCACACCGAGCGGCGTAAACACACTGCCATACCCGCGGCGCAGCGCCGCCATTGCGGCGAGAGCGAACAGCCCCCCCATCAGCGAGAACGCAAAGCTCGCGGGGTTGCCGAACAGCAGCGCCGCGAGAAGTGTGCGCCCAAAAACGACCGTGAGCGCCGTGCGCATATCGGTATGGTACAGCGCAAAGAGCGTGATGATGTTCGGCAGACCCAGTTTGATGCCCGGAATCGGCGCGACCAGCTCCGCCGGGAGCAGCCGCTCGAGCCACGCGAGCACAAGCGCCATGGAGATGAGAAGCGCCGTTGTGACGAGCCGGCGCACGGGCGTGAAGCCACCAAATGCCCTGCGGTTATCCTGCAACAATGTCGACCTCCCCCACTCGCGCTCCCTCTACGCGCACAATCACGCGATTCGGCAGGCAGACGATGCTCTCGCCCGTATCACGGACAAATCCCGTGCGCATACAGACCCGGTCGGGACAGTCGATCTCGCGCATGGCGACGGCGCCGCCGCGCCTCTCCAGAACAAAGTGCAGCTCTCCCGCCGAGACCTCGATCTCCCCGTCCGGTCCATCGAGCGCAATGCGCTCGACGACCTCGCCGCCGACCTCCACCACAGCCTCGCCGCCCGGGCGCTGCCAGAGCCGGGGCAGGAAAAACAGTGCCCCCGCAAGCGAGAGCACTGCCACAATGATGAGAATGTCGGCGAGCTTGATTTTGAGCTTCATGTCCTACTGAAAGTCACAGGTCTTCGGCGGCACATTGATCGCCTTGACCGGACAGCCCTCCATGCACTTGAGGCAGCCGTCGCACTTCTCCATATCGATGAACGCGACGTTGTCCGTCACCGTGATGGCTCCGTTCGGGCAGAGCTTCTCGCACTTCTTGCAGCCGATGCACCCGTGCGAGCAGTTCTTGCGGGTGACGGCGCCCTTGTCCTTGTTGGCGCACATGACCACCGGCTTCTCGTTTTCGGGAATCATATGGATGATGCCGTCCGGGCAGACCTTTGCGCAGGCGCCGCAGCCTGTGCACTTCTCGCGGTCGACTTTCGCGACGCCGTTGACCACGCGGATGGCGTCGAACTTGCACACCCTCGTGCAGTCGCCGTAGCCGAGGCAGCCGTAGCGGCAGAGCGTCGGTCCGCTGTAGAGGGCGTTGCACGCCTTACAGGAGCTGATGCCCTCATACTTGTACTTGTCGGAGGTGTTGTCATAGCTGCCCTGGCAGGCTACAAAGGCCTTGGGCTGCTCCACCTTGCCCGACTGGACGCCCATGACGGCGCCCACCGCGTCGGCGGTCTTTTTGCCGCCGGGGATGCACTTGTTGACCGGCGCTCCCGCCGTGACGATGGCCTTGGCATAGTCCGCGCAGCCGGCATAGCCGCAGGCGCCGCAGTTGGCGCCCGGAAGGATGCCGGTGATCTCGGTCACGCGGGTGTCCTCCTCCACGTGAAAGAAGACCGAAGCCGCCACCAGAATGATCGCTCCGAGGACGCCGATGCCCGTGATGATCAGAACCGCGATAATTATTCCACTCACTGTGCGTCCCCCCTATTTGAAGATTGCTTCGATGATGCCGCCGAAGCCCATAAACGACATGGAGACCATGCTCGCCGCAACCAGCGTGATGGGCAGCCCCTCAAAGGGCTTGGGCGGCTTCGCGTCCTCCAGCCGGCGGCGCACGCCCGAGAAGAGCACCATGGCCACCAAAAACCCGATGCCCGCGCCTGCCGCGCACACAATGCTCTCGGCGAAGTTGTAGCCGTTGTCGATGTTGAGCAGCGTCACGCCGAGAATCGCGCAGTTGGTGGTGATCAGCGGCAGATAGACACCGAGCGACTTGTAGAGCGCCGGGATGAACTTCTTGAGAATGGTCTCCACCAGCTGCACCAGAATGGCGATGACCAGAATGAACGCAATGGTGTTGAGATACTCGAGCTGGTTCGGCACGAGCAGATAGGTGTAAAGCGGATGGGTGACGGCGGTTGCGAGCACCATGACAAAGGTGACCGCAACGCTCATGCCGACGGCGGAGTCAAGCTTCTTTGACACGCCGAGAAACGGACAGATGCCGAGGAATTTCGCGAGTACATAGTTGTCAACCAGAATCATCGAAAAGAAGATCATGGCAAGTCTTACAGCCATCAGTCACACGCTCCTTTCGACGGGCAGGAATCGCCGGCGGGGCATCCGCCGCAGGAGTTGATCTTCACCTTTTTGCCGCCCTTTGAGCTGATGGCGATTGCAGCCGCCATCATGCAGCCGAAGACAAAGAAGCCTCCGGGCGGGGTGATGAGAATGCCGATCGGGTCAATTGCCTCGGGGATGATGCGAAGCCCGAAGAGCGTGCCCGCGCCGAGCAGCTCACGAATCGAGCCCATGACGGTCAGCGTGAGCGTAAAGCCGATGCCCATGCCGAGGCCGTCGAGCGCCGAGGCAAACACCCCGTTTTTCGAGGCGAACATCTCGGCGCGGCCGAGGATGATGCAGTTGACCACAATCAGCGGCAGATAGATGCCGAGCGACTGGTCAAGTGCCGGGAAGAACGCCTTGACAAGCATCTGAACGATGCTGACAAACCCCGCGATCACCGTGATATAGGCCGGGATGCGCACCTGGTCGGGAATGACCTTGCGCAGCGCCGAAATCGCCATGTTGGAGCAGATGAGCACAAAGGTCGCCGCGAGCCCCATGCCGATGCCATTTGAAGCGAGAGTCGTGATGGCGAGGGTCGGACAGGTGCCGAGCACAAGGCGCAGCACGGGATTCTCCTTGATGAATCCCTTTGTGACAATGGACAGTTTCTCTCTCATCGGTTACGCGCCCCCTTTCACGGCGAGAAATGCCTGGGCAGCATGCGCCACCGCGCCGGTCGCGGCGTTGCTTGAAAAGGTGGCGTTGCTGATGATGTCGACGTCAGAGGGCTGGTAGCTGTCGGCTCTGAGCCCGACGAAACGCTCCTTATAGGACTCCTCCTCGATCTGCTTGCCGATGCCCATCGTCTCGCCGTTTTCCAAGACGGCAATTCTGAGAATGACGCCGTCGTTGTCAAAGGCCACCATGATGGGCACGTCCCCGTCATAGCCTTTCTCCACGCCGGTGATGACCGTTCCAACCCCATTTGTGGCCACATACACGTCGCGCACGCCGTCCATGGTGAGCTCCACCTTGTCGAATCCGTCCGCCTCGGGCAGAAGCTCACGCCGTGCGGCAAAGGCCGCGGCGTTCTGCTTTTCGTCGATGATGTCTTTTGTCAGATCGTTTGTCAGCGCGAGCGCAAACGAGGTCAGAAGACAGATCACAGTCAGCACCACAATGGGCTTGACGATGCGGCTCCATGTGGTAGCAGGTTTCTTTTCACTCATTTTGCCGCACCTCCTGCCGTTTTTCGCACGCGTCTCTTCGCGCCGAGCACTTTCTGCCGTGTCAGCACATTGATGTAGGGCACGAGGATATTCATCAGCAAAATCGCATAGGAAACACCCTCCGCGCTCGTCCCAAAGAAGCGGATGCCGCAGGTGATGATGCCCAGGCCGATACCGTAGACGAGCTTGCCGCGCTCGGTGAAAGGCGATGTGACATAGTCGGTCGCCATGAAGAAAGCACCGAGCAGCAGCCCGCCCGAGAGCAGCTGATAGAGAATATCCTGTTTGAAGATCAGGCTCATGATCACGACCGTGCCGATGTAGCTCGCTGGGATCATGGGGCTTATGACCTTTGTGGCGATCAGATAGAGCCCGCCGAGCAGCAGCGTCAGCGCGCAGGTCTCGCCGAGAACGCCGCCGTGGGTGCCGAGAAAGAGCTCCCAGTAGGGCACGTCTGCGCCAAAATCCACCTGCAGAGGCGTCGCCGACGAGAGCGCGTCCACCGAGGTTCTCGGGTAGATGTAGCTCGTCATGCGGGTGGCAAAGCTCAGCGAGAGCACAATGCGCCCGACAATGGCCGGGTTTGCAAAGTTGAACCCGATGCCGCCGAAGAGCTGCTTTGCGATAACAATCGCCACAAAGGCGCCGACAATCGCCATCCACAGCGGTATGGTGGCAGGCAGGTTGTACGCGAGAAGAAGTCCCGTCACGACGGCCGAGAGGTCGCCGACCGGAATGTCCTTCTTCATCATAACACAGTAGAGATACTCAAATACCACACAGGCGAAGACCGTCACGCCGACGACCAGCAGAACCCTCGGTCCGAAGATCAGAGCCGAGGCGAGGAGCGTCGGCAGCAGCGCCACACAGACATTGCCCATGAGCCGCCTCGTCGTCACATCGCTTGTGATGTGGGGCGAGGCTGAGACAATCAGACGGCTGTCATCCATTCTTCTTTCCTCCCTTTCGCAGAAGATCCTTTGCAAGGCGCACCGTCTGGGTCACCGGCCGTTTGGCCGGACACACATAGGTACAGGTGCCGCACTCCATGCAGAGGTCGGTCTTGAGCTCGGCGAGTGCGTCGATGTTCTCGGCGCTGAACGCCGAGGCGATCTCCACCGGCGAGAGCCCCATCGGGCAGCCGTTGATGCACCGCCCGCAGCGGATGCAGGGCTTCGGCTCGGGCAGGTGCGCCGACGCCTCGGTGAAAGCGAGGATGCCGTTGTTCTGTTTGATGATGGGAAAATCGGTCGAGACAAGGCAGGTGCCCATCATGGGGCCGCCCGCCATCACCTTTGCCGGCCGCTCGCGCAGCCCGCAGAAAGCGAGCACTTCTTCGACTGGCGTACCCACAACGGCCTCGACGTTCTTCGGGTGCTCCACCGCGTCGCCGTCTACCGTCAGGCGTCTGGTCACAAGCGGCATGCCGGTCTCGAGATAGCGCCCGAGAAAGCCCGCGCTCGCCACGTTCATCACGAGCACGCCCACATCGCCGGGCAGCCCGCCCTGCGGCACTTCGCGGCCCGTGCACTTCTCGATGAGAATCTTCTCCGCTCCCTGCGGATAGCGGCTCGGCAGCACCTTGAGCGAGATTGCCGCATCGTCGATTGCCGCGCGCATTGCCGCAATGGCCTCAGGTTTGTTTCGCTCGACGGCGATGATCACGCGCTCGAGATTCATATGCTTTTTGACTGCCTTGACGCCGGCGATGATATCCGCCGTGCACTCGAGCATCTCGCGGGTATCCGCGGTCAGAAAAGGCTCGCACTCCGCGCCGTTGACGATGAGAATCTTCACCTCGTCCGGGTTCTTCGGGCTGAGTTTCACCGCCGTCGGAAAGCCTGCGCCGCCGAGGCCCACCAGGCCGCTTGCACGCACTGCCTCGACGAAGCTTTTGTAGTCGTTCACCTCGGGCGGCCTGACGGACGGATCTGTCTGCTGCTCCCCGTCGGGAATGATGGTCACGGCCGGAACCACCGTGCCGTTCGGCATCATGATCTCGCCGATCTCGCTGACTTCGCCCGACACGCCCGAGTGGATGTTCGCCGACACAGAACCCTCGGCCCTGCCGACGAGCGACCCCACCAGCACCCGGTCGCCTTTTTCCACCGCAACTGCGGCGGGCGCGCCGATGTGCTGCGCCATCGGCAGCACCAGCCGGCCCGGCAGCGGCAGCTTCTGCGTTTCGCACGCAGCTGTGCCCTTTTCATGCGGCACTGCCGCGCCGAGCGCACTGCGCTTTAAGATGTTTCTCATTTGGCACCCGTACCTCCCCGTTGTTCGTACTCAATAGTATTATCATACTGGACTGCAATCAAACTTTCAACTACAACTTTTGCTCTCTGTGCGCCGCGGCGCTCTCGCCTTTCATCTCCCAGTGAATCAGCAGCGACAGCAGCGCCCGCAGCAGGATGACCGCGCCGAGGATGAAGAGCTCATTGAGCTCGCGCACCAGCACGGTCTTGAGTATTTCAGCCGCCATCTTAAACTCAAGCCCGGTCGCAAGACCGTCTGCCAGGCGCAGCTTGATGTCGTACTGCTCGCGCGAAAACAAATTGTGAAGATAGGCCCCAAAGGCCCTCACGACAGTGACCACGACCACCAAAATTCCGATCAGATCGATCGCGGCGATCAGCGTCGGCAGAATCTGTTCGATCAAATGCTCCAAAAACATACATTCACTCTCTTTCTCTCATTTGGCTGCGGTACTCGCCCGGCGACACACCGTACTGCTGCCTGAACACCTTGAAAAAGCCGCTGTACTGGCCGTAGCCCACGGCGGCGGCAATTCGGGCGGCGGGCAGATCGGTGGTGCGCAGCAGACACTCGGCCTGCTCCATACGGTAGCCGCGCAGCAGCTCGACAAAATTTTTGCCGGTCTCGCGGCGAAGCGCCGCCGACAGATAGTCCGGGTGATAACCGAAGCGCCGCGCCGTCTCGGCGAGCGTCGTCGACGCGGCATGCTCTTTCATATACTTGATGATATCGCCCGTCCGACCGCGGATTCCCTCCCGCTCAGACGGAAAAAACTCGTAGAGCTGACGGGCAAACATGGTCAGCAAAAGCGAGACTGCGCTCTCGGTAAAACGCTCATAGAGATACGCTTTCTTCGCCGACTCCACAATGAGCATCTCGACCAGATTTCGCGCACAGGGGAAAAGCGACCCTTTCAGCAGCATAACATCCTCCACATTGGGGGACGATATACAGGACATCAGATAGCGCAGAAACGGCTCATTTCCCGTTAAAATAGGCGCAAGGGCACTGTAGAGCGCCGGGATTTTACCCGCTACGCAAAAGGCGCAGCCCTGTTCGTGCGCGACCTCAACTGCGTGGATGAGTCCCGGACTGATGAGATAGAAATCATGGTCTGCAAGGCGGATTTCTCTTCCCTCCATGCGAACGGTGCAAGCGCCCCGATAGGGAAACAAAAGCTCAAAGTAGTCCTGCACGTGCTCGCGCGGGCTGCCTCCCGGCGGGATCATATAGACAAAAAGCTGCGTCTCATTGTCGCTGAGCTCGCTGTAGCGAAAAACGCCAACCGGCTCGTCGGACTGTCGGCTGTCAAACTTCTCGAGGATTTTTACCGCCTGCTCCCAGTGCCAGTGCAACGCGTCTTCCAGCCGCTTCGCATCCATTCATTTCCCCCCTTGTATTTAGTATACTTTTATGGTATACTTTAGTCTATTGAAACAACTGCGTGTGATATTATAATACTATTGCTCGGCAGATTGTTCAATTCCCATTTAAATCTCGGCTTTGGAAAACCAAATCATCGGTTTCCTACATTTTCATTTTGCCCCCGTTGTGGTTAAATATTTTTGTATGGTATTTGATTAAAGGAGTGGAGCTCTGTTGAAGAAGAAAAAGAACATCCATGCCATTCTGGCCCCCGTGCTCTTCCTCGTTGTTGCGGCAATCTTTGTGCTGTCGATCTACTTTTCCGGCGCATGGCCGGGCCGAGGCGACAATGGGTCTTCGGGCGGTTACACGCCCGGCACCTACACGGTCGAGACCGAGGGCATGCACGCGATGACTCTCGAGGTGACGTTCAGCGAAGATCGCATCACCGACATCCGTTTTGCCCATCAGGAGGAGACCGAAGGTGTCGCCGACGAAGCTCTCGCCGAGGTTCCCAAGCGCATATTGGAAGCCCAGGCCTATGAGGTCGACGGCGTCTCAGGCGCCACCTACACCAGCGACGGCATCAAAAACGGCGTCAAGCTCGCCATGGAGCTGGCACGCGGCGGTTCCGGCTCCGCTGTCGATCCCGGCGTCGACAACAATCCCGGTACGGATGTTGATGACGGCCCCGTTTCCGACGCGACCGATCTGAGAACCGGCATCGGCGTCGTAAGCTCTCTGTCGAGCTCCAAGGCACCAGCTGACGGCAAGGACGGCACAGCCCAGACCGATGCGACCATTGCAGCCGTCACAGTCGACCGGGACGGCCGCATCGTCGCCTGCACCATCGACGCCATTCAGGCCAAGATCGGCTTTGACGCCTCGGGCGCCATCACAACCGGCGCCGACGCGCAGTTCCAGACCAAGCAGGAACTCGGCCGCAACTACGGTATGTACAAGGCCTCCTCCATTGGCAAGGAGTGGAGCGAGCAGGCCGACGCTTTCGCGCAGTACGCCGTTGGCAAGACAGTGGCCGAGCTCAAAGGTCTCGCGGTCAACGAAGCAGGCGCGCCCACTGACACGGATCTCAACTCCTCGGTCACGCTGAGCGTCGGCGGCTTCCTCGAGGCCATTGAAAAGGCAGTCGCCAATGCCTCCGGCTCGAGCGCTCAAGGTTCTGACACACTCAGACTCGCCGTGATCACCAGCGCCTCCTCCTCAACCTCCGCCACGGCGGACAAGGAGGGCACCGCGCAGTCTGACTCCACCATTGCCGCCGTGACGCTTGACCGAGACGGCAAAATCACAAGCTGCGTCATCGACGCGCTTCAGGCCAAGGTAAAGATCGACGCCACCGGCGCGATCAAGACCGATCTCGCCGAGCCGGTCAAGACGAAAAATGAGCTCGGCCAGAACTACGGTATGCACAAGGCCTCCTCCATCGGCAAGGAGTGGAACGAGCAGGCTGCGGCTTTCTCGCAGTATGTCGTAGGCAAGACTGCGTCTGAGGTTGCCGGCATCGCCGTCGACGAGCAGGGCAAGGCTGCCGACACCGATCTGGTCTCCTCGGTTACAGTTGCCGTCAGCCCCTTTGTCCAGATCGTCGAAAAGGCGGCAAAATAAGTGCTTTCTTTCAAGATTTATGCTAAAATGGAAAGGCCCTTGGCCTTTCCATTTTTGATTTGAGGTGACGCTATGCACCGTAAATTGGCGGCTTTTATGCTCGCGGTCTGTCTGTCCCTGTCCCTTGGCGGCTGTGCGCCCAATACAGAGCAGCCCGAGCGCTATCAGGCCCAGTTTCTCTCGCTCTTCGACACGCTGACAACCGTCGTCGGCTACGCCGACACCGAAGAGGATTTTACCGCTCAGGCTGCGGCTGTACGCGATGCGCTGCAGGTCTACCATGAGCTCTACGACATCTACAACACCTATGAGGGGCTGACCAACCTCAAGGTTGTCAACGATACCGCAGCGCTCGCGCCGGTTCAAGTCGACAAGCGCATCATGGATCTGCTGGTCGAGGCCAAAGAGATGTACGCTGAGACCGACGGCCGGGTCAACATCGCCATGGGCAGCGTGCTCTCCGTCTGGCACGACTACCGGGATGCCGGAATCAACGATCCCGAGAGCGCCGAGCTGCCCCCGATGGAGCTGCTGCGCGAGGCGGCACAGCACACGGATCTCAACGATCTCATCCTCGACGAACAGGCGCTCACTGTCTACTTTGCCGACCCCGGGCTCAAGCTCGACGTCGGCGCCATTGCCAAAGGCTATGCGGTGGAGCGGGTGGCGGACGAGCTCTCCGCTGCAGGCATCACTTCTCTTTTGTTAAGTGTGGGCGGCAATGTGCGCGCCATAGGCGCCAAGGGAGACGAGCCGTGGTCGGTCGGCATTCAGGACCCGGACGGCGAGGGACTTCTCTGCTCTGTCGAAGCCATCGACACCTCCGTTGTGACAAGCGGCGTCTACCAGCGCTACTACACCGTCGACGGCCGGCAGTACCATCACATCATCGACCCCGACACGCTCATGCCAAGCGAGTACTATCTCTCGGTGAGCGTCGTCTATGCCGACTCCGGCCAGGCGGACGCTCTGAGTACGGCGCTGTTCAACCTTTCCCTCGAGCGCGGCAGGGCTCTGATCGAATCGCTGCCCGATGCGTATGCCATTTGGGTCCTCCCCGACGGCAGCATCGAGTACAGCGCCGGCTTCGAGCGGCTTGCAAAGTTTTAAGCAGCAGCCGGCATGTGTCGGAGGATTATTGCAGGAAAACAAAAAAGCGGCTGACGCCGCTTTTTTTGTTTTGCCAGAGATCAACCCTCGGCTTTTTCCACAACTTCTTCCGAAGAGGTCTTCTTAAGGCCCTTGACATGGTCGATCAGCCAGTTCTTCCCCTCAGTGAATCTCGCGATGATCATGGCGCAGGTGGTGTCGCCGATAACCGCAAGAACGGTCGCCGCCGGATCGATCAGCCAGCCGATGGTGACGATGAGCGGGAATACCTCAAGCGGGAATCCATACAGGCTCACAATGAGCATTTCGCCGATCAGGCCGCCGCCGGGGATGCCGCACATGACCACGCCGCTGAGGATTGCCACGAGCAGCGCCGAGCCAAACGTTCCGATGGAGTTGAAAGGCAGACCGAGAATACCGAACAGAAACGCAATTTTCAGAATACCGGACAGGCACGCGGCCTCCGTATGCGCGCTCGCACCGATCAAAAGGACGACATCGCGCACTCTCTTCGGAATGCCGATTTTCTCCGCCGCCTCCAGATTGGCCGGCAGAGAGGCCACACTGCTCTGGGTGCCGAATGCCGTCAGAATGGGCGTCACACTGTATTTCCAGAAGCGGGACACACCGAGCTTTCCAGCACCCACATAGGCATAGAATGTCAGGAATATGCCGCCGTAGATAATCAGCGCCACATGATACACCAGCACACAGCGGAAGTATGAGCCAAAGAGATTTGGTCCAAAGTCGCCGATGAGCGCCGCAAAGAAAGCCAGCAGGCCGACCGGCGCCGTGTACATGACCACCTGCACCAGCTTCATCATGACTTCGGTCAGTGTATCAAGCGCCGAGGCCACTTTCTTTCCCTTTTCGCCCACCATGTTAATGGCAACGCCGAGAAGAATGGAGAATATGATCAGTGGCAGAAGATTTTCCTTTGACAGCAGTTTCGAAAAATCGTCGACAGTCAGGGCCGCGACCACCTGGTCGGCTGTATTGAACTCATTGATCTCCCCCGGTGCCTCCAACTGGACATCCATTCCCTGCGCCGGCGGGAAAATGACACACACCACCAGCATGAACACCGAAGCGATGATGGATGTGATGATGAAGACAATGAACATGGTCGCAATCAGCCGGCCGAGCTTTTTCATGTCGCCGAAATTGGCGATAGCGCTCGTCACACTGATCAGAACCAGCGGAACCACGACGACAAAGAGCAGATTCATAAAGATGGTTCCCAGCGGTTTCAGAATCACTGCGTCCTTGCCCATAATGATACCGACAATGCAGCCGATGATGATTGAGATGATGAGAATCAGTGGAAATCGATACTGTTTCCAGAAGCTCTGTTTCTTTGCTGTCTCACTCATTGAATAACACCCTCCCTTTTCTTGCGTCAATAGAACTGTCTGTTCTGACTGAACAGCACCGGGGTACCACCCGTATGGTAAATACAGACGGCCTCGTCGCTCGGGATCACCCCCTTGCGCACCAGGTCAAACAGGCCCTCATAGGTCTTTGCGTTATAGGTTGTCTCGAGGAAGATCGCCTCCTGCCGGGCCATCCATTTTGCCGCGTCGATGCATCCCGCTGTGGGAACGGCGTATCCCTCTCCCATATAGTCGTCATAAAATGTACAGCACTGCTGAATCGTACCGGCCGGCCGAACCCCGAGCTTTTGAGCCACGCCCTCTACCATCTCCTCAAGCAGCCCGAAGAAAGTATCGCGGTCATATTCCACACTGACAAAATGAACGTGAAAGGATTTTCCGAACAGCATCAGCCCATAGAGCAGACCCGCCTCGGTGGGGCCGGCCGAGGCACACAGAAAGATGTGGCGAAGATCGATGTTTTTTCTCTCCGCCTGGTGGACGAGCTCCAGCGCCGAATTGACATAGCCCAGAGCGCCCACCACAGGATCGCCGACGATGTAGGCCTTTCTCCCCTGTGCGGACAGTTCGCCGGCATACTCTTTCATGCGCTCGAGTCTCTCCGGCTCGGAGATTTTACCGCAGTAGACAATCTCCGTCCCCATCAGATGGTTGAGAAGCGGGTTTCCCTGAAACTCCGTCTGCGGCTCGGCGTTGTGAAACAGCACGCACCGAAGACCGAGCTTGGCGCAGGCCGCCGCTGTCAATCTGCACAGATTGGAGGGCGGCATACCGGCCGCCAGAATGGTATCTGCGCCCTGTTGCACCGCTTCACCGAGCCAGAATTCCAGACTTCGGATTTTATTGCCGCCCAGGCCGATGCTCATCATGTCGTCGCGCTTGATCCAGATGCCGCTGTGGTTCAGTTTCGACGATACGTTGTTCAGCCGCTCCAGAGGGGTCATTTCTTCCATCAGTCGAATGCGCGCAATGCCAGAGAATAACATAAGCCTCTCCTCCCTTGTTCCCTTTCCGCAAATTTGTTTACAACACCATATTACAAATTTTCATTATGTATTACAATCTTTTTTTAAGTGTTTCTATTCTTTTGTACAATAAAGACAATTTTCTCTTTGTTATCTGTTCAATAATGACAATGCCGCGGTGCAGAAATGTGCTTCCCTGTTGTGATACGGTCGGCTCTCACCGCTCCGTCAGGGCCATTGCATCCGTGCAACGGCAAAACAGAAGAGGACGGCAGCGGTTGCTGCCGTCCTCTTACAGGAATGCCGTCGCCAGATAGGCGTCGGCCTGCTCTCTTGACTTGAATACGATGATCTCTCTTCCCTTTCGATACTCCTCCAAAAGCTCATAAATTCGCGGCAGCTGATCCTCACAAAAGTCCAAGATCCACTGCCGGAATTCCCCGTCGAACGCCGTCTCGACCCAGGGCATGTCCTCCCGTTTTTTCCCGATGCGGGACGCCGCACCCAAAAGACAGTCCTCCAGTGGAATGTCCAGCAGAAAAACCGTATCGCATGCTCTCAAGCGCATTTCAAGCGTCCGCAGATAATTCCCGTCGACGATCCACCTGTCCCCGCGGACGATCCCGGCAAGCTGCCTGTCGAATTCGTCTGCGGAAACGGTTGTACGGTCCGGCCTGTGCCAGAGCATATCGAGATAGTGCAGCGGCAGTGCGGTGGTATCTCGCAGCCGTCTTGCAAATGTGCTCTTACCCGCACCCGGGCACCCAATTACAATGACTTTTTGCATACTCCTCCTCAAAAGCGGCCCTCCGTTCGCCTCACCGTGTCCGTCATGGCAGCCACCGTGGGCGTCTTGCTGCCGAAAGTCATTTCACATAGTCCACACGGTTTCCAATGCGTTCGCGCGGCGTGAGCTCCCGCTCAGTAATCCGCTCGTAGTCCGGGTAGCCGAGTGCGAGGCTGCCGCAGACCACCTCATCACCGCCGAGCGAGCACTCCTCCAGCTTGCGGCGGATGACAGGGTTGTCGGTCAGCCAGTGCAGTTGGTTGACCCAACAGGCGCCGAGCCCCAGCGATGCCGCGGCAATCATCATGTTTTCGAGAGCACAGGCGCTGTCCGCCATGCAATTTGCATAGTCGCGCCGGTTTGCCACCACAATGAGCACCGGCGCCGAGAACATGAAGTCATAGCCGCCCTTTCTGGCGAGCGACACCGAGACTTTCAGATTCCGGTAGGCGTTTTCATCGACCTGCATCTTTGCAAACTCCTGCTCGACAAGGGCGATGAGTTCCCGGTGAATCTCCCTGTTTGTCACGACAATGAAGTGGCTGTTCTGGTGATTGCCTCCGCTCGGGGCATACCGGCCGGCCTGCACCACGGCGTCGAGCTTCTCCTCCTCGATCGGGTCGGGTCTGAATTTGCGAATGCTTCTGCGGTTGTGGATGAGCTGTAGTGTTTCGTTCATCTGTCTTCTCCCTCCTGCCGTCCCAGGCGGATGATCTCTGTCGCCACGTTGTCTACAAAAGCGCGGTCGTGCTCGACAAAGAGCATGCTGGGCCGATACTGTAAAAGTAACTGCTCAATCTGTTCGCGTGAGACGATGTCAATGTAGTTGAGCGGTTCATCCCAGATATAGAGATGCGCCTGTGACGCAAGAGACGCTGCGAGCAGCACCTTTTTTCTCTGCCCGGCGCTGTAGGATTCCATCGGCTCATCAAACTGAGCTCTTGAAAAGCCGAGTTTTCTGAGAATGGAACGAAAGACTGCTTCGTTCACTGGCTGCGCAGTGGTGAAGTCCCGCAGACTGCCCCGCAGAAACGAGGTGTCCTGCGGCACATAGGAGACGATGAGCCCCGGCTGACGCCAGAGGGTTCCCTCGTGCGGCACGGGCTCCCCCATCACAAGCTTGATCACACTCGACTTGCCGCAGCCATTGGGCCCTGTCAGCGCCACCCGGTCTCCCCGCCCAATGGAGAAGCGGAGCTTTTCAAAGAGACTTCGCTGCGCATAGCGGATGGTCAGATCTGCCGCCGTCACAAGTTTTTCCCGCTCCGGCGGCAGTGGCTTTAACACAATGGGCTCTGCGCTCTCGAGCTGGCGGATGAGCTCCGCTTTCTGCGCGGCGGCCTCCTCCCGGCGGCTCTCAATGGATTTGGCCCGCTTCATGAGTTTTGCCGCCCGGTGTCCGACAAAGCCGCGGTCCGGGCGCAGGCCGGCATTGCGTGCTGCAAACTTTCCCTGCTCGGTCTTTCCCGCCCAGTCCGCCGCGCGGCGCGCGGCAAGCTCCAGCCGCTCGCGCTCTGCTCTCGCCCGCTCAAGCTGCATGTGAGCCTGCTGCTCACGGCGGCGCTCATTTTCCCTCCAGGAGGAGTAGTTTCCCTGCTCAAGTGTAATGCCGCACTTGTCAATGGACAAAATATGGTCGACCACCTGATCGAGAAAACTCCGGTCATGCGAGACTACAATAAATCCCTTTTTCCGGCCGAGATACTGCGCCGTCAGCTCGCGGCCGCGCTCGTCGAGGTGATTGGTCGGCTCATCGAGCAGCACAAATCGATCGCGGCGCAAAAAGAGCGCACACAGCAGTGCCCGTGTCTGCTCCCCGTTTGACAGGGTGGAAAACGGGCGCCCGAGAAGCTCGGTGGACATTCCCATCTGCGAGAGCTCGGCCTCAATGCGTCCGTCAATCTGGTATCCGTCATGGAACTGATAACGTTCAAGCAGCTCAAAATAGCGCTCTGTGGTCTCCTCACCAAGCGCTGCGAGACACTGCTCCATCTCGCGCTCCATCGCATCGAACGGCGCGATACTCTCGCGCAGCACGCAGAGCGTATCCCTCTGTGGATCGGCGACCGCAAAGGGAAAATAGGTAAAACCGACATTTGCGTGTATGCTGCCCTCATGGGGCAGCTCTCCCATTAGAAGCCGCAGCAGAGTCGTCTTTCCTCTGCCGTTTCGGCCGATCAGCCCGAGCCGCCAATCGGTGTCAAGCTGTAAGTCCACATGGGTGAAAATCGCATCGAGCCCGCCGCCGTAGGCAAAGCTCAAATCGCGTATGGCAATCATGGACATTTCATCCACCTCCAAATGCAAAAATAGCCGCGGGAAAGAACACCTCTTCTCCCACGGCATTTGCACAGACGCGGATTGCCCCAGAAGAATGACACTCGCTGCTCTCCCGCTTGATCCAACGCAAACAAAGCCCCTGCGGGCCCTATACGGCGGATCGACATACACTCAGCGGGAATTGCGCATATGAGTTTCATTCTCCTCTCTGTCTTCGCTACGTTACTATCATAGCGAACGGAGCGTGCCTTGTCAACCGCGAACAAAAAAAGAGAACCATACAGTTTGTATGGTTCTCTCTGTGCCGGCATCGACCTATCTTCCCAGGCGGTCTCCCACCAAGTATTTTCAGCACTGCTGAGCTTAACTACCGTGTTCGGTATGGGAACGGGTGGATCCTCAGCGTCATTGACACCGGCTGTGAGCTCACACCGAAGCATGAACTGTTTGTAGGGTTCACACCCTCAAAATTGAATGAAAAGAGAAGAGGCAGAACTCACAAATCAAACCGTAGTAAGGTCAAGTCCTCGACCTATTAGTACCGGTCAGCTAAATACATTACTGCACTTACAC